>NZ_JACHYZ010000020.1:0-93382 GCF_014193215.1 Rhizobium sp. BK112
GCATCTGCACGCCACCGCCGGCAGCGCTTCCTTCGAAGCGGTCGGCGGTCACCTGTTGGCGCTCGAGGTCGGTCGCGATTTCGATGGAGCTCCATGTGATGATCCTGAGAGATCGGCTCGAACGGACCACCGACGCGTCGATTGGCGCCAACATCCTGCAACTCGAACCGGCCGGTTTTGACACGAGACTGGCTGCCCTGCCTCGTTTTAGTCGCTGATGGCGCCGCGGGGGACGAACAGTCGGATCGAGACTCCGTTCGGCATCCAGTCGCGCGCGATATCGACCCCGAGACTCTGACTTATTATCTGCTCAAGCCGGCTTCCAAAACCGATCGAACGTCGCTCCAATGCAGCCTGCGGAGGACCGCTGCTCTCAAGCCACACGATCTCCACGATCTCACCCTTCATCGTCGCTGCTATCTCCAGCTTCCCCTCCTCGATGGACAGCGCACCATATTTCGCGGCATTGGTTGCGAATTCATGGAAGAGCAGCGCGAAGTTTGTAATTTTGGTGCCGCTGATGTCGATGTCATCTCCGATCAGCTGCCAACGATTGGCACCGTCCCGCTCATAAGGCGCGAGGATATTCGACAGAAGCTGAAAGAGGGTGGTCTCCGGAGCGCCGGTCGCGGTCTCACCATTTAAACTCGGCAATGTCATCTCATGCGCCCTCGAGAGGGCCATCAACCTGTCCTTCATTCCCGCGGCTAGATCAGCAGTCGTCTTTGCCGTCCTTCCTGCAAGGGTGATGATGCTGCCGGTAATGGCAAACAGGTTTTTTACCCGGTGATGCATCTCGCGCAGCAGAAGTTCCTGACGCTCGGCGGCGCGCTTACGCTCTGATATGTCGCGGGCGATCTTCGATGCGCCGATGATCTTTCCGGTGCCGTCCCGAATAGGCGAGATGGTGAGAGAAATGTCGATCAGGCTACCATCTTTACGTCGTCGTATCGTCTCGAAGTGATCAACGCGCTCGCCGGCCTGAATGCGGGCGAGAATGGCAGGCTCCTCGTTCAGGCGATCGGGTGGAATGACGATCGTGATCGGGTTGCCGATAGCCTCGTCTGCCGTATAACCGAAAAGACGCTCAGCGCCCTTGTTCCAGGTCGTGATGACTCCGCTGAGGCTCTTGCTGACGATCGCATCGTCGGAGGATTCGACAATCGCCGCAAGAAAAGCTGCAGCATTATGTCCGTGCTGCGCAGCTTCTATGTCCGCCTCCAGCTGTCGTAAACGGAGCTGGGCCTGGTCCTCGTGCTGCTGGTTATCGGAAATCGACATTTACGCCCCGTCAGTCAATGCATGTTTCACGAAATCGAGACGGCCGAGGCCGCTAATGCAGCGCTGACCATATTCGCTAAACATCACCAGCAACAGTCAGAATGATAATAGGGGTCGCAAATCCGCATGACGCCTTCCGAACGCGAGATCGCTGGTGTCCTTCCCGAGAGAGGGGTGACAGTTCATACCGGAGACATGGGTTACACTTTTTGCCTTTTCGAGGAGAGCGAAGGTGCCTTGGCAGGAGTGCAACCGCATGGACGAGCGTCTCAAATTCGTTGCGCGGATACTGGATGGCGAGAAGATAGCGGCGCTGTGCCGCGAATTCGGCATCTCCCGCAAGACGGGTCACAAAATCATCAGCCGCTATAACGACAGCGGTCTGCAAGGACTGACAGATCGATCGCGACGGCCTTACCGGCACGCCAATCAGCTTCCTTTCCAAATCGAGAAGCTGATTGTGCGGACCAAGCAGGACAAGCCCAACTGGGGCGCACCAAAGATCAGGGAGCGGCTGGCGCGGCTATATCCGGATGTTCACACGCCGGCGATCTCAACCGTGCATGCCGTCCTCGACCGCAACGGCCTGGTCAAGCACGGTAGGCGACGGCGCAACAGGGCTGAAGGAACAGCACTCTCCAATCCAGGACTGCCCAACGACCTGTGGTGCGCCGATTACAAAGGCGAGTTCATGCTTGCCGATAAGCGCTATTGCTACCCCTTGACGATCACCGACTTCGCCAGCCGCTATCTTTTGGCCTGCGAAGCGTTGCACACGACCAAGGAGGTCTACGCCTTCACCGTTTTCGAACGCGTCTTCAAGGAGTTCGGCCTGCCCAAGGCGATCAGAACCGACAACGGAGTGCCTTTCGCCAGCCCCAACGGACTGTTCAATCTGTCTCGGCTCGCCGT
This sequence comes from Rhizobium sp. BK112, assembly GCF_014193215.1. Classification (NCBI taxonomy): domain Bacteria; kingdom Pseudomonadati; phylum Pseudomonadota; class Alphaproteobacteria; order Hyphomicrobiales; family Rhizobiaceae; genus Rhizobium; species Rhizobium sp. BK112. The sequence continues at coordinate 2,194 of NZ_JACHYZ010000020.1, forward strand.
CTGGTGGCTTAGGCTCGGTATCGACATCGAGCGCATCAAGCCCGGCCATCCGCAGCAGAACGGCCGCCACGAGCGCATGCATCTGACACTGAAACTTGAGACAACCAAGCCGGCCGGAGACAATTTCCTGCAGCAGCAAGCCCGCTTCGACGACTTCGTCGAGGAGTTCAACACCGAGCGGCCCCACCAGGCGCTCAACATGGCCTGCCCGGCAGAATGCTACGACGCTTCACCGCGCGTCTATCGCGGCCTACCCGATCTCGACTACCCGTTCCACGACCAGACAGTCACCGTCACAAAATGCGGACGCATCTGCTACAAGCGGAAGAAGATCAATCTCAGTCTGGTCTTCGCCGGTCAGGCCGTCGGCATCAAACAGGTCGAAGACCATATCTGGCTTACAAGCTTTATGGATTACGATCTGGGATACTTCGATGATGAGACATGCAGGCTTGAACGTAACCGATGTCCTACCCCCACGTTGTCTCGGCTTGCCTGATCTGTGATCGGCTTTCCATGGACGAGCGAAGGGAGTTTCTCCATGGAGACTACATTGGAGGTTCTCACGACCAGGAAGTCTGGACGTGAGGCGCATCGGCATTGGCCGGACGAGATCAAGGCGCAGATCGTTTCGGAAAGTCTTCGACCCGGAGCGTTGGTGAATGAAGTCGCAGAGCGACATGGTCTGAAGCCGAACCACCTGTCCACTTGGCGGACGATGGCCCGGCAGGGCAAGCTGGTTCTGCCTGCACCCGAGGATGCGGTCGAGTTCGCAGCCGTGATTGTTGATCCACCCGTCTCGGAGCCGCCGATCAAAAAAGCCAGCCGTCCCGAGATCGTCGTTGGCTCCGTCACTATCCGTCTGGAAGAAGGGGCGTCTGTCGCCCGGATCGCCGCTGTCGCGCGTGCCTGCTCGGTTTCTTCATGATCTTTCCATCGAACCGCGTCCGGGTCATGGTGGCGACCAAGCCCGTCGACTTCCGCAAGGGCCATGATGGATTGGCGGCGTTGGTCAAGAACGAGTTGCACAAGGACCCATTTACGGGGACGGTCTTCGTATTCCGGTCGCGGAAAGCAGACCGGCTGAAGTTGATCTACTGGGATGACAGCGGTCTGGTGATGGCCTACAAGCGGCTGGAAGAACACACGTTCACCTGGCCGGGCGTCAGGGATGGCTTGATGACCTTGGGCCACGCGCAGTTCGAAGCGCTGTTTGCAGGCCTCGACTGGCGTCGGGTTCGTTCCGTAGAGGCGAGACCGCCGGATGCCATCGAATAGATGCGGCACGATGACTCGGGCAGCGGATTCTTCCGGCCAAGCGTGACGGGGTTTGATAGACTTCGGGCATGTTGGATGCCGCCGATCTTCCAGACGATATTGCTGCCCTGAAGGCCATGCTGATCGCGGCGCAAGCCCGCGAAGTTCGCAAGGATGACCGGATCGAGCGACTGGAGAAGCTGGTCGCCGCTTTCAAGCAGGCTGCCTTCGGCCGCAAGTCCGAGAAGGCCGATCCCGAGCAATTCGATCTCGCACTGGAGGACCTGGAAACGGCCATTGCGGCCGTCCATGCCGAAGACGAGGCCGATAGCCTTTCGGGTAAACCGCGCCCCAAACCACGCGCCGCCAATCGCGGCTCTCTTCCCGCCCACCTTCCTCGTGTCGAGGAGATCATCGAGCCGAAAAGCCTGATCTGCCCCTGTGGCGGCGGCCTGCATCGCATCGGCGAGGACGTTTCCGAGCGGCTCGATGTGATCCCGGCGCAATTTCGCGTCGTTGTCACCCGTCGCCCCAAATATGCCTGCCGTTCTTGCACCGACGGCGTTGCCCAGGCTCCAGCGCCTGCACGACTGATCCATGCAGGATTGCCGACCGAGGCGACCATCGCGCATGTGCTGGTGTCCAAATACGCGGATCATCTGCCGCTCTACCGGCAGGCTCAGATAATGGGCCGCCAGGGTATCGATCTCGACCGCTCCACGCTCGCCGACTGGGTCGGCCGGGCAGCATTCGAACTTCGTCCGGTTTTCGACGCTTTGATCGCCGATTTGAAGCACTCGACCAAGCTGTTCATGGACGAGACTCGTGCGCCGGTGCTCGATCCCGGTCTCCGCAAAACCAAGACCGGATACTTCTGGGCGCTGGCCCGTGATGACCGACCGTGGGGCGGGGGTGCTCCACCCGGTGTAGCCTTCACCTATGCTCCAGGGCGTGGCGGGCAGCATGCCGAACGGATACTGCAAGGGTTTACGGGCGTGCTTCAGGTCGACGGCTACGCCGGATACAATCGGCTGATTGCGCCGGATCGTGGGGGTCCCGACATCCGGCTGGCCTATTGCTGGGCGCATGCACGGCGCAAACTGGTCGAGATCACACGCACCGGTTCGGCACCGATTGCCGAGGACGGCGTGAAGCGGATCGGCGAACTCTATCGCATCGAAGCAGAACTACGCGGTCTCGACGCCGACGCTCGCCTCGCTGGGAGGCAGGCACGGTCAGCGCCGTTGATCGCAGACATGCGGACATGGCTCACCCATCATCGTGCCCACGTCGCTGGCAAGTCGCCGCTCGGAGAAGCGCTCGCCTATGTCGCCAAATACTGGGATGGGCTTTGTGTTTTCCTGACTGATGGCCGCATCGAGATCGACAACAATTCCGTCGAGCGAACCATTAGGCCAATTGCCCTCAATCGCAAGAACGCGCTCTTCGCCGGGCATGACGCGGGAGCGGAGAACTGGGCGATCATCGCCTCGCTGATCGAGACCTGTAAGCTCAATTCCGTCGACCCCCTTGCGTATTTAACCAGCACGCTCACCACCATCGTCAATGGCCACAAGCAGAGCCGAATAGGAGAACTTCTGCCGTGGAATTGCCCGGCAGGGTAATATATGCTCAAAGGCTTCTATCGCCCCAATGCGGATGATTGACTGTTTGCCCCTGATGGAAGTAGCTCTGAACCACCTTATCTGAGCAGCGTTATGACCGTCACTATTCCGCACCAGTACCACTTTCCCGATATTGGCGACCAAGAGATTGCCAGTCTGGGCGTACCTTTTGCTTTTGTCTCAGTTTTCGACCACTGGTTGACGGAGGCGGAGTGTATGGCGACGAATTTGTTCACCTATAGAAATGCCTTTAAGGCCAATCAACTTCAGGATTATTTAGCGGGGGAAAGAAAATTTCTCGCGCTCTATAATCATCTCGGAAACGCCGGCGCCATCGTGAACCGTCCAGGAGTGCTTCGGTCCATAAATTCCGCTAGCTCCGAATTTCAACGAATACTGCGGCGTAGTCTGCGCGAGGCTCTGTTCATGGATATATATCTTGAGGGATATGGGGTGCGCATCCTCGGAAATTTTGACCGCACCGATGTAATTATCGCGGATACTCGCGAGCAACTAGATGTGTTGGAAGCGGAAATCGCTAAATTCGGTCTTCACATGCTGCGTAAGTAACATAGGCTGGCGACCGCTTTTGGGCGCATAGTTGCCGTCCTCATCATGGCTCCCGCCCTCGACACTGTAAAACCATCTTCGCCAAGGTGCGACCGGAGCAACGCTTACGCTTGAACCTTTGCCGAACCCTTTCGGTCCAAAAGTGTTACCTATGTCTCAGGAATAAACCGTAACCCATGTGTCCAGAACGGACCTGGCAAAATGCCTTCGCCTTGAAGGGGTTCGAACCGTCGACCCATAGATTATTGGTATGTTCACGCGGTTGGGGGCAAAGGATCAGTGCCTTCGCTAAGGATCGCGAGATACCGCCGGTAGCTAAAAACGCGACCTCGCTTGCGGCCAGTGACCTCCTCAACTACACCGAAACGCTCCAGGTCTGTAAGTGCCGCATTGACGGTGGGCGCGGAAAGGCCTGTCTGTTGAACGAGCTGATTGGCCGTCATAAACGGATTTTGCTGAAATAGGTCGTGGATCCGAAGTGCCGAGCCCGCTCGGTCGCTTTCGGATGTGATGCGCTCGCGGTCTTCCTTAAATACGTCGACGATCTGGGTCGCCGCGTGAAACGCCTGGTTGGCGGTATCGGCAACGCCAGAGAGGAAGAAGTCGAGCCAGGCTTCCCAATTGCCTTGTTCGCGAACCTCCTGAAGCAGTCGATAATATTCCGTCCGATGGGCCTTCAGATAGAGGCTCAGGTAGAGCAGCGGCTTACGCAGAACCCCGTTCGTGCAAAGATACAACGTGACAAGGAGGCGACCGATTCGCCCGTTGCCATCTAAGAATGGATGAATCGTCTCGAATTGGACGTGGAGAAGGCCAGCCTTAATTAGTGCCGGTAGTCTCGACCGATCTTCATGCATGAAATGCTCAAGGGCATCCAGGCAGGCGTCCATTTCCGTGACAGGCGGTGGGACGAAGAGGGCGTTGCCAGGCCGCGTCCCGCCAATCCAATTTTGCGAACGCCGGAATTCTCCCGGATTTTTGGTGCCACCACGCCCACTGTGCAGCAATCGCGCATGCATTTCGCGGATCAAACGCAGCGACATCGGCAGCGCTTCTAGTCGCTCCAAACCATACATCATGGCATCGACGTAATTAGAAACTTCGCGAATATCGTCGATGGGCTGTCCTGCCTGGGCTTCGGTCTCAAAACGCAGGAGATCGGACAGTGTCGACTGCGTCCCTTCGATTTGCGAAGATAGAACAGCCTCCTTCCTGACATACATATAAAGGAAGAGTTCCTGACGAGGAAGCAGCATCGTGATGCCATCTAGCCGTCCGAGAGCTCGCTCTGCCAAGCTAAGGCGTTCCAAGAGTGAAAGCACGTCAATGGCAGGTAGCGGCGGCAACGCAGGTGGTATGAACGCCCGCACTGTTTCGCCGGCAACTGATGTTTCGACAAAGCGGCCGCGCCGCTGATTGGGTTCGGAATCAGACATGACGCGAGTATGGGTTTCGGCCGCTATTTAAGCAAGCGTGGCTTTATTTAAATAAGGAGAAAGCTAAGGTAAGCGCTCTTAAATAAGCCTCGCCACGTTCGACCGCCTTGACGGGATCTGAACCGGCGAAGGCTTGCAATCGATCCGGGGTTAAATGGACAGGCAGCGCGCCACGTTCAGCGTTCAAACCGGTCTAGCATTTTTCTCAACTGCGCGTTTTGCAGCTTCAGCTTTCTGGCCAACTGATCCCTCAGCACCTTGATCTCGTCATCGAGGCTCATCTCGTTTGCAGTGTGTATGATCTTGCCATCGTTCGCTATCGCCACCGCTTCCTTGCCGCGGCTCCTTTGCTTGCGCGGTGCGACCTCGACAGTTCGCTTGATCCCAGGGGTATCATGTGCAGCGGTGACGTCGATACCAATACCACCGGATATAGCCGGATTAGCGACCTCCACTATTTTGGCGACTTCGCCGTCGACCTTGTCGCGGACATCGTTTTCGGCTTCTTCGGAATGCACAGGCACTGCGGAGATTGCAGCGGCATGCCCGTGACGAGGTAGCTCCTCACTTGCCGGTCGAGCAGCGCTAATCAAGCTCTCCTCGTCAAGCGTTTCAGTCGGAGCGGCAATAGCCAACGCGTCCGGCGTAACCTTCTCGCTCGAGCCGTTTTCTCTCTTTTGTCCGCGTCCCGGTGAGATCAGTCGGGCAAGAAGTTTCCAGGGAGACGCCATCTATCCGACCTCGCGCTTTATCCCGCAAGCAGGCAGTGAGTTTGAGTTCCGGCAACAGCATCCGTCGCCGCCAAACTGTATGTCTCGATAAGCATAGAAATGCGGCCGGCGGTTGACCGGCTGCTTAAATCAATCGAGCTTGAGCCGTTTGCGCAAATCGGCATTTTCAGCGCGAAGTTTCTCAGCCAGAAGCTTGCGCAGTCGTTGATTTTCCTCTTCCAACTGCAAAAGGTCTGCCATCTCATCGATCGCCGTCACCGGCGCGGCCGGCGCTGTCTGCACAGACTTTCTAGCACGGCGCACAGGTGCCCGTTTGGCACTCGCAGCAGCTTCGACAACCTTTGTCTTGCGCCCTCTCCTCTTCACACCACCAGTGCCGGACAGAGCAGTTGTCGGCTCTGCCGTTGCGTCAGCTGACGCGGTCTCGAGCGCCGCGGCTTTCTTGGCGCGCGGTTTGCGCTGTTTCTTCGGCGCAATGGGCGTTTCGACAACGGTCGGCACATCGGCACTCAATGCCGTATCAGTCTCGTCGGCCATGCTTATCTCCTGTGTATCTGACGCAGTTGTCGACGGCCAGGGAGGCGGTGTCAACAACGACTCGGGCTGATCTACTTTTGGTAAAGACATTTCATTGTCGGATTTGCCATTCTGAGAGCTGCCCGACAGAAACGTCATTGCCTCTTCCTCCAGGTCTCTAGCGGCGGACTTTAGATCCACGTTGCCCCAGATCGAGTTTGACTTGGTATCGAGATTTCGCCTGCCGGTCTTGTACTCGGCGGCAAAGCTGCGTTGCACTTTTTTCAATATAAGAGGCCTTGGAAAATCCGCGGAAGGGTTTGATGATATGCTGGTACATCACGAATAGCGCCTACCGGACTACCAGTCTACACCCACCGTTATTCCGCTCACCGCACCATTCCGGGAGCAGAATTTGTGGCCAATCGGATGGGAGCTGAGGGCGGTCTTTGCGCTCAGTGTTCTTGAAAGGAAACGACGACCAGTAGTTCGTCCCGAGACTTTCCCACAGGTTCCCGACGATCCATTATGCGATCTTTTTAGCCCAGAGCGTGAACACCATGGCAACAGGCCTGGGACAGACTCTAAAGTTTTCGCTGTGCCAGCGATGAAGGAATCCTGGCTGAAGCGGAAGTCGGCTAGTCGCTAGAAACATCCCTCGGAAACAGGAAACCGATCCATCGGGTGGAAGGTTGCGGCGTGTGAAACCTCATTCTTTTGGATAACTTTCCCCGCGCCGTGAAAGCATCATACTATCTTGGCGAGAAATCTGGAGAGGGGCATGCACTATCGCCAGAGGTCGGTGCTGTTCGCAGCACCTTGGCTGATTATCGGAGCCGCCGCAGTCGGCGCTTCGGGCGGTATAACCATTGCAGACTTCGAAAAGCCGGAACTGTTAGTCGCCACACTGTTTGTCGGCCTTATCGCCGGCATGGTCGTCGAGCAGTCGCTAAACAGGATGAGCAAACAGGCGCGGCGGGAGAGAAGCAGATCACGCTCGGAGCAACGGCGCTGGAACGAGCGCATCGTACGGGGACCCTGGCTTCAGACGTCAGCTGCTGAGCAGTTGCGACCAGCCGACGTCACGGATCAACTGCGTATCGTGATGCGCTCAAATTTCACGATTCAACCACTGCTGAACAAGAGCGAAGCCCGAGTGTTTCGGGAGCTCGACAGCGTCGTGATCGGCTGCAATTCCTCCTGGCAGGTGATGGCTCAGGTTTCATTGGGCGAGATCCTGCGAAGTGCCGACCCGGACGCCTACAGTTGCATCAACTCCAAACGTGTCGACCTTCTCCTCGTCGACGGTAACTGCCAACCGCGGCACGTCATCGAATACCAGGGCGGCGCGCATCACCAAGGCACCGCGGCCGCGCGTGACGCGGTCAAGAAGGAGGCGCTGCGACGTGCCGGGATTGGCTATTATGAAGTGGTGGCTGGCCAAACGACGCCGTCGGAACTCAAGCGATTGGTCGAGAAGCTGGTGGACAAGCCGAGTGTCACTTAAAGCGATCTCATCACGCATGACTGCACGCTCGAGCCTCTCTGAGTGGAGAAATAGATCGCCGTGCCTTGATGGAATGGAGTCGCACCCGAGATGATCTCCGACTTCCAGGTAGTTCGGGAAAATCTGTTTCCGGCCAGTCACGGAGCGATCGAGGACTGGAGCAAGTTCCCCTGGCATCGTGATCGAAGCAATCAAATTCGGGCTTACAAGGCGCATTCGTCGCAAGCCATCGCAATCGATGTGTTCGGCGCCCTGAAGATGAGCAAAGATCGCGACCGCATTTTCGACGCCATCGCCGAGCGTGTGGGAGTGGCACCGGGTGGCACGTGGACAGTAACACTCGAGTGGATTGATACCGATCGGCTTCTGGGAGAACCCAGGCCCACGCAAGTCCATGCACTTGCCGTTGGCTCCGCGGCAGCACTCGTCATCGAGTGCAAGTTCACCGAACCCGGAGGCCAATGCAGCCAAACGGCTGTTTCTCGCTCGGGCGAACGCCAATGCAACGGAAACTACGAAGACCAAATCAACCCGGGCAATGGTGTGCGGTCGCGGTGCGCTCTGACAGGCAAGAGCATCGGCTACTGGGAATACACCCCAAAGATCTTCGAGCTCGATCCAGGTGCCGACCATACGCCCTGCCCTTTTAAGGGAGACGCCTATCAGTGGATGCGCAACGCCGTGTCGGCGGCTGCGATAGGCAAGCACCGCAATCTTCAAGCGGCTGCCCTAGCAGCCTTTGCTGATCATCCAAATTTTCCAACGGCGCGGAAAGTGAAACGGGGCCTGATGGATCCTAGTCTCGCCGGCCAACGAGCGATCACGCCTATATCCCACCAGCAGATCATTGCAATCGCCTGCCACGTCGGCCGGGACCGAGCGCTCTGGAACAGTCTTTCTGCATGGATAGATCACAAGATCGCACGGGCAGCGTCGCGAAAACCCGGCTTCCAAGAGGTTTGAAATGGATGCTGATATCTGGCATCGAGCCTTCTATGACGACGGCGAGTGGGTTTCCTGGTCCGAAGTGGAAGAACAGCTCCGGTATCACGAGTGGCGTGCCAAATATCCCAACGCGATCAGACATCTGATCCCGTATTTTCAGGAGCTCTTGGCACTGGCCGAAAGCTACCACCGCGAGACAGGTCGTCATCTTGATGTGTACGGCGTCATTGGTGAACTGTTTGGCGCCATCACCTACGGAATAAAGCTGAACAAGAACTATGCACAGGGTGCCGACGGTCGGCTTGGCAACGACCACGTTGAGATCAAAACCATTGCGCCATTCAATTCCAATGACGAGGTGTACGTCAAGATGTCGGGCAACTTCAACAAGCTCCTCGTCGTGAAGATCAACGCCGACTTTGAAGTCTCATCGCGGATGGTTGACCGCTCGAAGCTTCGCAAAACGACTAAACCTTTGTTGCGGATAAGGTGGAGCGATCTGCCCAGAGGCCAATGACGACTTCATGCGTGATCGTGCTAGTGGCGGCCTACCCCACAGGTCGTCGAGCGCCCTCTCCTCTCGTGCGGCAGACTGTGGCCGCACGACGTAGCAGCCAACGATCATTAATTCAGAATTTTAGAATGCAGGCGTATAGTCCGCTTGGGATCACAGCATCCCTGCCTTGAGGGGGCCAAGGGCAATGAACTGGAACACATCGTCGACATTCACGCCTGTCGGGCTCGCCCTACGCAGTGAGCCAGCCCGTAAGGTCGTGCGCACCCTCGGCGACGCAGCGTATATTCTGATCAAGGACTGGCCTTCCGATGACGGTGAGGAATACGTTAGCGCGGTGAAGGCCTGCGTTGATGCGATCAGCGGTCAGATTGAGCCGGAACAATTTCGGGAAGCGTTTCTTCGTGCGGCCGATGAGGCGGGTATCGCTGCGCTAACCGTTGTTCACCAATGAGAATTATTGAGGACGCGCAAACATCAGCGGCCTGTTCTGTCCACCTGTCTCCGCAGTTCAAGACGCAGTGATCCCGGTCGGTTGCAGCGAAATCTTGCGCGCCGCCTCTTGACGCCATTGCAACGTGTGACACGCTTACAATGAGGGCGGGAGGACGAAGTGGCTCATCACAACCCATCTGACAGTGGCGGGGATGGACCAGACGGTCTACTGCTAATGACCGTGCTCGTTTACCCGTTCTGGGTCGTCTTTGTTGTTCCGGCGTTGATGTGGGCTCTCCTGTCTTCGGCCTGGAACGCCTATCTGTTCATCAATGCACTTCCAGAAACATCCTGGAGGCGGTGGTCAATCGCCGGATTTTGCATTTTCGCAGGCGTCCTGGTTGAGCTTCTATACCTTACTGCGATCTTAACCGGCAAATCGTATCGGGCGCGTATGAAGAGAGTGGTGGCTTTTGGGGCGCCGGTATTTCTTGCCATGGGTATCATCGCTACCCCGCTTTTTCGTGGTTTTATCTGGCTGCTTTCCTTTATCTTTCCCATCGAATGGCTTTACCTTTCGGCGGAAGGCCCTCTTAGTATCGGGCAGGCAATCGGTTCTATCGTAGGGTTTTTTCTTTGGCCGATGCTATGTGCCGCGGGCATTGCCAGGGGCGTGCTCATCGGCGGATCCGCAATGGCCGAAGCAAGTTGCATTGCGGTCAGCAATCTTGCTGCTGCGGGGCTCCTTGACGTGAGCTCATTGACAAGCTTGGTATGGGAGCTTGTTACCATCGCGTGGGATTTCAAGCTGCTTGAAGCACTCGGCTTCGAACTGGCCCCGCCGTTCTACAGTTTGAACTGGTGGGGCACTGTGTCTTTCGCCGGATACATCGAAGCAGGTATCGAAATTACCGTAAGCGGTGTTCTGACCGCACCTTCCGGATCAGGCTTGATTGGCAATTGTCGGTCTATGTCGATTTTACAGCTTACGCTCAAATCAAAAAAAGCCGGTGCGCCGGGTAGGTCTTGCCTGCGGCTGGGCGCGCGTGGAGGGACGCAAGGGTAACAGATCGTTGCCGAGAGTTATGAGGCTAACGTTTTGGCCGGTGGCTTCCAGCCCAGTTCGGCCATGACGAGGCCTTCGTACCGCTCGCTGATGACGGCGCGTCTCATATTCTCCGCAAGCGGATCGTGGAATATTTCGAACGCGCGCTGGGTCGCTTCATCCGAGAGCCAGCCGTCGGATAGCCGCCAGCGCCGATAGAATAGCCAGTCAAGTTGGCCACACCGGTTTTGCTCGACGCTAGCGCGCGCGCGCGCCAGCTCAATCTCCGACGGGACAATCTCGGGAGGCGCGACGTCCTGCCCTCGTCGCCTGGCGTTGGCATAGTTCGTGTCTGTGAAATTGCGGATACGACGTGTCGCACTCTTTTCGACATCATCGTCGGTAATCGTCACGAGGCGGTCCATTTCGTCCTCGATGTCATCAGGCATTGTCTCGCAGGCAATTTTAACTGCTTCCACAAAGCGAACGTCTTCAAGGTTTGAGGGCTTCCAGCCGTCCGCACCTCGCCAGTGGATCGTCTCTGAAGCTTCTGTCCATCGCCCGTTCTCCGTGAGACCGAGGATGGCGAGCAGCGGTAAAATGTCCGTCCTAGCCCGTGCCGCGTCTGCCGTCTTGTAGGCAGCGACATTCGTGTATGTAGCCGTCCGAATTGGTTGATAGCTCTCCGGTGGCGTGGGCGCTCCCGGATGCAAGAACGTTACATCCGCCAGTCCCAGGACAGTCACGCATATGTCATCCCAGCGCGGTAGAACTTCGGGCAGTTTTGGCCGGTCCTTCGCCAGCGCGCCTGGCCCGAAGCGCTCTGCCTGTCCCAACGCCACCAACGCATCACACCCCAACTGATAAGCTGTCATGCTGCTATCGGACCATCTCAGCGGTGATCGACTGTCCACCGGCAGACTTTCCCTCAGGAATTCGATGACAGCTCTTGGCCAATCGTCGTTCGGTCCGTTCGTACTCATTCGCTTCTCGCCACATTGCCGGGATGATGCAACTATTGCATGTCGTCGGCAGCGCGTCATGGATTTTGGCGTTGTGCGATGGATGTTGGTCAACAATCTCCTTCGAAACCAATCGGGCCAATGAGATAGCTATAGTCAGCTCCATCGACGCGCCTATCGCAGATTGTTCAGACCCTTCATACTAGGGTAATGGGCGGCCGGCGACGACGAGTCATCTCGATAGGCAATTCCATGGCAGAAGACTCTCGATCTGGCTCTGCTTATGACCGTTGACGATGGCGGTGAGCGTGGCGGTCAGATAGGCCAGCGGATCGACCGCATTTAGTTTGCAGGTCTCGACCAGCGAGGCAATGGTCGCCCAGTTCTCCGCTCCAGCATCGTGCCCGGCGAAGAGAGAATTCTTCCTGTTCAAGGCTATCGGCCGTATGGTCCGCTCGACGCTGTTGTTGTCGATCTCGATGCGGCCGTCGCTCAGGAAGAGCCTTAGGCCATCCCAGTATTTGGCGATGTAGGCCAACGCTTCGCCTAGCGGAGATTTGATCGCGACACGGGCACGATGATGGACAAGCCAGGCCTGCATGTCGGCGATCAGCAGCGCTGAACGTTCCTGCCGTCCATCAAGGCGAGCCTGCGGATCAAGGCCGCGCAATTCGGATTCGATCCGATAGAGTTCACCGATCCGTTTGATGCCGTCCTCGGCAATCGGTGCTGCTCCGTTGCGGGCGATATCCACCAGCCTGCGACGGGCATGTGCCCAACAATAGGCAAGCCGAATGTCCGGGCCAACGCGGTCTGGTGTGATCAGCCTGTTGTATCCGGCATAGCCGTCGACTTGCAGGATACCGGAGAAGCCCTGCAATATTCGTTCGGCATGGAGCCCACCCCGACCCGGAGCATAGGTGAAGGCGACACCTGGGGGAGCGCCTCCGTTCCAAGGACGATCATCCCGCGCCAGCGCCCAAAAGTATCCGGTCTTGGTCTTGCGCGAGCCGGGATCAAGTACCGGAGCACAGGTCTCGTCCATGAACAACTTGGTCGAGCGCTTCAGGTCGGCAATCAGCGCATCGAAGACGGGACGCAACTCGAACGCTGCCCTGCCGACCCAATCGGCAAGAGTAGAGCGGTCGAGATCGACGCCCTGGCGGCTCATGATCTGGGCCTGTCGATAAAGCGGAAGGTGATCGGCATATTTGGAGACCAGCACATGGGCGACGGTTGCTTCCGTCGGCAGGCCTGCCTGGATAAGCCATGCTGGAGCCGGGGCCTGGACGACGCCATCAGTGCAGGCACGGCACCCATATTTGGGGCGGCGGGTGACAATGACGCGGAACTGCGCTGGAACCACGTCCAACCGCTCGGAGACATCCTCGCCAATGCGGTGGAGACATCCGCCGCAGATACAAACCAGGCTCTCCGGCTCGATTACCTCTTCAATACGAGGCAGATGCGTTGGAAGGGAGCCGCGGTTGAGCGCGCGTGGCTTGGTAATCCTGTTTCCGGCAGGAACGTCGGCCTCATCCTCGGCATGGATGGCAGCCATGGCCGTCTCCAGGTCTTCCAAGGCCAGGTCGAATTGGTCTGGATCGATCTTCTCGGATTTGCGCCCGAAGGCGGCCTGTTTGAATGCGGCGACCAGCTTCTCAAGCCGTTCGATCCGCTCGTCCTTGCGAGCGATTTGGACAACCTTATCCGCTTCGCTTAGTCGGGCCGCAACCAGCATTGCCTTCAAGGCGGCAACATCATCGGGAAGATCGGCGGCATCCAACATGACCGGAGCCTACCAATACCAAGCCGCTTTTGCGTTCGGAAACTGATGGGCTGAGTCATCGTGCCGCAGGCTATTCGATGGCCTCCGGCGCTCTCGTCTCGACGGCACGAACTCGTCGCCAATCGAGACCCGCAAACAAGGCTTCGAACTGGGCGTGGGTAAGCGTCATCAGCCCATCCTTGATGCCGGGCCAGGTGAAGCTGTGCTCTTCCAAGCGCTTGTAGGCCAGCACGATACCGCTTCCATCCCAGTAGATCAGCTTCAACCGGTCGGCTTTGCGAGAGCGGAACACGAAGACGGTTCCGGTGAACGGGTCCCTGTGCAGTTCGTTCTTCACCAGCGCCGCCAATCCGTCATGACCCTTGCGGAAGTCGACTGGTTTGGTCGCCACCATGATCCGCACGCGGTTCGACGGAAAGATCATGTCGTCGCCGCCAAGGCACGCGCGATGGCAGCGATCCGGGCGGTAGACGCGCCTTCCTCAAGACGGATAGTGACCGGACCGATGACAATCTCGGTGCGGGAGGTCTGCTTGGGGGTTGGCGGTTCAGGTGCGGTCGTCTCGACAACCATGGCCGCGAATTCGACTGCATCCTCAGGCTCAGGCAAAACCAGCTTGCCCTGCCGCGCCAGTGTTCGCCAGGACGACAGGTGATTGGCCTTAATGCCATGGCGCTCGGCGACTTCGTTCACCGTCACGCCCGAACGCAAGCTCTCCGAGACGATCCGCGCCTTGACCTCGTCCGGCCATTGGCGATGGGCCTCACGTCGGCCCCGCCGCGTCGTGAGAACCTCCAATGTAGTATCCATGGAGAAACTCCTTGTTGCTCTTCCATGGAAAGTCGATCACAGACCAGGCGACATCCGGCAACGTGGGAGCAGAACACCGGTTACAAATTACCTCATGTTATGCGAGCGGTGCGTTGAGCGATATCGGCCGATAACTCCGCCACGGACAGGCGGAACGAAACCGATGGTGATCTCCGGGCGACTGATTTTCCCCCGTCGGCATCGGAACAGGAGGATTGACGACTACCGCTGTGAAGCTTATCGCATCGGGTGCCGGCAGTACCAACTTGCCCTGCCGCGCTAGGTCGGAAGGTGGTTTGCCTTCAAGCCGTGCCACTCTGCAACCCCCTTCATTGTTGCGCCGGTCCGAATGCTCTTCGAAACGATTTGCGCTTTGATCTCGTCTGGCCAATGCCGGCGAACCTCGCCTACAGACTTCCTGATTGTAGGAACCTCCAATGTAATCTCCATGGAGCAAGTCCCGCTGCTCATCCACGGAAAGCCGGTCACAGACTAGGAGGACAAGGCAACGTGGGAGCGAGACAGCGGTTACATGCAAATCTCAACTTAAAGTCCACATAAGCTACTTGCCATTTAAGGTGAGAACGGGTATTTTAAACTCGCTTAACTTAGAAATTGCGCACCACTGCAAGCATAGCCTCTCGCTATGCTCCGTCTTTACATGCAAATTCAGTTGCTTACTACTTGACACTCCAGACAAGGATAGACCGCGATGACGGTCAAGGGAACAGAGGACGAGATCCGGCTCCACAATTTCGAGTCGGTGCTCGAACTCGAGCATGAATCAATACGGATTCGTCGCCGTACCGCTAAGATCGATGTCCCCCTTGAAACCCCGGGAGGCTCCCCTTCCGACCTGTTCGGCGTTACTCTCTCTGGAGGCGGAGTACGCTCAGCGTCCTATTGCTTAGGCGCCTTGCAGGCGCTGCACGCCTGGAACTTGATCAACCGCATCGACTACCTGTCAACCGTATCCGGCGGCGGATACGTGGGCACCAGCATGATCGCTGGAATGTATGCGGGCCGAGAGAAGCTAGATGAGCCGAATGCGGGAGAATGTGAATTCCCGTTTTCCCGCGCCTCCGCAGGAGATATCCGGGATTGCGAAGCGGTAAGTCATCTTCGTGATTATAGCCGTTTCCTGGCGCCCCGGGGCTTTCTGGATATTGTCACATCCGTTGCAATAATAATGCGGGGGTGGGCCGTCAATCTCCTGCTGCTTCTCGCTTTTTTGTTTCCTTCTGCCACCATCTTGATCCTGAGCAATCCGACAAGCGAAGAACTTAATCACAGTATCTTACTCGATATGGCAAACCTTGTCCTCCGCCCCGATTGGAGGACGAGCTCGTTTTGGTGGGCTGGCGTAGAGCCTGCGATCAGGAGTCCATTCCTCTTCACAATAGCGACAGCTATCTGTCTCGGCGCTTGGCTGATCGGCTGGGCACTCTACCGATCCTATATTGAAAGCGCAGGCCGTCGGCGCCGGAACGGCACTGCGTCTCTCGAACATGACGGATGGGGGGCAAACGTTGGTCGGTGGCTGATCGTTACCTTTGTCTTCGCAGCTGCCATGGAATTGCAACCAGTAGTCATAGCGGTTCTAACTGAGCAGATGAACAAGCCTGGCACGAACACCCAAGGCTTGACGAGTCTCGCGACTATTGCTGCGTCAATCGTCGGCGTGAGCGCAATGTTTCAGGGAAAGTTTATCGTGTGGATCCAGCGAGCTTTAAGCGTTCCGTCGATTGCGGCCCGCCTGCAATCTCTCTTGGCCAAATCTTTTCTTTACGGCGCGGCATTTATACTGCCCCTGTTGATCTACGGTGTCTTTGTGATGATCGTCATGTGGGGGATCAAGGATGGCACCTCCTATCGCCATGGGCCCGACGTCCTCGTTGCGAAAGACTGGACCTTCTCGATCACGCTAACCGGCCTTTCAATACTCTTCCTTCTCGGAAGCCAGATCGCGAGCAAAAACGCGAAGAGCCGTCCGTGGGAGACGTTGTCTGCGATTTTGCACGGCCACTTCAATCCTAAGGTTTTGATCTTGGTTGGAATCTGGTTGCTAGTGCTTCCGGTCGCCGCTATCGCGACGAGAGCAGGCCCCGGGAAAGACGTTGGAGACTGGATCGTCCTCTGCAACTATCTAGCTCTAACATTAGCCGTGACAGTCGTTTCGGCCGCGTTCACCGAAAACGCGAATGGGTTGCACAGGCTCTACAGGGATCGGCTTCGCGTCGCTTTCCGACTTGCAGACGGTTCTGGAAAACCGCTTCTCCTTCATTCGTTGTCCGACACCGCGCCCTATCTGCTCGTCAACGGCACTTTAAACGTCAGATTGCCGAAACAGGAAACGGTATCTCAGAATATTAATACGCGTGCCACCCCGGATCAGACCACATCTAGCCGCCTACCGGATCCAGCAAAACGCGGACGAAACGCAGAGTTTTTTATCTTTTCCAAGCACGCGATCGGTAGCGAATCGACGCTCTATGCCAATCCAAAATGGATCTGCTCGCAGGAACCAGAGTTGGACCTGGCGGCTGCAGCTGCGATCTCAGGTGCGGCGGTGTCGTCGAGCATGGGAAGGATCGGTATAGGATTGTTCGGACCAACCCTGGCTCTTCTAAATCTCCGGCTGGGGTTTTGGCTGCCCAACCCTTCGAGGCCGAGAGCTCAGGACCGCCACTGGGAAGATCTGTTCCGGCTCTATCTCTTTGCCGAGGCGTTTGGCAGGCTTCGCTCTGACAGCTCACGCATCTATGTCACCGATGGCGGCCATATAGACAATATAGGCCTCTACCAACTGCTGAAGCGTCGATGCAAATTCATAATTGTCATCGATTCCGAAGCCGATCCCGGAATGAATTTCGGCGCCTTCGCTGATGTCCAACGGTTTGCACGGATTGACGAAGGGGTGCTCGTATCGCTTGATTGGCGCCCTTTGCAAAACGCAACGCTCGAACGACTATCCAACCGATCTGGACCGCGTCCCGCCTCTTCTGCTGCGCAGCCTCAGTTTGCGATTGGCTGCATCACCTATGAAGGCGGAGATCAGGGCATTCTTCTTTACGTGAAGGCTGCCGTGACGGGTACCGAGCCGGACTATGTCTTGGACTACGAACGACGTTACCCGGACTTCCCGCACGAGGCAACAAGCGATCAATTCTTCTCCGAGGAACAAATGGAAGCTTACCGAGCGCTCGGTTTCCATACGGTCAACGCGATTTTCATGAGCGGGCAGACGGGCACCAACGACGCGTCGGTAAAATCGGAGCCGGACGCAACCTACGGGTCGATGAACCAACAACAACTGTTGCATGAACTGATTGGGAAGCTGGGAGCTCGGCGTGCCGTCGCGCGGTAACGCTCGCCTCCGGGTGCGATTTCTTTTGTCGAAGCAGGTCAAACTAGGGGGTTGAAGTGAGGACCAGTTTACGCGGCATTTGCGCGATGCTTGCTGAAGAAGCAATCGTCTTAACGACCTACAACGACGGTACCGGCACGATGACGATCGGTGCGGGACACACTGCCGCTGCCGGAGCACCAATCCCACGATCCGGCCTGACGATCTCCCTTGCAGAGGCCGTCAATATCTTCCGAAACGACCTCATTAAAACAGAGCGGGAAGTTGAAAATGCCGTCAGAACACTGCTCTCGCAGCATCAGTTTGATGCCCTGGTCTCCTGGCACTTCAATACCGGCGCCGTGTCGAAGGCCACGCTAACGCGTAAGCTTAACGCGGGAAATATTAGCGGTGCGGCAGCTGAATTCGCAATTTGGAACAAGAGCAAGGGAAAGGTACTCGAAGGCCTGATTAATCGCCGCGAACGCGAGACGGCGGTGTTCTCGAGGGGGGATTACGGCGATCCTAAAGTGCGCGTGCTGGAAAGCAAAGGTGGTCAGGACGAAGTGTTCACCGCAGACCAGATCGAGGCGCTTCTCGGAAGCGCAATTAACTCGGAAGAAGAGCAAACCACCGAGGAGCTGCTAGCCAATCCGATGTCCCAGCTACTCCCGCTGCACCGTCCTAAACAGTCAGCTGGAGTCACAAGGTCCGTACTTAATAAATTTCGCGACCTCTTACCCGAAGATGGACTTGACGATGCGGTCGCAGTGGTGGCCGTCCGTGGTTATTATCTCAACACCATGGGCAAGGAAGGAGCCAACGATCGTGGCGTCTATGACGACGCCGTCTTTGTCGTTGAGCCTGAAGGTGTTCACAACTTCAACGCCAATACCGACCCGGCCCGTTTCGCCCGCGGGGTAGCCAAATTAAAAACGCGTCAAGCCGTCCGATTCCGACCCGGCCCCCACGGGTTCTCGCGCAAGGATGGCCCCTATCCTGCCTTTCGACAGGACAGCAACTGTACTGTCATTCGAGATGAGACCGGCGAGGACACAGACACGGCCGCCAGCAGGTTCTGGATCAATCTTCACCGTGGCGGCATCACGACCACATCCAGCCTCGGCTGCCAAACCATTCCGCCGCATCAATGGAACGAGTTCAAGACGCTGGTGGATGGACTGTTGAAGAAACATAGCCAGGAAACCTTTTATTACTTGCTTGTGGATCAGCAAGATGTGCCACAGGAGGAGAAAGTCGTGTCCATTATTTCGCAAACAAACACCCCTGCAGCCCCGCAGCCAGAAGTCGATGCTGCCCAATCCCTTAAGGAACTCCTGACGCTTATAGCCATGCAACGCGGTCGCACGACTGCGTCTAGGTCCGATTTGATCGGTCTGCAAGAAATCCTTCGCATACTTACAGCCGACACCGCAGTGATCAACGGCGAGGTACTAAACGGCAAGGAACCCGACCCGCTCGTCTCAAAGAGTGACCCGAAACTAACACCAGTCAACGGTGCGTTCGGCAAAGGGATCGGTCACGCGCTTGATGGCCGAAAAACGGCGCTTGGTATCATTGGGATGCTCGCGACCACAATCCTGCCGATCTTCTTTCCGCAGTTGGCACCAGTTGCTGCGGTTGCGGGACCCCTGCTTGATGGCGTTGCAAACACGGCCGCCGCTGCGGGCACGCCACCAGAAGCAGGGTTGGGACGCGAATTGGTGACGGCGGCATTCCCGATCTTTGCTGCGATTACGGGTTGGGGGACGATGGGAAAGATCGAGAAATGGGTTCGCACAATTCGCGATGGAACGCCGACCGCTTCCACCACGTGATTGAACCAGCGCTAACACGAGCTCTAAGCTTGAGGGAGCAAATAACTGGAAGTTTGACATGTTTGTGCACGCCAAAGCCATGCGATTGGCAATATGAACTCGCGGGAACTGGCTAATTGACGACCCGCTGCGGAGCGCGAGATGCTTCCAATCCGAGGGGAACAATTCCATATCCTCACTCCTTACCCGACGGATGTGCATACGCTCCCTGTGACGAGTAGAGGGAGCCCTTAAAGGCGAGGCAGGCTCAATGAGCTGTGGCATGGCGCTTTCAGCACAATTTTGATCCAAGCCGATCTGCCGGAGACGTTCGAGTTGTTCTGAAGGGGCTAATGAAATCGCGGACGCCAGCCTCATGGTGGCAGGCGCCGTCGTTGATCCGCGGGGAGCTTACAATGAAGCGCGTAGGCCTTGTGCATGGCACTTTCGAACCGAATGCTGACTGGTGTGATCCGGGGTCGGTTCTTTATGAGACGTTGCGCAACCGTCTCCACGCAAAGCAGTTTGAGATCAAGGAATTGCACTGGACGGCAAGAAATACCTTCCGGAGCCGTTACGCCGGATCGTTGATCTTACAGAGAAAAATCGCTGGGGCGTTGGCCAGCTCCTCTGAGCTTTATCTCGTCTCACATAGCCACGGCGGCAATGTTGCATTGAAAGCCTCCGATGCTCACTTCGCGCAAGACGTTAAGCAGATCTTCATTGGTACGCCATTCATTAGGGTGAAAACGAAGATCACCGAAGTCAGTTGGTTCGCCGGTCTCATGGCGCTTCCCTTAATGAGTTGGTCCATATATCTTATAGCGTCGGCATTAGATGCAACGTTTGGCTTCCTCATTCCGCAAGCCGACATCTTTTTTCGAACCTATCCGATCCTTCAACTTTTGGCGGCTCTGGTTGCAATCGTTTTGTTGGCGCCGATGTGCGTGATCCTCGCAAGTATGTTTGGATCTCTGATCTGGTGGTTGTTGTCCGCAATTCCTCGCTTGCAACAGAACGTCCGTGACAAGAAGATCGTCACGCTCACCAACACTTGCCTCCCCACTGGACATGTTCTGTGCGTCTACACCTTGTTTGATGAGGCCTACTGGATACTGAAGATTGCGACGGCGCTTCTGGCAGTTCTCTTAGCGGCCGTCTGGGTAACAGCAGCCGGCGCATTCATTTTCAGCTGGCTCCCGATCTACATCGACTTCAAGCTCGCGGTGATCAAGTCCGTTTTTGGAGATTTCGGCCTGCGTGGTGCATTAACACCTATTCCCCCGTGCAGAGTCTGTAGGCCGGAACGATCGGATTTGTTGATCGGGATGTTCTTCTTCCCGGCGTCAGCCATCCTCCCCTTAGCGCTGCTGATCTCGCGTTGGATTGCAAACCTTTTTCTGGTTCGAGCGGCGTTCGGCTTGTTCGATCTGCCGACTGCTCTGAGCAGCCGAATCAGCGTATCCCGAACGCCATTCTATTCCTCGAGTAAGGTATTCAGAAAGCGCGTCGCCTTGACTGCTCCAGCATGGAGCAGGTTTCGTTTTCGACACTCCGTGCTTGTGCGTGACGAATCAATCGCTCATGAGGTCGCGCGGTGGATATTAATGGTCTCGGCTTCAGGGAGGTGCGCGACGTGAGGCTGCGTGTTTGATAGCCTCTGCTCAAGCCAAATCTTCCATTTGATGGACATGATCGCTCTTATCGAGAGACTGCGCGATGCTTTGGCGGCGGTAGGCATGGCCATTCCGAGCGAACGCAACCCATCCTGCAGCTTGTGCTCGCTTGGGCAAGCTGTTGCACCTCGCTCACCCGGACGGCCGCTACAGCAGCTTCATGGCATTGTGCAAACCAATACTCTTCAATCAGCAGGAGGTCTGCGTCAAGGTCTTGACCGAGCTGAAGGCGCACTGGCGAATTTCTTTCCAGTAGTGGCTTTTGACCGCATGCGGGGACCCTGCCGATCAGCCCAGTTGGTAACCTCGTATTTTTTCCCGGACGTGCGCGCGGCAGTTGCTTTTTGCGTCCCGCCGATGAATACTCAAAGTATTATTTTATTGCTGCCAATCGTAAAACTGGAGGGGACATTGACTCAGCTAGTCTTTGTACATGGGGTCGCGACGCGGGCGGGTGTGGATTACGATACGACCGTTCGAAATCGCACGCGCCTGTTTACCGATACCGTATTTGAAAATGCAAATGTTCAGATCCTGAACCCTTACTGGGGTGGCGAGAGCCCGACCATCGACCAAAGCGTCTTTGCGACCGCGTCAGCAGACAATTCATTTTCACTCAACATCGACAGGCCGGCGGGCGGTCAGGACGGTGTTGGTCAGACGGTACCCGGCAATGACCTTTCAATCGTCGCCATTGGCAGCCAGAGTCCCGTCACCGCAATCGATGCGATTCTGAGTGGGGCGGTCGATACTGCGGACCGGGAGGCGAGGCAACTGAATGACGAGGAAGTCGCCGCTTTCAAAAAAGCCGTAAACCTCATCGACGAAGACCGGGCCGATAGCCTTTTCGCCGGAACCCCGGACGAGGTTGTAATCGCCAAACGTCTGCGGAATGACGACGAACCGCGCGCCTTCGGCCTCGTTAGCAAGATCGGAGAAGCGGTCACCGCGGCGACCGACAAGGTCAAGAACGCGGTATCGACCGTCGGCTCGAAAGTTCTGAAGAGCTATTCGCCAGCCGTTGGCGTGTTTCTGGGCGATGTGTTCGTCTATCTCAACGAGGGCGAAACGCGCGAGGCAATCCGTGCCATCGTTCTGAAAGACCTCCAAGCCGCCTATGTCGCTGCCAAGGCCAAGGGGGAGCCGGTCGTACTCGTTGGACACAGTCTCGGCGGAGTGATCCTCACAGATATTCTTTCCGATCCGAAAGGCGCCGGCCTACCGGACGATTTCAAAGTCGCGGTCTTCTTTACCGTTGGCTCGCAGCCGGGCTTCTTTGCCGCACTCGAGCTCATCGCAAAGAAGAAAAATCCGACCGGAGAGCGTCTGAAACTCGACTGCGTCGGGGCCTGGTACAATGTCTTCGATCCGATCGACCCATTCGCCTTCCGTGCGGATGGCCATTTCAAGGATGTCGAGGATGTCGAGTTCGATTCAGTGACGGGGCTGATGGCTGCGCATTCGGCATATTTTACGCGGCCCCAATTCTATGCGCGGTTTCGTGCCCGGCTCATCAAACACGGGGTTCTTATCGCAAAATGACGCTCGTTCCAATTACGCGGATCGAAGAGATCGATGGGCCACAAATGCATGCGCTCGTGATTGGCGTTGGGGCCTATCCGGACGCCAAGGCCGGGAGAGGCAGCCTGCCGGAGCTGCGCGCTGTCGATGACCTGCCTAGCGCTGCCGACAGCGCGAAACTGATTTGTCGCTGGTTGCTCGATAACAAGGACAACTTCGTCGCCAGGCTATCAAGCCTGGACGTGCTGATCTCGGATCCGGCTGACGCAGCCTCCCGTTACGGATGGAACCCGGGGCCTTTCGTCGACGGAGCAACGTCCGAGCGCGTCAAGCAGGCTGGCACCGACTGGCTTGAGCGGGTCCGTCCCGGCGATGTCGCCTTCTTCTACTGCTGCGGTCACGGTGCCGTTTATGGTGGCCAGCCGGTTCTCTTTCTTGAGGATCTCAACAAGAGTAAGATCGAGCCCTGGGCTCACCTCAATCTCGGCGCGCTTGCCCAATCGCTCCGGCGCATGCCTAGCCTCGGCTGCGCGTTTATGTTCTCCGATGCTTGCGGCGAGTTCGTGACCAAGCTGGAGCTGAGCGATGCCCGCGACAGCCGATTTTACATGCCTCCGAATCTTTTCGAGCCAACGCGCAACAATGTGTCTTTCCTGTGCGCTGCATCCGAAGCGCAACTGGCTCACGATGCAACGTCGCTCGGTTTCGAGGGACCATCCGATGACGGCAGCGGGGTGCGTTTTGGACGCTTTACGCAGACGATCCTGAAAGGCCTTCAAGGGTCGTCCTCACGCTGGTCGAAAGCCGGCTGGGTCGTAGACCCCATCTCCCTCTATCAGGATCTTCGCAAGCTCAAGCAGACATTTTTTCGGGACTGGAAGGAAAAGCCGTTCGAGCCCTTCTGCCCCGTGACGCCCAACGATTTCTTTCCCATCATCCGGCACCCGCAGGCAGAGATCCCGCTTGTCGTGATGACCGATCCAGAGGCCCGGATCGTCGACTACGATCTGCACATCTGCCCTTCGAATGAACAGCAAGCGACAAAAATTCAAAGCAGGCAGCAACGCAGTCCCGAAGCGTGGCGGCTGCTGGTGCCGGCATCCCGTGATGCGCTTTATGCCGTTGCCGTCAACAATGCAGCGCGGTACGCAACGCCCTTCATTCCATCCCAACCGATGTTCGACCATGTGGTGACGGTGACATGAAAACGACGCTCTATCTTGAAGCTCCTGCCGATCTGTCAATCGGGACAGTCCGCATCTCCAATCGGAGCGGAACGCTCACGGAATGGACAGCCACACCGGGCGACCGCGTCTTTGAAAGTGACGAAATCAGCCCGGGGCCCTACGTGGTCGAGATCAGTCCCGCTGGCGTGGCTGCCCAGAGCGTCATCTTCAACGTCGAAGAGGGAAAGGCCAATACGCTGACATTGCCGTATTTTTCGGCGCTTTCGTCGATGGGCAGCAATACCGCATTTTTGAGCGCAGGCAGTGAACTCCACGCGAAGTTCGATCGGCAGCAGACCCAGTTTTTCGGGATGGAACCGAGCGCGATCGTGACGCTTCCAGTCACGGCCAGTGTCGAAAAGCTGGCAACAGACGAAGTTGATTTCAAAGAACGCAAGCTGTCCGTCGGCCTCTCTCAAGAGAGATCGGGCCGGAGGGAAAGTTTCGGGCCGTTCAGCGGCCACTCGCACGCCGAACTTGCAGGCAGCCGTCTCGACATTTCACTTTTCGACGAAGCAGCAGGTTCCGCATGGGCCGCTGGCCGCGTTCGCGTCTCGGTCGCGATCGAAGGAAGCCGGGTCGAGCGGGCGCTTGTGCCGCTCTATCGCGGCGGGACCACGATCAGCATCACCCCATCGGCCCTCTCCTCGGCCGATGTGAGCCTGGAGATTGTCCCGGCTGATCCGATGTTGCGGGCGCTTGTCCGGGCCCTCCATGCCGGCGTGTCCGAGGAGGCCAAGGTCATTCGCGACAAGATCATGCCAAAGCTGCAGCTGGAGTCTGATGGTCCGTTCGAAGGCGATCCATGGTCGGCCATTCTTGTCGGCTTGCTTTCGACGCGCTTCCCCGACATTTTCGGTGACGCAAACTACGATTGGATCGTGAACCTCGCTGACCGCGCAATTTTTGCGTTCGATGCTCAGGTCGTTGCCGCCCACTATGCCATAACGCAGGCGGGTAGCGCCGGGGCTGTACAGGAAAAGGCGGTGAAGACGGCGGTTCAACGGCTTGCAAAAGCACAAGCGGCCGGTTCTCCGTATTATGCCTATGCCGACGAACTGTTCTCAGAGCTAATTTCGGGCCTCAACGAGCTACGCATCGCCGAGAAGATTAGCGATCCGGAGATCGCAAAAGCCGTACACCGGATGTTCAGTCGATATAAGCGTGAACTAATGCTGCAGAAAAAAAGCGGCGCGACGTTTGTCTGGTTTCGTCGCGATCAGGAAGCTCTCCGGAATGGCCTTCTAGTCCCAGACCGAAAGTCGTCTGGCCTCCTTCGTCGGCCTGACACGTCAATAATTTTCGAAGGCCGCATAGCCTCAGGCAGGGTCTCGCTCGGGAACGGGCAAGGGCGACAAAAGTCCTCGCGCCGCCGACAACTGGTTGGGGACCTGGCCTTTTCCCCGCCAACCGGCGATCGCTCCTTCGAAAATTGCCCAGCCTTGTCGCGCCAGCCGGGGCCGAGAAATGACCCCAACAAGGGGCGCTTCGGCGGACAAGCTGCTACGGCAGGATTTTCCGTGACCGCGACCTTCGCAAGAACGGATGACGAGGATTGGACTAAGATCAATCTTGTTGTCGAAGCGGACCAGAATATCGATATCGCACTTGGCGACAGCGTATGGTTCTTCCTTCATCCTACATTTTCGCCTGCGCAGCTGAGAGTCCTCTTTCGTGGCCGGCGGGCGGTTCTGTCAACCGAAGCATATGGCGGGTTTACAGTGGGCGTCTGGATTCCGAAATATAAAGCTGAGCTGGAGCTAAATCTCGCCGAGCTTTCGCAGGCTCCGTCGATTATCCGCGACAGGTGACGGCCTGCGGTCGACTAGGAACACATGCAGATTGGCGCCGTAGCTGTTCGCCGGGTCGCTAGAGCAAATCTATCGCCTTGAAAGGATTCGAACTACTAACCCGGCGATTTCCTCCGCGGTTGCGTTCGCTTACTTCACAATGCGATAGGCGATATGCCGAGCGAGTGGCGTGTCGAGCATGCTGGTGGGCTCAAGCTTGATCTGATTGGGGTCGAACAGGCGAGTCCCAGCACCAAAGAGCACCGGCACGATATGCAACTCGATCTCGTCGACAAGCCCGCCGGCCAGTGCTTGGCGAAAGACGTCGGCTCCGCCCATGAGGCTCACATCCTTGCCTCTGGCCGCCGACTTCGCCTGCTTCACCGCGTCGGGAATTGTCCCAGCCGCGTGATAGATTCCAGTGCTGTGCGAAGCGAGTAACGGCCGGTGGGTGACGACGAAAAGCGGCAGCTTTAACGGCCCCGTCGGCCCGTTCTCGTCCCAGTATGGGATCGAGTCGTCATAGCATTTGCGCCCGCAGATCACGCTCCCAACATTGCTGGTGAGGCGCTGCACATATGCATCGCCCTCTGCATCGCCGTTGAAGAACCATTCGTGAAGAAATTCGCCGTTCTTGCCGAGTGGTTCCTCCATTGTCTGGTTACCTGCGCTAATGAAGCCGTCAAGCGACATGCTGATATTGAAAGCGACCTTGGTCATTTGCGTTCTCCGTGCCCGATCGGTTGAGGTTGAGCCTTCATGACGAATCAGTGTCGGTCAAATCTACATCTGGCAAAAAATAACTCGGAGCGGTCTCTTGAAGCGTCCGAACTACTCTGTGATGCGCGGCATCTATCCGCAGCAGATGCTGGCAGCCACGCAAGGTGAATGAAACCGCTGCTAAGGACTGCTTTCCGCCCTCCCAACTTCGGCTTGTGTGCACCCGTCGATACATTGCGCGATCTTCTCCGCCCAGAACGTGAACACAAACGTAACAAGCCGGACGCTGGCCTCGAAAAACCTCGCCGTGCCAAGCTCGTTGGCCCGCTATTTCAGTGCCAGTGGCGTAAAAGGTATTTATGGAATCTGACGAATTCCAAATTCTCCACGCTACCGACGACGATGTTCCGCACCCAGCCTGTGGCAAATTGGTGCCAAGAAAAGATCTTACGCTTATGGCATATCGCATCAAACCAGGACACGCATGAGTGCCCTGCGTGTATCAAGGATGAGTGAACATGCGCATTTTGCTTGTTGAAGACGATAGTATCCTCGGCTCGTCGCTTAAAAGGGCGCTGGAGAAACACGCCTTTGGCGTTGACTGGATGCGCGATGGCCAGTCGGCCCTGGAAGCGGCGGAGCATTCCGATTTTGCGGCCGTTATCCTCGACATCAACCTGCCGATCCTGAGCGGCATCGACGTTCTGAAAGGAATGCGACGGGCCGGAAATACCGTTCCGATCCTGCTGCTGACAGCTCTCGATGCGATAAGGCGCAAGGTTGAAGGTCTTGATGAGGGAGCGGACGACTACATGGTCAAGCCCTTCGACCTCGATGAACTGCTTGCCCGCCTGCGAGCGCTCATTCGGCGCCGCGACGGGCGAACGGAAAGCCTGTTGCGGTGCGGCGATGTGGAGGTAGATCCGTCGGCGATGGTCGCACGAAAAGCCAATATGCAGCTGCATATTACGGCCAAGGAATTCCACCTCCTTAAGGTGCTGATGGAGCGCAGCGGCCGATACGTGACGAAGAACGACATAGAGTATGCGCTATATGATGCCCACAGCACGGTTGAAAGCAATGCTATCGAGGTTACGATCTACAATCTGCGCAAGAAGCTCGGCACCGACTTCATCAAGTCCATCCGCGGCGTCGGTTACATGATCGAACGATGAGGACATCCACCCTTACGCGCCAGCTCTTCCTCAGGATCGCGCCTGTCGTGATGGTGGCGATCGTGGTGATCGGCGCTTTCGCTTTCAACAGCGCCACGCGTGAGATCAACAACATCTACGACGCGCAGCTCATCAATGATGCGAACGTGTTGTGGAGATTGCTACATTATCGGCTGAAGCATTCGATTGATCGCACGCCGCAGCAAGTCGATGACATCGATTTCAGTATGGATAACCAGCTTGCCTTCAATGAAGACGCCGACGATTACGCCGATGCGCATATGTTCCGCGCCTGGGTGAACGACAAGATTATGTATTATAGCAGCACCGCCTTCCCGCCCGAAGTGCCGTACCAGAAGGTCGGCTTCACCGACCTGGCCTATAAGGGAGAGAATTGGCGCGTTTATTCGCTGCCGATCCCCGATTCCGGCATTATCATGGAAGTCGGCGAGAAGATTTCGCTGCGCCAGACGCTGGTCTCCAACATCCTCCTGAACCTTTTCTTTCCGCTACTCATTCTGGTGCCGGTCATCGGTTTTCTGATCTGGCTTGGGATCCGCAGCGGCCTGCGCGCCATTTACGGGTTGGTCTATCAGATCCGCACGCGCTCGCCGGACGACCTTTCGGCCATCCTCGTCGAGGATCTGCCGCGGGACCTCCTGCCGCTTGGCCGTTCGATCAACCATCTGCTCGAAAAGCTCGGCCGCTCCCTGACGCTGGAGCGGCGTTTCTCGGATCTTGCCGCCCATCAACTGCGCACGCCGCAGGCAAGCGTCAAGCTGCTCCTGCAGATGCTGGACAAGAGCGACAGCGAACAGGAACGCAAGCCGATCATCGCGGATCTGGTGGCCAGCAACAACAGGGCAATGCACCTAATCGAACAATTGCTGCGCCTGGCACGTGTGAGCCACCATCCACTCAATCTGGTGCCGGTTTCACTTTATCGGCTGATCGCATCGACGCTCGCGGATTTCGGCAAGATCATCTCCAGCCGCGATCTTGATGTTTCCCTGGAGGGTGCGGAAGCGGCTCAGGTGCGTACAGACGAGTCACTGCTGCAGGTGATGATCAGCAACCTCCTGGATAACGCCATCAAATACACCCCTGTCGGCGGCAGGATCGAAGTCATGGTCGAGCCCGAGGCGGATTTCTGGCTGATCTCGATCAGCGACAGCGGACCTGGTATCCCCGAGGAGGAGCGTGAGGCCGTCTTCAAGCGATTCTATCGCCTGGACACGCTGCAGGCCGAAGGCGCCGGCCTCGGCCTTGCGATTGTCGCCGATACCGCCGAGCGCCTTTCCGTGTCGATAGCGCTTTCGACACCCCCCTGGGGTAACGGCCTGCGGGTCGAATTGCGCCTGCCCAAAGACTGAGGGCTACGACTGAGGCGCTGTAGCCGCCCACTCGTTTTTCATTTTCGCATCATTTTGCCCTCAGCCTTGCCTCATCGACTCCCGGTAGACACAGCCGCGGATCAAGTCGAAGGGCCACTGGATGCAAATATTTTCCGATTTTGACGGTACGATTTCCATTCGGGATGTGACTGATATCGTCCTGTCCTGCTTTGCGGGTTCGCAATGGGAAGACATCGAGCAGGAATGGAAGGACGGTCGGATCGGGTCAGCCGAGTGCATGCGCCGCCAGATCCCCCTCATCCGGGCAACCCGGCACGAGCTCGACGCACTCCTCGACACCGTGGCAATCGATCCCGGCTTCGTGGCCTTCCGTGATTACTGCCGCGAAAGCGGCCTGCCGGTCACCGTCGTCAGCGACGGCGTCGATTATTTCATTCGCCACGTCCTTGCGCTGAACGGCATCAGGGATCTGCCCGTCATCGCCAATATCCTGACCCATCGGGGGGTCGAGGGTCAGGACACCTATGCGCTTGCACCTTCGGCGGCGACAGCCGGCTGTTCGGCAGGTTCGGGCGTCTGCAAATGCAAGGTCATCGGCGGCATCGAGCGGCAGATCTACATCGGCGATGGACGGAGCGATTTCTGCGTCTCCGGCCGAGCCGGTCTCGTCTTCGCCAAGGGCAAGCTCGCCGAATACTGCAGCGACCAGGGCATTTCCTACATCGCCTTCGATGATTTCACCGACTTGATCCCCAGGATGCAAGCCGTCCTTCCCGGCATCGCGCGGGCCCCCCGCGCACTGCTCCAATCTTCAATCGCATAACCAGACCGAGAGGTTCACTATGAACATTGTCAACGCCGACGCCTTCAAGGAAAACACCGCGCTCACCGAAAAGTCGGAAGCCGAGCTGCGGGTTCTGGAGGAGACCTATTGCTCGCATGGCGATACGGTCCACTACGCGGCGGAACCGAAATTCTTCGAGGAATGCGAAGGCTCCTACGTCTATGACGCAAAGGGGACACCGTTTCTCGATCTGCAGATGTGGTATTCCGCCGTCAATTTCGGCTATCGCAACGAGAGGCTGAATGCCGCCGTGCATCGGCAGCTCGACCGGCTGCCGCAAGTCGCCTCGCAATATCTGCATCGCGAGAAGGTCGAGCTTGCGACGATGATCGCCCAAGATGCCGAGCGCAAGTTCGACCGCAAGGGGCGCGTTCATTTCAATGTCGGCGGCTCGCAGGCAGTCGAAGATTCGCTGAAGCTGGTGCGCAATTATACGGGCGGCAAAAGCCTGATGTTCGCCTTCGAAGGCGGCTATCACGGCCGCACCCTCGGCGCCTCGGCCATCACCTCCAGCTACCGCTATCGCCGCCGCTTCGGCCATTTCGGCGAACGGGCGCAATTCATCGAGTTTCCCTATCACTTCCGCGGCCCGAAGGGCATGTCGAAGGAGGAATACGGAGAGCATTGCGTGCGCAAGTTCGCCCGCCTCTTTGAAAGCGAATATAACGGCGTCTGGGATCCGAAGGTCGGCAGTGCCGAATATGCGGCCTTTTATATCGAACCGATCCAGGGCACCGGCGGCTATGTCATTCCGCCGATGAATTTCTTCACCGAACTCAAGAAGGTCCTGGATCAGCACGGCATCTTGCTTGTCGTCGACGAGATCCAGATGGGAGTCTACCGGACCGGAAAACTCTGGTCGATCGAGCATTTCGGCGTCTCGCCCGACGTTCTCGTCTTCGGCAAGGCGATCACCAATGGGCTTAACCCCCTCTCGGGTGTCTGGGCCAGGGAGGAAATGATCAATCCGACCGTCTTCCCGCCCGGCTCCACCCATTCCACCTTTGCCAGCAATCCGATGGGAACGGCCGTTGCGCTCGAAACCATGAAGATGCTGGAAGAGGAGGATTTCGGCGCGGCGATCATGGCCAAGGGCGCCTATTTCCTCGATGGCCTGAAGCAGCTTCAGAAGCGCCATGCAATCGTCGGCGACGTCGACGGGCTCGGATTGGCGCTGAGATGCGAAATCTGCAAGGAAGACGGTTTCACGCCCGACAAGGCGACGATGGACTGGCTTTGCGACGAAGGCATGAAGGGCGACCTCCAGGTCGGCAACAAGGTCTATGGCCTCGTTCTCGATGTCGGCGGCTACCACAAAAACGTCATCACCCTGGCGCCGAACCTGCTGATCTCACACGAAGAGATCGATCTGGCGCTGACGCTGCTCGACCAGCTCTTCACGCGCGCGGCCCGGAGGTAGCACGGTGCAGCTTCTCCTCCTTCATCTCGACGATGCTTTGGAGTTGCAGCCTGACTTCGTGCGCACCTGCACGCTTGCAGGCGCGTGCCACCATGTCGACAAGCGGGGCGGCAGTGCAATCAGATTGTGGGGCAGGCAGAAGATGTTGACCGACCTTGGCCGGGATATCTCCCGGTCACTGCCCTCTCGAGGCAGGGGACCGCAGCTTGCCTTCATGGGCTCGGGCGATTTCCACCACGTGACCGCTCTGCTTCTCGATACGGCCCTCGAACGGCGACCGGTTTCGACCACTCTCATTCATTTCGACAATCACCCGGACTGGGTGAATTTCGAGGGCGGCATGCATTGCGGCTCGTGGATCAACAGCGCCCTGTCTAACCCCAGGATAGAGAAGGTCGTCACGGTCGGCGTCTGCAGCCACGATCTGCGCAACCCCGAACGCAAGGGCGCCAATCTGCGCGGGCTGAGGGAAGGCAAGCTTGAGCTTTACCCTTACGAGCATCCACCAAGCCGCGTCTCTGCCGAATACGGCAGCGGCGCCAGCTACCGGCAGGATGGGCGCGCCCTGTACTGGAATTCCATCTCCGAGATCGGCGAAGAGAATTTCGTCGACCTGATCCTCAGCCGCATCGGCACCGAGGCGGTCTATTTCACGATCGACAAGGACGTGCTTGCCGCCGATGATGCCGTGACCAACTGGGATCAGGGTCGCATGCGCCTGCCCTATCTGATGGCGCTGATCAGCGAGATCGGCAGCCGCCATCGCGTCGTCGGCGCCGACGTCATCGGCGATTATTCGGTGCCGAGCTACGCCGGCGGCCTCACGACCCGGCTCCTGAAGCAGGCG
This sequence comes from Rhizobium sp. BK112, assembly GCF_014193215.1. NCBI lineage: Bacteria > Pseudomonadati > Pseudomonadota > Alphaproteobacteria > Hyphomicrobiales > Rhizobiaceae > Rhizobium > Rhizobium sp. BK112. Next base: position 34,073 of record NZ_JACHYZ010000020.1, read on the forward strand.
GAAATCTTCATCGATCAGCCGCGGCTGCGCCAGGCGACGGACGCCGTGCGCAACATCAACAGCGCCGCAAATCACGCCTTGCTGGAAGTCCTGGCGGAATTGATGGAATGACCGGCGGCCTCACCTTGCCGATGTTCGGCCTGATCCTGTTCTGCGTGGTCGCCGAAACCGCCCGCGAGGTCTGCTTCAAGCAGGCGGCCAACGACAGCGCCGTTCTGGCAACCCTGGCCAAACCGCTGACCTGGCTCGGCATCGCCTTCTGGGCGATCGAACTGCTTGCCTGGACGGCGGTGCTCGCCCGCGTGCCGCTGACCATCGCCTTTCCGCTGATGGCGCTCAGCTATGTCGGGACCGTCGTCGCGGGTGCCGCCGTCTTCAAGGAAACTATCAACCTTCGCCACGCGGCTGGCGTGTTTCTCATTGCCGCCGGCGTGGCCTGCGTGGGAGCAACCGGACTATGAAAATCTTTGCTCATACCAGATGGGATGCCGCCCCCGTGCTTGCGGCCTTCGCGCATCTCGTCTTCGACATCTACCTGATCGTCGGCTTCGAAAGCCGGCCGCTCTGGGTCTCCGCGATCCTGGGTTGCCTCTATGCCGTATCGATATCCTGGAACATCAACAGCATCTCGCACAATTTCATCCACACGCCCTATTTCAAGCCGCGCTGGATGAATTACGGCTTCGGCCTACTGGAGTCGGTGGCGATCGGTTTTTCTCAGACCTATTACCACTGGGTGCACATGCGCCATCACTCCGGCAACAGCGACCGGCCGGATGAAAACGGCGGTACGATCGATCTCCTGTCGATCTACCGCCATGGCCAGAACGGCGAGCCAGAGAATGTCTGGTCCTACACGCTGAAGAGCTTCTTCCGCGACAGTCTCGGCGATATTCACAAGGCGATCGCCAAGAACCGTCCTTTCGACGCCGCATGGGGCCGTTTCGAATTGTTGGCCTTCCTCGGCCTGGCGGCGATCGCGCTGATCTACGATTGGAAGGCGGTGCTGTTTTTCGTGCCGTTTTACTACGCCGGCAACTGCCTATCGTCGCTCAACGGCTATTACGAACACCTGCATGGCGATCCGGACGAACCAATTGCCTGGGGCGTGAGCAGCCACAAGCCGTTCTACAACTGGCTTTGGTTCGGCAATGGCTACCATGCCGAACATCATTACCGGCCGCGCACCCACTGGACGAAGCTTGCGGCACTGCACGAACAGATCAGGGAAGACCAGGAAAAGGCCGGCACGCATGTGATCAGCACCTGCCACGCCCTGGGCTTCATGGCTCCGGAAAACCGCGAGATGGAGCTTCGGCATGAGGTCTGAGCAGTTGAGCTTCTTCCTGCCGGGAACCAATGGCAAAGGTGTGCTGCTGATCCACGGCCTGACGGGCGCCCCGGCCGAAATGAAGCTCGTGGCGCGCCAGCTCAACCGGCGCGGCTACAGCGTTCACGCGCCTTTGCTCGCCGGTCATGGCGAAGACATCAGGACGCTGCGCCGTACCCAGTGGGAAGACTGGCTGGCAAGCGTCGTGCGTGGATCCGAATTCCTGGCGGAGCGCACGCAAGCGGTTTTTGCCGCCGGCATCTGCGTCGGCGGCAAGCTTTCATTGCTGGCCGCCAAGCACCGGCCGGACCTGATCAAGGCGGTGGCGATCTACTCGCCCTGCTTCCACTACGACGGCTGGGACGTTCCGCGACATTATACGATACTGTCGCCGCATATAGGCTGGCTGTCGCGCGTGCCGTTTCTCGACCGGCTCAATTTCAGGGAAAACCAATCGCTCGGCATCAAGGATGATCGCATGCGCCGCCTGGTCGAGGACATGGCGGGCGAAGGCATGCTCGACAAATTCCCCGGCCGCGGCATCGTCGAGATGTATCGATTGGGCAAGGCGCTTCGCGGAACCTTGCCGGAGATCCAGACGCCAACCCTGATCCTCCACGCCGAAGAGGACGATCTTAGCAACCCCCGGCATGCGCTTTACATATCCGATCACATCGGCGGGCCGCATGAACTCAAGTGGATCAAGGACAGCTACCACATGATCCATCTCGACCGTCAGCATCGACAGGTCGCGGAATTCACGGCCAATTTCTTTGAGGCAGGCCATGCTGAAGCTCGCTTATAGACAATTTCCCGCCGAAGACGGCGAGCCGGTCGCACAGGTCTACGACACGATCCGCGCCATCGGCCGCGAAGCCTGGAATGCCTGCTACCGCGGCCAGGTCGAAGATTATGATTGCCTGCTTGCGATCGAAGACGCCGGCATCGGTGACTTCGATTGGCGCTACATTGCGATCGTCGAGAACGGAAGGATCAGCGCCGCCATGCCGGCGTTCCTCTGCCCTTATCCGCTAGACACGACACTGGAAGAGGGGTTGCCGCGCCGGTTGATCCGCCGCGTGCGACAACACGTTTCAGGCTTCCTGGTGCTGCGGCTTGCCTGCCTCGGCTCGCCGTGCACCGAAAACGGCGTCATAGGCTTTCATGCCGAAGTGCCGGAGGAACGTCGTGAAGCACTGCTCGGCGAGCTGCTCGACGCCTTCGAAAGTCTCGCGGCTCGGGAAGGCTGCGCGCTGATGGGGATCAAGGATATTCCCGCGCCGGTCGCCCTGGAATTCGGCGCCGTGTTTTCAAAACGGCGCTATGCCGCAATCGGCGGCCTGCCATCCGCCTGGCTCGATGTCGATTTTCAGACGATCGACGAATACATGGCCCGGCTGTCTGCGGGCACGCGCAAGGACATGCGGCGCAAGATGAAGTCCTTCGACGCCGTCCGGGTCGAAATCAGAACGGATGTGGGCGACGTGCTGACGCGGATCATGGCGCTCTACCACGATACACGCAATCGCAGCGAATGGCAGTTCGAAGAGCTGACGCCCGCCTATTTTGAGGGGATCCTGACGCATATGCGCGGCCGTTCGTTCTGTGTCCTCTATTTTGTCGAGGACGAACTGATGGCTGCCAATCTTATCGTTCATGATGATCGCGTCGCGATCGACAAGTTCTTCTGCATGGATGGCGAACAGGGACGGCCGTACAATCTCTATTTCCTGAGCTGGTTCACCAATCTGCGTTATTGCCTTGATAGCGGTCTCAGCCGTTACCAGAGCGGCCAGGCATATTATGAAAACAAGGTGCGGCTCGGCAGCCAGTTGACGGCCAACACCATGTTTTTCCGCCACCGCAATCCCGTGCTGCAGACATTGCTGCGGCTTGTCTCCCCGCTTTTTTCCGCGGAGCAAGCCAAGTGATGACGTCGATGCGCCTGACATGGCTTGCCGTGCCTGCTCTCAATACGCTGTTTCAGATTTTCATGAAGCTCGGCGCCGTACAGTTGAACGGTGCCGAGGGAGCGACCTTGCTGCACGACGCGCTTGCCTCGCACTGGATCCTGGCGGCCCTCGTCGTCGAGGTTGTCTGCTTCTTGGTCTGGATGACCATTCTGGCCGAGCTCGACCTCAGCCGGGCCTTTCCGCTCTCGGGTATCAGCTATGTCCTGATCATTGCGAGCGGCTGGTTGATGTTCGGCGAGCCGGTCGTCGCACTCCAGATCGTCGGTAGCGGCCTGATCCTTGCCGGCGTCTGGCTGATCGCCGGCGCATCGGAGGCGACGCACGCAGTCAATGACCCCCGCAGCGGGCACGCCCTGCCCCGCGCGCATCTTGGCAAGGATCGGTGATGGTGCAATCACAAGGCTTCCTCTTCGAGAGGATCGGCGCTGCGGCCGCGGCCTTCACCAACTGGATCATGGCGCGGGCGCTTTCTCGCATCGTCACGCATGGTTGCCTCGACGTTACCACGTCCAATGGCCGCCTGCTCTCCTTCGGTGACGCATCCGGTGAGCGGGTTCATGTGCGCTTCGCCGATCTTGATGCGCAATGGGCCTTCCTGATCGATGCCGATATGCGGCTCGGCGAACTCTACATGGACCGCCGCTTTCTCGTCGAACGTGGTTCACTTTACGACTTCCTGGCAATGATGTTGCGCGAGGCGCAGAACGCCAGGCATCCCCTCGTCGCCCGGCTTATCGATGGTGCCCGCACCCGGTTGCGCACCTTCCGCCATCGCAATCTGCCGACGCGCTCGAAAGCCAATGTCGCGCATCACTACGATCTCGACGGACGGCTCTACGAGCTCTTCCTCGACGCGGACCGGCAATATTCCTGCGCCTATTTTGAAAGTCCCGACCAGTCGCTCGATGGCGCGCAGCTTGCCAAAAAGCGGCATCTCGCCGCCAAACTGCAGATCGCCCCCGGCAACAGGGTGCTCGATATCGGCTGCGGCTGGGGTGGGCTGGCCCTGCATGTGGCGGATCATGCACGGGGTGGCCATGTGCTTGGTATCACGCTGTCGGAAGAGCAGCATGCCTACGCGATAAAACGGGCCGCCGAACGCGGGGGAAGCTCAGCGGCTGTCGAGTTTGCGCTGCAAGACTACCGCAGCCTGACGGGACGTTTCGACCGGATTGTCTCGGTCGGTATGTTCGAGCATGTCGGGCGGGCATTCTATCGCGCCTTCTTCGAAAAATGCGCCGAACTGCTGGACGACGACGGCGTGATGGTCTTGCATACGATCGGCTGTTCGGCGACGCCGGGCTTCACCACGCCGTGGCTCGACAAATATATCTTTCCCGGCGGCTATATTCCCGCCTTGTCCGAAATCATCCCGGAAATCGAGAAGGCCGGGCTCGTCGTCACCGATATCGAGGTGCTGCGCCTCCATTATGCATGGACGCTGGCAGAGTGGCGAAGACGCTTCATGGCAAGATGGGACGAGGCTGCAGCGCTTTACGATGAGCGCTTCTGCCTGATGTGGGAATATTACCTTGCCAGCGCGGAAGCCGCATTCCGCTATGAGGACCTGGTGGTTTTCCAGATCCAGTTGACCAAGCGTAATGACAACCTTCCGGTGACACGCGACTATATCGGGGCCTATGAGAAGGCGGCGGCGCGGCGCTTAGAAGCCGATCTGGAAGGAACGGTTGAGGGTAAAGCCGATCACGTTTTGATCGGCTGAGCCGATCTTCGAGGGGATCGGACTGTCGGCCGCATCGCCGACCAGGCGGCTGTATTTGTCATAGACCTGCACGGTCCAGGCCGGCGACAGCGTATAGGTCGCTGCCGCGGTGAAGCCGATCGATTTCACACTGCCGCTTGCGCCGAACGCATCGACGTTCCCGTTGCTGGCGGCGTCAGTGACCGAAACCCCGAAATTGTTGCGCATATAGGTGGAGTCCGCGAGAGACAGGCGCGGGCCGGCAGACAGAAGCCAGCGATCCCCAAGCGGCTGAAACCAGTCGAGATAGAGATCGGCAAGCAGACCGTCGCCACCCCAGAGCGCCTGACGCGTTTCGGCCCGTACGCGCAGGCGATCCTCTATCGGCCAATATTGCAAGTAGACACCGGCATCGAAATTCCAGTGTACCCGGCGCAGACCTTGCAAGTCGGAGTCTTCGAGCGGCGACCGCCCGCCTCTCAGACCGACAACCGGGCCGATCTCGACGCCACCGACATCAAACAGACCATAGTCGATATTGTCGTCGGGAGCGCTGTATTCCGCCGCATCTCCCAAGCGCCTGACGTCAAAGGACGGCATACCGCTGACGGAAAGATGCTTTGACCCTTCATAGGACGGACCATATTCGACGGAGCCACCGAAGGTGACGATCCATTGGCTCTTCGCCGATGTCGCATCCTGGCTCATTCCCGGGTGAGCATCGATCAATGTCAGTCCCAGGGAAACGGCTGCAATCGCAGGTGACGCCTTCCAAAAAGAGACCATATACGCTCAGCTCCGCGGCACTCAAGCGGACGATAACGCCGCCGCAATACTCTTCTACAGTTTAAGCCGCGGTTGGGCCATAGCCGGACCGTCCTACGGCCGTCGACAAATTCGGCAACACGATTGATTTCTATCTGTCTCCGACGCGCAATGCCAAGTCGGCCAAGCGCTTTCTCGGCAAAGCTTTGAACGGACGACATGAAATTCGGCTCCGACAACGCCAGCCATGAAGAGCGCTGCTCCCAAGGCCACAGTTCGCTTCAGAGCTCTTCTTCGGCAACCGTTAGCCGCTGGCTTCGGCTGGACTTTGCGAATTTGTCATCCTCATCTATCGCAGCCAGCTCCTCGCCTTCATGCCGCACGCTCATGAAGGCTACGATCGTTACGATCGCGGCGAGGAAGATTGCACTCGTTATGATCGTGCCGAAACCGAGGCCGCCATATTGTGCGGGCTGAGACATCAGGTCGCCGAACGAAGCACCCAGAGGCCTTGTCAGAATGTAGACCAGCCAAAAGCCAAGTATCGGATCGAGACCCAAGAAGAAGAAGCCGATGGCAAGCGAGATGATGATCATGCCGAACAGGACGCCGGTAGCCAGGTATCCCAGCGCGAATTCTTCGGCCACCAGATCGCCGGCGGCCGTGCCGAGCGCGAAGGTGAACAGAATGGCGAGCCAATAGAAAGCCTCGCGCCGCCCGGTGAATATGGAGTGGATCGAAAGAGTCCGCTCGGTCTGGAACCACACCAGGAAAGTCATCGCCAGGGCGATCGAGAAAGCAGTCGTCGTAGCCAGCAGCGGCACATGGAAGTTGTCGACCAGATTGTCTGTAATCAACGTGCCAACGATGCTGATCAGCACCACGGAAAGCCAGTAGGCGGCGGGAACATATTTCTTCTGCGCAAACTGCCAGCCCAATGCGACCGCCAGGATTGCGGACATGATCAGCGACGTCGCCGTCAGGCCCAAACCCATCTGCACATTGAGATAGTCGGCCGCCGTTTCACCCATGGTGACAGCCATTAGTTTAATGAGCCAGAAATCCGCCGTGACGCGGGGAACGCGATTGTAAACAGCAGCTTTGGTGGTCGGTGCAGACATAGCGAGTATCCTTGCATGGGCGCTGAACGTCTCGGAGGGCAGTTCGGGGGCGAGCAGCCGCCCGCCTATTGAGCAGGCTGAGCCGGATTGTTGAGAACCGCCATGAGAGCGGCGAGCGCTTTACTGACTTTGTCAGCCGACGGAGGGGATTGACGCAGTGCCTTCAGCGCCGCGTCAGAGGCGGCGTCTATATTGTTCCAGTCATTCTGGTTTAGCGGACGGATCGCGGTCTCGGCCTGGTCCCACGCCGTTTCATAGTCGGTGATGCGTTTTGCAGCGCTGGCGAGGTCGCCTTTGGAAGCGAGGGTCTGGACATCAGCTATGATCGTCTTAAATGGCGACAGATCGCCGAGGCTCGCCGTTTTGGCGGGTGCGGTACTGGCGTAAAGTTCAAAACTCGTGAAGGCCGCCACCGGAACAGCAATGAGCGCGATGGCAAGAAAAATCTGTCTCATTAGCGGATTTCCCCTAAATTCTGGCGATGCAAGGACGGCATCACTTCCGTTCGCCGGTTGAATGGCCCGCCCGCGCGGCAGCGCGATACGCTCGCTGCTCTCCCGTTGACGATCGGTTCGCCCACCGTGATTACGCGGGTTCAATTAGCTGAGAATTAGAGCGGATGTCGGCGTGGCACTGGACGCGCGCGAAAGCGGCGGCAGGTAGTGGCACCGGCCGCCGCAATTTCATTTCTGTGGAACCAGATGGGAGACAACCACCTTACCCCCCTTGTCCGCGTAAGTTAGCTGGACCTTCTGGCCGACGCGGAGTTTGGTGTCTTCGATCCCTTCGGGCAACACGTAAGTCTTGCCGTCCGACAGCGTGATCGTATCCGCATCCTTGCTGATTGCGGTGATCGTACCGGATGTCTGGGCAGCGAATGCGGCACTGATCGGCGCCAGCACCAGCATCGCGGCCATGATCATTTGCGTTTTCATTCTCGTTCTCCTTTCACGGTTTCAGCCCCATCTCTGCAAACTTTAACAACGGCAGCATGGACTTGTCAGGTAACGCCCGCCTTCATTCACCTCTGAGCTTCTCGGCGACGTGTGTCCGATTGCGCCGTGCCTCACCCGTCGCGGCCAGCAAAGCGGCGCCCGCCGCCGCGACGATGAGAGCGGCGAGGTAGAACCACGGCACCGAAAGCACTTCGGGCGGCGGGTCGAACACGCCGGTCAGCAGCTTGACGAGCACATAGGCGATCAGCATGCCCGCGGTGAGACCCAGGAGCATGCCGCTGCCGGTGACCAATGCCGCTTCGCTCCAGACGAAGGCGCCGAGTTGCCGTGGCTGGGCTCCGAGAGCGACGAGGACCGCGAAGGAGTGTTCGCGATCGGCAAACCCGAGGCCAAGCACCAGCCCACCCGAAGCGGCAAGCATGACCAGCGCGAAAATCAGCTCAAGCCGCGTTAGACCGGCGAGATCAACCGCGGTGAGGCTCGACCCGATCAGGGCGACGGCATCGCCGATCTGGCTGACCTTGAGTCCAGGTAGGCTCGCAGTCGCGTTTCGGGCGGCCAGAGCGACGCGGGCAGGATCGCCGCTCGAACGGAGGAGGACGATCTCGCTTGCTGCGGAACCGGTCTGCTCGGCGATGTAAGCGGCGTTGGCGACCAGAAACGAATCCTTGGGCGCAGTCGGGAATTCGCGCACCACGCCGACAATGTGAAAGCGGACGATGTGGTATTGGTGATCGGTTGCGTTTTGCAGGCGAAGATTGATGCTGTCGCGGCGGCTGAGCTGATAGTCGTTCACGGTTTCCTGAGAGACCAGCACGCCATCGGGCGTTCGCGCGAGATCGGCAAGTGTCGCCCTGGCGTCGCCATTGGCGAAATAGGCGTCGGACATCGCCGTGGCTGTCCCGATGCGCGTCGGATCGATGCCGTAGAGATCCTGAAGGTCGGTTCCAACGTAAACATATCGATGCTGCATCGGTTGGGCGGACAACACGCCCGACAGCTTCGAAAGACGGTCGAGTGCCTGGGAGGCAGGCGCAGCGGATGTGCCCGTGACGGTGACATCGGCCCCGTTGGTGAGTTCAGCGTCAATCCGTGCCTGAGCCTCATAGGTTGCGTTGAAAATCGCGGTCGACGCGGCGAAGGCAAAAGCCAGCGCGGCCAACCCGATGCCAGCAGTCAGTCGCCGGCCTTGCCGTCCAAATGTCGCGGCCACCACATCCGCGAGACGTCCGGCGACAGGTCGCAAGCCCTTGGCGATCACCGACCGGCCTTGCCGCAACGCGGCCCGGACGAGCCGCATGGCCAATAGCGCCAGGCCGATCCATAGCAGCACAGGGGCGAGGAAGGCAGTGTAGTCGACGGCCGCCGCCGCCACGCCCTCTGGCGCGAGAATGACCTGATATCCGCTCGCTGCTGAACGCCAGTAGAGCGCCACAGCGAGCGTCAGCAGGGCCAGATCAAGATAGAAGCGGGCCCAGAGCGGTGCCAGATCAATGTCGATTGGCCGCCGGGCGGCCGCAATGGTCGAGCCGCGGGCGTCGCGCCAGGCGGGGATCAGGATCGCTGCGAGCGAAAGCGCGATCCCGGCCACCGCCACCGCGCTGAGCAAAGGAACCGCTGCGCCGCGCAAGAGCGCCACCCCGAGGATGAAATTCGCGGCAAGAGCAGCAAGGAGAATCCCGAGGATCGCACCGCCGACACCCGCAGCCGCCGCTTCAGCGGCAGCCAGGCGAAGAACTGTATCGACCGTTGCTCCCCGCAGGCGCAGCAACGCCTGATCGCGGCGTCGCCTGTCCCGCCCGGCTCCGGCTACGGCAACCGCAAGCAGCATGGCGAGGATGGCTCCAGGGGCGCCGAGGAACAAGAAAACCAACCGTGCATAGAGGGCATCCTCGCGCACCGCCCCCAATCGGGCCGCTATGTTGTTTGCAAGCAGCGCGGTTCCGGCGACACGAGCCTCGAAATTGTGGCCGCGCTCGGTTGCCCAGGTGCTCGCAGTGAGCGGGTCGGAGGGCAAATGGTGATGATCGAGCTTGACGTGGAACTCGGTCCGAACGGTCTCGGACCGGCTGGCGCCTTGCTGCTCGAACACCTGCTGCCACTGAGACATCGGCAACAGCAGAACGTTGTCGGGCGGGGCTTGTGGTGCGGCGCCTGCCGGGACACCTATCGCCTGAAACATCGCGTCGGCGTTCGGCAAATCGACGATGCCGGCGATCGTCACGCTGATATCAGGCGCTTGGTGGCGGTGGATGATGACCTGATCCCCCACAGCGACATGCAGGTTGGCGGCAGTCTGCTGCGCTATCAGGACGCCGTCGACCGATCCTACGAGCCGTCGAACCTGTGCCGGGAATTGGTCGAAATAGCCTGGTCCGATGCCAAGTACCGTGCCGCCACCCGTGGTCTGCACGGTGCCTCCCGTGTTCGCCTCAAAACCAGGTACGTCGGCATAACCGATCGACTGCAGGCCGGTTACCGGCGCGGCGGAGCGGATTGCAACCCCAACCGCACTATGATCCGTCCCCGGTAGCGGTTGAACCTGCCAGTCGACGGGGACCTGCGCAACCGATCGTGCTGTCATCTCAGTCGCACTCGATTGCAAAAACGTGCCCAGGCATGCGATGAAGGCGACTGTCAGCGCCACACCGCCGACGGTGCCGACCAAGCGGCCGGAACGCGTTCGGATAAGTCCGATCAGCCAGCGCCTGTACATGCCGACCTCTCAACCATGCTTTCGAATTTGCCGTGACGCATCCACCAGATGCGGCTCATCTTTGCAGCGATACGCTCATCATGCGTCGCGATGATGATGGCGCTTCCCGTCTGCTGACCCCAGGCGAGGAGCCGATCAACCAATATCGAAGCGCCAGCCAGGTCGAGCTGGCCTGTCGGCTCGTCAGCGACAACCAATTCCGGGTTAGTCACAATGGCTCGGGCTACAGCGATCCGCTCGGCCTGGCCGCCGGAGAGTTGCTCCGGCAACTTTGCCGCCAGCGCTTCGACGCCGAAAGTGGCAAGTGCTGTCAGGGCGCGTTCCTCGGCGTCGGAGCCGTTACCGAGAAGGACCGGCAGCGCGACATTCTCGATGGCGGTGAGCGCGGGTATCAGGTTTGCAGATTGGAAGACGACGCCGATCCGCTCGGGGCGCAATGTGTCGGACGAACCGAGCCCAGGCCATTCCAATTGTCCTGAGCTTGGCACATCCAGCCCCGCGATCAGGTTCAAAAGCGTCGTCTTTCCGCAGCCTGAAGGTCCCATGATGGCAATGGTTTCGCCGGTGCAAATCTTGAAGGAGCAGCCTTGAACGGCCGCCACGACGCCCCGCTCACGCTGGAAGCTGCGCCACAGATCCGTGGCCACCGCCAAAGTCTTAGCCATGCACGATACCTCCATCACGGATATCGATAATGCGATCGGCCCTTGCGGCGAGCGTGGGGCTGTGGGTGACGATCAGAACGGCGGCGCCGCTCCGGCAATTTTCGACGAGACGATCAATGACGAGCTGTTCTGTCGCTGCATCGACTTCGGCGGTCGGCTCATCGCAGAGTAGGATTGCCGGTTTTGCCGCGAGCGCCACGGCCAGGCCAGCGCGCGCAGCCTCACCGCCTGAAAGGTAGGAAGGTAATGCGTCGGCGAGGCCGTCAAGGCCCAATCCGCCGACAAGGCCGTCGATTTCATCCGGTCTGCCGTGGCCGGAAATCTCCATCTGGAGACGAATGTTGGCCCGCACCGTCAGATGGTCGAACAGATTGCCGGACTGCATGAGCATGCCAAAATGACGGGCCCTAAGGCGAGCCCGCTCCGGTTCGGGGCGTCGGGTCACCCGCTCGCCCAGGACAGACACGACGCCACCGTCCGGCTCATCGAGCCCGGCAAGACAAGCAAGCAGCGTCGATTTCCCGCTGCCGGAGGGGCCTCTCAATGCAGTGAATTCTCCTGCATTGAGGATGAGGGCAACCCCGCGCAGAGCCACAACTTCGTCGTCGCCGGCATGAAAGAAGCGGTAAAGCTCGGTCGCCTCCAGAGCGGACATGAACTCACCTCCACTGCAAGGAGTTGGAGATCAGTTGCCACTGGTCTACGTTGTCAGCACCCGCCGGAGCGGCAAGATCAAGGGTGACCATCTTGCCGTTCTTGAAGAGAATGAAGCGCTCGTGTTCGAGCCTGATCTGCCTATTTGTGACCGGATTGGGCGCGGAATTCGATACATAGCTGATGCGGATAGCCGGTCCGGCCGCGAGCTTCACATCCTTGATCGCGGCGACTTTGACGGCGTGCCCGGCTGCCTTGAGGTCCGGGATCTCGTGGGCCTTGGCTGAAGAAACCGTTGGAGCAGCACGCGCAGTACCAATGGTGACATCTATCTCATCGTATTTATCGACGAATCGAACGCCATGGTCGATCGTGGTCCGTGACCATCCCTCAGGCACCTTCAGGTCAAATCCATCAGGAGAGTTGTAGGTAATGAAGACCTGATTGTCCGGAATGTCACCCGGTGGGTTCGTCTCAGGCGCAACAAGTTTCTCCTGCGCCACAGCGGAAGCAAACGCGCCGGATAACACCGTGAGCAGCACGGCTAATGCGGCGGATATTCGATAGCGGACAGTCATGATTGGCGCTCCTCTACGGACTTGAGAAGGCATGTGACGCCTGCAGAATTAGGAGGGTCTTAGATGATCAGCCGCTATGGAGTCGGCCTGCACCAAAATCTGTGCAGGGGAATCCGTTTAGGTTACTTTGAAGCATGCGTGTTCTTGTGATCGAAGATGATGTCATGCTTGGCCGGGCTCTCGTGCAAGCCCTTGATGATGCCGGAATGGCAGTGGACTGGGTGCGCGACGGGCAACTCGGCGCCGAAGCCGTTGCTGTTGGCGGGCATGGTATTGTGTTGCTCGACCTCGGCCTACCCGGCCGTTCGGGCCTGGAAATCCTGCGCTCGCTGCGGACGGTCGGCGACAAGAGGCCGATCCTGGTCATCACTGCCCGTGATGGGCTCGACGATCGGGTCGCGGGGCTCGACCTCGGGGCCGACGACTATCTGGTGAAGCCGTTCGAGGTCAAAGAACTGCTCGCGCGCATGCGCGCGGTCTTGCGCCGACATGGCGGTCAAGCGGTTTCAATCCTCTACACGAGCGAGATCGAGCTCGATCTATCTAGCCATGAGGTGAAATATCGTGGGTGTGGCGAAGTATTGCCAGCGCGCGAATTTGCGCTGCTTCAGGCATTGCTGGAGCGTCCCGGAACCATTCTTTCCCGCACCCAGCTTGAGGAAAGGCTCTACGGTTGGGGTGAGGAGGTAGAAAGCAACGCTATCGATGTGCTCATCCATTACGTGCGACGCAAGTTCGACAAGGACATCATACGCAACGTCCGAGGGGCCGGCTGGATGGTCCCCAAGTGAAACGCACGATTTCGATCCGACGCACGGCTTTCAAATGGCTCGCCGGGTTAATGGCGACCATCGGCGTCTGCGCGGCGACAACATCGTACTTCCTCGTCAGGAACGAGGCATCCGACTTCCTCGACAATCAGTTGCGGCAGATCGCGCTCTATGTCGGGGATGCCCGTTCATCGCCAGAAACAGACGCTGATAGCGGTGCGCCACACGATCCCGAGGACGATTTCGTCATCCAGGTCTGGGATGCGGCCGGCAAGCCGTTGCGACTTTCGCATCCCGCCGTTGCTATTCCTCAGCAACACGCGACCGGGTTTGTCGACATTTCGACCGGCAGCGACAACTGGCGCGTCTATACGCTGATCGCGTCATATCGAACGGTTCAGGTTTCCCAGGATATGAGCGTCCGGCAGGAGCTGGCGACCAGTGCAGCGCTCCAAGCGGCACTTCCAATTATTGTTCTGATTCCATTGTCATTGCTCACATTGAGTTGGATCATCGATCGGATCATGGCTCGACTCAATCGATTGGCCGTCGCGGTTGCCTCCAGAGACACGACAGTCGACAGCCCTGTTCCGACCGACGACGTGCCCGCTGAAATCATTCCTTTCGTAAATTCAATCAACCTACTGCTCGCCCGGCTTCGCGCATTGCTGGAGAGACAGAGGCAGTTCATCTCGGATGCAGCCCATGAATTGCGTACGCCGCTGTCGGCGCTGCAAATTCAAATCGACAACCTTCGGCACGACGATCGGGATGGCCGATTTTCCCGGCGTTTGACCGAGCTCGAAGCCGGAATCGGCAGGGCCACGAGCCTTGTAAGCAAACTCTTGCGCCTAGCGCGCTACGACGCTCACGAGATCGCGCCCGCGTCGCAACCGATCGATCTCGTCCAGCTTGCACTCGACACTGTTGCGCGCCTGACCCCGCTCGCGGAGAGCCGGCGGATTGACCTGGGCATCACGTGCCTGGACAGGGCTATCACGATCGGTTCGCTAGCCGATTTCGAGGTCATCCTGGACAATCTGGTCGAGAACGCGGTGCGGTACACGCCACCGACCGGGACCGTCGACGTCTCGGTGGTTGCCGCCGGGCAAGAAGCACGGATCGAAATCCGCGACACCGGCCCCGGCATCGCGGAAGAAGAGATGCCCCGCGTCTTTGAACGATTCTTCAGGGCAAGGCCCCAGGATAGCGAGGGGAGCGGCTTGGGGCTGTCGATCGCAAAGGCGGCAGCCGAAAGACAAGGAGCGCGCCTCGCACTTGCCATGCGCGAGGACGGGCCTGGCCTTGTCGCATGCCTCATTGTACGAATGGCCTCAATGAAGGCCTAGGTGTTTGATGCCAGGTGCCGTCATCGCCAATGGACAAGTAGTCGTTTCCGATCAAGTCAAAATCATCCAGCACCGGGATGGAGGCATTCTCTTGCAAATCATGGTCGAAAACGGCCATGGACAAAGCAAGTTCCGATATCGGCGCGCTATTATCGGCATCAAAATATGGCGGTGCGCCCGCCGGTGGCTATCAGAAGCACTCGTACACAGGTGAGACCCTCTGCCCTGTCAACTGGTTACGAAAGAAGCCTAGGCTCTCTTGCGAGTCCGGATCGTGCGTCGGAAACACCATCTGCGTGGGGGAATGCCATCCGATGTTCAGCCCCATGAACGACAGAGCCGCGACGTCGAACCCACGATTCACGGCGATTTCAAGCCCGAGACCGACGGCGCACGCCCAGCGCATCCCGCAACGATGCCTTCAGCGCTGTTAAGCATCCCCTAAAATTGTTGCCTGGCAATTTCGAGGAGCGCTTGCACAAATAGAACTTTAATATATCCTTAATCTGAGGGGTTAATAAAATGAGTATTTCGGTTTCCGTCGCGTTTATTGACGATCACCCTATCCTTCTTGAAGGGTTAGTGAGCTTATACTCTGGGAAATCTGATCTGAACATTGTTGGGCAGGGAGAAAACGCAGTTGACGCCCTGAAGATTGTCTCGGAACTCGATCCGGATGTTGTTGTGGTGGATTTGAGCATGCCGGGCGACGCGATCGCCGCGATTCAGATCCTGGCCCACGATTATCCGCGAACCCGCATCCTGGTTTTCACTGCGACATCCAGTATCGAAACGGCTATCCACGTGCTCAATCTCGGGGTCGCCGGCTACGTACTAAAAGGATGCTCCGCTTCCGATCTTCATCAGGCCATAAAAACGGTACACGCTGGCGGCACGTTCATCACGCCTGGCTTTGCGACCAAGGTGATCATGTCGATGAAGACTGCGGAACTGCGACACAAGACAGAAAGAGTCACCAGGCTCAGCACCCGTGAGGAGCAAATAATCCGTCACCTCATGCGGGGCAGCACGAACCGTGAAATCGCCGCGAGCCTCGACATCAGCGAAAAGACCGTCAAGCACTACATGACGGTGCTGATGCAAAAGCTCGACGCGCGAAATCGGCTTGAAGTCGTACTGGCCGCCCAAAAGCTAAATATGCTGTCCGGGCCTGCGACTGGGAACGGTCTTCCGGGAAATCTCAATTGAACTCTGGAAGTGCGGTTTGAGGCGCTGCGAGATGATCATTCTGATCAAGCGGCAGCACGGCCAGGACGAGAGTTCCGTTGCCGCGATGAATGGTGCGCATCTTTCCTCCGAACGAGCGAATACGGCGCCTTTGCGTCAGCTTGCCCAGCCGAACGCGCTCTGACTCGGGGTGTGACTGTGCCGGGGCGAGCCCGACATCCCTCACGGCAATGAAAAACCGGCCGCGTCTGGCGCCGTAATGCAGGCTCAAACTGTTTGCGGGAGCATGACGGTGCGCGTTTATCAGAGCTTCTTGTGCGAAGCGGTAAACGCAGATAGCCAGATGCACCCGAATTCGATCCGGGGCAAAATCGCACTCCACCTCGACCTGTTGGCCGGTCAGGTCAGCATGCCGTTGAACGGCAAGCGAAACGACTTCGTTGAGCGACAGACCATCAAGTTCGGGAAGGACGAGACCCGAAGAAATGTTCCTTATTTCGTCGAGCACTCCGGTGACATGCTGAAGGAGCTTGGCGAACCCATCTCGCCCGATGACGACCTTGTCCGGCAGGCTTTCGCCCTGCACCGGCATATCGCTCAAGCGAAGTTTGATCAGCGTGAGAATCTGGATCGGACCGTCATGCAGGTCGCTGCCGATCTGGTCGAGAATTTTCTCGTTCAGCCGGCCTGCTTCAAGTCTCGCATCTTCCGCGGCGAACCTGAGGCGCTTGTTTTGTCTCGACAGCTCCAGTGCATGCCGGAGATTGGCGAGAATCGCTGCATGTTGGCGGTCAATCAGAAGACTGCCGCTGCGCACGATGAGATAGAGCAGGCCGAGCATCGGCACTGCCACCAACAGCACGATCGCCATCGTGGCCCGCCACGCAACCGAAATCTCATTCAACAGATAGTTTGGGCGCTCGTAAAATTCGGTGACTAGGATCGTACTTCCGGCGTCGTCATGGACTAGCGGGGCATATACCTCGATGTATTCGGCCCCGAATTTCTCTTCTGGATTTTGGCTCTTCGTCGTGTGCGCGCGAGATACCATTATCTCGCCCGCTATCGCCCGCTCCAAGTCCGGCATGCTGAGTTCGTCTCCGACCGTTCTGTCGGACGCCGAATAGAAGAGACTGCCATCGGCATTCCAGATCTTGATCTCCTTGACGTGCTCGCTCAGAGGTCCGCTTTTGAGGAGTTCGGCGAGCTTTGTGCGTAACTCGGGACTTACCTGGCGGTTCTTGATGTTCTCCTGTGTAATCAGCGGACCAATGAATGCCTGCAGATAACCGGCATCAACAGTTCCGGCGCCTTTGAGGATGGCTTTCTCGATGCTTCTTGTCGTCCACAATCCCAGGGCAAACATCAGCACGAGCACGACCATCGAAGCGATGATGATGAATTGCACTTCCAGCCTGGACCGCCGAAAGAGCTTGCTCAGCGTTTTTACGAGCGTCTCGGACGACCGTACTCCGTGGCTTTCGCCCTCGATTTCCTGATCGACGCTTGCCATTCCCCACCCGATGGTCATTTGTCGCTTATATTCGTATTGCCGAATGTTCTTTTCGCCAACTGAAATCGCGCAATTCGACAAGGTTTGACGAATTGAGGTTACCGCGGCCTGGCGATCTCGGGGATTACATGACGGCCGCAGCGACTTTGGTCTGAATCTTCCGAGACTAAGGTCACCATCCTGTCGCCGACTTTGGTGCCTCTTTTGATCAGACTTTCTCATCTACCAGCCCCCTTGCCTCAGGGACATCATGTCCGCCAGTACCCGCAATAGCGGTCGATTCACCGCCTGACACATTAGTGGTCTGGCATGGCTCTGGGGAGGGACGAACATGGCTACGAGTTTTACCGTCAATAAGGCTGACCTCGAATACATTCTCAAGCAGATTCAGATCGCGGAGAAGCACGCAAGCGGAACGTCGCTGGTGCAGGCCATTCAGGACGCCTACGGGATTTCAGCGACG
Source organism: Rhizobium sp. BK112 (assembly GCF_014193215.1). NCBI lineage: Bacteria > Pseudomonadati > Pseudomonadota > Alphaproteobacteria > Hyphomicrobiales > Rhizobiaceae > Rhizobium > Rhizobium sp. BK112. Next base: position 51,816 of record NZ_JACHYZ010000020.1, read on the forward strand.
GACGCGGCGCTGCTGCCTGCGGGCCTTCGCACAGTGGATGGACAGGACAACAACCTGCTCGCTGGCCAAGCCGAATTCGGCGCTGCGGATAACCCATTTCCCCGGCTGACCGACCCGATTTTCCGCAATGACGCCGATGGCGATACCATGCCGTTGGGCCCTCCGGGCGGGCCGGTCGTCAACAACACCAATTATGGTGTTATTGGCACCCCGACCGGCGCAAATGGTGGCCATTCGGGCAACGTTGCTGACGCGGATCCCCGCATTATCAGCAATCTGATCGTCGATATGAGCGTTAGCAATCCGGCGGCTATTACGGCCTGGTTTGCCAATCCTCTCTCGGTCGAAGCATGGCTCGAAAGGAATCCCGGTAAGAATCCGGTGGCTCCAGGCGCGGCCGTCGACGTCAATGATGTCGAACTGACAAACGCGGATCTGGCGGAAATACCCAACCAGTCTCCCGACATCGGCCTTTCACCCGGCTTCAATGCCTTCATGACCTTCTTCGGTCAGTTCTTCGATCATGGTCTTGACCTTGTCACCAAGTCCAACAACGGCACGGTCTTCATTCCGCTGCAGCCCGACGATCCGCTCTACGTCCCGGGTGGCAATGCCAATTTCATGGTGCTGACGCGTGCCAACCCGACGGTCGACGCCAACGGCGTGCCGCAGCACACCAACACGACCACGTCCTTCGTCGACCAAAACCAGACTTATACCTCCCATGCGTCGCATCAGGTATTCCTGCGTGAATATGCCAGGGTTGATATCCCCGGCGATAGTGTCGGTGCAATTGTCGTGTCAACCGGCCATCTACTCGACGGAAGCACAACCACTGGATCGCTGAACGGCGCCATTGCCAACTGGGGCGAGGTCAAGGCTCAAGCCCTTGATATGCTCGGCATCCGATTGCGGGATACGGACGTCGTCAACGTGCCGCTGCTGAAAACGGATCAGTATGGCAATTTCATTCCGGGCCCAAATGGCTTCGCGCAGCTCGTCATGGCGCCGGACAGCACCCATGCGACGACCTGGTTCAAGGAAGGCACGGCGGCAGGTATCACCACCGACGGTGCCCTGAAGACCGGTCATGCGTTCCTCGACGACATAGCCCATGCCGCAAACCCCGTGAACTCGCAGACAGGCGCCTTCAAGACGGCTGACAGCGATGCGACGGTCGGACTGTCGAACGCGATTGCGCTGTCCAACGGCAGCTTTGAAGCGGATTCCATGACATCCGGCCCCGACGTGATCGCCGATGCGGTCCTTGGAAATTACGCGTTCATCGATCCGCAGGGATGGGATATCACCGGATTTGGCGGCGTTTATGCCCCGACGGCAGCCGCCATCGGCGCGGCCGGGCATTCCGGCGGCAATGTCGTCTTTCTCGACAATGCCGCAACCCTCGTTCGCAACACCGGTGTGTCCCTGCAACAGGGCAGCGTCTACCAGATGACGTTCAATGTCGGCGACAGGCTGGACACGAATTTCGGCGGAGGCACGGCGCGTCTTGTGGCGACTGACGGAACGGTCCTTGCCACGGCCACACTCCCGACACCTGCTGACGGTCAGTGGGCTCCCGTGACATTGAACACCGGCGCCGTTTCGGCCGCCAATGCCGGCAAGGAACTCCGTATCGAGTTCATTCACGGCGGCAGCGGCCAGGTGCTGATCGACAACGTTCAACTCGGATTGGGTACGGCCAACAGCTTCGACAATGAGTTGCTCGACAAGCACTTCATTACCGGTGACGGGCGCGGAAATGAAAATATCGGCCTGACGGCGGTGCATACGATCTTCCACTCCGAACACAACCGGCTGGTGGAGGCCAACAAGGAAACGATCCTTGCCAGTGGTGACCGCGCTTTCATCAACGAGTGGCTGCTCGTCGACATCGGCGCAAACGACCCCATTCCCACGAGCCCCACCGGCCTCTTCTGGGATGGCGAGCGTCTGTTCCAGGCCGCGCGCTTCGTGACCGAGATGCAATACCAACATCTGGTCTTCGAGGAATTCGCCCGCCGCATGCAGCCCAATGTCGATGCTTTCGTCTTCACCAACACAGCCGACGTCGATCCCTCGATCGTGGCTGAGTTCGCCCACGTAGTCTATCGCTTCGGCCACTCGATGCTGACAGGTACTGTAGACCGGCTCGAGAACGATCTGACAACGGTCGACGATGGCGACCAGCTGACGCTGATCAACGCATTTCTCAATCCGCAAGGCTTCATCGATAGCGGCGCCGATCTGGAGGAGGCGACCGGAAACCTCATCCGCGGTTTGACGCGCGATGTGGGCAACGAGATGGACGAGTTCATTGTGTCGGACGTCCGCAGCAATCTGCTGGGCCTGCCTCTTGACCTGGCGGCACTCAACATCGCACGCGGCCGTGATACAGGCGTGCCGTCTCTCAATGAAACCCGTTACCAGCTTTACGAGGATTTCGGCCTCGCCGATCTCAAACCCTATACGAGCTGGACGGACTTCGCACAGCATCTCAAGCATCCCATCTCGATCGTGAATTTCATCGCCGCCTATGGCACGCACCCGTTGATCGCAGCAGAATCCACGGTCGAAGGGAAGCGGGCAGCCGCAATGGCAATCGTGCTCGGCACCAGCACGACGCATACAGTGCCCGGCGACCGGCTCGACTTCCTGAACGGTCGCGGCGCCTATGCCGCCACGGTCAACCCAACCAATCCGAAAGACCTCGGCGGCCTCGGCGGCCTGAACGACGTCGACCTCTGGATCGGTGGTCTGGCCGAGGAGCTGAACGAGTTCGGCGGCATGCTCGGCTCCACCTTCAATTTCGTCTTCGAATACCAGATGGAGCATCTGCAGAACGGCGACCGGCTCTACTATCTGAGCCGTACCCAGGGCCTCAATCTGCTCAATCAGCTTGAACCCAACAGCATCACCGATCTGGTCATGCGCAATACCGACCTTGGCGCCGCCAATTCAACGCATCTGAACGGCGCGCTATTCACCACGCCGGATATGATCCTCGAGCTCGACTCGAACATTATGCAGGAAGACTACAATTCGGCCGATCCGCTTTCGAAAGATCCCATCCACGACGATGCCTTCCTGCAGGCGATCGACCCGAAGGTCTATCGCGTCGCCCCTGGCACGGATGTCGATAACGACGGCCAGGCTGACGGCGGCGTGCTCAAATTCAGCGGCGGCGAACATGTCGTGCTAGGCGGCACAGAAGGCAATGACAAGCTGTACGGCGACAAGGGCATCGACACGCTCTGGGGCGACGGCGGCAACGACTACCTGAATGCCGGAATGGAATCCGATGACGTCTTCGGTGGCGACGGAGACGACATCATCGAAGATCCCTTCGGTGATGACGTGCTGCGCGGCAACAAGGGCAATGACGTCATCAGCGCCGGCACGGGTCTTGACCTCATCTTCGGTGATCAAGGCAAGGATTTCCTCATTGTCGGCCAGGACGACAAGGAAGCGTTCGGCGGCGACGGCGATGACTTCATCCTCGGCGGTACCGGCAAGGACTTCCTGCTCGGTGGCGAAGGCGACGACTGGATCGAAGGCGGCGAAGGCTTCGACACGATCGCCGGCGAAAACTCCGAGCTTTTCTTCAACAGCCCGATCATCGGTCACGACGTGCTCTGGGGCCAGGGGAACGATCAGGACTACGACTCCGAATCCGGCGACGACATTATGCTTTCCGGCCCCGGCATCCAGCGCTTCGAGGGCATGTTCGGTTTCGACTGGGGCATCGCCAAGTTCGATCCTCTCGGAGCGAACTACGACTTCCAGATCCCGATCTTTACGACCATTCCGACTGACATCCTGCGCGACCGCTTCGACCAGGTGGAAGCAGCCTCTGGCTGGGTCCACGACGACATCCTGCGGGGCGACGATCGCGGCCACAGCGGCGGTTCATCCAGCCCCGACTCGACCCCGGTCGAACTCTTCGTCGACCACACCCTGGACGCTGCCGGCGTTCAGCGCATCAATGGGTTGAACGACCTCTTGAATGGCAGCTCCAGCGCCGTCATTACCAGCTTCAAGAATGGCAATATTCTCCTGGGAGGCGATGGCAACGACCTGATCCAGGGCCGCGGCGGCTTCGATGTCATCGATGGCGACGCCTGGCTTAACGTCAGAATCGCAATCACGCAGACCAAGACGGGAGGACCAGTTCTTGGCACGGCCGAGAGCCTGACATCTCAGGTGTTTGCGGTCGATGCCAACGGCAATGCGACAACAACGGTCCTCTATGGCGGACGGCCGCTCAACGCCTTGATGCTCGACGGGACGCTCAATCCCGGCCAGTTGCAGATCGTCCGCGAAATCAAGTACGACGAGACGCCCGAGAACAATGTGGACACGGTTCTCTTCCAGGGCGGCAACCTCGAATATGAAATCGAAGGTACCCGCATCGTGTACGACACGGTGACGGGCGTCGCCCTTAGACGCGAAGGTGCCGATGCCAACGGCAATGCTAGCACGGACTGGATTCGCGATCTGAATGGCGACGGCTTCATCACCGTACGCGATCTCGACGACGGCACAGTTGCCGCGCCGGGCCGTCCGGGTGCGCTGACCGTCAGCCGCGGTGCGTTGACCGACGACACCGACAGACTGGTGAACGTCGAGCGGCTTCAGTTCGCCGACGCGACCCTTGATATCGGGAGCAGTCCGAACACGCCTGCGACCGGGACGGTCACCATCCAGGATCCGACCATGTTCGGCACGTTCGTCACGCCGATCGTCGGCCAAGTCCTGACGGCCAAGCTGACCGGCGTGGCCGATGAGGACGGTCTGACACTCGATGCGAACGGCAATCCGGTCGGCCTGACCTTCGAATGGCAGACGACGGAAGCCGGCAACGATGGCGGCTGGGTAACGATCACCACCGGGCTGACCTATACTGTCCGACCTGTCGATCCGGCGCACGTGCTGCGCGCGGTCGCTGTGTTCAAGGACAATGACGGCATTACCGAACGTATCGCGTCGGTCGGCACCGACAACGTCACGGCGCCGTTCGTCATTGCCGAAAACACGGCCACCGGCATCGTCATCGGTCCTATCCCCTTCAGCATGGACTATGATCCGCTGGGGCTTGGCGGCACGGGTGTCACCGATGGCGACATCGTTCGACTCACACACGCCATAGCTCCTGGTCAGGATGCCGGCGGACGCTTCGAAATTTTCACGGATGCCAATGGCGTGCAGCAATTGCGGGTCAAGAACGGCGGGACGGCCTATCTCAACTACGAGGACCCGACGAATCCGGACCACGCCTACGAGATCATGGTCAACACCTATACGGATGTGGACCAGGCAACGCTTGTCGCCCAACGGCAGTTCACAATTCAGCTTACCGACGTCAATCCCGAGACTTCCCTTGCGCCAACACTGGATCTCCACGCAGCCGACGCCGGAAACTATCTCGAGCAGTTCGCCACCCAGAGCTACACGGGCAACGACACCGCCGGCACGACCGCATGGACCACCAGCTGGACGGAAACCAATGATGGCGGGAGCCCCACCGGCGGCGACATCGAAATCAATGGCGGTCGCCTGAGATTCGACCAGAACATCACCGGCAATGAGTCCATCACCAGATCGGTCAATCTGACGGGTGTTTCGACGGCTATCCTGAGCTTCGACTATCAGGACGATGAGCTCGACGACGGAGAAAACGTCGTTGTCGAAGCATTCAACGGCACCAGCTGGGATGTGCTCGACACGCTGGGTGGCGCTGACCAGGACGGCAGCTTCAGCTTCTCGGCGCAACTAAGCCCGGCGCAAATCGGTGCTCACTGCGCGATCCGCTTCCGCGCCGAGGGGGATTGGGAAAACGGCGAGAATTTCTACATCGACAACGTGAATATCGCCTTTACCAAACCGGCATCCGACGGCAACAACTTCGCGAGAAGCTATACCGAAGATGGCGCCGCGATCGCGATCTCTTCACTGCCGGCCATCACCGACGGCGACGGAACGGCACTTGCATCGGCGAAGATCGTGCTTACCAACGCCAAGCCGGGCGATGTGTTGACGGTTAGCGGGCTTGCCGGGACCGGCATCACGTCGAGCGTGAGCAATGCCGGTGGCGTGCTGACGCTGAACCTGACCGGCGCCGCCTCGACGGCTGCCTACCTGACGGCGCTGCAAGCCGTCAGATATATGAACACATCGCAGAATCCGGATGTCACGCCTCGGGTGGTCCAGGTGACGGTCAACGATGGCATTTCGGAGAGCAACACATCCACTGCCACCATCGCTGTGATCGCCGTCAATGATGCTATGAACGCCAACAACGACCGGGTGGTGACCAACATTGCCGCCGGCCAGGCATTCGCGGTCGGCGAATGGGCGTTCCTCGCGAACGATACCGGGGACGCTCCCGATATCACTGCCCTTAGCAGCAATGTCGGCCTGGCAACGTCACTCGTGACAAATCCGGGCTCCGTGACGATTACCGACGACGTGACATCCGGAGGCTCTTTCGTCTACACAGCCGCCGATGGGCCGCAGACTGACACCGCCAATGTCACCGTCGTGCGCGACACCGACGGGACGGTCAGCGGCAACGACAGCACAACCGCCGATATTCTCGTCGGCGACAATAACGGCACGAACTTCGACGGTGGAACCGGCAACGACGTCATCCTCGCTGGCGGCGGCGACGATACGATCATCTGGAATGCCGGCGCAGGTGCCGGCGACGGACGCGATATCGTCAATGGCGGAACGGAAGGGACAACGGGTGACACCTTTGTCGTAAACGGCAACGCCGGCACCGAAGCCTTCACGATCTATACCAGAGCGGCAGCTCTGGAGGCGATGCCGACCCTCGTCCTGCGGGGCGATACCGAAATCGTGATCCGGCGTCAGTCAACCGGCGGGTCGGATATCATCGTCGCTGAGCTGTCCGAGATCGAGGAGATCCGCATCAACGGCGTCGAGCCGACGGGATCGACGGGACCGGCCGGCGCAGATACCTTCAGCATCGTCGGCGACTTCTCCGGTACGAGCCTTAGCTTTAACACCATCACGATCGATGGTTCTTCGGGCGACGACAGCGTCGATATCTCCTCGCTGAAATCTGCGCACCGCATCGTCTTCCGTTCGAACGGCGGTCACGACACCATCATTGGTACATTGCGTGCCCAGGATGTGATCGAACTCCCCGACGGCGCAACCGCCGCCGATTACGAAACGACGACGGACGCGAACGGCGTGACCACCATGACCAGGAACGGCCATACCGTCACTTTCGTCAGGGAAAGCGAGGATCACTCGGATCAAACCCAAGGAGGCCAGGATGACGACGATGACGATGATGCTGGAAGCGTCGATGATGACGGCGACTCTCCTGATGATGACGAGGACGATGCTGGCGAGGGCGGCGCTTCGCTGCCAGTTGCGGCGCGAACGGTAGTCGGCACGGCCGCTGCCGATGCGTTGCTCGGCACGACCTCCGACGACATCATCCTCGGTGGTGCGGCCGGCGACATTCTGGTCGGCGACGCCGGTGACGATATCCTCCGTGGCGAGGATGGAAATGATGTCATCACGGGCGGCAACGGGGAAGACAGCGTCAACGGTGGGGAAGGCGATGACGAACTCCATGGTGGCGCAGGTGGCGACATGCTCTTCGGCGGTGCCGGAAAGGACCTGATCCACGGTGAAGCCGGCGACGATTTCATCGAAGACGGTACAGGCGACGACCAGGTCTGGGGTGGCGCGGGCAACGATACCATCCTTGCAACAGCCAATGATGGCTCCGATCAGTATTGGGGCGGCGACGGGGCGGATACGCTCGACTACTCCGCCGCTTCCGGCAACCTGACCGTGGACCTCGGGAACGGCTTCATGCAGCGCGGGCAGGTTTCCGGCGGCAACACCGGAACGGATATCGTCCACGGCTTCGAGAACTTCGTCGGCGGCTCAGGCCATGACGTCGTCACCGCCACGGTGGCGGTTAACATCATGGATGGCGGCCTCGGCAACGATGTGTTCCGCTTCAATTCGGTCGCAGCCGCCGATGGAGACAAAATCTATGGCTTCCAGCCGGGCGACAAGATCAACTTCTCGTCGATCGATGCCAACAGCACCGCGGCCGGTTCTCAGGGCTTCGTGCTTGCGGCGGGAACTGCCTTGACAGCGGCGGGCCAGATTGTCGTCACCCACGAAGTGCAAGACGGAGAACAGGTGACTGTCATCCACGGCAATGTCGATGCCAACACGGATGCCGATTTCGAACTGACGCTTGTGGGCAAGCATAACCTGACCGCGAGCGACTTCCAGGGCGTCTCCTGACGTCCCGGCCGCGAAGTATCCCCGCCGGGTGAGCCTGGCGGGGATCAGATTCAAAGCAGGGAGGGCATCACATGACCAAAAAGAACAATGCGCCGCGATACAAGATCGGTGGTTTTCGTGGGATTTTCATCTACCTCTTCGGTCTTTCCGGCATCATCAACATTCTGGCGCTGACCGGCGCCTTCTACATGATGCAAATCTACGACAGGGCGTTGACCAGCGGCAGTATTTCGACACTCGTCGCCCTATCGATCCTGGCGATCGGGCTCTACCTCTTCCAGGGCTTTTTCGACATCATTCGTTCCCAGATTCTGATCCGGCTCGGCGCTCGTCTTGATGTCGAACTTTCGCCGCTGGCCCATAAGGTTGTCATCGAGATGCCGCGCTACGGCTACTCGACATCCGAAGCGATGGAACGTGGCCGGGACGTCGACACGCTGCGCGGCTTCCTTGCAAGTCAGGGTCCGATTGCTCTCTTCGATCTGCCGTGGATGCCGCTCTATCTGATTTTCGTCTGGTTGCTTCATCCGATGCTTGGCATGATGACGGTCGGCGGCGCAGCCGTGCTGGCGCTTCTGACAATCATCGCCGAAGTACTTACGCGCCGCCATTCACAGTCGATGGTGAAGGCCTCCGTTGCGCGGAATTCGATTGTCGATTCGAATGCGCGCAACAGTGAAGTCCTGCATGCCATGGGCATCACCCAACGCGCCGTCGAGCGCTTCGAGACGGCCAACCGCCGCCATCTCGAATGCCAGACCACGACCTCAGACATCGGCGGCACGCTCTCCGGCCTATCGAAAGTGATGCGCATGATGCTGCAATCGGCAATCCTGGGGCTTGGTGCCTATCTTGCCATTCGCGGCGACCTCTCCGCCGGCTCAATCATTGCCTCCTCGATTGTCACGGCGCGCGCACTTGCTCCGGTCGACCAGGCAATCGCCCACTGGAAGAGTGTTGTCGGCGCCCGGCGCAGCCACAATCGCCTGACAGAGACCCTGGCCGTCCTTAACGACACGAGCCGTCACGTCGAGCTGCCAACACCGCACGAGAGCCTGACGATCGACAACATAACCACTGTCGCGCCGACCACGGGCGCTGTCCTTCTCAGTGAAGTCAGCCTTCGACTCAATGCTGGGCAGGCTCTTGGTCTCATCGGCCCTTCAGGCGGCGGCAAGACAACGCTTGCGCGCTCCATGCTCGGCATTTGGCCTGTCCTGCGCGGCTCCGTCAGAATCGATGGCGCAGACCTCGGGCAGTGGACGGAAAGCTTCTTCCATCAGCATGTCGGATATCTGCCACAGGACGTAGCCCTGATGGACGGGACGATTGCCGACAACATCTCGCGTTTCGCCGAGATCCCCGATGCGCGCAAGATCATCCGAGCCGCCAAGAATGCCGGCATCCACGAGATGATCGTCCATTTGCGCGACGGCTACCAGACCGAACTCGGACCGCATGGGACAGCACTTTCGGCGGGCCAGCGCCAGCGCATCGCTCTCGCCCGCGCACTCTACGGAGACCCCTTCCTCATCGTGCTCGACGAACCCAACTCCAACCTCGACGCTGAGGGCGAAGAGGCCTTGACACGGGTGATCGCCAAAGTGCGCGAGCGGGGCGGCATCGTCGTCATCGTCGCTCACCGGCCGAGTGCGCTGCAGGCCGTCGACATGGTCGGGCTTGTTCAGAACGGTCGGCTGGTTGCCTTCGGGCCCAAGGACGAGATTGTCCAACCGACCAAGATGCGTCCGCTCGTTGTCGACAAGACCGCAACGCCAAACCTCAGGGCGATGCCGGCCGAATAGGCCGAGCTTCGCGAAAGGAGTTCGCCATGGAGGAGAAACTGGTTCTGGGATTGCCTGATGACGGCCAGGCTAGCATCGCGCCAGCGAATAAATTCCGCACGACGGAGCAGGAGGGACGGAGCAGGAGATTCGTTTTCCTGCCCGCCCTTCTCTTCGGAGCGATCGGCGTCGCCCTCAGCAAACAGGAGCCCGCTGCGCCCGATCAATCGCATGCCGCGCAAGATCCCCATCCCGAACCCGCCAACCAGATCACTGCCGGTCTCAACGTGATCGAGGACGTCACGGCATTCCTTCGCCAGTTGACGGAGGAATTGTCGATGACGACTGCTGGCATTCCGCCTGTTCGACGCGTCGCCTCCGTGCGCGTCGGCTTCGATGCAGCAGACCGGTTACCGGTGGAACCTGTTTTCAGGGATCGGAGCGTCCGTGCGTCGAGCAGTAACGACAATGACGGACGCATAGATATCAGCGGCGACAAATTTGTCTTTCCCCCCTGGAAACCGACAACTCTCCAAGGTGGCCAAAGCAGTCGCAGCAGGCCCGTAGATCCCGGCGGGCGCAACGGCTTCGACAAAACCGGAGCGGGGCGGGATGCCCTTGCTGACGAGGATGACCCACGCGCCAATCGGGCTCCGATATCGTTGGGCAGCAATGTCCTTGCGCACGGTCTGATGAATTTATCGACGTTGATCATGCTCGATGACCTTCTGGCGAAAGTCTACGACCCGGACGGCGACGTCCTCTCCATCACCAACCTTGTCGCCTCCAGCGGCTCGGTTCAGAGATATGGTGCCAACGGCTGGCTCTATACGCCCGACCGCGGAGCGCTCGGCCAAGTCACCTTCACCTACCACGTGAGCGACGGAAAGAGTGGCATCTACACGCAATCCGTTCTTGACCTGCTTAAACCACCGCCGCGCGAGATCGAGGGCACCGACGGCGACGATCGCTTGCTTGGTACGCCCTGGCAGGACGTCGTCCTTGCCCGCGGTGGCAATGATTTCGTCTACGGGCGCGAAGAGAATGACATCATCTTCGGGGGCGCGGGCAACGATACGCTGTTCGGCGGCGACGGCGATGATCTCCTGTCTGGGGAAGACGGCCGCGACCAACTCTTCGGCGGACGCGGCAACGACACGCTTTTCGGTGGAAGCTCCGATGACGCCCTCTTTGGCGAACAGGGCAATGACAGCCTGATCGGCGGAGCGGGAAACGACCTGCTGTCCGGAGGCAGCGGCGACGATCGGCTGTTCGGCGAGGACGGCGATGATACCCTCCTCGGCGAAAGCGGCATCGATCTTCTCGATGGCGGAGCCGGGGACGATTCCCTGGCCGGCGGCGGCCACAACGACACCGTCGATGCCGGCGCAGGCGACGATGCTGTTCTCATGGGCTTGGTCGGCGAGGAAGCCCGTCAGGCCGAAAGACCCTCATCCGACGGTAATGACGTCTATTCGGGCGGCGACGGAATCGACACGCTTAACGCCACTGCGGCGCTTCAAGCCGTCGTGATCGATCTCGCAGCCGGTACGGCCACCGGCGCCGATATCGGGTCCGACAGGCTGGAGGGCTTCGAGAACGTCATCGGTACCGCCTGCGATGACACCATCACAGGCGACGATCACGCAAATGCGATCGAAGGCGGCGGGGGCAACGACCGCTTGACCGCAGGCGATGGCAAAGACGTCGTCTCGGGCGGCGACGGCGATGATACCGTGGTCATGGTTGCGCGGCCGGATCGAAATCCCGATGACGGCGACGATGTTTATGAAGGCGGCGACGGTGAAGATTGCCTCGATCTCACCGCTCTGCTTCAGGCCGTGCTGGCCGATCTTGAAGAGGGCTACGCCGAAGGCGAAGAAATCGGTTGCGACATCATCAAAGGCTTCGAGACGGTCTACGGCGGCGACGGCAATGATCGCCTGTCAGGCCGCAGCGGATCTGACATCTTGTATGGCGGCAATGGCGACGACCGGCTCGAAGGGCGCGCCGGGGACGATATCCTCGCCGGCGGTCAAGACGACGATCGTATCGACGGCGGCAGTGGTGACGACAGCGTTGTTGTCCTTGTCGCCGCAGACGGATCATCCGATGGCAATGACGTCTACCAGGGGGGCGAAGGCCTGGACACCTACGACGCCTCAGCCACGACACGCGGCGTTGTCATCGATCTTGAGCGCGGCCGGGCGTCGGGTGAGGAAATAGGAGAGGACGTCATCGTCAGCTTCGAGGCTACGACCGGCGGCAGCGGCGATGACATACTCGTAGACGGTGCTGCAGTCAGCATCCTTACAGGCGGCGACGGCGGCGATGTTTTCGTCTTTCGTGCTTCCTCCATTTCCGGCAACGAGCGTGACGAGATCCGAGACTTCGAAGTCGGTGACCGTATCGATTTTTCCAGCATCGCAAACGAGCGAGGAGCGCTTGTCTTCGCAGGGTTCAGCTCCGAGGAGGCCACGCCCCAACCCGGCCGCATAACCTTCTACCATCAGGCCTTCGAGGAAAGCGAGCAGACTGTCGTGCGCGCCGTCATCGATTTCGAGCGCGACGACGATATCGAAATCCTGCTGCACGGCCATCACGACCTGACGGAGCAGGACTTCATTCTGGCTGCTCTCGATATTGCCGCGTATCAAATGGATCGGGCTTGAGCACGAGCCCGAAGACCACAGAGCATATTTTTGTAACGCACTGGGAGAGCCGCTATGACGACCGGGGGAACACCATTGGCATTGGAACACAAGACCACAATGAAAAACACACGCTTCGACGTCTCATCGCGGGTCATCGCCTCGTCGGTACTCGCCTCGATACTCGTCTTCGGGATTGGCGGCTGGGCCGCACAGGCGAAGCTGTCGGGTGCCGTCATCGCCAATGGACAAGTGGTCGTTTCCGATCAAGTCAAAATCGTCCAGCACCGGGATGGAGGCATTGTCTCGCAAATCATGGTCGAGAACGGCGACGAGGTGAAGAAGGGAGATATCCTGTTGCGTCTCGATGAGACACAGACACGCGTTGAGCTCACGATCGTCCAGACACAGTTGCAGCAGCTTCAAGCCATGCATGCACGGCTTGTCGCAGAACGTGATGCCGACCAAGCGATCCGGTTTGCGGAGCCGCGTCTTCCAGCCAGCCTTCTGGCCGGCGAGACCAAGCTCTTCGACGAAAACCGCAGAATGCTCGGTAATCAGAAGGAGCAACTGCGACTACAGATCGGCCAGCTCGACGAGCAAGTGCACGGCCTTGAAGCGCAACAACAATCGACGGCCAGTGAAGGCGAAATCATCGAACAGGAACTCGCCAAGACGGAGCGCTTGCTCAAGAGCGGCCTTGTCCCGATCTCCCATCAACGTGACCTGTTGCGCCAGCGTGCCCGTATAGGGGGGACGCTTGGCGAATTGACGGCGCGTATCGCCGAGATCTCAAGCCAGAAAAGCGAACTCAACATGAAACTGCTCTCCCTTGACCAGACGACACGCAAGGAGGCGCAGGCAGAAATTGTCGGTATCGAATCGAAGATTGCCGAACTGCGCGAACGCGAGATCGCGGCCCGTGACAGGTTGACAAGAATGGATGTGCGCGCACCCGTCGACGGACTGATCTACGATCTCCAGATTCACACCCTGGGCGGCATCATGGCTCCCGGTGCCACGGTGATGTCGGTCGTGCCCAAGAGTGCCGATCTGATGATTGAAATGCGCATTCCCCCGGTCGACATCGATCGCATCGCGACGGGTCAGGCCGCCCGGCTACGCTTTACCGCATTTAACCAGCGCACGACGCCGGAATTGCATGGCGAAGTGGGGATCGTTGCCGCGGCCACCGCCGCCGACAAGGCCACCGGACAGCCCTATTACCTTGCAACCGTTTCACTGACCGACGGGGAAAAACTTGGAGATAACAAATTGATGCCGGGAATGCCCGTCGAGGTTTTCGTCCAGACAGAAGAGCGTACGGCGCTGTCCTATCTGGTCAAACCGTTTACAGACCAGGTCATGCGCACGTTCCGCGAAGAGTAGTGTCTGCGGAGCAAATTGCCATCGACAAAGCAAGTTCCGGTCGGCACGTTATCGGCATCGAAATATGGCGGTGCGCCAGTTGACAGGGCAGAAGGTCTCACCTGTGCCCGACGGCGCTGAACGTCATTCAGCAGCAAATCACCGAAAGCGAGAGTGACCAGATTTACGAATTCAAAATGTCGCCGCTGTCTCCAGCTTGGCCCTGCGCGGACGGCCGGGGTAGTGCCACATGGTGCGGTTGGACACGTCGAGCGGCGAGGCAACCGGCACGTGCCGCCGGTCGGGCATACCTGCCGCTTATTTCATGCTGCAATTCCTCGCCTCGCATTGCGAGATGAATCAAGGCTTGCTTGACCGGAATGAGCAAATGCAGCGCGCGGTGGCGTGAGAGCGAGAACCCTCGGAGGTTTGCGCCACACTGTTTCCATTTCATACGGGATTGGTGAAGTTACTGTCACACGAGCGGAATATCGGGGTGCTAGCGTCGGCATCGCTGTTCAAAAGGAGTAGTCAATGCGCAATCTAGCCCTGTCCCTCGCCCTCGTCATCGGCCTTGCTTCTTCCGTTTTAGCAGAAGATGCCAAGCCATTTTCCGATGCCAAGGAAATCGACCTCGTTTCGCTGTTGCCGACACCGCCCGCCAATAATTCGCCGCAGATGCAGGCCGAACTCGCTGAAATACTAACGATCCAGGTTACCCGCACACCTGAGATGGCCGCACGTGCCGTCGCCGATGCGGATGAAGATGTCTGGCGCTTCGCCGACGTGATCGACAATCCCAAGTTCACCAAGGAAAACCTGCCGAAGTTCACCGCCTTCTTCGACCGCGTCGTCGCCACAGAAGGCGCTGTTGTCGATCCGGCCAAAGATTTCTGGAAGCGTCCGCGGCCGCACCTCTACAGCGACCTAGTCAAGCCGATTGTCCCCCTCTCGAAGTCGGGTGCTTATCCGTCGGGTCACACCACCGTCGGCACGCTGATGGGCATCGTGCTTTCCAACATGGTGCCGGAGAAAAGGACCGAGCTGATGGCACGCGCGTGGGAATATGGTCATAACCGTATTGTCGGCGGCATTCATTATGCTTCGGACGTCGAGGCTGGCCGCATCGCCGGCACCGTCATCGCCGAAACGATCCGCACCCATGACGACTACAAAGCTGAATTTGAAGCCGCCAAGGAGGAACTTCGATCGGTCCTTGGTCTGCCTCACGTCTGAGCCGATTGACCAAACATCCATTTGAACCGCCGGCGAGAAATCCGGCGGTTCGGTGCTTCCAGGCATCGTCACCCTTGGATGACCTCTTGTTAGAGTTTACTGCCTTCAATTCAACGCTTGGGGATACACCGGACAGCCATGGCACGTGCCAAGGCGTGTCCTCCGCGAACATCGACTGCATGTCGATGCAGAGATGGACCCAATTGCCCAGCATCGGGTGTCAGGCGGCCGAAGAGGGTGCCTCGCCGAAGGACGAGACGACCGGATGCTCGGGCGTCGCTTCGGAAGGCCTCACACTGGAATCGCTCCACTCGTCTTGCGAGTGATCGCGATCATCCGCAAAGGTGGTGAGCTGAATCATCATGGTCTTGGCGCGATTGATGGCTGCGTCGCCTCGCAGGTCGTCGCCTGCGGTCATCTTCACCGAGACGAGCTCGCCTCCCTCCCCCTGAAATTCGACGGTGACCATGCCTTCGGTCGCGTCGCCGACCTGTGTATCTATGAGCTGCATTGAAGCCTCCATTTTCATACCCCTCAAAGCATCCCCGAGCCTTTGTTCCGGTTCGGTAGCCGACCGGAACAGATGCCTCGGTGAAGCTTGGCAAGGTGTCTCCGCCGATCGTATGGCGAAGTTCGGGCGCGGAGTGATCCGCGCCCGTTAAGTTGCAGGATTTGCGAGCGCTCTCCGAACTCCCCTATTTCGAATTCTTGTGGCTCTGCTCGCCAGCCTTGACGTGCTGCTCGTGCGAGCCTCCTTGCTTGCCAGACGAGCTTGCGCTCTTCTCCGACGAGGCGCTTTTGCTGCCGCCCGACTTCGAGCCCCCCTTGGACTGTGATGTGCCTGTCGATGCCATGTGATGTACTCCTCCTTTGAGAGACCTCAGTGGTCTCGCTCAGCAAACTTCGAAGACGTCAAACAGTTCCGGCGGATCCGACGATAGCCTGGGTGGCTCAAACCCTAGCCGCGGCCCGGAACAACCTCTTGCTCCGCGTGTTATGGCCCGACCCGCAAACAACGAACGCGAGCGGGTTATGGAATGGCAAGGGAGGCGAGCGGCGCGATCAGCATCATCAAGAGATATGAAGTTCCAAAATCCTCGATATCGTACCGACCACTCCTCGCGGCCCAGGGTCTGTTGCAATCGCTGAAGAACCGGCCCGAGGTCGAACATGTCGACGTCGCCGACGACCATCAGGTCAACGTCGCTGTCCGGCCGATCGGAGCCGCGCGCAACGGATCCGCAGGCGAATGCGGCCTCGATCTTCTCTCGAAGCGGCCGCCGCTATTTCCGCCTCCGCTGAGTGAGATCAGCTCGTTCGCACCGTATTCGCGCTCAGGATGAAGCAGGAGCGCTGCCAACATCCTCTGCGGGCGTTTACATGAAATCGGCGAGCGACATGTGGACCTATTTGTGGGCTGATCGGACCTATATTTGGACCGCTTCTACCATCCGGACAGGGTTTGCGATATGCGTCGATCAAACCTGGGACGTCGACTTTCGGGCGGAAAGACAAGATACCGCGGATGATTTATTTCACTGGAGACACTCATTTTGGCGACCCGCGCGTCCTGCGCCTGGATAAGCGACCGTTTCCCAACATGCTCGAGCATGACGAAGCCCTGATCCGCAGTTGGAACGAGACCGTCGGTTTGGACGACGAGGTCTGGCACCTCGGAGACGTCATGTCGGCAAGAGCGGGGGAATGCGAAGCGCTGCTTTCGAGATTGAACGGGCGGAAGCACCTGATCGTCGGCAACAACGACCCGACCACCACCACGTGTTCGCCCGGCTGGGAGAGCGTCCAGCATTACGCGGAACTCCATCACGAAGGGCACCACCTGGTCCTGTGTCACTATGCGTTTCGGACTTGGAACCAGATGGGTAAAAAGTCGATCAACCTGCATGGGCATTCGCACGGAAAGCTGAAGCCCTTGCTCCGTCAGTACGACGTCGGGGTGGATGCGCAGGGACTTCGTCCGGTCCCTCTCGAAACCATAGTAAGCAGAAGGCGCCGTTTCGACGCGACGCCTTCTTACTGATCGTTATGCGCGGGGAGCCCGTCTACCGCATTCGGCCTTCGTTCATCTCGCCTGGATCGTAGTTCAGATCCCACTCCTTCACCGGCTTCTTACCCGGCGGCGTCTTGTGCTCAGTGGCATCTTCCGACCCGGTGATCATGTCGGCTTGGCGCTGACCACGCCCGTTGCCTTCCTGTCAGCGATCGATTTGGCGTACTGGCCCTTGGCGTCCTTTTCGACGTCGGTCATGTCATTCGCCCTTCTGCTTCAGACCGTCCGAGATCTTCTTGACCTCGGGATCGGCATTGGTCTCGCCATTGGCGTCTTCCGCGCGGTCCGGGTCGTCCTTCGCAGGCAGGTAGCCGGGCGGCCTGTTTTCCTGAGGACCTTCCCAACGCGGCGATTGATCAGTGGTGCCTGGGGCACCGTCCTTCGGCTTGTTCATTCCCATGGTGGTTCTCCTTCTCAAGACCAACCTTAGCCGCGAGTAGATGTTCCCTGGTGGAGTAGTAGGAATTGAATCGAACTCGGAAGAAATGAGCGGGTTTCAATCATCCCGCCCTCCAAAATTTCGGCGGGATAGCCCGCTTGGAACAGAACTTCCTAATATACGTTTGTGGGAAGCCCGCCCCACGGAGGACGCCATGATCAGCATCTGGGACTCGAACGTCGAATTGAAGATAGATGATCGTGTTCACGTCATCAGGAACGCTAGAGAGGCGGTCGCATTCTTGAGGAAATACTGGCCCGACAACAGAAGCGCGAAATATGCGACAGCGTGGAAGTTATGCCTGGACGCGGCGAGTGGTGTTGGATCCGATGCGGAAGCGCGATCTGCGTTTGAGGCTGCAGCGAAGGAGGCCGGCATCCTTCGCCAAACTTAAGGTCGCTTCGTTTGAAGTGAGAAACTGGATTATGCCGGCACCCCACCGGAACGGTTCTTGCACGGTTACTAATATATTTACCGTTGGGAGGCGTAACGTCATGAAGTGGCACACAACCGGAGAGTTCACACCTCTGATGCTCGTTGTGAGTGGGCCGGAAAAATACAAGCTTGTCGCGAGCCTTTGGGAGGCGGCCAATATGTTGACGGTTTGCTGGCCCATCGACGACGGGGAGGAATATCTTATCGCGATCAGGGCGTGCCGGGACGCCATCCATGGGGACATGTCGGCTGAGGACGCGCGAGAAGCGCTGATCCGTGCCGCCGACGAAGCTGGCATTCCGGTGATCACCGTCGTTCACTGAGCGTACTCGATGCCACGCGACCGTTGGATTTCCGATCCTACGAGAACGGTCGCCTCGGCTATATGCTCGATGTGCCGAAGGATTTCAAAACAGTCCGGAAGCCTGTTGGTGACGGAATAGGCCTCGAAAGAGCCTCCGGCCATTCGACTAGCACGGCAAGAGCACCATATTCACCGGATCATGCCCGGATCCAGATTGAGGATCGTGATCACGCCCTCCCCCGATATTCTGATCTGGAATTTCGGGGCGGCCCAGTTGTCGAACCAGGCCGGCGCCGATCTTCCGCGGAAACCCCTGATCGGCTGCGTTCGCGTTGTGAAGAAGGTCGAAGGCGAAGCTCTCGGCATTGTCTCGAAATGCCGCCGAGCTGGATGTTGGTGACCAGGCAGGCTGCGCTCTGCAACTCCGTAGAACCGAGGAATTCCTCGGTCGACGCGGAACGCCGCGACCCTTATGCCATTGGCGCGCAGGAGGCCGCCTCTGAGCGCGTCACGAACGGGCACGTTATCCTCGACACAAATCACCAATGAGGTCTTCGACGCATCAACCATCAATCGATCCAATCGGTGTAATCCTCTGGCCGGGGCGGCCTTCCTACCCGAAAGGATGATCCGCACACTGGACTGTTGCGAGACCGCTGGCCATTTCATCGTTCTGTGACCCAACCTGACAGGAGCAGAAGATGCAGATCGACCTCACAGGCAAGACCGCGCTGGTCACGGGATCGACCGAAGGCATTGGATACGCGATCGTTAGCCAGCTCGCCAGGGAGGACGCAAACGTAGTGATCAACGGACGGTCTGAAGAAAAGACCGCAAACGCGCGGACTATAAGAAGAGCTGGGGCAAGAACACCATCACCTGCCGCGCGGTCGACACGCTGTAGATCGGCGCCGAGCGAATGACCCGCTTCATGGACACGCTGCCCGCCGCGATCTCGCCAACCTGAGCGTTGAATGCGGCCATGGCATCGCCGCCTTCACCGCGTTCCATCTCACCGGTTCTTCTCCGGTCGCCATCGCCCTACATCAACAGTCGGATCGTAGTTGGCTTCGCCGAAATTCTCCATGAGACGGCCTATACGGGCTGAGATTCCCCGCTGTGGACAATATGCCTGCCTTCGGCCAGTCTTGGTCAGAAAAGGCAAATAACACAAAATGTTATTGCCGAATCTGAAGGAGTCGGACGCCGAATGTCGCACCAAAAAATCTCAAGTTAAGTGCCAAGGCCTGCCGGAACGGGCGCATTCTCACGGTTAAGTGGCAAACGACACAGGGATCAATTGACACCTTTTCGATTTTTAGTCATATCCGCCATCGCGTCATAGAACGCCCTTGATCCATATCCGGTCGCCGAGTCCTGTCGAAGGGCGTCCCGGATTCCGCCTGGCAGGCGGAGAATCGTATGCTCGCCCTCAAGTTGACGCTGGTTCCATTGTGCCTGCTTGCCGTCTCAATATCCGGCAAATGGTGGGGACCAGCTATTGCCGGTTGGCTAGCAGGGTTGCCATTGATCGCCGGCCCCATTCTTTTTCTGATCGTCCTCGAACATGGGCCAATTTTTGGGGCACAGGCAGCAGCCCTGTCACTCTCAGCAATCCTTGCATCCGAGGCGTTTAATTTCGCATACGCCTGGAGTTGTCGATCGCGGCACTGGTTGTTTTCCCTGTCACTCGGAATGCTGACATGGCTATTCGTTGCGAGCGGACTGTCAATGCTGCCGGCATCTCCAGTCTATGGCCTCGGCGCGGCGCTGCTTGCCATCGTGTTCGGGCAGGCATTTCTCCCGGATGCAAAAGTGGTCGCGAAAGGCGCGCCGCTAACTGGAGCCGATTTGGTCGGCCGAATGTTCGTGGGCTGCGTCCTAACCTTAGTTGTTACGACGCTATCTTCAGTCATCGGAGCGACGTGGAGCGGGTTACTCGCGGTTTTTCCGTTGCTCGGGATTGTATTGTCGGTTTCGTCCCATCGAACATATGGGCCGGATTTTGTCGTTTCGCTTCTGCGCGGCATGATCTTGGGGCGGTTTTCATTCGCCGCCTTCTGCCTCTGCTTGACCTTGGCGCTTCCAGCGCAAACGACATCCGCCGCTTTTGTCGAGGCTGCCGTTCTAGCAATGCTCGTTCAGTATGCGACAAAGCGTCTGGCAGATCGTCCGCGAAGTCCGCTACCGCAAAATTCCTGACTTTTCAGCGCGGCTGAGATTTGTGCGAGGAGCACCGTTGCCGCTGCTTGATTTCGAGGTCGTAGCTTCCAGCGTCCTCACTCAGCAAGCTCTCGTGGGCTATGGCCCCTACTCCTCCCCCACCGGCGCCAACCGCGCGGGAAGCGCCGGAGCACGCGAATTGATGAGCTTTCTGCAAGCCAAGAGTACATCCTCCCAACCTCCCCCTAAAGAGGGGGAAGAACCGCCTTGTCGTCGTGGCTCGATCGAGGCGCATCCTCGATCTGTTTCTCCCCTATCAGGGGAGGATGGAAGGGGGCATATTCAGACAAGGATTCGCCCAAGGAAAGCAAAATGAAAACCTATACCCTTCCCCATACCGACCGCCCGGTATCCAGCGTCATTCTCGGCCTGATGCGCATTCCCAAGATGAGCAATGCCGAAATCGCCACCCTGGTCGGGGCGGCCCGCGACGCCGGCGTCAATGTCTTCGACCATGCCGATATTTATGGCGGCGAACGCCATCTCTGCGAGCAACGCTTCGGCGAGGCCGTGACCTTCGCCGACGCCGAACGCGATGCGGTCGTGATCCAGTCCAAGGCCGGCATACGGCCCGGCTTCTTCGATTTCTCCGAGGAGCACATCCTGCGCTCGGTCGATGGTTCCCTAAGGGCGCTCAAGACCGAATATCTCGATCTGCTGCTTCTGCACCGGCCCGATACGCTGGTCGAGCCCGAGGAGGTCGCCTCCGCCTTCGACAAGCTGCAGGCCTCCGGCAAGGTCCGCCATTTTGGCGTTTCCAACCAGACCCCGGGCCAGATCGCCCTGCTCAAGACGGCGGTGAAGCAGCCGCTTGTGGTCAATCAGGTGCAGCTCAGCATCACTCATGCGCCGCTGATGGCGCAGGGCGTCGCTGCCAACATGGCCGGGCTCGACCAGTCCATCGACCGCGACAATGGCCTGCTGGAATATTCCCGCATCAACAATATGATGCTGCAGGCCTGGTCGCCGTTCCAGAAGAAGTTCTTCGACGGCGTATTCCTGGGCGATCGCGAGAATTTCGCCGAACTCAACGACGTCATCGACGAACTGGCAGCCCAATATGGTGTGACGCCGACAGGGATCGCAGTGGCCTGGATCACCCGTCACCCGGCCAATATCCAGGTCGTGCTGGGCACCACCAATCCGGGCCGCGTCAAGGAATCCGCAGCCGGATCGGCCGTGCCGCTGACGCGCCAGGAATGGTATCGCCTGTTCACCGCTGCGGGCAACGTTCTGCCGTAACCGACCTCGTAAAGAGCATCCAGCGTCGCCTGGCAAAGCCTCGACCTCGTCTCTTCGGAACGCTCTGCTTGCGTTCGGCGCACGCGCTTAGGCAAGCGAACAGACGACGAGACCAGGCAGCGTCATATCGATTCGTTAATGTCCGTGTAGCGATGAATCGCCACCTTGGAACAGGTGCCCCGCCGGGTTGACGAAGACAGGATCGCGCTCGGGGAGCGGGATCCTATTTGGCAGACTGACGGGAAACCGGACTTCAATCGGCTTCCTCGTCAACCATTCATCCTCTGCAGTGGTTTTAATGGCTGCAAACATGGCGAAGTGTCGGGATTAATCAGATCCGCGCGCCACCCGTCGCATCAATCATCTGGCCCGTCGTCCAACGCGCGTCGTTCGATGCGAGGAAGGCGATGACGTCGGCGACGTCCTCCGCTTTTCCAACACGCGAGAAGACCGAGAGGGCTTCGGCGCCGGCGCGCGCGTCCGGCGATGCCAGCCAATCGGCATTCATATCCGTCTCCGTCACACCCGGCAGCACGGCATTGACCGTAATCCCGCGAGCTGCAAATTCAGGCGCCAGCGCCAGTGTTAACGTCTCCAGCGCCCCCTTGGAAGCCGCATAGGCAGGATGGGTCGGCGCCGCGATCCGCGTAAACCCAGTCGAGACATTAATGACGCGGCCGTTGTCACGAATGTGATCGGCCACTGCCTGGATCAGGAAGAACGGCGCCTTGTAGTTGATCGTCATCACCTCGTCGAAAGCAGCTTCGCTCGTCTGCTTCAACGGCAGTGCCGGCGCGATGCCGGCATTGTTCACCAGAATATCGAGAGCTGACGAGCCCGTCTCGGCACGCGCGGCTTCGCTGAACTGCGCCCAGAGGCTGTCGGCCGCGTCCTTGCCCTGTCTGAGATCGGCCTTCACGGCGACGGCTTTGACGCCGAGCGCCTCGATGTCGCGTACGGTGGCTTTCGCCGCATCCGCGTTGGCGGTGTAGTGCACTCCAATCAACGCCGCACCCTCCCTCGCAAACGCGAGAGCAACCGCCCGGCCGATGCCGCGCGAACTTCCGGTAATGAGGGCTATCTTGTTTGCTAGTTTTTGGGACATCGGTCACTCCGTTGCTAAATTAAATAGTGATCTCTATAGTAAGAGCCGAAAGCCTCTTGTCAACTATTTAATAGGGATCGCTATTTTAATGACGAATCCAGTCCGCAAACGAGGCAGACCACGCGTGCTCGATCGCGACATCGGGCTCGACATCGCGGCACGCTTGTTCTGGGAACGCGGCTATGAAGGAACCTCGACCGCCGACCTTACGAAGGCCATGGGGATCAATCCGCCGACTCTCTATTCGATGTTCGGCTCAAAGGAGGAATTGTACCGGCAGGCGCTCGATTTCAGCATTGCCCGTGAAAACAACCGCCGGTTGGAAATCCTGCGATCCAACCTCCCGGCTTACGACTCCCTGAGCCTCTACCTCTACGATATCGCTGACGGTGACACCCAGCCGGACAAGCCGCGAGGTTGCATGGTCTCGACGGCCGCCCTGCAGCATGCGGAAGAGAATGCGTCAGTCGCGCGGATGACAGCGGCCTTGCGCGAAGCGTCGATGCAGACTTTAAAAGCCCGCTTTGACCGTGCCGTCGAGGAAGGCGAATTGCCGGCGCAGACCGATACCGATACGCTTGCGCGCTTCTATGGTGCGATTATCCAGGGCATGTCTGCACAGGCATGCGACGGCGCCTGCAATGCGCGGCTGAAGCGGCTGGTCGATCTCGCACTCACGGCCTGGCCTGGGAAGCGTAGCACCCAAAGGGGAGTTAGGCCCGAAGACACGTGAGCTGCTTGTGCTAACGGCAAGCGTCGCAGAACTTTATCTGTGGTTCGCCCACGGGCGCCTTGATGGGATACGAACCAACGGCCCAATACTATGATTTATCATCCACATGATATCGTTGGATCTTCGCATTAACCCGTGCCGTGGTAGCTGCATCGATGGCTGCGGGGTATTGTAGGGAGCAGGTACCAGAGAACGGGTTAGTTAAACCTGGATCGCCACGATTGCTGACTGATCCGCTCGGTCAACACCACGCTCGCTCCCTGTACAGACATTGGACATCAAGATGCAACGCATTGCCAACTCAGTTGGTCGTGAACTTCTCAGAAATGGAAATAATGCGCATGGTCTTCGTGGCGCGAGTGAGAGCCACGTACCAGTCCCGATTAGTCATGGTTTCCGAGGAAACAATAATTGCACGGTCAAATTCCAGCCCTTTGACCAGAAGAGTGCTTCCGATGCTACGATCACCTAACCGCCGACCTGCATGGCGAACTCGATTTTGAACCTCCCATACAGAGTCGCTAAGAGTGGCAAGTTGGCGGGCCGCCTTGTTCTGCAGGGCGCCTCGCATTGCGTAGAACATCTCGCGTCGATAGAGACGAGCGTCAGGCCGATCCCGCATTCCCTGGAGAAACGCCAGCATGGCCAGTTCTCCGCCTGTTGCGACGACGTCGTCAATTGCTGGGAAAAGAAAGCCAAACTTCGTTTGACCGCGACGCCGGCCCTGTTGGCGAGCGTCGATGACCCTATTCAGCTCCGCTTTCTCGGCGCCGGTCATGCATTTTGCGGCGAAGTTGAGGAGTAACTTCAGGCGCGCGACGCCGGTCGTGGCGTCAAGTGCGCGCGCCGCCGAATGGAGCGTCTTGCAGCTAACGGCCTCGATATTTGAGAAGCCTTGTTTTGCAAGCTTCTTGCCAAGGGCGGATCTACGATTTTCGCTGACGCTGTCGCCGATAACGATGAGGTTGCCGAGGTCGTTTTCGTCCATCGCTTCGAGGCACTGGCCGACAACCGTTTTTTGGTGAAGTTTGGCGTCGGCGGGCAATGCCTTCCAGGTCACGCATTTGGGTCGGGAGCTCAGGTCGACCTGATTGTTGCGCTCCAGTCCGGCGCGAACTGCGCCGAGCCACTCGGCCAATTCCTCATTGTTCTCCTTCTTCCAACGCCAGGGCGTAAGCAGCTCTGCAGTACGTGCGAATGTGGGGAAGACGTCAGTGATCCAGTCGACGGGCTGCTGATTGCGAAAGTCGAAGATCGCCTGCATCGGATCGCCAAAAACGCATGTCGGGAGAAGGTTCGCCAAACGTTCAACGACCTGATGCTGTTGCACGGTGCAATCTTGGTATTCATCGACGAAGCAGCCGCCATATGAAGCGATCAGCACGCCGTCGACTGCGCCGCTGTCGAGGAGGCGTGCTCCGGCCGAATAGACGCCGTCCCATTCCGCGGCTGTTGTCGGAACGGTCGCAGTGATCCCCGAGCGCTGCGGAAATGAAGCGGCGAACCTCAGGCACCAGCCAGCAATGGTGTCGACGCGGTACTTGTCATTCGAGACGCGATATTTCTTCATCCGCCGAGTGATTGCGTCCACGCCGGCATGCGTATGTGTGAGGATCAGCCGTCGCCGACTAGAGATCGCAACGGCGAGAGCGATCTGTTCGGTCTTGCCACATCCAGCGGCGGCGACGATGCTCCCACGGCGGATGCCGGCGGCGAGCCGGGAAATTTCTTGATCATCCGCCATCGACCCAGTTCCGTATCGCGACGATACCTTTTGCGAGGGGCGTTTTGGGGATGGCTGCGAGGTTTGGCCCGATCACGGTGGAGAGCCGCTCTCCCCGCGTGATGTCCTTGAACCAGCTTTTATCTTTCGCGACCTTGCCGAGAACGCGGCGCACTTGCGCAGAATCACGGTCACTGCCCAGCTTTGCGTCGGTGACTGTTGGCTGACCGGCGGCGGACAAGGCGTTGTCCATGACGGCCATGACGCTGATCTGTCCATTGAAGTCGATTGCGAGTTTGATCATGGCGCGAACGCCTTCCCAGGGTAGGTCAAGGAAGAGCCGTTCTTCCGTTGAGCATTCGTCCGGCCACTGATGGACGACTGCCCCTTTGTCTTTGGCTCTTTTTAGCGCGTCTTGGTTCGGTGGCTCATCGGAATCAAGAAGGAGGAAGACGTCATAGCCGAGATCCCGGAGGTGCTCGGCGATGAGCGGCGCGTTGTCTTTGCCACCGCCATCGATGGCGACGACGCTTTGCAAAGCGAAGGAGTCCTGCTCTAGCGTTTGCCACCAATCGTCCAGACCGCGTGCGAGACCTTGCTCGGTCCGGCCTTCACATACGATGACTTTGCGAACGAGGAACGCTTCGGGCGTGCCTCGAAGATGTCGTTGTGCGGTGTTGGGGTCTTTCGCCGTCGCTGCGACTGAAGCGACCGTCGTGGTGCCGCCTTTTGCGCGGACGGCAAAGATGTCCGCGGCGGTTAGCTCTCGAATGACGACCGGCGAGTGCGTCGTGGCGAATATCTGAGGCTGTCCGGCGCCTTCGTTCGTCTTGGGCGTTTTCAAATATTTAAGGAGGCGCGCGACGCGATGCGGCTCTAGGCCGTGTTCGATCTCATCGATGATCGCGATGTGAGGTGGGCCTGCGTCATGTTGCAGGGCCGACACCAGCAAGCGGGCGGAACCCGTGCCCAGTCGGCGTAGGGGGAGGCTGCCGTCATGAAGTGAAATACCCCCAGACGTGAGGCTGACACCCTGGACGTCGAGTTCAGCGGTAAACTTGCCGCGAACTGGAACCGCAAACAGCTTGCTGAGTTCTTCGGCGCGGTCCACGGCTTTCTTGAAGACACCTTGATCTGCCGCCTTGAAAGACATGCGGGCCGCGCGGCCCGCCTCTGCGAGCTGAAGACTGAACCCTTCGCCCGCCTCGCCAATACGTGTGAGCACTGATGTTCGGCCCCAGCCGAGATGCCTTTCGGCGAAAGGGCCTAGCCGATTGGTGGCCAACTGCTTGGCGTCTTTGTACCTTACGGTCGGTGGATCGATCTCGGCAGCGTCTATACGATCGTTGTGAATGGACCATCGCGCTTCGAGCGATTGGTCGATTACGACCATAATAGAGAGAGCCTCATCGAGGCCTGCGACCGGCTCGTCGATGATCGTTGCGGCCACTGGATCCCAACCGCGCAAATGAAGGCCGTAGCGATCTTCAGTGATGAAGCTGGGAGGGAGCCCAGACAGCGTGATGATGATCCGTATGGGATCTTTGATATTCAAATCGTAGAAATCGCAATCGTCGGCGAAGATATACGAACGCGGATTTAAGCACAGCTCGATTGCGTCAAGGATCGTAGTTTTGGTGGAGTCGCCTGGCCCGATAAGGCAGTTCATACCGGCTGCGGGCGCCCATGTAAGGTTCTTAATGCCTCTGAAGTTCTCGATCTCGATGAAGACGATGCGCATTCCATGCCCCCAGCGGCTGACTCATGCGGTCAGTTCCAATTTCGTCTCTACTTGACGCTCGAAACTTGGATCAGCCGAACTTCAAGTTTTTCATATCACCAAACGCTTGTCTTCACTTCAAAGCGACGTGGGTTGCTCACTCGAATACCCAGTATTGGCGCCACTGATACTCAATCGGCCGGCGGTTCGCTTGCCAAGGCTTCCTTGCCACCCGAAGAATAGTCGACGCCGGATATGAAGAGAGAGACTGTGTCACCTTCGACGAAGATGCTGTCCGCTTCGCTGGTATGGGAGCCAGTGAGAGGATCTCGCGCTCCCGACATTTGACCATGTGCCGTGTTAAACGTGATGGTTTCACCGATGACGTAGCCGTATCGGACATAGTCGGACCCGTGCAAACCGTCCGCGCCCTTTGGGTAATTGGCGAACTTCACGACGTTGTACTGCGGTTTCAGGAGGCTGACGAAGGCCTTCTCGGCATCGGCGACGATACGCTTGTGATCGTAAGCCCCGCTGAAGTCCTCGTTTTCGAAGTCGTGGTCCGGTTCGAAAGTGGTCATGATCAAAGGCTGAGCGCGAAATAGGAAGAGTATAATCTCGTCCGTAACGCGTGCGCCAGGGTATCGTTGCGGTTCGTTGGAGAGGATCTCCATGCGCGCTTTGTGGCCGCGGCTGATGAGGCGGTCGAAGCTGTCGCCGACCTTCGCGATACCCACATAGAGCAGATCATAGGTGGCCGCCTTTGTGTAGCGATCGAAACCGGTGATGCCGGAACGTCCGCGTGACCGATCCCAGATTAACTTTTCCGTCGTGAACCATTCGAGGACTGTCGATCCCGGTTCGTCGACCGGCCCATCCCAGAGTCGTATCAGCTTATTGCCGGCCTCTATCCAGTAGGTACTGCTTGGAGCTGCGGCAACGCCGGGGAGCGCGCGCAGATTGAGGGCAACTGCATCGACGCAGTCGTCGCCGACAAAGAAATCCAGCGTCATCACGTGGGCATCGGCATCGACGGCAACGTTCCGGAAGGTTGCCTCGGCGCGACCGCCGATCATGTAAAAGTCGCTCCCGCGCCAGAGCTCCTCGACCTCGGGAACGTACTGGAGCCATACTGCCTCTTGGCTGGATATAGGCGGATAAACCGTCTCCATGACAGTCAGCTTAACCTTTGTTTTCGTTGATGCGTCTGTCATGGTTCAACGACCGTATCGTAGCCGAGTCGCTCTCTCGAAAAGAATAGGTCGGAAAAATGTAACATCATAAGGCCAAATGTCTTTCACGAGCCTCCCTACACTTGCAGTGCCTCGGATTGATTCGCAATATAATTGCAAATGATTCTTTAGGGTGGGGGAACATGGCCGAGATCACCGGTGAAGTGCTTGACGCAATTTTATCGGGCGATCCGGACGAGTTGGGCGTGCATTTACATCTCGTCGAACGTGACATTGTAATCGATGGCCACAAGGTTACGGTGTACTGCCATTGTTTGGCGACTGATGGAAACGGCAAGGTAAAGCTGAAGCGGCTCGCCGAATTCATGCGCCATGCAGCTGCCGATTACGCCATCCCTCGGACACGCATCGAAGAGGCAAGGCAGCGGGATGCAAAGTTCCGATCCACATCGGCAATCGCAGCGTTGCACGAAAAAGCAAGAGCGGTGTTCACTGATCTGGCCAAGACCGGTGAGGGAGGCGAAATGCTCTTGTTCCTCTTGGCAGAGCGATTTTTGGGTATCCCGCACGTCCTCTGCAAGATGGATCTCAAGACTGACAGCCGGATGCACTATCATGGCGCCGACGGCGTCTATGCATCGGTTTCCGACGACGGGAAATTGAAGCTCTTCTGGGGCGAATCCAAGGTCTATAAGGATCCCACTGACGCAATTCGCGACTGCCTCAGTTCCCTGGCGCCATTTTTGATTGAGGAAGACCATCTTGGATCATCCCGAGAGCGCGACTTGATGCTTTTGAGTGATAAGGCGGACCTCGGCGATCCGGAATTGTCGGGCGCCTTCCGTCGCTTCTTCGACACGAGTTCACCACTCTCGAACAGAGTCGAATACTGCGGGGTAGCGTTGGTTGGCTTTGATGCAGATTTCTACCCTGAAGACGATGGACCAGGTGTGCTCGAGGATATGGTGGACGCCGCAAAGAAAGGTCTTAAAGGCTGGTCGACATCGGTAGGACGAAGGCTGGTCGCAGAGAAGCTTCAGCATTTCGATATCCATTTTCTCTGCCTGCCGCTTCCTTCCGTCGACAAGTTCAGAGAAGCGTTTCTTGAGGCGATGGGCGCTGATGTCTGAAACGGAACTTCAAGATTGGCTTTACGAGACGTCATTGCGCAGCGAGTTACAAACGCTTGGCCTAGTCACCACTCTTCTGGAGCTCGACAATGTAGCTCAGGAGCAAGCGCTGGCGGATATCACGTTTGATTGGCAGCGTTTGCTGTTCGCCGCGAGCATCCTTGCGCGCTCGAAGAAGCGCCTGCACCGCGAAGCAAGCCTTCGCATCGCGACCGGAGCGATGTTGCTTCCGACTTCAGACCCAGTTCGCGACGCAGCCGCGGTGTTGTTTGATAAGTTGTCAAACCGCCGTTCGGTGGTTTTGGCTGAGCAGCGCGGACGGCTAAAGCCGGATCTGGAAGCAAGGCTCGGCGTCGCGCTCAGAATTGAAGACCAACGTAAGCAGCTCGAGAGCTCTATCCTCTTGGAGGCGACGGGCGAGCGCTTGCCAGTCAACGAATTTCAACTTGAGTTCTGGCGCGCAGCTCGTCAGGAGCGGGCTTGGCTGTCTGCCTCCGCACCCACTGCATCTGGCAAAACCTTCCTTGTCTTGAAGTGGCTTGTCGATTGTATAGCAACCGAGAAGATCCGGCGGGCGGTCTACCTTGCGCCGACGCGCGCCCTTGTCTCGGAAATCGAGTCGTCTCTGGCTGATGTCGCCGCTCAGTCCGGGCTCGATATCGAGATCTCGTCACTTCCTTCGGCGCAGAAATACGCTGCCGCCGAGAAATCTGGCAAGCGATGCGTCTTCGTCTTCACCCAAGAGCGATTGCATCTTCTGGCCAACCTGTTGCACGAGCGTGTCGACATCGATCTCGTTGTCGTCGACGAGGCTCACAAGATCGGTGATCCACAGCGCGGTGTCATCCTGCAGGACGCCATTGAGCGCCTGCTCCGATCAAGCCCGAAGATGCGTGTAACATTCGTAAGCCCTGCCACACAGAATCCGGAAGTGCTGCTCGACGACGCACCGGAGAGCACGCCAACAATTCCGATAGACAGCGATGTGGCGACCGTGTTGCAAAACATCGTGGTCGCTCACCAAGTTCCGGCCAAGCCAGCTAAATGGGCACTCAAGTTTCGGCACAATGAAGAATACCTGCCTCTTGGGACGCTAACGCTTGCAAATAAGCCAGGCACCCTGACGAAAAGGCTCGCCTTCATTGCAGCAGCCATTGGTGAGCGAGGCGGCACGCTTGTTTACGCGAATGGGGCGGCCGAGGCCGAGGACGTCGCGGATCTCATCAGCCAGTTGCTTCCGAAAAGGAAAGAGATCGACCAGGAGCTGGCCGACCTTGCTGACCTTGCGCGAAAGTGCGTGCACAAAAGCTACAGGTTGGCACCATTGGTGGAAGCCGGCGTCGCTTTCCACTACGGAAACATGCCTTCACTTATCCGCTTGGAAGTTGAGCGTCTATTCAAGACAGGAAAACTCAAGTTTCTCGTCTGCACGTCCACGCTGATAGAGGGCGTCAATCTGTCCTGCAGGACCATTGTGGTTCGCGGTCCCCGCAAAGGCAAAAAGACGCCCATGGAGCCGCAGGATTTCTGGAACCTTGCTGGCAGGGCTGGCAGATGGGGAGACGAATTCCAGGGTAACATCATCTGCATCGACGCTTCCGATGAAAAAGCGTGGCCATCCGGCGTTCCACAGCGGACCCGGTATCCGATCCGGCGAGAGACAGATACCGCTCTTTCGAAACTCGAAGAGCTCGCCGCTTACATTGAGCAGCGACCATTGGGTGTGGACCTTGACCCCGCACAGGTTCGTGCCTTCGAGCAGGTGGGCGCCTATCTGACGACGGCTTTCATTCGCGATCGCTCTCTGATGGGTGCGCCGTGGGCGAAGCGCCAGCCCGTCGCCAACTTGCAACGTCTCGAACAAGCACTCGCCAAAGCGACAGTGGGTCTCGATGTCGCGGCCGACACTGGCGCTCGAAACCCCGGTGTAAGCCTGATCGGGTTGCAGAGGTTGCTGGAATTCTTTCGTAGCTACCCGGGTCCGCCTGAAGACATGTTGCCTGCACCATCCGAGAGTGATGATGCATATGACCGCTTTTCGAACATGATGGAGAGGATCAATGACAACGTCCTTACCGTCTTCTTGCCGAAAACGCTGATACCCTTGCATGCGCTGACAGTCTTGCAGTGGCTCAAGGGCTTCTCTTTGCCGACGATCATACGCAAGAGGATCGAGTATCTACAACGCCGCGACGGTGAGGTCGATACGGCCGGCATCATTCGAAATACGCTTGAGATGATTGAAGGCACGGCTCGCTTCTTAGCTCCTCGGTATTTCTCTGCGTATGTCGATGTGTTGAACCAGCATTTGAAGGCAATAAATCGGGAAGACCTGATCGACAGCGACCTAGATATCGGCGTTGCCCTGGAATTTGGCGTGAGTTCCGTGACCCTGCGCTCATTGATGGAGCTTGGCATGTCACGCATTGGCGCGGTGGCGCTTTACGAAATTGTGGCCGTGGATGACCTCGACGAGGCGGCGTGTATTCA
This sequence comes from Rhizobium sp. BK112, assembly GCF_014193215.1. Classification (NCBI taxonomy): domain Bacteria; kingdom Pseudomonadati; phylum Pseudomonadota; class Alphaproteobacteria; order Hyphomicrobiales; family Rhizobiaceae; genus Rhizobium; species Rhizobium sp. BK112. The sequence goes on from NZ_JACHYZ010000020.1 coordinate 83,967, forward strand.
ATGGGTCGTTGAACGGCGTGACCAGTTGGATGCCATCGGCTTGCCGTCAATCGTCGTCCGCGAGGTACGCGAGAAAGTCCTCACAAAAGCGTTGTTGAAGGAGTAGCAGATGGCAAAGTCGGTGGAGCTGTCGAACGGTCGGATATGGAAGACCAAAAAGGCTGCTGAGCAGCATTTCCGAGATATGCTAGCGCGCTATCGCGATGGCGACCACATATCGGATTATCAGGACCACATCGATCTGTCGGCGCTTCTGGAGCGTTTCGACCTACTCGTTTCTGACGGTCCCTCAAAAATCGGCGCCGGAATAAAGCGGTTTGAGAGGCGGTTGAACAAAGGAGACGGTTGGTCGAGCCCAGGATTTTGGGTCGTGCGGGTGGACGGCACACCAACGGATTTCAGTTACGTCCAAGCGGTCGTCGGCCGTCCTAAGAGCGACGCAGAGGAATTCTCGGTAGCCTGCCATAATGCTGTGTCGCGCGACTTGCTGGGTATGAAGCAGAAACAGTTCGACCACTTCGCCGATGCTGACGGACTGATCGCGTGCGATATCACCGGCAACCTCGTTGCATATTCCGAGGCGCAGCTCAGCCATGCTCACCCTCCTTTCGGGATCATCGTCAAGGAATTCCGGAAATCCAAAGGCTGGGGGGACATTGTCCCACCTGGTATACTTACCGCGTCGGCCGACGCCCAAATATCAACCCACTTCGCAGATGACGCGATTGGTCGCGAGTTTCTGAATTTCCATCACGACCGGGCCGTTCTCAGGATCGTCGGCAAGGACAGACCTCCAACAAGCATGTCCGCAGCAATCACCGTTAATCGGCCGCTTCGTTTTCGATAGCAAGTATTAGAAGAACGATGCTGCCAATGAGAATGGCTACCGGACGCTGGGCAGGAAAGTCAATATCCGGGATCATGCGCAGAAAGCGGTGGTGGCAGCTTACGCTCAGATCGTTTCTGGTCATGCACAAGAGCTAAAGCTGTCGGTTGCGCGCACGACCAGGTCACAGACATGAAATGCGAGCATAGCAAAGAATGCCACAAAGCAGATCTTTGCCCGTAACGGAGAGTTTGAGATCAACACACGGACAGAGCGATACGCCCGAGAGAGGATCTCCCGCCGTCTGGGGGCGGTAGGCGAAGGCAAAGAGGCAGTAGGATGGAAAAGAAGCGGGAGCTGAAGTTTGGTGACGACATGGTCGGGGCTCTTAACAACTGGGGTGAGAAGGCTCTCATGCCGGTATCGATCGTTGGAGGAAATCACATCGAGCGGTGCAAGGCCAATCGAGAGACTTTCAAGAACAACGACATAAAGCTGACGGAAGCGCACGCATTCGCCTGCAGCGCTTTTATGAATCTTGTTTCACGCAGCGCCGGAAAAAAGATCAAAGAGGATCCGAAAGCGAGCCAGCAGATCAATCTGCTGTCGCATTTCCTGCAGGGTATACATCTCTGCGAGGAAGCCATTGTGGAAGGTCTTTACGTCCAAGCAGCAACCCTTCTTCGCCAAGAGCACGAGATAATTTCAGCTATCCAAGAGCTGGGAATCGGTCGACGCCACGATGGGAAAACACCGCACGCCACGATCGGAGTCCTAAAGAACATGGGCAAGGTTTACGGTGATCTGAGCGGTGCGGCACATGTATCCCAATCTCAGCTGCTCCACGACATTGTCGAAATGGAGCGTGGCGAGCTTCGCGGACCGTCGGCTTTTCCAATCTATCATAAAGACTTGGCGCGGAACCTTTACTCGCTGCATGTCTGCTACATCGTGCTCGTGGGCAGGCTCACGAGCGAGATCCATAATGCCATCGGCCTCGGCGGCGCCTCGGAAGACGAGGAGAAGATGATGCTTCTTGCTATTGCGAAGCTGGAAGAAGAGGGCCTGATAAATATCGAAGACGCTCCCTTGGATAAGCCGATCGCGGAGAGGGAGAAGGCGGCCGGCTAGCGAACATCCGTTCGTTTAACGGTGGAAGAACTTTACTGGCTGCTGGCATAGATCTCCCTTCCGGACCATCCCGGTGAGGACATGAAGCACAGTGTAGCACATGGAGCACGTGGAGTACCGCGAGCACTATGAGCGGCCTCACAAACGATTGAAATCATTAACGAATTCGGAAAACCCCGTCACAGACGTGTCAACTCGCAATAGTAAGATGCACCATCTTGCGAAAACCTAGCGGTATGAAATGATAGATTTAGAAACTCATCTTACATGAGTAAATAACTAAGTCATTGATTTTATTGTTTTTTGCTTTTACCTTAAGGATAAGGTCATCGACGCAAGGGGGTCCAAACTTCTTGCAGGCCGACAAAGGGCCGGGTCCACACCGGCCCACCCACCTTTCAGGAGAATGGATATGGTAAAAGACGGATCGACTATCGGAAAAAAGCAGCTACTACAGCGTGAACAGCTCTGGCCTGGCGCAGAACCCTGGCTGTGGCATCGCAAGGCAAACAAGGGCTTCGCCACCATCCCGAAGACTATGCCCCTGATCCTCCAGATCATGGACGATCTCAGCAACGGCAAGCCGCTGTCCGCAACTTATCTGGGCCTTTGGTGCGAGACTTGGGACAATTCCATGGTGAACGTCTCCAAGCATCAGGAGATGGCCCACGCAGCTGGCTTTACAGGACAGCGCGCCGTCTACACTTGGAGCGGCCGGATGCAGCTTCTGCAGTCGCTGAATTTCATCGACATCAAGCCGGGCCGCTCCGGGGCGATTAGCCACGTCATTCTGTGGAATCCGCACCGCGTAATCCGCTTCCACCACGAAAAGAAGACTCCCGGCCTCGTCGAGGCCAACTACAATGCTCTGCTTGAGCGTGCCATCGACATCGGTGCGAACGATATGATCGACCAGGTTGTCGTTCCACCTCCGGCGCTGGTCCCTCCTACGCCAAGCCCTCCACTTTCGACGACCCCCTCGGCAATGGTGTTGCCTCCTCAACCGATTGCTCCCGCGCCGCCGGCCATGCCGACGACATTGGAAGAATTGGGTAATATGAACACGGATAACCTTACCAGCCGCTCCTAGAATAACTCACGTACGGACGCTCTTATGAAAAGCTTTAAAGAATTTAATGCCGAGCTGAACGCGCGGCCGGTCCTGGATGAGATCATACTGACCGAGGACGGTAAGATTGTTGAGTTGTTTGAGGATCGAAAATGGATCACCGGACGGTTCGATCGCAATATCGGAATCGATCAACCGGCGAGCGGCGCCGGTCAAGTCCATGCCCATGTCTACGGCCGAAAGAACAACGAACTTGTAGTCGTGAATTTCGACGGAACCGCGAGCCATGGCGTCAAGGGCAAGCTTTCCGACAAAGATGCGGATGCGCTTCGAGCTCGCGGCTTCAAAATTCGGTCTGGAAACCTAGTTGAGTGGCTGGTTGTGAAATCACCACCTAAATTGCTCTTCGGGTAGTGTTTAGATAATGCAATTGCCGCTGCGCAGCCAAGCTCAGTTCATGTCTCGGCCCATGCCCCGAGCAACTGGAATATTCGTGAGACTCACAATTTCCGAACGACGTCGATAATCGGAGACGGCACCCCAATGTCAATCTGGTTCACCGCAGCCCTATATTTCATCCCGAGTGTGATGAGCCCTTGATCGCTGTCACGGAAGAACAAAAGCCTTTCCTTGTGTTTAGCCTGGTATTGATTTGCGAGCTTTGCACGCTGTCTTTCGAGCTTGAACTTCTTCCAGGCCCCATCAGGGCGCCAGTCAAGACGAAGTATTACGCCCGGACTTAAGGGAAACGGTATAACCGCGAAGCGATCGCCCAGGCCAAACCCATAACCCTGCAGATCTGGCGGGCCACCGCCCTTGACCCAAAACACCGGATTGTCGCTTGTGACCAGTTGTTGCTTTTCGCTGATCTCATAGCTCCAATTCATTCGCACCATGATATTCATCAAGGGCTTCGCTTGTTCAAAAGCGAGAAGACCGACCCTCCGATCAACGTTCATCGTGAACATTTCGTTGCTGTGAAGTATCTCCCGCACGGCCGTATCCGCAGCCGATATTTCGCCCTTTTCCTTCTTCTGACGAAACTCACGCTCCATTTCATGCCTGCTGCCCCATAGGGCCATTTGACCCATCGTTTGAGCAAACTGCCGAAGCTGCGCGGGGCTTCGCGCAAACATGGTCGCGAGAAACGCCGCAAAGTCGAGCTTTGCAACCGGTGTCAAAGGCCGGAAGGCTAGAAGTTCGGGATAGCTCTTGGCGGCTTGCGACTCGATCTTTGCGAGGGTGTCCTCGATCAGGTCAATCCGGGCGCCATCCTCACCTGTCGGCGTGTAGATGTTGGTCTCGAATGCCGTCTTCTCAGGAGTTGTCTTGCGAGCACTCCCGGTGACACAGTCATGGGTCCAAAGCTCTCCATCCTCCTGTGTGAAATGCCTCAGGTAGAACCGCGGTACGACATGCTGTCGTTTCGTTCGTTCGCTCATGTCATCACCACTGTTGCAGCCCTCGAGTTAGCGCAATCAAAAAATCCCCCACGCACGAAACCTCCCCCTCCCCGTCATCTCGCGCAGCCCGAGCTCGCCGACGATCCGTATCGCCGCCTGCGGCGTCACGCCGACCGCCTTGACGATCATGCCGGCCGACACCAGCGGCCGCGACATCACCAGCTCAATCAACTCCGGCAGCTTTGACGTTTGGCGCCGGCCGATCAGCCGGCGCTCCATTGACTGTCGGGCAAGGGTCAGTCGGTCATGTTCCTTCAGGCCAAGCTCGCCGGCGGCGGCAATGCCGGCGAGAAGCGCCAGCAGCCGGGTTTCGCGATCGCGATGCCGGCGCCGATCGACCGGAATGGTTTTCAGGCCGAGGTTGATCGCGGCCAGGTTCGCTCCGGTCGTCACGCCGGCCCCGCGCAGTAATGATGCTGCCAGCGGCCGACCGAGCCAGGGCGCATGCTGCAGAACCTCCAAACCATTCCAGGCATCGAGGGCGACAACCGCCTGCAGCACGGGTGGAAAACTGTCGACCTCGCGCAGGATTGCCCGCCATTCGCCGAGACGTTCGTCCTCGTCCCAGTCGAGATCGTAAACCAGCGGATCCTTTTCCGGGGCGTCGGCGCGGCTGGGCCGTTTTGCCTGTTCGATGGCGGCGTCCGATCGGGCTAGCACTGCATCGATGGCGGCGAACTCCGCGTCGAGCGGGTTGGCGCCATCATCGCGGTCCTCCCCTTCCCCTCCTCCGTTCGCGCTGCTATCCAGCTCGCCGGCGTCGATCGCAACGGTGCCGTCGGCGCAATGTGGTGCTGCAGGCGTGCCGGCGACGAAGTCGTGCCCGCGGAGGCTGCGCAATCCTTCGGGGCTGAGCGCCCAGCCGGGCGGCTGCGCGGCGATGCGCCGGCGGGTTTTCAGGACGTCGCGGGCGATGGTCAGCTCATGGGTCGGCGCGCGGATGTCGGCGCCGGCGTCATGCAGCACCAGGTCCTCGAGATGGACGAGTTCACCGTCGATCCACAGCGACGCGCAGGCGTCGGCGAAGTGCACGCGCTCGATCCAGCCCTGCCCGACCGGCGAGCGGGCGATACGCTCGTCCAGGCGGGCGAGCGCGCTGCCAGCCTCCGAAATCGGCCGCAGCAGGCTTGAGATGGGCAGTTTGGCAAGATCGTAAGGCATTGAAATCATGGTAAATGATTTGTTAAACGAACGCTATCTCATAGTTAGAGTTCATTACCGGCTGCTTTTGCCGGAACGTTGTCTAACCATCGATAAGTACCAAGTATCGATAGTGATGGAGTTGGCGGCGCAGAACCGCTAAAGTCGGGGCAAGTCACAGCGCCAGAGACCGCCATGCTAGAGCCAAAAGCCCTCCCCTCCCCTGTCGATCCGGTGCATCGCCGCGCCGAGGAACTTGATGCACTCGACGCCATCCTGCCGTTTGCCCGTCGTGATCAGCTAGCCGCATTGCTGACGGACGATGATGTCGCCACCTTAAAACATCTGGCGCAACAGGGCATGGGCGGCAACACGCTCAGGGCGCTCGCTTCCGATCTCGGCTATCTTGAGGCTTGGTGCGCGCTTGCCATCGGCTCTCCCCTGCCCTGGCCGGCGCCGGAGAGCCTGCTGTTGAAATTCGTCGCTCATCATCTCTGGGACCCTGTTGAACGTGCCGAGGATCCGAACCATGGCATGCCGGTCGAGGTCGAGACAGGATTGCGCGCCGAAGGGTTTTTACGGGTCAACGGCCCGCATGCGCCCGACACGGTGCGCCGGCGCCTGACCTCGTGGTCGATCCTGACACGCTGGCGCGGACTAACCGGAGCGTTTTCGGCGCCATCATTGAAGACCGCGCTCCGGCTTGCTGTGCGCGCCGCGCCGCGGCAAAGCCGCCGCAAGAGCAAAAAAGCGGTTACCGGCGATGTCCTGGCAAAGCTCATGGTCACCTGCGCCGGCGATCGTCTGGTCGATGTTCGCGATCGTGCCCTGCTGCTGACCGCCTTCGCTTCCGGCGGCCGCCGACGCTCCGAAATTGCAAGCCTTCGCATCGAGGATCTGATTGACGAGGAGCCGGCGCATGCCGACCCGCAGAATTCCGCCTCCCCTCTCCTGCCCTGCCTGACACTCAACCTCGGCCGCACCAAGACGACGAATGTAGAAGATAAGGCCCATGCCGTCCTGATCGGCCGTCCGGTCGGGGCTTTGAAGCGATGGATCCAGGAGGCAAAAATTGAGGCAGGGCCAATCTTCCGTCGTATCGACCAGTGGGGCAACGTCGATCGCCGCGCCTTGACACCGCAGTCCGTCAATTTCATCCTCAAGGCCCGCTGCAGGAAGGCTGGTCTCGATCCAGAGATATTTTCAGCCCACGGGCTGCGATCTGGTTATCTCACCGAAGCGGCCAACCGCGGCATCCCGCTTCAGGAAGCCATGCAGCAGTCATTTCATAAATCGGTGGCGCAGGCTGCAAGCTACTACAACAATGCAGAACGGAAGAACGGGCGGGCCGCAAGGCTGGTCATTTGACGGATTGACCCTCAAATCGCACCGTTGGCGCAAAAGTTCTACGAGGCAATTCAGGTCGCCGTCATGGAAGGCTGGAAATGTACTTGGTCTGCATCAACGCCAGCCACTGTCATAACGATAGCCTGTGCCGTCAAAATCGCGATAGCCGGAGTTGTCCTCATGACGCGGACCAACTCTGTAACGGTAGCCCGAGTCACCATAGTCGCGATAACCGACATTACCTTCATAGCGCGGGCCGCGGCTGTAGCGATAATCTGCGCCTTCATCATACCGCGGACGGTCCCTGTCCTCGATGAGAGCACCGGCAACCAGTCCGCCGATGAGCCCCGCCGCCAGCCCACCAACGATGGCAGCACTCCTGTCGCCGTGCCGGTGCTCGCGATAATCATGTGCGCTCGCGGAGCCATAGGAAGTGAAGATGCTGCCGGTCGCGACCAATGTAGCAAGTGTCGAGAGAATAATCTTTTTCATCGGCTACTCCATCAGAGCCTGTGTTGGGAGGTAAGGCTCTTTCTGGTTACTTGATGACATTGGCGCGCTGAACAGGCTGTGAATGTTGCGTTTCGCTGCCGTTCATCGACCGTTGGAGTTAAGGCCCCACGCCATCGGCCGCGGTAGAAATCAATCCAGTCATCGACCTTGGGTTAAAGATGGCGTTCCGAACAACCGACGCGGCGAGCCTTTAGGCACACGGCAATGTGAACGCCGCGCGACGCGCCAGCGGACGCAGCCGAGCTATCAACATATCGTCCTTGCAATTACGGAATTATACTCCATAAATGCAAGGATGATTGAACGTCGAATATCTACAAAACTGACTGAGTTGATCGATTCGAGCCCCGCCGTTGCGCTCATTGGCCCGCGTCAGGTCGGCAAGACTACGCTGGCTCTCGCCATAGCCGAACAACGCCCATCAATCTATCTCGACCTGGAATCGGATGCCGACCGCGCCAAACTCACCGAGCCGGAGCTATATCTCAGCCAGCATAGCGACAAGCTCGTTATCCTGGATGAGGTTCACCGGCTACCAAATCTTTTTCAGAATTTGCGTGGGCTTATCGATCGGGGCCGGCGAAATGGGAGGAAGGCTGGCCATTTCCTGCTGCTCGGGTCCGCATCCATCGATCTATTGAAACAGTCGGGTGAGACGCTGGCCGGTCGCATCGCCTACCTTGAAATGGGTCCGATCGACGGCCTGGAAGTACCAGTTGATGATCTGAATAAGCTATGGGTGCGAGGCGGCTTCCCTGATAGTTTCCTTGCGGTAAATGATCGTGCAAGCCAGCGCTGGCGGCAGGACTTCATACGAACCTATCTGGAACGAGATATTCCCGTGCTTGGTCCTCGTATTCCTGCCGAGACATTGCGGCGCTTCTGGATAATGCTCGCACATCATCAATCCGGACTTCTGAATGCCGCAGAATTTGCGCGTTCGCTCGGCGTCGATGGCAAGACGGTCGCCTCCTATCTCGATCTCCTGGTTGATCTACTCCTCGTACGACGCCTTGAGCCTTGGCATGCGAATGTTGGCAAGCGCCTTGTCAAATCACCGCGGGTCTATGTTCGCGATAGCGGCATCACCCACACCCTTTTGGGACTGACCACTCAGGAGGACCTGCTTGGACACCCAGTCGCCGGGGCAAGCTGGGAAGGTCTCGTGATCGAGACGTTGATTGCAGCAGCCCCCCCCGGAACTCAGAGCAATTTTTACCGAACATTGGCTGGTGCGGAGATTGACCTCCTTCTGACGCCCCCGGGTGAACGACCTTGGGCTATCGAAATCAAGCGGAGCCTGACGCCGAAACTCGAGAAAGGCTTCTATCTTGCATGCGAAGATCTCGACCCAGCACGACGCATCGTCGTTTACCCTGGGCAGGAAACTTTCCGCCTAAAGCACGATGTGGAAGCAATGCCCCTAGCCTCGATAGGCAAAGCTCTGGTTGACCTTACCTAGCGGGCGTATCGCCTATAGAAGCCCGCTCCAGCATCTCTCTGGGCAACAATGCGCGAACAATGCGATAGCGCTCATTCAAACACACAGTTCTGCGGCATTACGCCGGTGGAAGGCCGCTGACGCGCGTTCCGTGTCGACCGGAAGACGCGCTGGAAGCGCCTCCTCTCTTTGATCATAAAACATACTCGCAAAGGGTCATTTCTTCGCGCATTCCTTATTTGTACAAAGCACCTGAAAAGCAGCCGCAAATACCCATGGCAAGACGACCAGCTTCAAATCAGCCGCCATTACCGAAACGGCTCGTCGGCTACGCCCGCGTCTCGACGGACGATCAGGTCCATGACGCGCAGATGGATGAGTTGCGCGCCGCCCACCTTCTGCGTTCTATCGACCGCTTCGTCGACCTGTCCGGCCTGCGGTCCCACTTGCGGCCTTTCTATAGCGAGATCGGGCGGCCCTCGATTG
>NZ_JACHYZ010000021.1:0-92932 GCF_014193215.1 Rhizobium sp. BK112
ACAAGGACGAGGAGGCGCCGATCTTCCAGGTCGCCGACTACGGACTGGTCGCCGATCTCTTCGACGTCCTGCCGGAATTGCAAAAGGCGCTCTGAACAGCGTGGAGGCGCGGCAAGCCAAACACAACGTCGCGCTCACCTCCGCATGATCCGCCTCCGACCACAGGGGAGCGCCGGCTGGTCGCAGGCTGCATTCGAACACCGTCGGCGACAACCTATGCCGCAACAGAAAACAGGCGACTTGGAGGCGCTAAACTGCACTTGGGCCTGACATTTTGATCAACGTGGCGATACGCCGGATCGCCAGCTGGTACCAATCCGTGCCGAGACCGGCGATAACGCCGTCGGCGCGCAGCGACACGTAGGAATGGTGCCGGAAGCTCTCGCGTTTATGGACGTTCGAAATGTGCACCTCGATCACCGGCTGCTCGAACGCGTTGAGCGCATCGAGGATTGCGACCGAGGTGTGGGTGAAGGCCGCGGGGTTGATGACGATGCCGGCGCCATCCTCGCGCGCCTCATGGATCCAGTCGATAATCTCGTATTCGCGATTGCTCTGGTGAAAGCGGATCTGGTGCCCGAGTTCGTCCGCCACCCGGCGGCAGTCCCTCTCCACGTCGGCAAGCGTCTCATGTCCGTAGATATGCGGCTGGCGCTTGCCGAGGAGGTTCAGGTTCGGTCCGTTGAGAAGGTAGATGGTGCTCATGCTCGAGTCCTTGTCATGATTGGAACCATGTCGTCGTCGGGCGTTCGAAGCAGGTTCAGGCCAGCATTTCCGACACGGCGACGGTGCGGTTCTCCCGTCCGGCCCGGGCGATCGCCAGCACGGTGGCAAGTGTCATCGCGCCATCCCGGGCGGAAATGAGCGGTTCGGCCTTGCCTTCGATGACATCGACGAAATGGTTGAGCTGGTTTTCGTAAGCGCGGCTGCCGTCGAGCGTGATGTGCTGGCGCACCAGGGGATGCTGCCAGTGGCCGGCTTCGGTCTCGTGTCGCCAGACATCCATGCACGGGATCGACAATGCGGCCTTCGTGCCGGCGAGATGGTAGGAATTTTCAGGCTGGTGCGGGAAATAGAGCGCCTGTCCGGCCGCTGTATCCCAATTGAACGGCGACACCGCCGTGTCGCTCATCAGAAGCGTCCCGAGGGCGCCGCCTGCGAAGCGAACGCTGACGCTCGCCGTATCCTCGACCTCGAACGATCGAACGGCGTTGGAGGTGAACGCCATGACCTCGTCGATATCGCCGCAGATGAAGCGCAGGCAATCGATGTCGTGGATGAGGTTGATGAGCAGCGGCCCGCCGCCTGGCTCACGGCGCCATGCCGCGTCGAAATAGGCAGCCGGCTTGTCCGTCATCCACATGGCGTTGACCGCGACCAACCGGCCGAGGATGCCGTCGGCCACGATCTGACGAGCCTTGGCGATATCGGGACTGTGGCGTCGCTGGTGGCCGATCAACACCGGCACATCAGCCTTCTCGGCCGCCGCGACGAGCCGCATCGCAGCATCGAGCGAGTCGGCGATCGGTTTTTCCACAAGGCAGGGAATATTGCGCTCGACGCAGGCGAGCGCCGCTTCCACGTGCAGGGCGTTCGGCAGGGCGATGATGGCGCCGTCCGGTCTCATGCGATCGAGCATTTCGCCAATGTCGGTGAAATACCGCGCGCCGAACTCGTCGGAAACGGCTTTCGCCGCCTCGGAAACGTCGGCGACGCCGACCAGTTCGACGCGGGGATTGGCGCGCAGCAGCGCGGCATGCTCCCGCCCGATCAGCCCTGCTCCCATCAGCACAATTTTCTGGGACACGAAATTCGCTCCTTGCTCAAGGGCAGACCGCCTCACACCTTGGCGATCGCCCGAAGTTCTTCTGCGGTGGTCGTCGGAAAGCCGAAAAACTCGAGATAGGCGGGGATCTGCTCGAACAGCATGTCGACCCCCACCTGGAATTCACAACCGCGCGCCCGCACCGCGGCCAGGAAGGGCGTTATCTCCTGCTTCAGCACCACCTCCCCCACGAATGCGGAGGGCGAGATGCGCGACACGTCAAGCGGCAGGGGGTCGTTGTCGTTCATCCCGAGCGGCGTCGCATTGACGACGATATCGTAGCCGGCGGGATCGGCCGAACCGGTCGTTACCTTGAGAGTGGGATAGTGGAGACGGAGCCGGTCGGCCAGGCCGTTCATCATCGGCACATGGGCGTCATAGAGCGCGAGTTCGGTAATCTCTGCCTGCGCGAGCGAGGCGGCGATCGCCGAGCCGACGCCGCCCGCGCCGATCATCATCGCCCGGCTGCCGCGAACCTGGCGGCCGCGGCGCAGCACGCCGCGCACGAAGCCTTCGCCGTCGAACATATCGCCGATCAGCGTGCCGTTTGGGCCGAGCCGCACCGCGTTGCAGGCGCCGGCCACCTGGGCGCTCTTCGAGACTTCGCCGAGCAAGGCCATGGTGGAAATCTTGTGCGGCATGGTCACGAGCGCGCCGTGGATGTTGGAAAGCCGGAAGACCAGTTTCAGGAACGCCGGATAGTCTTCCGGCCGGCATCCCATCGGGACCACGACCGCATCGATGTCGTTCTTTTCAAAATAGGGATTGTAGATCAGCGGGGCCTTGAACGAATGCGTGGGATAGCCGAGATGCGCGATGAGCTTCGTGGTGCCGCTGATCATCGGCTTGAACCTTCTGGATTTCGCTTTGGCTGCGGCATGGGAGCACCTTGGGCGGCTTCGAACGCCCGGCCGGCCAACCGGCTGGGCAAAGGCTGTTTTCGTGAGGGCGGCGCGACATGACGCGGCGCCGGCAGGCATTGCGCTGAGATCCGCGACACGTCAGTGCCTGCCGAGGATTTCGCCCAGGAACTTCCGCGTGCGCTCGTGTTTCGGGTTGGAAAAGAACTCGACCGGCGACGCCTCCTCGACGATCGCCCCGCTCGCCATGAAGATGACGCGGTCGGCGACCTGCCGGGCAAAACCCATTTCATGGGTGACGCAGATCATCGTCATGCCTTCCCTGGCGAGGTCGATCATCGTGTCCAGCACTTCCTTGACCATTTCCGGATCGAGCGCCGATGTCGGCTCGTCGAAGAGCATCACCTTGGGTCGCATGCAAAGCGCCCGGGCGATTGCGACACGCTGCTGTTGGCCGCCGGAAAGCTGGGCGGGATATTTCTCCGCCTGCTCGGAAATCTTGACACGCTCAAGCAACTGCCGGGCCCTCGCCTCGGCTTCCGCCTTGCCGAGCCTGAGCGCCTTCATCGGCGCCAGCATGCAGTTCTGCAGCACTGTCAGGTGCGGAAAGAGATTGAACTGCTGGAAGACCATGCCCACCTCACGGCGCACCGCATCGATCGTCTTCGACTGATGCCCGAGAAGGATGCCGCCGACGCGGATTTCACCCTTCTCGTATGTCTCCAGGTGATTGATGCAGCGGATCAGCGTCGACTTGCCGCTGCCGGATGGTCCGCACAGGACGATCTTCTCGCCTTTACGCACCGAGATGTCGATGTTGTGAAGCGCCTGGAAGGCTCCATACCACTTCTCGACGCCCGCCATCGTAATCATCATCTCAGCGGCATTTGCCGTAGTCGAGCGGTCGCTCATCGATAAACTCCGTCTTCAGAAATTGTGGGAGGCCTGCGCGTCATGACCGTTGCCTACCGCGCCGATGCCGCAAACCTGCGCTCGAGACGTGCGCCGTAGATCGTCAGGGGGCAGCACATCAGGAAGTACAGGGCGCCGACCACGGCAAAGACCGTCAGCGGCTGGAAGATCTGGTTGGAAACGATGTTGCCGGCGCGGGTCAGCTCCGTGAAACCGACGATCGACGCAAGCGATGTGCCCTTGATGAGCTGGACGAGGAAGCCGATCGTTGCCGGAAGCGAGATGCGCAGCGCTTGCGGCAGGATGACATTCTTCATCCGCCAGACATAGCTGAGGGCAAGCGCCTTGGCCGCCTCCGTCTGGCCGCGCGGAACCGCCTCGATCGAGCCGCGCCAGATCTCGCCGAGATAGGCGCTTGCATGCAGCGTCAACCCGACGGAAACAGCGGCCCAGGCGTCGAGCCTGATGCCGATGAGAGCCAGGCCATAGTAAACGACGAAGAGCTGCATCAGCAGGGGCGTGCCCTGGAAGACGGCGATGTAGCCGGCGGTGATCCGCTCGATCGACCGGATGCCCGACGTCCTCGCCAGCGCTATGCCGAGCCCGGCGATGCCGCCACAGACGAACCCGACGGCCGACAGGGCGACCGTCCATTTCAGGCCGAGGAGCAGGAAGAAAAATTCATCGCGACCCATGAAGCGCCCTCACTTGACCGGATAGCTGAAGTAGCGGGCCGAGAAGAACGCGAAGAGACGCATCATCAGCCAGGAAATGACGAGGTAGAACGCCGTCACGGTGAAATAGACCTCGAAGCTGCGGAAACTGTCGGACTCGATCCGCTGGGAGACGGAGGTCAGCTCATAGGCCGAGATCGCCGACGCGATGCTGGTGGACAGCGTCAGCAGCACGAACTGGCTGGTCAGCGACGGGAAGATTGCCCGAAGCGCCGGCTTCAGGACGATCAGGCGGAAGACCTGGGCCTTGTGCAGGCCGAGCGCCAGCCCTGCCTCCACCTGCCCCTTGGAGATCGATTGCACGCCGCCGCGAATGATCTCGATCGCGTAGGCACCGCCATTGATGCCGAGCGCGATGATTGCCGTCGGCGTCGGATCCAGCCGCACGCCTGCCAGCGGCAGGGCGAAATAGATGAAGAAGATCTGCACCAGGAACGGCGTGTTGCGGATGATCTCGATGAAAGCGATCACCAGCCAGCGGACCGGCTTGAAACGGGACTGGCGGAGCACCACGCCGCCGATGCCGATGATGATCGCCAGGATCATGCCTGAGATGGCAAGCAGGAAGGTGCCGAGACAGGCGGCCAGGAGATCGGGCAGGCCATCGATAACGGGGGTGAAATCCAATGTGTAGTTCATGGTTCTTCCCTGGAGATCAGGATGCCTTCGCCATTCCGGCCATCGCCTCGATGGCCAACTCGTAGCCTCGGGCGCCGAAGCCGATCATGATGCCGGTCGCGGTGCGGGAGATCAGCGAATTGTGATAGATGCTTTCGCGGGCATGCACGTTCGAGATATGGAGCTCGATCTTCGGCCCATCGAATGTCTTTAGCGCATCCAGCAGGGCGACCGACGTGAAGGTGTATCCGGCGGGGTTGATGATGATGCCACAGGCTTCCTTGCGCGCCTGATGCACGGACTCGACCAGTTCGCCCTCGAAATTGGTCTGTCGAAAATCCACGACAAAACCGAGCGCGCCGGCCTTGGCATGGCACCGGTCCCGGATGTCGGCAAGTGTGGTCGTGCCGTAGACCGAAGGTTCGCGCTCGCCGAGAAGGTTGAGATTCGGCCCGTTCAGGACAAAGATCGTGTTGCTCATTTTCAAGCTCCAGGTGCACCGGTACCGTGCATTGCACAGCACCGGCGCAGGCATCGCGTCGTGCGGATGCCGCCTTGCAAGTGGTCAGTGCGGCCGAGAACCGCGGATCAGTTCACGGTAAACGGAATGCCTTCCAGGCTCGCCGGGAATTCGGGAACCGGGACCTTCATCCACTTGTCGTAGACCTTCTTGAGTTCGCCATTGGCCTTGATCTTGTCGATGAAGGTGTTCAGCTCGGCGTTGAGCTCTTTCTCGCCGAGACGGGTGCAGGCGCCGTTGTAGAGCTTCTGGAATTCGAGCTTGTTCTCGAACTTGCCGGGAACGGCTTTCTCCACGCGGTCCATATAGAAAATATTGCCTCCCAGAGCCTCGACCTGGCCGGATGCGAGAGCCTGGATGCTCGGCGCATCACCGTCGTAACGGCGGATGGTTGCCGTCGCCGGCGCGTTCTTGGTGACCTGGGTGTCCTGGGCTGCGCCCTTGGCGACGCCGATCGTCAGATTAGCCATATCTTCATTGGTCTTGATCGACTTGTCCTTCGGACCGATCAACACGATCGCATTGGCAGCGTAAGGCTTGCTGAACTGCACGGCCTTGGCGCGATCGGGCAGCATGGCCATGGTCGCGAAGAGCACGTCGACGCGGCCCGTGGTCAGCGCCGGAATGCGGTTATTGACTTCGAGCGGGACGAATTCAACTTCAACGCCGAGCTCCTTGGCGAACAGCGTCGCGATGTCGGCGTCGAGGCCATCCTGCTTGCCGGCGCTGGTGACGAAGCCCCACGGCGGGTTGTCGCCCTGGATACCGACGACCAGCTTGCCCTTTGCCTTGATCTCGGCGGGCGTGACGGCGGCAGCGGGCTGCGCCATGGAAAACGCGGCCACAAGCGCTGCCGCTCCAAACAACGCGTGACGGCGCTTCACTTTCAATTCGAACATTTCGTGCTCCTCCTCTCATGATCCCATGGGGACCCTGTCAGCACTCCGTTTGCTGACGACAATGCAAAACTGCCATGGGAGCATCTTTAAATCAACAGAGTTTTTCGATAATATATGATAAAATCGATTTCGACATGGAAATCCAGGCTTAAATTATGAAATCAATCTGCACCAGCAGGTGTGGAAACGGCTTTCCAAAAAGGAGGAAGACTGGGATGAAGACTTCGATAGCGACGGTTTCAATCAGCGGCGAGCTGCCCGAAAAATTGGAGGCAATCGCCAAGGCCGGTTTCGGCGGTGTCGAAATCTTCGAGAACGACTTCCTAGCCTTCGATGGCAGTCCTGCCGATGTGGGAAAGATGGTGCGCGATCACGGGCTGGAAATCACCCTGTTCCAACCTTTCCGCGATTTCGAGGGCATGCCGGCCTCCCACCGGCAGAGAACCTTCGACAGGGCGGAGCGCAAGTTCGATGTGATGCAGGAACTCGGCACCGATCTTGTGCTGGTCTGCTCCAACGTCTCGCCGGTCTCCCTCGGCGGCGTCGATCGCGCTGCGGCGGATTTTTACGACCTCGGAGAGCGGGCGGCGAAGCGCGGCCTAAGGATCGGTTACGAAGCGCTCGCCTGGGGCCGCCATGTCAACGACCATCGCGACGCGTGGGAGATCGTCCGGCGGGCCGACCATCCGAATGTCGGCCTGATCCTCGACAGCTTTCACACGCTGTCACGGAAGATCGACATCAATTCGATCCGCTCCATCCCGAAGGACAAGATCTTCATCGTGCAACTCGCCGATGCGCCGTTGATCGACATGGACCTGCTCTACTGGAGCCGGCATTTCCGCAATATGCCGGGCGAAGGCGACCTGCCGGTCACGGCCTTTACCGCCGCCGTCGCCGCGACCGGTTATGACGGCTATTTCTCGCTGGAAATCTTCAACGACCAGTTCCGCGGCGGGCAGGCGCGCTCGATCGCGGCAGACGGCCATCGCTCGCTGATTTATCTCGGCGACCAGGTACGCCGAGCTCCCGGCACGGAAACTCTCAGTGTTGCCTCCATGCCGGACCGGGCGACGGTCAGGGGCGTCGGTTTCGTGGAATTCTCCACCGACGAGGAAGATGCTGCCGACCTCATCGGGATCCTGCGCACGCTCGGCTTCCGCAAGACGGCGGCGCATCGTTCGAAGAAAGTCAGCATTTTCCAGCAGGGCGACATCCGCCTCATCGTCAATACCGAGGAAAAGGGTTTCACCAACGCGTCGTTTGCCGTCCACGGCACCTCGGCCTATGCGATGGCGCTGATCGTGGACGATGCGAAACAGGCTTTCGCGCGGGCCGTGGCGCTTGACGCCGAGCCATTCAGCCAGCCGGTCGCCGCCGGTGAAGTCGAAATCCCGGCGATACGCGGTGTCGGCGGTGGATTGATCTATCTGCTTGATGACCAAAGCGATCTCGGCCGCTTCTCCGAAATCGACTTCATGCCCGTCGAAGACGAAGCTGAAATTGTGCCTGCGCATCTGCTCAGGATCGACCACGTCGCCCAGACCGTGGCCTATGACGAAATGCTGACCTGGCTGCTTTTCTATAGTTCGATCTTCGAGACCCATAAAACGCCGATGGTCGATATTATCGATCCGGCCGGCGTGGTCCGCAGCCAGGTGGTCGAGAACGCATCGGGTTCGCTGCGCATCACCCTGAACGGCGCGGAAAACCGCCGGACACTCGCCGGGCATTTCATCGCGGAAACATTCGGATCGGGCATCCAGCATCTCGCTTTCGATACCGATGATATCTTCGCCACCGCCGAAGCACTTCGCAAAAACGGCTTCCGGCCGCTGCACATCTCGCCGAACTATTATGGTGATGTCGAAGCCCGCTTCGGCCTGGACCCCGAGCTAACCGAGCGGCTGAAGGCGGAAAACATTCTCTACGACCGCGACGAACACGGCGAATATTTCCAGCTCTACAGCGGCACCTATGGCGAGGGCTTCTTCTTCGAGATCGTCGAGCGGCGGAACTATCGCGGCTACGGCGCACCGAACGCCATCTTCCGTATTGCCGCCCTGAAGAAGCTGATGCGGCCGGAAGGATTGCCGAAAATGTAAATAATTCGCGTTACCGCGATCCTATGAGAAAAATTAGTTTCCGCAGGCATTCACGCGCGATTGAATGTGACGAGGATAGCCAATTATATAGGAGGATCGAAAAAATGTCAGAGAAGAATCGAAGTTGCTGAATACAACCAATGAAACCGTCGCGGAAAGCAGCTACCGGCGCATTCGTGCGGATATCATATTCGGCCGCCTGGCGCCGGCGCAGAAGCTGAAACTGGAAAGCCTCAAAGAAACATACGAAACCAGCGTCAGCACCCTGCGGGAAATTCTGAACCGGCTCTCGTCCGAAGGCCTGGTGGTTGCCGAAGGGCAGCGCGGCTTCGAGGTTTCGCCCGTGTCGGCCACCGATCTCAGGGAGATTGCGGCGCTTCGTCTGCTGCTGGAAACCCACGCGCTCGAACAGTCCTTCGAATACGGCGACGTGGAATGGGAAGCCCGCTTGGTTTCTGCTCACTACAAGCTGTCGCGCATGGAGCGGGTGATGGCCACCGGCGATACCGGCCAGGCGGAAGACTGGAAGCGATATGATTGGGAATTCCATCAGGCGCTGATCTCCGCCTGCGGGTCGAAGCTTCTGATGGAAATGCATTCCGTCGTGTTCGACAAATATCTGCGCTATCAGATGGTCGCATTGTCCTATCGCGGCGAAATCGCGGCTAAGGAACACCAGCAGCTTCTGGATGCTGCCTTGAGGCGGGACCAGCAGATGGCGAAGCAGGTCCTGACCGTCCACATCGAGGACGGCGTGGAACATGCACTCGCCCGCAACGCATTGCGGTAGTGACGGCTCGAACCATGAATCGCGGAGAACGGAAGTGAAATCAGGAGAAGCCGTGCTCGAGCGATCGGGCGAAACAGGCGAAACCATCAGTGACGTGGTCTTTCGCCAGGTGAGGCAGGATATCATCGTCGGCATATTGCCGCCCGGCACCAAGATAAAGCTCGAGCAGGCCAAGGAGCGTTATTCGATCAGCGTGTCGTCGCTGCGCGAGATCCTGAGCCGCCTCACGACAGAAAATCTGGTAATCGCCGAAGGGCAACGGGGCTTCGAGGTCAGTCCCGCCTCACGCCAGGAATTGATGGAACTCGCCGATCTGCGCATCGTGCTGGAGACCCATGCGATGGACCTTGCATTTGCGGCCGGCGATCTGGAATGGGAAGGCCGGATCGTCGCCGCGCATCACAAGCTCGCGGCTGCGGAGCGCCGGCTGCTCTCTGGTGATGCCTCGCGCACGATCGATTGGGTGCGCTACGACTGGGAATTTCACCAGGCGATCGTTTCTGCCTGCAATTCGGCGACGTTGATGGCGAGCCTTTCCTCGGTCTTCGACCGCTTCCTTCGCTATCACCTGCTGGCCGAGAGCTTCCGCGGCAAGGCGGTCGTCGACGATCACAAGCTGCTGTTCGAGCTCGCGCTGGGCAGGGATGGCGAAGGTGCAAAGGCTGTTCTCAGGCAGCACGTTCAAAGCGGCGTGGAGCATGTCCTGAAGAGCAGCAAGATTTTCTAAAGCCGCCTACAACCCGGTACCGGCCTTGGAGATGACCAAGAGCGATGTGTGCCACATCGATGCAAACCGATCATTTCGACAACTTTGGGGCGCAAGGAAGCACGGTCTGAAGCTTCATAGTTCTTGCCTGCGGGAGATGCTCCACTAAATCCGCTCAGATGGACGTTCAGGAGAACGCAGTTTCGATGAACCCGGCGAGCGCATCCACGCGGACGCCGCTTCAGGTGCGAAGTCCAGCTGTCATGGCGGAGGTCGAGCGCCTTCTGGCGGGCCGCACACGCGACATCCGCCTGGAAGGCGAGCTTCACGGACTTTTTCGGAAACGTTCGTGGTCGCAGGCGGCCAAGATCATTCGCGCCTGGATGATCTGGGTCGCTTTGCTGGACGGCGTGACCTTGGGCCTCAACGCCATCCTGCTTCCACTGCCGATCGTGCTGTCGATGCTCTTGCCCGCCTGCATCCTTCCGCCCTCAGCCCTGGCCACCGCCTTCGTCTGGCGAAAACCGCGCGCATCCTGGCTGCAGGGGCTCTCTCTGATCGCCGGCATGTTCTTCATCCTGCTCTCGGTCGCCCTGGTGGGCGTCAGCGCCGGTGGCGCGTTTTATGAGCGGCATTTGAACATCATGCTGGTCGTGGCGATTACCGCGATGATCATCTTCGCCGTCCCGATGGCCTGGACGGTGATGATCGCAGCATCGGCGCTCGGTCTCTATCTGTTTTTCCAGCTTCATAATCCGGGGCTTGACTTGGGAAGCGCCGTGGCTGCGACGCTGTTTTTTGCAAGTGGTGTCGTTGCAACCGTCGTGGCGCGACGCACGATGACGATCCTGGCCCAGAAGGCCTTCCTTCTCGAACTTCGGGACCGAAGCCGCGTGGCGGAACTGGCCGACGCAAATGCGCGCCTCGAGTTGCTTGCGAGAACCGATCCCCTGACCGGCATCGCCAACCGGCGCTGGATGATGGAGATGCTCAATCGCCTCTGGGGCATCGACGAGCCCTGTCCCGAAGGCGCTTCCTTGCTGATGTGCGACATCGATCAGTTCAAGAACCTGAATGACAGCCTTGGGCACGCCGAGGGTGATCGCTGTCTGGTGAAGGTCGCCGGCATTATTCAGAGCAGCGTGAGGCACGGTCGCGATCACGTGGCCCGTTATGGCGGCGAAGAATTTCTTGTCCTGCTTCCTGGACTGGATGGTGAGGAGGCGGTTGCCGTCGCCGACAATATTCGCAAGCGGGTTGAAGCCGCCTCCCTTCCGAACCCCGCATCCCGCGTCGCTCCCTACGTCACCCTCAGCATCGGAGTGGCCACTCACGCGCCGAACAGTCAGGCAATTTCGGTAGAGGAACTCCAGCGCCAGGCCGATGCGGCGCTTTATCTCGCCAAACAGGCGGGCCGCAATCGGGTGGCGCGGCATAAAGCGGATTTGCCAGGCGCGTAATGCCGGCGCATGACGCCGACGGCTTTCTCAGGCCACAACCGGAACCGGCGCGCTGTCGTTCGGCAGCAATCGCGCCACGGCGCTCAGGAGATCCGTCTGCGATATCAGGCCGAGGATTCGGTAATCGTCATCAACGACGATGACGGCATGTGTGCGCCCGTCGGTCAGCACAGGCAACAGTGAAAGAGCGGCATCCGAAGGTCTCGCCACCGCCGGCCTCGAGATCGCGTGTGCGATCGTCTCGGTACTTCCGGACAATTCCCGCAGGCCGACGGTGCCGATGAGACGGCCCTCCGGGTCCTTCACCGGCAGGGTGCGGATATTATGCTTCAAGAGAAGGTGACGCGCGGCATCCGGTTCCGACGTTTCCCCGATGGCGATCACGTCACGCGACATGATATCGGCACAGCTGATCTTGCCGTTCGAGCGGATGGCCGCCTGCAGCTCGACCTGCTGCAGCAGTCGGTTGAGGTCTGCCCGGTCGATATCGAAGGTTTCGTCGAGCACTTCGAGAGCCGCATCGACGTCCTCCTCGCGGAACCCTACCCGCGCGGCCGACGGCAGGTCGATCGTCTGATGGGTGTTCTCCGCCTTGAGAACGACGTGCGGATAATTCCGCTTGGAAAGCTTGTGGAACAGCAGGCCAAGGCCGACGAGAATGCAGGAGTTCAAAGCGACGGGCACGAAGGGAAAGAGGAAGCCCCAGCCGGCAACGACAGGACCACCGAGCACGGCGGTCAGGGCCGCGGCTCCTCCCGGAGGGTGAAGGCAGCGCGTGAAGGACATTGCGCCGATCGCAAGCGAAACGCCGACACCGGTCGCGATGATCGGATCACGAATGAAATAGGCGGCCACAATCCCCATCAGCGCTGAAATCGTATTGCCGCCGATGATCGACCATGGCTGCGCCAGCGGGCTTGCCGGCACCGCGAAAAGAAGCACCGCGGACGCCCCCATCGGCGCGACGATCAGTGGCAGATGCGGCCCCTGCCCGAACAGATAGCCGCTGATGACGCCGGTCAGACCAATGGCCAGCAAAGCGCCGAGGCATGCGATCAATCGCTCCCGCAAGGTCGCACCGGCCAGGATCGGTGAGAACAGACGGAAGCGGCGGAAGCGGCTCGGTCCCACCTTCGGGGAAACGGGAAACTGCATGACAAGACCAATTTCGAACGAGGATTATCTGGCGGATGAAGGAAGAGCAGGTGCGAGTTAGTTTGCTGCCAGTCTGATATCTCTGCCCTTTGTCGCGCTGAGCACTTCGTGGAACGCATTGAACGCGCTCGGGCGGTCATTCCTGCGGTAGACGAGCAGCGTCTCGACGGGTCCCAGCTGGTAAGTCTGGGCAGACGTCGGCCAGTGCATCAGATCGAGAACGGATCTCGGCATGACGCCGGCCGTATTGCCGGTCGCAACGCTTGCCAGAATCGCGTGGTAGGAGCCGAGCTCGCTGGTCGGCAGGGCGCTCGATTTGCGCACCCAGTTTTCGGCGATCCGGCGATAGGTGCAGCCGGGCTCCAAAGCGGCGAGCGCCCCGACACGCAGGTCGGCGGCGGATTTGATGGCGGGATGGCCGGACGGCAGTACGATCAACAGGTCCTCGACAAAGACCGGCTCCATCTCCAGGGCCTTGAGTTCGGCATCGAAGCCCGAGTCTTCCTCACGCATCGCCTTCGGCAGGCGGGCAATCAGCGCGCAATCGAGCACATCGGAGAGAACATCGCGGGTCAGATCGCGGGACGCCCCCATCGTCAGATGCAGCGATACATCGGGCCACATCTGGTTGAATTGCGTCAGTGCCGCCGGCAGCCTGCTTGCCGCCGTGCTCTCCATGGTGCCGACCCGCAACGTCCCCGATGGGGCGAGAGGCCGCACAGCCTGGCGCGCTTCCAGCGCCAGCGCCTTGAGCCGGTTGGCATAGAAAAGAAACGTCTCGCCCTCCCGCGTCAGGGTCATCTTCTTGCCATCGCGGCTGAAGAGGGAAACGCCGAGGTCCTCCTCCAATTGCTGGATGCGCGTCGTCACGTTCGACGGCACCCGCCCCACAGCCTTGGCGGCCTTGGTAACGCTGCGGTCGCTGGCGACGGCGAGGAATATGTCGATCGACGAAAGGTCCAATGAAAAGATCTCGTTTTCGGAATTAAGGCTAGAGATAATTCTCTATATAAAAATCATCGACATTGCTCAAGCCGGTTTCGGCACCGGACAAAAAAACGCAAGCCGGCAGGCAGGCGATTGCCGAAAAAAGGGTCGGGTCGCCGCGGAAATAGCCATGCAACCTACGACATTGCCTCTGTCGGACGACGTTTTGAGGGTTTGAGCTTGGCACACGGTTTGCATCCGCAAACCTATCTGCAGATCGATCGGCGACGACCTCATGTTGCATCTTGTCTTGACCTGTCTTCTTCTGAGCGTCGCTTCAGGCTTGAGCATGCGGCGTTTTCTGCTGCCGTATTTCGCCGGCGGCGATCTCGCCGAGAAGTCCGCCCCTGTGACAGTCGTCGCAAGTGCCGTCTTTCTGGCAGCGATCGCTTTCACCGTCTCCGACCAGGATCTTTGGGCAAAATCCGTCATTCTGATGCTCGGCCTTTTACTGGCCGCAATGTTTGACGACGCGAGACCCAAGCTGACGATCGCCCTTTCCGCCGTCAGTCTGGCGGCCTATCTCGGGCTGCGTTCGATCGGCTGAGCATCCAACCATCACCCAAACAGATCAGGGGTCACGGAACACGGCGACTCATCGCCGGTGTCGACGCCCAATCGAGCTTGCATCCATCGACGAAAATCATTCGTCAACGCAGCCACATCCTGCAACCTGAAACATCTCCCGACGGGCGATAAGGAAGACTTCGCGCAATACGGGAAAATGATCTCTATTGAAGAATATTTCCTCACTGTTATTCTCCATCATAGAACATTTTCCGAGGCACGCTGGGATCGCAGGAAGCAGAAATCAGACCTCTCACGATCGGTGTCGATCTCGACTCCAGGAAATCGAGACCAGCGGCTCCCGTGCCGTGAGGATGTTCGAATTGCGTCGGTGAGGAGGCGAGCGGCGATCCATGGACAGCGATCCGGCAGGAAAAATTTGGTCGGAATGGTATGCGTGGCATCCCGTCTTGCCGATCGACGACACGATATTCTGGCTCGAAACCGTCTACCGGAGGCAAGGCCCGGCGGGTCTCTGGCAATATCGTTCGTTCCGGCCGGAATTCGAACGCCGGCAGGCTCTGACCGACATGCCCGTCTGTCCCGGCGCTTAGAGCCTTTCCGGATTAGCTTGCAGCATTCTGTTGGCTCAAACGGAGTCGGATGGTCGACCGGCCGGCGCGCGCCGCAGCCCCCTTAGCCCTGACGAGAACCTGCTCCGGCAGAATGCTGCAAGCTAATCCGGAAAGGCTATAAATCACCCGAGCGCCTGGCTGACGAGCGCATAGGTTTTCGGCGCATGCGCTGCCTGACGCTCCGGATGCGGGAGCCATGGGCCACCGAACGACATGGTCGTGACGATGTCGTAGACCGAAAGACCACAGCGGGAGAGGAAATCGGAAAACGTTCCGCCCTTTTCGCGTGTGTCGAGGCGCAGGAACGCCCCCCTATGCTCGCCTGCGTGCGGACGGATTACGGCGATCGCGTCCGCATCGTTGCCCGCCACGACCGGACCGATGACATGGCCGCGCCCGAACCGCCGGCAAAGCGAGAAGGCCTCGATCCTGCCGGCGCGGCTCAACACGATACCCTTGGAATTAGCCATGAGCCGGGCCAGGAGCAGCTTGCGTTCCGTGCCGAAGGCCACGCAATCCAATTGCGCAATCGCGTCCAGATCTCCAGCCTCGACCGCCCGTATCACGGCGCCGGGCGGCAGCTCCACATCCGGCGGCGATATCGCTTCGCCCTGGCATTGAAAGACAGATGCCTCCCGAATGAAATTCAGGGAACGATAGAGACGTCGCGCGGCACGCGTCGCGTTCAGCCCTAGGTGGCGCCCGGCGACCTGATCCAGCACGTGGCCCATCAGCCATTGCCCGGCACCGTTGGTTTGCAGGCGCGGCGAGGTGATGACCATACCGACCGTGGCAAATTGCGCATCATAGGGAAACCACATCGCGGAGCCGAGAATGCGGCCGATTTCATCGATCGCCACGACGCCCTCGCCGAACTCACGCATGAATTGCCAGTCTTCGGCGCGATGCGGCCACGCGACGGTCATCGAAAGCGCATGCAGTTTGTCGAGATCGACGCTGTCGATCCCGGCAAGACGCATCTCGAAACTGTCGACGATCCTGGATTCGGATGTCAGTTCACTCACCCGGCCCTCCTGCCGCATTGTCTCGCCCAGCCTGCGCTCGGAAACTTCTGTGACCAGACTAGAACAGATCGTTCGATACAATTCACTGGGGAAGCGCGCGCAAACACAACAATCGACCAAATCCCGATGCGCATTCGGCAAATAACGCCTGCGCCTGCCTTTAGAGTCATTGACCAGGCCCGGATCGGCCGCAATCGCCGTTCACCGTGAGGACCCGGAATGTCGCCTCCCGTCAGCCCAGTTACAAGCACCCCAAGAATCCCGCCGCGTTGTGAAGAATCCCATGCAGGCAATTGAAATTCTCGAAAGGCTCGTCGGCTTTCCCTCGGTCGTCGGCACGCCGAACGCCGAGATCGTCGCATGGATCCGGCACTACCTGCAAAGCCACGGCGTTGTTGTCACGGAGCTTCCCGGCCCGGAGGGCGACCGGTCGAACCTCTTCGCCACGATCGGCCCGAAGGAAACGCCGGGTTATATCCTCTCGGGCCATATGGACGTGGTCCCCGCCGCCGAAGGCGGCTGGACCAGCGATCCGTTCCGCCTGCGGGCCGAAGGGGACCGCTTCTACGGTCGCGGCGCCACCGACATGAAGGGCTTCCTGGCCGCCGTGCTCGCCGCTGTCCCGGCGATTGCGGCCATGCCGCTTCGCCGGCCCGTCCACCTTGCCTTTTCCTATGACGAGGAGGCCGGCTGCCGCGGCGCGCCGCATATGATCGCCCGCCTGCCGGAGCTCTGCGCAACTCCGCTTGGAGCGATCATCGGCGAGCCGAGCGGCATGCGGGCAATCCGCGCCCATAAGGGCAAGGCCGCCGCCCGGCTGACGGTCAGAGGCCGGGCAGGCCACTCCTCGCGCCCGGATCAGGGGCTGAATGCGATCCATGCCATCACCAGCGTTTTGGTTTGCGCCAGCGCCGAAGCCGACCGGCTGACCTCCGGGCCGTTCGAAGATGTTTTCGAACCGCCCTACTCCTCCCTTCAGGTCGGCACGCTGAAGGGCGGCCAGGCGGTCAATATCATTCCCGACATTTGCGAGGCCGAGTTCGAAGCGCGGGCCATTTCCGGCGTCGATCCGGCAACGCTGCTAGCGCCGTTGCGAGCATCGGCCGAGACGCTGTCGCAGCGTGGTTTCCAAGTAGAATGGCGCGAACTCAGCGCCTATCCGGCGTTGTCGCTTGCCGCCGACGCGCCGCTTGCGGCGCTGCTTGGCGAACTGACCGGCATCGAGCCGCTCGCCGCCGTCAGCTACGGCACGGAGGCCGGGCTTTTCCAGCGCGCCGGCATCGATGCGATCATCTGCGGACCGGGCGACATCGGTCGCGCCCACAAGCCGGATGAATTCATCCGTGCCGGTGAACTGCTCGCCTGCCAGGCGATGGTCGAGGCGCTCGGCCGCCGCTGCGCCTGAAGCACGAGATCAAGGAGCCGACGCAATGACCTTTCTCTTCAATTCGGACGCGAAGCGCGGCGCCATCTTCGCCGAAGCCTTCGCGCGCGAACTGCCGGACATCGCCTTCTCCATGGATCCCAAGTCGGTCGAAGCCGAGGCCGTGCGCTATCTCATCACCTGGACCCTGCCGGATGATCTCGCGCGCTACCGCAATCTCGAAATCCTCTTTTCGATTGGTGCCGGGATCGACCAGTTCCGCATCGATGCCGTGCCTACGTCGGTGAAGGTGGTGCGCATGGTCGAGGACGGCATAATCAGGATGATGCAGGAATATGTGACGCTTTCCGTACTTGCGCTCCATCGCGACCTGCCGACCTATCTCGACCAGCAGCGGCGCCGGACCTGGCAGGCGGTCGCGCCGGTGCAGGCCTCGAACCGCCGCATCGGCGTGCTCGGGCTTGGCATGCTCGGAACCGCCGTGCTCGAACGCTTGCTACCCTTCGGCTTTCCACTTTCGGGCTGGAGCCGCAGCCCGCGCGAGATCGACGGCATCCGATGCCTGAGCGGTCGGGACGGCCTCGATACTCTGCTTGATACCACCGATATTCTTGTCTGCCTGCTACCGCTGACGGACGAGACGCGCGGCTTCCTGAATGCCGGCCTCTTCGCCAGGATGCCGGCTGGTGCGGCGCTCGTCCATGCCGGTCGCGGCGCACAGCTCGACCATCGGGCACTCGTCGCCGCACTCGATGCCGGGCATCTTTCCGGCGCCGTTATCGACGTCACCGAGCCGGAGCCGCTTCCCGCGGACCACGCCTTCTGGAGCCACCCGAAGATCCTGCTGACTCCGCACATTGCGAGCGTCACCCAAGCTGAAACCGCCGCTGCAGCCGTGATCGGCAACATCAAACGCTATCAGGCGGGCCTCGACCCGATCGGACTGATCGATCGCAGCCGCGGCTACTGAATTCTTAACCCAGGAAAGCAAAATCATGTCCCTTCTCAAGACGATCGACACCAACCCGACCTCCACGCCGCGCGAGTCCGGCCCGCTGCCCGAACGGCTGATCTCCGGTAACCCGGCCTTCAAGACCTGGGCGCAGGACGTCGCTCGCGGCGAGACGGTTCATAGCGGCGTGTGGGAAGCCACCCCCGGCGAGACGCGCTCGATCAAGGGAGAGACGTTCGAGTTCTGCCATATCCTTTCCGGCCTGATCGAGATCACCCCGGAAGGTGGCGAACCGGTGGTCTACAGAGCCGGCGACAGCTTCGTCATGAAGCCCGGCTTCGTCGGCGTCTGGAAGACGATCGAGACGGTGCGCAAAATCTACGTGACCGTGTCGTAATGCCAACGCCGTAGATTTGACTGGCCGCAGCGGCGAAAACGCAATTTTTCGCCGCTGCGGCATCGCCGGTCGATGAATGCTGCTCGCTTTCCCCGGTTAGGCTTGCCTCAGCCCACCCCGAGGACATGCAATGACACTAAGCTTCGATCCGAACACGATTTCCCTGCCCGTCGGGCATTTCATCGGCGGCCGGCTGATTCCGGCCGAAGCCGTGATCGACATGCATCGTCCCTCCGACGGCAAGGCCTATGCGGGCTGCCCGCTGGCTGACGCAGCAGTTGTCGACCACGCTGTCGAAACCGCCAAGAAGGCGTTGAGGACGAGCAATTGGGGCGGCGTGCGGCCGCGCGAGCGCACCGTGGCGTTGCAGCGCTGGGCGGATCTGATCGAGGCGGAGGCAGAGACCCTCGCCAGGCTTGAAGCGCTCTCGTCGACACGGCCCATCGGCCATCTCGTCGCCGGCGACATCGCCGTCACTGCCGAGCAGATCCGTTTCTTTGCCGAATTCGCCGACAAGGAAGGCGGCGACCTCGTTCCGACCGACGATACCAATTTCGGCATGATCATGACCGAACCCTACGGTGTCGTCGGCGCCATCACGCCCTGGAATTTTCCCCTGTCCATGGCGGGCTGGAAGCTCGGCCCGGCGCTGGCGGCGGGCAATGCGGTGGTGTTGAAACCATCGGAGATGACGCCGTTCTCGACACTCTATCTCGCCGAACTTTCGGTGCGGGCCGGTCTGCCGGCCGGTCTCGTCAACATCGTGCTCGGTAACGGCCCGACCACCGGAAATGCGATCACCGGACATCCCGGCATCGCCAAGGTCAGCTTTACCGGCTCGACTGCGGCCGGCTCGGCGATCATGACCAATATCGCTCGCACCGGCGTCAAGCCGATGACGCTCGAACTTGGCGGCAAAAGTCCGCAGTTGGTCTTTGCCGATGCCGATCTCGAGCTCGCTGCGGGCGCAATCGCCGGCAGCATTCTTTCCAACGCCGGTCAGGCCTGCGTCTGCGGTTCCCGCCTGATCGTCGAGGCGAAGGTGGCGGACGCGCTCGCGGCCGCACTTGTCGAGAGGCTGGCGGCCATCCGCCCCGGCCCCACCTGGGATGAAGCGACCGATTATTCGCCCGTCATCTCCGAACGCCAGATCGCCCGCATGGACGGTATCATCCGCGCCGCGATCGACGGCGGGGCCGAGTGCCTCACCGGTGGCCGCCGCCTCGACCGCGAAGGCTATTTCTACGCGCCGACGCTGATGTCTGGCGTGACGGCAACGTCGCCGGCGGTTCTCGAGGAAATCTTCGGACCGGTGCTGACCATGCAGACTTTCGAGGACGAGGAGGAGGCGCTGAGCCTCGCCGACCATCCGGCTTACGGGCTCGCCGCCGGCCTCTTCACCCGGGATCTGTCGCGCGCCATCCGCGTAACGCGCCGCCTGCAGGCCGGCACCGTCTGGGTCAACCGCTACGGCCGCTCGCGCGACCATATCCTGCCGACCGGCGGCTACAAGCAGTCCGGTATCGGCAAGGATCTCGGCCGCGAAGCCTATCTCGCCAACCGCAAGAGCAAGAGTGTGCTCATCAGCCTGTAAGGACCTGCGATGAAGACCTACAAGATCGCCCTTCTGCCCGGAGACGGCATCGGCCGCGACGTGACGGCAGCAGCCTGGGCCGTGCTCGAAAAGGCAGCTCGCCTGAACGAATTTTCTCTGGATGCAACCAGCTATCCCTGGTCCTGCGACTTCTATCTGGAGAACGGCAGCATGATGCCCGCCGACGGCATCGAAACGCTCCGGTCCTTCGATGCCATCCTGCTCGGCGCCGTCGGCTGGCCCCACAAGGTGCCGGATT
The DNA here is from genome assembly GCF_014193215.1 of Rhizobium sp. BK112. NCBI lineage: Bacteria > Pseudomonadati > Pseudomonadota > Alphaproteobacteria > Hyphomicrobiales > Rhizobiaceae > Rhizobium > Rhizobium sp. BK112. The sequence goes on from NZ_JACHYZ010000021.1 coordinate 20,325, forward strand.
CCGTCTCGCTGCACGGGCTTCTGCTGCCGATCCGCAAGGCTTTCGTGCAATATGCCAATATCCGCCCGCACCGGCTGCTGCCCGGCGTGCAGGGACCGTTGCGGTCCGACGGTTTCGACATCCTCTGCATTCGTGAAAACACCGAGGGCGAATATTCCGGCGCCGGCGGCCGCGTCCACCAGGGCACCGACAGCGAGGTGGCTGTGGAGACCTCGATCTTCACCCGCAAGGGGGTCGAGCGCATCCTGCGTTTCGGCTTTGAGCAAGCGCGTGCGCGCAGCGGCAAGCTTGCCTCGGTGACCAAGTCCAACGCCCAGAAATATTCGATGGTCTTCTGGGACGAGATCACCCAGCAGCTTTCTGCCGAATATCCCGACGTCGACGTGACCAGCTACCATATCGACGCCATGGCCGCCCGCATGGTCATGTCGCCCGAGAGTCTCGACGTCGTGGTCGCCTCCAACCTGTTCGGCGATATCCTGACCGATCTCGGCGCCGCCATCCAGGGCGGGCTCGGCTTTGCAGCCTCCGCCAATATCAATCCCGATCGCTCGGCGCCATCGATGTTCGAACCGGTCCACGGCTCCGCCCCCGATATCGCCCATCTCGGCATCGCCAATCCGATCGCCGCCATCTGGTCGGGCGCGATGATGCTGGAGCATTTGGGAGAAACGGCTGCCGCCGCAAAGGTGATGGCATCAATCGAGGCGACGACCGCACGCGGCATCGGCGCCATTCCCGGCAAGGACAAGACCGACGCGATCACCGCATCGGTGCTTTCGGCACTTGACTGATCAATGGAGAACAGAATGAACGGATTGAGGGATAGCAGCCTGCTTCGCCAGCAAGGGCTGATCGACGGAGAATGGCGTGGGGCCGCAGCCGGGAATACGATCGAAGTGATCGACCCGGCGACGCAGCATGTGCTGGGCACGGTGCCCGACATGGACGGAGCCGATACGAGGGCGGCAATCGCCGCGGCGGAAAGGGCCTTCGGTCCATGGCGGGCAAAGACCAATGCCGAGCGCGCAGCATTGCTGGAAGCCTGGCACGATCTGATGCTCGACAATATCGAGGATCTGGCGCTGATCCTCACCCGTGAGCAGGGCAAGCCGCTGACGGAGGCGCGCGGCGAAATCCGCTACGGCGCCTCGTTCATCAAATGGTTTTCCGAGGAGGCGCGCCGCATCGGCGGAACGACCATTCCCTCGCCGACGGCGGACCGGCGGATCGTCGTTCTGAAGGAGCCGGTGGGCGTGTCGGCGATCATCACGCCGTGGAATTTTCCGAATGCGATGATCACTCGCAAGGTCGGGCCTGCACTCGCCGCAGGCTGCACCGTCGTCATCAAGCCATCGGACCTGACCCCTTATTCGGCCCTGGCGCTCGGCGTCCTGGCCGAGCGCGCCGGCATCCCGAAGGGCGTGATCAATATCGTCACCGGCCTGCCCACCCGGATCGGCGACGAGTTGATGGCGAACGAGACCGTCCGCAAGATCTCTTTCACCGGCTCGACCCGCGTCGGCTCGCTGCTGATGCGCGGCGCAGCCGACAGCGTCAAGCGGCTCAGCCTCGAACTCGGTGGCAATGCGCCCTTCATCGTCTTCGACGACGCCGATCTCGATCTTGCCGTGGAAGGCGCGATCGCATCGAAATTCCGCAATGGCGGGCAGACTTGCGTCTGCGCCAACCGCCTTCTCGTCCAGTCCGGTGTCTACGAGACCTTTGCCGCCAAGCTTTCCGCACGCGTATCGGCCATGAAGGTCGGGGCCGGCACGGAGGCCGGCACGGATATCGGCCCGATGATCAACAAGGCGGCGATCGAGAAGATCAAGCGTCATGTCGACGATGCGGTGGACAAGGGAGCGAGGATCCTCGCCACCGCAGGTTTCGTGCCTGAAGGCGATCAATATGCCGTGCCGATGGTGCTCGGCGGTGCGACCACCGACATGCAGCTTGCCAGCGAAGAGACCTTCGGACCCGTTGCCCCGCTTTTCCGTTTCGACACTGAGGAAGAGGCGATCGGCATCGCCAACGCCACGCCCTTCGGCCTTGCGGCCTATTTCTACACCGAGAGCCTGAAACGCTCCTGGCGTGTCGCCGAAGCGCTGGAATTCGGGATGCTCGGCCTGAACACCGGGGCGATTTCCACCGAGGTTGCCCCCTTCGGCGGCGTCAAGCAGTCCGGCCTCGGTCGTGAAGGCGCCCAATGCGGCATCGATGAATATCTGGAAATGAAGAGCTTCCACATCGGCGGCCTCGCCTGACCGACAGAACGCAAAGGGCGCCGGGACATGATCCCGGCGCTGGATGATCGGAGCGACGGTCGATCCTCCTGCTGGAGCAACGACGACAAGTCGTTTTGAGCACTCCGCAACCTTTGGCGGATGGCTGCAAATTACGGTGCCTAGACAACATTTCTTTGACGCTGCTTTGACGGCAGGGTGCTACGGCCGATTTGCGAAGTTACGCAGAGGGATTTCAGCCGGTTATGCTTCAATTCGATCATCGTCACAGCATAGATTTACATTTCGCAATCCCGGTTTCCCTTTCCGGTTGCTTGCCAGACGCCGTAGTTGTGGCAGACTGGTCCCCGGATGCTAGGTTTTCCGGCCGCCGAACGAGCGTTTCGGAGGCAACGGGGGCGGGGCCGGTGGATCGCATGAACAAGGAGCACGATCCGTTTCGGATGTTCCTGCTCGGGCCTTTTGCCCTTGTGGACGCCGGGGGGCGCTCGGTTACTCCGAAATCCAAAAAGGCACAGGCTCTTCTGGCGATGCTTGCATTGTCCGCCCGGGGCTCGCGCTCGAGAATCTGGCTTAGGGATAAGTTATGGAGCGATCGCTCCGATGACCAGGCAGCAGCCAGTCTACGCCAGGCGCTTTTGGACATTCACAAGAGTCTGGGGTCGGCACGTGATCTCTTGATTGCGGATAAGAATACGGTTTGGCTGGATACGGACCGACTCGTGCTCGATACCGACTTGGTGGTTCAGACGGAGCGGTCTCCGGATCAAGTCACCGACGAATTGCTCGAAGGTATCGACATCCGCGATCCCGAATTCGAGGACTGGTTGGCGCTGGAACGGCAAAACTGGTATCGCCGTCTCGATGAAGGACAAGTCCACGATGTATTTGAGCCGCGACAGCAGCCGAGCCGCGATGTCGCCAAACATTCCGCGCTGCTGCCGTTAACAGGCGCCCCGGATACGTCGAGAACAGGCAAACCCGTGGATATCGCCAGCAGCGGCCCAAATGGGCGGCGGGTTGGCGGTGAGTGGCAATGGATGATGGCGCTTCTGTCCCCCATCGTGGTGGGTGCCGGAGAGGGCGGACAAATTGCTGCGACACGGTTCCAGAACCTCATTGCAAAAGCCATCATCGATGGGCTGGGATTTGGCGTCACCGACCTCTCCTTCACCTTGCCGAATATTGAAGAGAGCGAACAGCAGATCAGCCTTCCCATATGCCTACAGCTTCGCCTGACGTTTGATGGTGACATGGTGCTGATCGAACTGGTGATGAAGCACCTGATCAACAACCGTATTCATTGGCTGGGCAGTCAGGCAATCAACCGCACGCAGTTCGAGCGGGGCGAATTCGGCATCGCCGCTGCGCTGATCAGCCAGGCCGTCGATCAGTTGGCCTATTTCCAGGAGATGCAGGCAACCGACAGCCGATTGTCGCAAGACGGTCTCCTGATCGACGCCGTCAATGCCATCTTTCGGCTTTCGCGCGGCGACCTGGATAATGCGGAACGGCGCCTGGAAGAACAGATCCAGTATCAGCCGCGATCATCGACTTTTGCCTGGCTGTCCTTCATTCGGACTTTCCAGGTCGGCCAACGTTTCAACGCATTGGATGCTCATCTGATCGAGGAAGCCCAGGCCTATGCACGCAAGGCGCTGGAACTCGATCCGCAGAATTCCGTGTCGCTTGCGCTCGTCGGCCACGTTCATTCGTTCCTGTTCGGCGAATACGACTATGCGGCCAACCTGTTCGAAAAATCGATCCGCCTGAATCCGGCCCTGCCGCTCAGTTGGGACCTCTACGCGATGCTGCACTGCTATGCAGGCCAGCCCGACAAGGCAGTGGCCATGGCGCGTTGGGTACAAGAGCTCGGCGTCTACAGCCCGCATAAATATTACTTCGATACGACCAAATGCATTGCGGCAGCGCTTGCAGGCGATCATGGCGCGGCCATATCTGCGGGCGAAGAAGCCCTGCGGACACGACCGAACTTCAACAGTCTGCTGCGCTATCTTGCCTCCAGTCATGCCCATTCCAACGATCTCGTCGGCGCGCGGCATTACCTGCAGCGTCTTGAGGCGGTCGAGGGCGGCTTCTCTATCAACGCCTTCCGCGGCAGCGGCTATCCGCTGCTCGACACAGGCGGCGGCCAGATCTTGATCGACGGCCTTCTCAAGGCCGGCGCCAAGCTGCGCTGAACCCCGGACAATTCTTCACATCATCGCGCAAGGAGGCTGCAATGGAAGCGGACACCGCCCACGAATCGCAATCAAGAATCGTCTCATTTCTAAACAATTATAAATTCAGGATTGAACCGGATACGGTCCTTCCATGCGAACCCAGGGACAATGCAGGTGCTGATCCTCTCACCGGTGCGTCGGAAGCTGCACCTGATGCAGCCTCCGAACCTGCGCTTTCCGGCACGGATGAAGATGCATCGTCTCTGGCCGCGCCTATGATGGCGACGATGGCCGCAGCCTCGGTCCTCAACAAGAGCGTGGCGAACAAGTCGGTGCTCAACAAGGCGTCGCTGAACAAAAACAAGAACAAAAACAAGAACAAAAATAAGAATAAAAACAAGTCGACGATGGATGGCGCCAGCCTCGGCGTGTCGCAGCTTATCCCCTCCTTCGAGCTGCGCAGGCTACACCAGCAGCCGTCACGCAACGCCTATAGCGCGGCGCGGCGCTTCACCTGGGAAATGCTGGATATACTTCCGCCGCCCGGCCCGGATTATACCCGCCTCGAAACGACGGTGCTCCTCTCCATGCAACGCCGCGACCGCGAACGCGTGCGGCGCCTGCCCGACATCCAAATCGAGTCGACGATCTCCGTGGGAGAATTCACCCGCGCATTGCATATCGAGGATCTCGGCGGCTTCGAGCAGACGGAGGGCCTTTTCCAGGCGATCCTGACGGCCTGCGAATATGTCGGACTGATCTACAAGAGCCAGTTCAACCGGCTGCGGCCAAACCAGTTTGAGCCCATGCTGCGGCCGTTGCTGGCCGTGCCGGTCCACGAGTCCTATCCCAGCAACCATTCGTTCCAGTGCTTTTCGATCGCCTTCGCGTTCTCGACGATCCTGCCGGAACATCCGGCCACCGACGAGCTTGCCCGCATCGCCCAGAACGTTGCCGAAAATCGCGAATGGGCCGGCCTGCACTACCCGAGCGACACACAGGCAGGACGAGATCTCGCCCGACGCTTCGCCCCCTACCTCCACGACGCGTTCGGTCCACTGTTCCAGGCCGTACACGACGAATGGGTCTGAATTCTCCAGCTGCTGCTCAACAGGATTACAACCATGACGGATCAAACACAAATGCCTGAGCCCGCGCCGATCAACTACTACTATCTCTGGCACCTGACTGCTCTTGGCGTAGTCGACGCGGAATACGGATCGGCTCCGCCGGTGCCTCCAGCGCCCGATGCGAGCGCCGCACGCGCGCTGCCCGATCCCCTCATCACTGGCACGGTCTGGGATGCGATCGCTTCCGTCGGCCCGCTGCGACCCGCACGGGTCGCGCTGATCGATGTCGGCGTATCTCCGGATCATCCCAATCTGGCAACCCGGCTTGACCGGGAGGCGTCAATCGATTTGACGACCCATCGTTACGGCGCGCGCGTGCTCGAAATTCTCGATACGACCACGTCCTTTGACCGTGAGGAACGGCATGCCTTCTTCGCGGGGCTCAACATCACTCCGCTCGGCAATATCGGCCTTTCGAATGACGACCGGGACTATCTCAGTGACCTGGTTGCGGAATATGCCGCGTCGGAGGGTGTTCTCCGGCGGCTCTACAATCCGGAATCGCTGTTTGCATCGCATGGTACGTGCTGCGCAGGGCTGATCGTCGGCGAACCCGCCGTTGTTGCAGAAGAAGGCACGCCAAGCCTTCCGCCGGAAGGAGCCTTCTACGGTGATGGTGACGAGCTGCATACGAGCGGCAATCGCAACGTCATCCCCTATTTCGGCGTTGATCCCTTTTCAAGGCTCATCTCGATCAGGACGTCCTTCGAAGACGATGTCAGGCAGTTCATCGCAGCCTTTCTCTATGCCTATCATCAGAAGGTGGACGTGATCGTCATGCCACGCGGTCTGCCTGACCCGAAACGCAGCGTGGTCGATCCAAAGAACGAGCTGAAGGCCGACCTGGAAATATGGAAAAACCAGGATGCCGCCAATCTCTTCGCGCGCATTGCCTTCGCCGACCAGGGTGGGCCTGAACTGGAGCCGAAGGCTGCGCAGATAGGCTCCAATCCCGATCGCCCGTGGCATATCCTCAAACAACTCATCCTCGCCGTCAGCAAGCACATTCCGATCGTCTGCGCCGCGGGAAACAGTGGCGAGAGCCAGCTGATCTATCCGGCAAGTCTTGCCGCCGATGACAACGGCATCATCGCCGTCGGGGCCGTTACCGTCGAAGGTTTCCGTTCGGGCTACAGCAATTACGGCGAAGGACTGACGGTTGTCTCCCCCTCCGACGACGGTGAGGTCTTCAACCGGCATCAGTTACGCCTCGACCGGCTTTCGCCATTTGCCGCGCAGCACGACTACAGTGCCTTTCGAACGCGGGAATACTACTATTCGCACTTCTCGCTGCTGACGACGGACCTGTCGGGGATTTTCGGCTATGATCACGGCTCCGATCCATGGTCGGCGATCGTGCCGTTCGGAACCAATCCGGGCATCGGTGGCGGATACTACACCACCTTCGGGGGCACCTCCGGCGCGTCGGCGCAGGTGGGGGGCCTATGCGCCCTGATTCAGCGGGCCTACAAGAGCCGCCATAGTCCAGGTGACCGCCTCTCGGGGCCTCAGGTCAAGTCCATTCTGAAAGCCGCGTCGCGCCTGGACGCCATTGTCGCACCCGGAACGAGGAAACTGACGGCGGATTGCATGAATGCAGAAAGCGAGGACGCTCTCGACGCGGCCTATTTCTTCGGGTCGGGCCTGCCGAATGCGCGGGCGGCGGTACAGGCGGCTCTGGCGATCTGACCGCTACGGATGCGTTATCCAAAATTCTAAGCCTCCTCGATCGAGGAGGCTTTTTCTTTGTTGACGTCGTTTTTACGGATTTTTAACGCCGAACTGGCGGGCGAATGACGCCCTTGGGGAATAGTGCCTCTCAACCGACGACGCACAACGTTCCGATGTCGCACGAAGTCGTCCCGAACTCCGGCATTTTTGCCCGAGATGCAACCTTGATCCGCCCGAAGACAAACTCACGGAGGCTGCCGATGTCCGCGTCCCGCATACAAGAGTTGGCAGATGAGGCGCGCCGCCTGCTCAAGCGCAATCCCCTGATGGCAAGTACCGTCTCCCTGCAGCGTGTGGCAACACGCAACCTTTTGAAGCGACGCCTCCAATATGGCCGCACGCTTGCGGCGGCTTCGAAGCTCGCCGGTTGTTCGGCTGGAGTAGAGGCATTGTCAGGTTATTTCCCCGACCTTGCAGATGGCGGATACACTCGCCTGCCGGAGCTTCCGCCAGCAGTTGCCGGACCGGTCGGCGCCGACCCTTACCGTTCATCCGTACTTGCAGCCTGGATGGGTGCGCTCGCGCGCAGTCTGGAATGGCAGGCGGCCCGCCCCGATGTGCAGGTCGTCGGCCGCTATCTGCAGCCGGATCTGATCGCATCGGATGTTGAACTCGAACGTCAGCCAGCGTGCCGGCTCGCCTGCGGCATCGGCCTCGTGCACATCGAAAGTCCAGCGCGAAGCCGTATCATGCAAGCCCTCCTCCGCCAATGCATGCCGGACTATCCCCGGCCCGGCTATGCGATCACGGACGATGCGGAATTGGATCGCATCGCCGACCATCTGGAGAAGGCCTTCGCATTGATCGCGGACTTGGACGAGTACGGCCATCAACGTCTGATCGCCGGGCTGCACACGCTTTACGTTGGCGTGCGGCGCGAACCGCACTGCTCCTTTTCGAGTTCGAACGAATTGCCGGGCAGCGCGCTCATCGTCCTTTCCAGGGAGAGATTGCGCGCCGGCGATCATGCCGCGACAGCGGCCCAACTGCTTCATGAGGCGGGGAATATCCTGCTCGGGTTTTATACGACCTCGGGGGGGGCATCCCTGCCTAGCGAGTTCCAATATGTTTCCCCATACAAGAAGGACCTACAGACGTTCGAAAGCATCCTGCATACGGCCTACACCATTCCCTGGGAATGCGCCTTGCGCATGGCATGCCTATCCACCGAGACGGATCCTGAGCGCTGCGCCGGGAAGACGGCATTCATAATTGCCTATGCCGCACGGCAAGTCCCGCTCGTCGATATCGCTCGGAAAGGTATCGAACGTCTCCGCGGCGATGTCCTCCTCGACCTCCCAGACATCGCCGCCATTCCTTTCTGGAGCAGTCGGATCTTGTTCCTCGTGAGCCAGTTGCTTGCCGAAGAGCCCATTGCGCACCGCCAGGCGCATCTTGCCGAGCGCCAGCGCATTCTCGATCGCCAAGCCTGGGATATTGGACAGATGCTGCTGCGCGGCAAGGAGCCGATCGATCCTCGGATGGGCCGGCGCGAGATCGATGACAGCGGCGACAATGTCAGCCTCTGGTATGACGGCAAATTCCACGTGATTGCGAAGACCCCCGACCACGCGATGGGCGAGGATTACGGACACTACGCCGCGACGATCCGCGGGATCGCGCCCAGAGAGATGGAGGCGATCTGATGGTCAACTATCGGTCTCAACGACTACCGGCGGCCGCTAGCGCGCCCGTCGATTTCCCGAACTTCTTCACCCATAGGCTGGGGTGGGGCGGCAGAGGGGCTCTGTTCATCGGCAATAGTGCTGATCCTGTCGAGGAACGGAGCCCCAATGTTACAAGACCTGCGTTCGGCGTCTCTTTGGACGGTTCCAATATGCCGGATGAGGACGAATATGTCTCCACCGCAATGGATCACGACGACGCCTTCCTCACGCCTCTTCGCCATCGTCAACGCGACTTCTCAGGTTTTCGCGAAATCGACTTCGTGATTATCGGATGCGGCGGCTTGGGCTCGCAGATTGCCATCCAGCTTGCGGCCCACGGCGCGCGCCATTTCTTTCTCGTGGATGCGGATCGTATCGACGAGAACAACTTGAACCATGTCCCATGGGCGAGCGAAGCTGATCTCGGCCGGTTGAAGACGGACAAGCTGGCGACCTGTCTGGCCGCGTGTTTCTCGGCCAAGGTCTTCGCTTTGCCGGAATTTGCGGCAGGGGCCGCAGCGCTCCGATTGATCGCAGATTACGCCCACAATCCGTTCGTTGTTCTTGCCGGCGACGATTCTCATCCGGCCCAAGAGTTCCTGACGGCCTGCCACGCATCGAAAGCCGGCCTGCCGCCCCATCTGCATGTCGGCCGCTCCGAAGCCTATGGCATCGCAGGTCCCTCGGTCGCAGTGCATGAGGACGCCTGTCCCGTCTGCCATTGCGCCGCCCAGGTCGCAACCGACGACGGCTTTCTCGCTCCACCGGCCGCTGCCGAGAACGCATTTATCGCCGGCCTTGCCGTGTCGCGGGTTGCCCAAAAATGCCTTTCGAGACACTCGGCCGCACGGGGACGCCGATGGATATTGGACCTCAAAAGCAATCAGGCCGAGCTACGTTCTCGCTGCGAACACCCCGAATGCAAGGTATGTCCATGAACACACTATCTTTGTCGGGATATTGCTGCTCCGTTGGCGCAACCGCAGGAAAGAACGATGAGCTGACGATATCCGAAGCTCTTTGCGATCCACTGATCGCCATGGTGATGCGCGCCGATGGCGTGACCTCCGAAGAATTCAAGCGACTCCTTGAGGCGGCAGCCCGTGAGCTGAAAGCCAATCTGGCTAGCTGATGGTTGACGAGAATGTGTGGTCGATCTCGGTCCGAAACCATGGCCCGGCATTGGCACTGGCCGCCCCGCGGAGTTCAGGCGCAATGAGATTCGATATGTTGAGAAGCTTCCCAACAATAATTCTTGTTTTTGCCGAAGGGAAAGATCGCCGGGTGATCCGTACCGCTCGCGAGGCTGCCCAACTGTTGCTGAAGGAATGGCCCACCGACGATGGTGAGGAATTCCTCACGGCGGTGAGAATCTGTTTGGAGGTCCTTACCGGAGAGAGCGAACCCGAGAAATTGCATGAGGCAATCGTCCGCGCCGCATATGAAGCCGGTATTGCAGCGATCACCACTGATAACCGCCTTGGGATTCTCAGGATCTATCCAGTCAGCGAAGCCAGATAATTGACCGCCGCGCAGGTGCTTATCTCAATCCTGCCCCATCGCGCCGCTTCGGTTGGAACAGCGGCTGCAATCGGACTGATCCGGCCCGTTACTGGAAGCGGTCGAGCGTCTTGTAGTAAAGCCCGACCAGCGGCAGGAACCACGGTTTGCCGAAGTGACCGGGAACGGCAGGCCAGTCGAGACCCTTGATTGGGTTACGGTCGGCCTTGCCGAGGATGGCGTCGGCCATGATCATGCCGAGATGGGTGGAGAGTTGGGCGCCGTGGCCGGAATAGCCCATGGCATACCAGACACCGTCGACATAGCCGGCGCGCGGATAGCGGTCCTTGGTCATGTCGACGAGCCCGCCCCAGCAATAGTCGATCTCGACGCCGGCAAGCTGCGGAAAGATCTCAGCCAGGCTGGCGCGCAGAATATCGCCGCTCCTTGCGTCCGATCGCTGATCCGACGTGGCGGAAAAGCGGGCGCGACCGCCGAAGATCAGCCGATTGTCCGGCGACAACCGGAAATAATTGCCGATGTTCATCGACGTCACGCAGGTGCGGTTGCCCGGCATCGTCGCGGCAATTTCGGCGTCGGTCAGCGGACGGGTGGCGATCAGGAAGCTGCCGACGGAAACGATCCGGCGGCGGAAATAACTGAAGAGCGACGGCGTATAGGCGCCTGTCGCGACCAGCACGTGGTCGGCGGTGACGGTGCCGCGTGCAGTCGTAAGGCTGTGGCGGCCGTTGCCCTGCCGATGTGCCGTCACCGCCGCCTTTTCGAAAATGGTGGCGCCGTGGCGGGCAGCGGCGGTGGCGAGCCCGGCGACATAGCGGCCCATATGCATCATCGCGCTCTTCTTCGAGAGCATGGCGCCATGGAAGGGCGAGCCGACCTCGCTTTTCAGCTCATTGGCGGTCAGAAGTGCGGTATCCTGATCGACCTCTTTGTGGACAGCCTCGAAATTGCGGGCAATGGCATCGAAATGCTGCGGCTTGGAAGCAAGCTTCAGCTTGCCGGCGCGGCGGAAATTGCAGTCGATCCCCTCCTCGGCGATAACAGCCTCGATCGTGTCAATGGAATCGTCGAGTGCCCTGTAAAGCGCGACAGCTCGCTCCGCGCCGAGTGCTGACTTGGCGGAGAGGAAACTGTGGGCGAGCCCATTGTTGAGGTGTCCACCATTGCGTCCCGATGCCCCCCAGCCGACCCGTTCGGCCTCCAGCACCACGACCTTGACGCCGGCCCTTGCAAGCTGGCGCGCCGCGGCAAGCCCGGTAAAGCCGGCGCCGATGACGGCGACATCGTAATGTCCTTCGACGGGGCCTTGTGCGCCGCCGGCAAAGGCTGGTGCCGTGTCGTGCCAGTAGGATTCGAACTGCATCCGCGTGCCTCCGTCAGAGCCCGACGACGCCAGGCAGGCCCGAGATGTCAGGAATTTCGACATAGCCGTAATAGGGATTGGCCGGCTCGTGGCCGCGATTGACCCAGACCTTGTTCTTGATGCCGAGATCGTGGGCCGACATCAGGTCGTAGCGGAAGGAGGACGAGCAGTGCAGCACGTCTTCCGGCCCGCAGCCGAGCATATCAAGCATATATTCAAAGCCCTTGAAGCGCGGCTTATAGGACTGCGCCTGCTCGGCGGTATAGACCGCATGGAAGGGCGCGCCGAGTTTTTCAACGTTCGACATGATCTGCGAATTCATCGCGTTGGAGAGGATCACCAAAGGGATTTCCTTGGCGACCTTGGCGAGCCCGGCCGGCACGTCCGGATGCGGCCCCCAGGTCGGAACCCGCTCATAGATCATCTTTGCCGCTTCATCGCGAAAGGTCACGCCATTGCGCTTGCATGTCCGCTCGAGTGAATTGTGCACCACCTCGGCATAGGGTTTCCAGTCGCCCAGGATCTCGTCGAGCCGATAGGCGGCGAAATTCTTGATGAACTCCGCCATGCGCCGCTCGTCGAGCTCTTCGCCGTAGAGATCACGGGCCGCTTCCGCCATCTGAAAGTTGGTCAGCGTGCCGTAGCAGTCGAAGGTGATGTATTTCGGACGAAACGTCGTCATCTGCGTATCCTTGAATGATCGGAACTGGGGACGTGTCACAATCATAAGCACCGCTTCCCCCGCAGCTCGCCTGAATTGGCAGCATCGGAAGCAGAATCTATCGTATCGAAAGCGGGGTTTGGCAGAAGGTTGCGCGCATTCGCCCGCAGGCAACGGCCGGCGAAGTGACGCTTTCAATCACCGTCGTGATCATGATCGTGATGCGACGGAAGGTCGAGGCCGAAGGTTTTGACGAGATCGGCCACCTGAGCCGGGCTGAGGAAACGGGGATTGAGGTTGCGCAACAGCAGATAGAGCTTTGCGGTTTCCTCCAGTTCCTCAGTGGCGAAGACCGCCGCTTCCAGGCTGTCGCCGGCGACAACAGGTCCGTGATTGGCCAGAAGCACCGACGAATACTTGCCCGCCAGCCCGCGGATGGCATCGGCCACATCAGGATCGCCCGGACGATAATAGGGCACCAGCGCGGTTTCGCCGGCGCGCATCAGATAATATGGCGTCATCGGCGGCAGGGCGGCGCGCGGATCGATCTCCGGCAGCATGGTCAGCGCCACCGCATGGGTGGAGTGAAGATGGACGATGGCGCGGGCGCTGCCGCGCGTGTCGTAGAGGGCCGTGTGCAGCGGGATTTCCTTGGTCGGCTTGTCGCCGGACAGGAGCCGGCCTTCGGCATCGAGCCTGGAGATCCGTGCCGGGTCGAGAAAGCCGAGCGAGGCATTGGTCGGCGTGACCAGCCAGCCGCCGTCCTCCAGCCGCAACGATATGTTGCCCGACGAACCGGGCGTCAGCCCGCGCTCGAACAGCGAGCGGCCGTATCGGCAGATTTCCTCACGCAGGCGCGCGTCGGACATGACAGTTCCTCCAATATTACGCAGTTGCCCCTTCGATCAGTTCAAAGCCGAGATCGACGGCCTGCGGCGGCGCGTTGGCGACGACCATCTGGGCGGCTATCTGTCCCGTCGCCACGCGCGGCGTTCGGATGGTCGACAGTGGTTGCGGTGTTACCCGGCCGATATCGAGGCCGTTATAGCCGAAAATGGCGAGCGTCGAGGGGATCGCGATCCCTTGAGCCAGACAGTGAAAATAACCACCCAGCGCCATGTCGTCGTTGGAGAAATAAACCGCATCGAGATCGGTCGTCCGGGCAAGCAGCCGCTCCAATCCCAGCCTGCCGTTTTCCACGGACGAGGCGCCGGCAAGAATTTCACGGGCGACGAGCGGTGCGTCATGCGCATCGAGCGTCTCGCAAAAGCTGGAAAACCGCTTGCCGGCACGGGTATCGCGGTTGAGGTCGTGACCGACATAGCCGATCCGGCGGTAACCCCGCTTCAGCAGGAAGGCCGCACTCTCCCGCCCGGCCGCGCGGTTCGAGAAGCCGACGGCGATATCGAGAGCATCGCCATCCAGATCGAGCAGTTCCACGATCCGGCAGCCGCTGGCGCGCAGCATCTTCACCGTGCCCTCAGTGTGCTCGTATCCCGCCAGCATGACCGCCGCCGGCCGCCAGGCAAGCATCGCGGCGGCGAGCGCCTCCTCCTTGCCCGGATCATAATCGGTCACGGAGAAAACCGCCTGGTACCGGTTCTCCTCCAGAACGGCGCTGGCGCCGCGCAGCACATCGGGAAAGACGATGTTGGAGAGCGACGGAATGACGAAGGCGACAAGACGCGACCCGGTGGAGGCGAGCGTTCCGGCGATCCGGTTCGGCACATAACCCAGCCGCTCGACGGCGGCCATCACCCGCTCCCGCGTCTTGCCGGAAAACGAACCATGGTTGCGCAGCACGCGCGACACCGTGCTCTCGCCGACACCGGCCGCCTCCGCGACTTCGGCAAGCGTGACCGTCGCCTGATGTTTGAATTCCATCGTTACGTTTGAACCCGGCTTTTAGGATGGTTGCCCGGGCCTGACCGTCCGGCGCGACCACCGCGTTGTCCCCATTTTTCACTGCTCCCGCCAAGAAGCAAGGTTTTTTTGGCAGCGCTACCAATTTGCTGTTGGCAGCGCTGCCAAAATGGATTAATGAAAATGGCAGCGCTGCCAAAAATGGCTCGGCGTGCCGCGGGAGGATCGACAGGGACCGCGGCAACAATCGGAGGAGAAAATCATGACGCTGCAGACGCAGGCGCCAATCGCTGGCGAATATACCGCTGAAGCCGCGGAAGACCGTGCCTATGGCAAGGTCTTCTGGCGCATCGTACCCTTTTTGATGCTGTGCTACGTGGTCGCCTATCTCGACCGCGTCAATGTCGGCTTCGCCAAGCTGCAAATGTCGAGTGAACTCGGCCTTTCGGAAGCCGCCTACGGCATCGGTGCAGGCATTTTCTTCATCGGCTATTTTCTGTTTGAAGTGCCGAGCAACATCATCATGAACAAGGTCGGCGCGCGGGTGTGGATCGCCCGCATCATGGTCACCTGGGGCATCATATCAGCCGCCTTCATGTTCACCTCGTCGGAAACCGTCTTCTATGTCCTTCGTTTCCTGCTGGGCGTGGCCGAAGCCGGATTTTTCCCCGGCATCATTCTTTATCTGACCGCGTGGTATCCGGCCCACCGCCGCGCCAGGATTATCACCACCTTCATGTCGGCGATCCCGATATCCGCCATTTTCGGCAATCCGCTTTCGGGTCTCCTGATGGACAGCTTTCACGGCACGCATGGTCTTTCCGGCTGGCAGTGGATGTTCCTGATCGAAGCCATTCCGGCCATTCTTTTCGGTGTCGCGACGTTCTTCTATCTTGATGATACGATCCAGGGCGCGAAATGGCTGAACGATGAGGAAAAGCGCGTGCTGACGGCCAATATCGAGGCGGAGAACCGGGGCAAGACGGCAAGCCCGCACAGCATCGGTGCAACGCTGACCGACCGTCGCGTCTGGCTGATGTGCCTGATCTATTTCTGCTTCGTGCTCGGGCAATATGGGCTGAATTTCTGGATGCCGACCATCGTCAAGGCCTCGGGCGTCAGCGGAAACCTGAATATTGGCCTGATTTCGGCGATCCCCTATATCTGCACATTCGTCGCGATGCTGGCACTCGGACGTTCCGCCGACAGGCTGCGTGAACGCCGCTGGCACCTCGTCGTCCCGGCTCTGATTGCCGCCGGTGGTTTTGTCGCGGCGACCATGGCGACGAGCACGACGGTGTCGATTGTCTGCCTCTCGCTGGCGGCAGCGGGCGCGATCAGCTGCGCGCCGCTCTTCTGGTCGCTTCCGACAGCTTTTCTTGCCGGCACCGGCGCTGCGGCCGGCATCGCCTGGATCAATTCGGTCGGCAACCTCGCCGGGTTTCTCGGGCCGTTTCTGGTCGGCTATCTCAAAGACTTCACCGGCACCAACAGCGCCGGCATGTATCTGTTGGCGGCCGCGCTGGTCATTGGCTCGCTGGCCGTGTTGACGGTTCCGGCGAAAACCGTCAATCGCTGAACTCGCGCATAACCCCGAAAATCGGAATCGATTTTCGGAAAGGATGATGCGCAAATTCAAAATGTTAGAGCGTCCTTAGCGCGTCTTGTAGACGCACGGCGCTCTAGAGCCCCTCCGGGACGCTACCCGGAGGGCACAGACCTTCCTCAGGAGATGGAGAACCTCCTCATGTCACCGCTTGCTGAAAACCCGGGCTCCGCCGTTGTCGCAGCCGTCATCGGTCTTGGTTCCATGGGGCTCGGAATGGCCCGGTCGATGAAGCGCGCAGGTCTCGACGTCGTCGGATATGACATCACGCCGGCGGCGGTGGACCGCTTCATCGCCGAGGGCGGGCGCGGCGCGGCGACCCCTGCCGATTCGGCAAAGGGCGCCGACATTGTCGTCTCCGTGGTCGTCAACGGCGCGCAGACCGAGGCCGTACTGTTCGGGCCAGAAGGTGTCGCGCATGCGATGAAGGCCGGTGCGGTCTTCATCTCGTCGGCCACCATGGATCCCGCCATTGCACGCAACCTGGCGCAAAGGGTGGAGGCTCTCGGCCTGCATTATCTCGACGCGCCGATTTCGGGCGGCGCCGCCAAGGCGGCGCAGGGCGCACTGACGATCATGGCTTCCGGCTCCAGACAGGCCTTCGACACGGCGCGCCCCGGACTCGAGGCCATGGCCGGCAAGGTCTACGAGCTAGGCGATGCGGCCGGAAAAGGTGCTGCCTTCAAGATGATCAACCAGCTTCTCGCCGGCGTGCACATCGCCGCCGCCTGCGAGGCCATTACCTTCGCCGCCAAGCAGGGCCTCGACCTCGACAAAGTCTATGAGGTGATCACGGCTTCGGCCGGCAATTCATGGATGTTCGAAAACCGCGTGCCGCATGTGCTGGCCGGAGACTATACTCCGCTGAGCAGCATCGAGATTTTCGTCAAGGATCTCGGTATCGTCCAGGACATGGCCCGCTCCGAGCGCTACCCGGTACCGCTCGCGGCAGCGGCCTTGCAGATGTATCTGGCCGCCGCTGGAGCGGGCATGGGCCGCGACGACGATTCCTCGCTGGCGCGGCTCTATGCCCAGCTTTCCGGCGCAGAATTGCCCGGCTCCGCCAAAGAGCCGCAGAGCCTGTAGAGGGAACACGAGACATGCCGGTTTTCGCCGCCAACCTGACGATGATGTTCAACGAATGGGCATTCCTCGACCGTTTCGACGCCGCAGCCGATGCCGGCTTTACCGCCGTCGAATATCTCTTCCCCTACGAAGCCCCGCCGGAGGCAATCGCCGAGCGGCTTGCCCGCAACAATCTGCAGCAGGCCCTGTTCAACCTGCCGCCGGGCGACTGGGCAGCCGGCGAGCGTGGCATCGCGGCTCTTCCCGGACGCTTCGATGCGCTGAAAGCCGATGTCGAGCGGGCACTGGACTATGCGGCGGCGACGGGTGTCAAGCGATTGCACTTGATGGCCGGCATCGCCGACCCTCATGACCAAGACGCCTCTTCCTCTTACCGGCGCTCCGTCACCTATGCTGCCGAGCGGCTTGCGGAAAAGGGCATCGATCTGCTGCTCGAGCCGATCAACGGGCGAAACATGCCGGGATACTTCCTCAACGACTTCGGCGCGGCCGAGCGGCTGATTGCCGAATCCGGCCTGCCAAACCTGAATCTCCAGTTCGACATCTATCACCGGCAGATCATCCATGGCGACGTCGTCATGGCGTTGCGACGCCTGCTGTCGATCACCGGTCATATCCAGATCGCCAGCGTGCCGTCCCGCAACGAACCGGACGGGGAGGAACTGAATTATCCCTATCTGTTCGGCGAAATCGACCGCCTGGGATATGGCGGTTTCATCGGTTGCGAATACATCCCACGCGGCCACACGCTGGACGGTCTTGGCTGGTTCAAACCTTTTGCACGGAGCTAGACGATGGCTATTTTGCTCGGATCAATCGCCGACGACTATACCGGCGCCTCCGACCTCGCCAACACGCTGACGAAGAACGGCCTGCGCACGGTGCAAACGGTCGGCATCCCCGATCCGACACTCGCGTTGCCGGATGTCGACGCCGTGGTCGTTTCCCTGAAAATCCGCTCCGTCCCGGCCCCGGATGCCGTGACGGCCGCGACCAGCGCCGAGCGATGGCTGCGCCAGCGGGGCGCCGGCCATGTGCTTTACAAGATCTGTTCGACCTTCGATTCCACCGACGCCGGCAATATCGGTCCGGTCACCGAGGCGTTGAGCGAGGCGGCCGGCGGCGGCTCCGTGCTGGTGACACCTGCCTTTCCGGAAACGGGACGCACCGTCTATCTTGGCCATCTCTTCGTCGGCAGCCAGCCGCTGAACGAAAGCCCGCTCAAGGACCATCCCCTCAATCCGATGCATGACGCCAATCTCGTGCGGGTGCTCGCCCGGCAATCGCGCAACGCCGTCGGACTGGTCGATCTCACCGCCATCGCGGCCGGGCCTGATGCCGTCAAGGCGAGGCTCGATGCCCTGCGCACGGCAGGCGTCACCATCGCCATCGCCGATGCGATTTTCGTACGGGATCTTGAAACGCTCGGCGAGATCGCATTGGAAACACCGGTATCGACAGGTGCGTCCGGCCTCGGCCTCGGCCTTGCCCGCGCCCTCGTCCGCTCCGGTCGGATTTCCTCCGGCGGCGCAACGACGGCGGACGCCATTCGCCCCGTCGGCGGGCTGTCGGCGATCGTTGCCGGCAGTTGTTCCAAGGCGACGCTGCGCCAACTCGACGTCGCCGAACGGTCGATGCCCGTGCTGCGGCTCGATCCGGAGCGGCTGCTTGCCGGCCCGGATGAGATCGCCACGGCGATTTCCTGGGCCGGAGACAGAATCTCCGCCGGTCCTGTGGTGATCGCCGCAAGTGCCGCGCCGGAGACCGTGTCCCGGCTGCAATCGCTCTATGGACGAGAAGCCTCCGGCCACGCGATCGAGACCGCGACCTCGATCATCACAGCCGAACTGGTGCAGAGAGGCGTGCGGCGCCTTGTGATCGCAGGCGGTGAAACCTCAGGGGCGGCGGTCGATAGGCTCGCCATTCCGGCATTTCTGATCGGCCCGGAGATTGCGCCCGGCGTGCCGGTGTTGCGCACGGTCGGCAATGCCCAGGGCGATATGCTTCTGGCGTTGAAATCAGGAAACTTCGGAGGCGAAGATTTCTTTACGGCAGCGCTGGCGATGATGCACTGACGGGATCTGGGGTCGACGAATATCGATCGGCTCTAGCATAAGATGCGGTGGTCCATGGCAGCAAAGCCATAAGATACTGCTTGAACCATGGCCTTCAGACGATCTGCCCGCCGGCGCTCCGGCAGACTGGCGGGCACGACATGAAGGACGCCCCCATGCAAGCAAGTCAGATCGAAATCGTCCCATTCGGCCCCGACCATCTGGAAGCCGCCGTCGCGCTCTCAAGACAGGCGGGCTGGCCGCACCGGACGGAAGACTGGCAGCTGGCGCTCGCCCTGAGCGAGGGGATGGTCGCGATCGAGAACGGCAAGGTCGTCGGCACCGTGCTCGTCACGCCATACAAGGGCGATTGTGCAACTATTAACATGGTCATCGTCGACGAGACGATGCGCGGCCGCGGCCTTGGCCGCAGACTGATGGACGCCGCACTGTTGACCGCCGGTGACCGACCGCTGAGGCTGGTGGCGACGACGGCAGGCCTGCCGCTTTACCAGAAGCTTGGCTTCCGCGAGACGGGAACCGTGCTGCAGCACCAAGGCCTTGCCGGAGAAATCGCTGCCCCGGCGGAAACGGAAGCCGCCACCGCCGCCGATCTCCCTGCCATCGCGACACTCGATCGCCTGGCCTTTGGCGCCGATCGAGAACGACTGCTCTCTTATTTCGCCGGGATCGGCGAATTCGCCGTCATTCGCAGCGGCGGCCGCATTTCCGGCTTCGCCTGCCTGCGTCCTTTCGGCCGCGGCGAAGTGATCGGACCCGTGGTGGCCGCCGACCTTAGCAAAGCCAAGATACTCATCGAACATTTCATCGCCAGGCGGCCCGGACGGTTCCTCAGGGTCGACACCACTGACGAGACCGGGCTCTCCCCATGGCTTGCCGAACAGGGGCTGGTCCATGTCGGCGGCGGCATCACGATGAGACAGCCGTTGGCCAAAGACGCCGCCGATCCAACCGCCACCACCTTTGCCCTCGCCAGCCAGGCACTCGGCTGATCCGGAGATCTTCATGTACAGCAATTCCCTCATCGAACTCGATCGCGCCCACCTCATTCATCCGGTCGCTTCCTATCGCGGCCATGAAAAGCTTGGCGTGCGCGTGCTGGCTTCGGCCAAGGGCGCCACGGTCACCGACGCATCGGGCAAGCAGCTGATCGACGGCTTCGCCGGCCTCTGGTGCGTCAATGCCGGTTACGGCCACGAAAGCATCGTCGAGGCGGCGGCCCGGCAGATGCGCGAGCTTCCCTATGCGACGGCCTATTTCGGCCTCGGCTCCGAGCCCGCGATCCGGCTTGCCGGTGAACTCGCCGACCGCGCGCCGGGCGATCTCAACCATGTCTATTTCACGCTCGGCGGCTCCGACGCGGTGGACAGCACGGTCCGCTTCATCCGCTACTATTGGAATGCCCGAGGACAGCCTCAGCGCGATCAGTTCATCTCGGTCGAACAGGGCTATCACGGCTCCTCGACGGTCGGCGCGGGTTTGACCGCGCTGCCCGCCTTCCATGCCGGCTTCGGTCTTCCCTTCGACTGGCAGCATAAAATTCCGTCTCACTACGCCTATCGCAACCCGGCGGGCGACAGTCCGCAGGCAATCATCGACGCCTCGCTTGCCGCGCTGAGAAGCAAGGTCGAGGCAATCGGGCCGGACCGCGTCGCCGCCTTCTATGTCGAGCCGATCCAGGGCTCGGGCGGCGTGCTGGTGCCGCCGAAAGGCTGGATGAAGGCCATGCGCGAATTCTGCCGCCAGCACGACATCCTGTTCGTGGCGGACGAGGTGATCACCGGCTTTGGCCGCACCGGCCCGCTTTTTGCCTGCAGCGAGGATGGGATTGTTCCCGATTTCATGACGACCGCCAAGGGCCTCACCTCCGGCTACGTCCCCATGGGCGCCGTCTTCATGTCCGATCACGTCTATGAAACGATTGCCGAGGGTGCGGGCGCTGCCGCCGTCGGCCACGGCTACACTTATTCGGCCCATCCCGTCAGCGCCGCAGTCGGGCTCGAAGTCCTGAAGCTTTACGAAAACGGCCTTCTCGAAAACGGCGTCAGGGCCGGCGCACGGCTGATGCAGGGACTGGAGTCGCTGAGGGATCATCCGCTCGTCGGCGACGTCCGCGGCCGCGGCATGCTGGCCGCCGTCGAACTGGTGGTCGACAAGGTGAACAAGACGCCGTTGCCGGCATCCGCCGAACCCGCCCGCCGCATCTTCGACCGCGCCTGGGAGAACGGCCTCGTCATTCGCGCCTTCGGCAATGGCGTGCTGGGTTATGCGCCGCCGCTCTGCTGCACCGAAACGGAGATAGACGCGATCGTCGAGCGCACCCGCATCACGCTGGACGAGACGCTGGAGGACCCGGATGTGCGCCGGGCGCTGCAGGCCTGAGAATATCGCGAAACGGTCAGATTCGGTATTTTCTGCCGCCTCATGACGCCTTTTCGGAGAATCCGGCGCGGTGCAGGTGACACACTGAAATCAACGAAAGGCCCGGATCCCGGCAATACGGGCCTTCGACACAAGAGCGGGACAACGATCCCGCCGACGGGAACAGAATATTCTTCTTCGACAAGCCGCGCTCCCACCGGAGCCGAACACTGGGGAATTCACGTGAGCAAGAGCCTTCCGGAATTCAAATATATGACCTTCGACGTCGTCGGCACGCTCATCGACTTCGAAGGCGGTCTCAAGACCTGCTTCGCCGAGATTGCGGCTGAGGTGGGAGGCGCAGTCGACGGCGAGCAGGCGCTCAGCCTCTACCGCGCAGCCCGCTACTCCGAGAATGCCGACCTCTTTCCCGACGACCTCGTGCGCGTCTACCTCGCGATCGCGCCGAAGCTCGGCCTGCCCGCCGACAAGAAATACGGCGAACGGCTGCGGGACTCGGCCAAGGGCTGGAAAGGTTTCGCAGACAGCGCCGCTGCGCTGGCAAAACTTTCGAAGGATTATCGCCTCGTGGCGATGACCAACGCCCGGCGCTGGGCATTCGATTTCTTCGAGAAGGAACTCGGCAATCCTTTTTATGCCGCCTTCACCGCGGATGATACGGGGACCGAGAAACCCGATCCCGAATTCTTCGAGAAGGTATTCGCCTACGTCGCCTCGGAAGGACATTCGAAGGACGACATCCTGCATGTCGCCCAGAGCCAGTACCACGATATCGGGATTTCCCGGAAACTCGGGCTGACCAATTGCTGGATCGAGCGGCGCCATGCCGAGAAGGGTTATGGCGGCACGATCGAGCCGGCCGAGTTCACCAAACCCGATTACCATTTCACGTCCATGGCGGGCCTTGCCGATGCCGTGGCCGCCGCGCGCGCCTAACTTTGAAAGCAGATCGGGCCTGCCCGCAACGGGCAGCCCACCACACAAGAAAAGGGGAATGAGATGAACGACAAGATCACCAATTGGACCAGATCCGACGACGCCATGATCGAGACCGCCATCCGTCGTGGCGCGACCCGCCGCGAGCTGCTGCATATGATGCTCGCGGGCGGCGTGGCCATGTCAGCCGGCGGGCTCGTGCTTGGCCGCGCCGGCAAGGCGCTCGCCGCCACGCCCGTTTCCGGCGGCTCGCTCAAGGCGGCCGGCTGGTCGTCCTCCACGGCCGATACGCTCGACCCCGCCAAGGCGTCGCTCTCCACCGATTATGTCCGGTGCTGCTCCTTCTATAACCGCCTGACTTTCCTCGACAAATCAGGCACGCCGCAGATGGAGCTTGCTGAAGCGATCGAATCCAAGGATGCGAAGACCTGGACGGTCAAGCTGAAGAAGGGCGTAACCTTCCACGACGGCAAGCCGCTGACCGCCGACGACGTGGTCTTCTCCCTGAAGCGTCATCTCGACCCATCCGTCGGCTCGAAGGTCGCCAAGATCGCCGCCCAGATGACAGGCTTCAAGGTCGTGGACAAACAGACCGTCGAGATCACCCTTGCAGATCCGAATGCCGACCTGCCGACCATCCTGTCGATGCATCACTTCATGATCGTTTCCGACGGCACGACCGATTTCACCAAGGCCAACGGCACCGGCGCTTTTGTCAAGGAAGTGTTCGAGCCGGGCGTTCGCTCGGTCGGGATCAAGAACAAGAACTACTGGAAATCCGGCCCGAACGTCGATTCCTTCGAATATTTCGCGATCAGCGACGACAATGCCCGCGTCAACGCGCTGCTGTCGGGCGACATCCACCTTGCAGCGTCGATCAATCCGCGCTCTATGCGGCTCGTCGAGGCCCAGGGAGAGGGCTTCTTCCTGTCGAAAACCACCTCGGGCAACTATACCAACCTCAATATGCGGCTGGACATGGATCCCGGCAGCAAGCGCGACTTCGTCGAGGGCATGAAGTACCTCGTCAACCGCGAGCAGATCGTCAAGTCGGTGCTGCGCGGCCTCGGTGAAGTCGGCAACGACCAGCCGGTCTCCCCCGCCAACTTCTACCGCAATGCCGACCTGAAGCCGCGGGCCTTCGATCCCGACAAGGCGAAGTTCCATTTCGACAAGGCCGGCGTCCTTGGTCAGTCCATTCCGGTGATCGCTTCCGAGGCGGCCAACTCCTCGATCGACATGGCGATGATCATTCAGGCTTCAGGCGCCGAGATCGGACTGAAGCTCGATGTCCAGCGCGTTCCCTCCGACGGCTACTGGGACAATTACTGGCTCAAGGCGCCGATCCACTTCGGCAATATCAATCCTCGTCCGACGCCGGACATCCTGTTCTCGCTGCTCTACTCCTCTCAGGCCCCCTGGAACGAGAGCCAGTACAAGTCGGAGAAGTTCGACAAGATGCTGATCGAAGCGCGAGGCTCGCTCGACCAGGAGAAGCGCCGGGCGATCTACGACGAGATGCAGGTGATGATTGCCAACGAAGCCGGCACGATCATCCCGGCCTATCTCTCGAACGTCGATGCCACCGCCGCCAAGCTCAAGGGTCTGGAGCCCAACCCGCTCGGCGGCCAGATGGGATACGCCTTCGCGGAATACGTCTGGCTCGAAGCCTGATAAAATGAAGGAACCGGGGCTGCAGCCCAAGCCCCGGTTCTTCCGGAACTGAACTCGAAACGCAACAAGGAGGCGTCCGTGAACAACCAGGTCTTGTCCCTGGTGCTGAGCCGATTGCTCATCGCCCTGATCACCCTGGTGATCGTCTCCTTCGCCGTCTTCTTCGCGACAACGCTGCTGCCCGGAGATACAGCGACCATCCTGCTCGGTCAGGCCGCCACGCCGGAAGCCGTCGAAGGCCTGCGCAAGGCCATGCATCTCGACGAGCCGGCCCTCTTCCGCTTCCTGCGCTGGGTCGTCGGGTTGCTGCAAGGCGATCTCGGCACGTCCTACGCCAACGAAATGCCGGTTACTGCGCTCATTGCCGGCCGCTTCGTCAACACGCTGAAACTTGCCGGCGTCACCGCGCTCTTCTCCGTGCCGATCGCGCTCACGCTCGGGATTACCTCCGCCATGCTGCGCGGTACGGTTTACGACCGGGTCGTCACGGTGATCACGATCGGCGTCATCTCCGTGCCGGAGTTCATGGTCGCGACCTCCGCCGCGCTGATCTTCGCCGTCTATCTGAAATGGCTGCCGGCGCTCTCCCTGGCCAATGAGGTCCATAGCCTGAGCGACATCTTGCGCGTCTATGCCATGCCGGTGATCACGCTGACCTTCGTCGTCTCAGCCCAGATGATCCGCATGACCCGCGCCGCTGTGATCGAGACGCTCGCCACGCCCTATGTCGAGATGGCCCTGCTCAAGGGCGCTTCGCGGCCGCGCATCGTCTTTCGCCATGCATTGCCGAATGCGCTCGGCCCGATCGTCAATGCCGTCGCCCTTTCGCTGTCCTATCTGCTTGGAGGCGTCATCATCGTCGAGACCATTTTCAATTATCCCGGCATCGCCAAGCTGATGCTGGATGGCGTAGCCACCCGCGACCTGCCGCTGATCCAAAGCTGCGCGATGATCTTCTGCCTTGGCTATCTGCTCTTGATCACCATCGCCGATATCATCGCCATCCTTTCCAACCCGAGGCTCCGATGACAATGACCAGCTCCGAGACCACGTCCGACCGGCTGTCCGGAACCCGGCTTGGCTATCGCTTCAACATCGTCGGCGCGATCGGCCTGACCGTGATCCTTTCCTGGGCGCTCGTCGCGATCTTCGCGCCTTGGATCATCCCCTACCCCGTCGGCGAGATCGTCGATCTCGACTATTTCGGCCCGATGAGCCGGGAACTCTGGCTCGGCTCCGATTATCTCGGCCGCGACATGCTCTCGCGGATCCTGATGGGCGCGCGTTATACGGTCGGCATCTCGCTGGCGGCGGTCACGATCGCCTGTTTCAGCGGCGTGGTGCTCGGCATGATCGCAGCGGTCGCCGGCGGCTGGCTCGACACGATCCTCAGCCGCTTCCTCGACGCCCTCAATTCCATTCCGAGCAAGCTGTTCGGCCTGGTGGTCGTTGCTGCCGTCGGCTCTTCGGTCCCGGTTCTGATCCTGACGCTGTCGGTGATCTACATCCCCGGCGCCTACCGCTTCGCGCGGGCGCTCGCCGTCAACATCAATGCGATGGATTTCATCACCGTCGCGCGCATCCGCGGCGAAAGCACCCTCTATCTCATTCGCTCCGAAATCCTGCCCAACATTGTCGGGCCGGTGCTTGCCGATCTCGGCATCCGCTTCGTCTTCATCGTTCTGCTGCTCTCCGGGCTTTCCTTCCTCGGCCTCGGCGTCCAGCCGCCCTATGCCGATTGGGGCGCTCTCGTGCGCGAAAACATCGGCGGCCTGCCCTTCGGTGCGCCGGCGGTGATGTTTCCCTCGCTTGCCATCGCCAGCCTGACGATCAGCATCAACCTGCTGATCGACAACCTGCCGCAGAAGATCCGCGACCGGAGTGCGTCATGAGCAATTTCATCGAAATCCGTGACCTGAAAGTCGAGGCCACCACCGATTCCGGCCGGCGCGTCGAGATCATCAAGGGTGTCAGCCTCGACGTTGCCGAGGGTGAGATCGTCGCGCTGATCGGCGAGAGCGGCTCGGGCAAGACAACCATCGCGCTGACCCTGATGGGCCATACCCGCGCGGGCTGTCGCATCTCCGGCGGCAGCGTTTCGGTCGGCGGCAAGGATATGGTCAGGCTCAGCGAAAAGCAGCGCGCCAAGGTGCGCGGCACCGAAGTCGCCTACGTCCCGCAATCGGCCGCCGCCGCCTTCAACCCGGCCACGACGATCATGGATCAGGTGATCGAAGTCACGCGTATTCATCAGCTTATGTCACCGGACGAGGCGCGTGCCCGGGCCGTCGAGCTCTTCCGGGCGCTGTCGCTGCCGGAACCCGAGACGATCGGCAGCCGTTATCCGCACCAGGTTTCCGGCGGCCAGTTGCAGCGTCTGGCCGCCGCCATGGCGCTGATCGGCGATCCGACCCTCGTCATCTTCGACGAGCCGACGACGGCGCTCGACGTGACCACCCAGATCGAAGTGCTGCGCGCGTTCAAATCGGTGATGAAAAAGGGCGGCATATCGGGCGTCTACGTCTCGCACGACCTTGCCGTCGTCGCCCAGATCGCCGACCGCATCGTGGTCTTGAAGGGCGGGGAGACCCAGGAAACAGGCACCACCGAAGAGATCCTCAACCATGCGAAGCACCCCTATACCAGAGAGCTGCTCGCAGCCTTCGAACCGAAACTGCGCGCCGCAGCAGCCCCCATCGAGCGCGAGACGGCGCCGCTTCTGAAGATCGAAGATCTCGTCGCGGGCTACGGGCAGCGCCAGGCCGATGGCCTCCCGCTTGTTCGTGCGGTCGAGCATGTGAGCTTGAAGGTGGAGAAAGGCCGCAATCTCGGCATCATCGGAGAATCCGGTTGCGGCAAGTCGACGCTCGCCCGCACCATCGCCGGCATCCTGCCGGCCGCGGTCGGCAAGATCGTCTTCGACGGCACGGAGTTGCGCCGCAACGCCCGCGAGCGCTCGCGCGATCAGTTGCGCGAGATGCAGATCGTCTTCCAATATGCCGACACCGCCCTTAACCCGGCAAAATCGGTGGAGGACATCCTTGCCCGGCCGCTGGTCTTTTACCACCGCATGGATCGACAAGCGCGACATGCCCGCATCGATCAATTGCTCGACATGGTGCGCCTGCCCCGCAATCTGCGCCATCGCCGGCCGGGAGAACTTTCGGGCGGGCAGAAGCAGCGCGTCAACTTCGCCCGGGCGCTCGCCGCCGATCCGAAGCTGATCCTCTGCGACGAGATCACCTCGGCGCTCGACACGGTGGTCGCCGCCGCGGTCATCGACCTGCTCAAGGAGTTGCAGCGCGAACTCGGCCTTTCCTACATCTTCATCAGCCACGATCTCTCGGTGGTGGAGGCGATCTGCGACGAGATCGTCGTGATGTATGGAGGCCGGAAGGTCGAGCAAATCACGTCCTCGACAGTGAACGCGCCGCAACATCCCTATTCGCAACTGCTCTTCTCATCGGTGCCGACACTCGATCCGGCCTGGCTCGACGGCCTTCAGCAGGATCCGGAACTGGTGCGTGCCTATTGCCGGCACTGAGCGCCGATTCTGCTTCGAGAGGACGGTGCCGGCCAGATCCAGCGCCCACCCGGTCAGGTCGTGTTGAAACGCCTGGGCTCCAAGGCACGAGATCTGCAAGTGGCAGCGAATATGGCTTTGGAAAACAAGCCCGAAATTCTGTCGCAAGTCCTTCCAACCAGTATGAAGCTTTCCATTATGGGGAGAACAACCTGCGACAGAGAGACTCGGTAGCTGCGCAGGACCGATGGATCGGATAGATGATGCAGTTGTGTGAGGTCGGTCCGGAACCCTGAAAGATTGCGTTGGACACCTGGCCAAGGGGAGTTTGCGAACCACAGAACATGCAGTCGTCATTCAGGAGCGTAGCTCCGCCGCGGTCCTTCTCGCCGGCTAAAGCGGAAACAAGGTGGTGAGCGGCATGTGGGCTTTGATGATCGGTGACTTCAGCACGACGAAGCTGAAATATTTGTCGATGCCGACGTCCATGTCGGTGAGGCGCTCCATGATCGTCTGGTATTCGTCGATCCCGGCGGTGACGAATTTCAAGAGATAGTCGTAGCCGCCTGAAACCAGATGGCATTCGATCACCTGATCGACCTTCTCGATCGCCGCCAGGAAGCGGGCAAAGTCGATCTGCCGGTGGTTCTTCAGGGTGATCTCGGTGAAAACAGTCAGCGTCTGCCCCAGTTTGCTGACGTTGATCTGGGCCGAATAGCCTTCGATATAGCCTTCCGACTGCAGCTTCTTCACCCGCATCAGGCAGGGGCTCGGCGACAAATTGACCAGTTCGGCGAGTTCCACATTGGTGACGCGGCCATTTTTCTGCAGCTCGTAGAGAATTTTTACGTCGATCCGGTCGAGTTTCATCGCACGCCTTCGCTGCTTGAGATCGCCAACGACGCAGCAGATTATGCCGCGACTTTCAACACCGACCTTAACACATAGGGAAGAGCTGTCGACCATGTTGCGGGACAGGCCGAAGCACAAACGGCTGCAGGTCTCCCCACAAGACGGAATCTTCTGCTGTCGCCGGCTGATCTCCGGCAAAGGCGTGGCGGCGGATCCGCTAGACTAGCGCATAACCCCGAAAATCGATTCCGAATTTCGGAAAAGATTATGCGCAGATCCAGGTGATAGAGCGTCCTTTGCGCGTCTGAAAAGAAGCGCGGCGCTTTAATGCCTGAAGTGGAGACCATCCCATGCCCGCACCGCTCAATCGCGTCGACACCACGCCGGAACTGCCCGCTGCTGCCGATGCGGTGGTAATCGGCGGCGGCATCGTCGGCGTTTTCGCGGCCTATTATCTCGCCCGGCGGGGATTGAAGGTCGCCCTCGTCGAGAAGGGCCTTATCGGCGCCGAACAATCGAGCCGCAACTGGGGCTGGTGCCGCCAGCAGAACCGCGACGCCCGAGAATTGCCGATGTCGACCAAGAGCCTCGACCTGTGGGAGCGCTTCGCCACTGAGACCGGGGAGGAGACGGGCTTCCGTCGCTGCGGCCTCTTCTATCTGAGCAATAACGACGAGGAACTGTCCGGCTGGGCACGCTGGCGCGATTTCGCCCGCTCGGTCGGCGTCACAACGCACATGCTGAGCAGCGCCGAGGCGAGCGAACGCGGGCGTGCCACCGGCGTCTCATGGAAAGGCGGAGTGTTTTCGCCGACCGACGGCACGGCCGATCCGGCGAGCGCTGCGCCGGCCGTCGCGCGTGCGATCCTGAAACTCGGCGGCACGGTGCATCAGTCCTGTGCGGCCCGCGGCCTCGACGTCGAAGGCGGCAGGCTTTCCGGCGTCGTCACTGAGCATGGCACGATCCGGACGAAAATCGCGATCCTGGCCGGCGGCGCTTGGGCCTCCTCCTTCTGCCGCCAACTCGGCATTCGATTTCCGCAAGCCTCGATACGCTCCTCGATCCTCTCCGTATCCCCGGGCGCTAGCGGGCTGCCGGATGCCCTGCATACATCAGCGGTGTCGGTGACGCGACGCCGCGATGGCGGCCATACGCTGGCGATCAGCGGCCGCGCCCGCGTCGATCCGACGCCGCAGCAGTTCCGCTTCGCGCGGCAGTTCGTGCCGATGTTCGCCCGGCGCTGGCGCAGTCTCAAACCAGGCGGGTTGGAGGGCTTTCGCTCGGGTCACGAATCTCTGGCACGCTGGCGGCTCGACAGACCGACGCCGATGGAGCGCATGCGCATCCTCGATCCAGTGGTCGACGAGGCGACCGTTGCGCTGACGCATGCACGGGCGCTTGAGCTTCTGCCTGCTTTGAAGGAGACCAAGATCGCAGCGGCCTGGGCGGGCTATATCGACAGCACGCCGGACGGCGTGCCGGGGATCGGCGAGATCGCCAGCTTGCCCGGCTTCATCCTTGCTGCGGGCTTCAGCGGCCACGGCTTCGGCATCGGGCCGGGCGCCGGCCATCTGATTGCCGATATCGTCACAGGCGACGAGCCGATCGTCGATCCCAGGCCCTACCATCCCGACCGCTTCGGGGGATCCGCCTGGGGCAAAGTGGCCGATTTCTAAACGGCTCGGCCACCCCGGCTCGGACCTCGGCGGTGGCAGAAATCATCCCTGTCCGGATCGCAGCATATACAGGAACCATAACCATTGGCCTGAAAGCGGCGATGGCAGGCACGCGTTACGCTTGGGCAATCACCTCCGGCGAGATTCCCGAAGTCATCCCTCACGAGACCAGCGACATCGGCCGGCGGACTGCGGGCGATGTCCTGCGGCCATCGGCGGTCTGAAAGTGCGAAATTCTTTCGTTCAAGACTTCGACCTGTTGCCGAAGCCGGTGAATCTCCGCGGTGTTTTCCTCCACCATCGCAGCATTGTGCTGAGTGATATGCTCGACGTCGCGAACGGCATTGTTGACCTCGTCGATGCCCTTGTATTGCGTGGTCGTGGAAGCCGAGATGACCTGCACAAGCCCGTTGATCGAGGTGAAGTGTTCCATGATGGCCGACAGCGCCTGGCCGGTCTCCTCGACGAGCGTGACGCCCGCGCCGACCTGTGATGCGCTGGTGGAGATGAGATCCTTGATCTCGCGGGCAGCCTTGGCGCAACGCTGAGCAAGCTCGCGCACTTCCTGAGCAACCACAGCAAAGCCTCTGCCGGCCTCTCCTGCGCGTGCCGCCTCGACGCCGGCATTGAGGGCGAGGAGATTGGTCTGGAAGGCGATCTCGTCGATCACGCCGATGATGCTGCTGACTTTTTCGGAGGACCGGTTGATAGCGCCCATGGCATCGACGGCCTTGGCGACGACGGCCGCGGAATGCTCCGCCTGGCGGTGCGCCTCGGCGACCGAAAGCGACGTCTGGCGCGCGTTTTCGGCTGTCGTCCGCACGCTGGCTGTGAGTTCGCCGAGCACCCGCGAACTCTCCTCGAGGGAGGCCGCCTGCTGTTCCGTGCGGCGGGCCAGATCGTCGGCGGCGCCGGAAAGATTGGTGCTGCCCTCGGCGATCTCGTAGGTCGAGTTGCGAACCTCGGCGACCGTCAGGCGCAACGCGTCGATGGCGTGATTGTAGGTGCGGGCCATGGCGACATAATCGGCGGCCAGATCCTCGCTCATCTCTGCGGCGAGATTGCCATTGGCGAGCTTGCCGAGCATATCGGACAGAGCGTTCAAAGCCTCGCTCTGTTCCGCCTCGATGCGCGCCTGTTCGGCGGCGCGACGGGCCTGCTCCAATTCGTCCCGCGCCCTGTTTGCTTCGGCAAGCTCTTCCAGCCTGGTCTTCTCCAGCGCCTGGTCGCGGAAGACAGTCACGGACCGGATCATGTCGCCGATCTCGTCGCCGCGCTTGCCGTCACCGATGGAAATGTTCAGATCGCCGTCGGCAAGTCTCATCATCGTCTGGGTGATCCGCTTCAGCGGCCCGCGCAGCGTTTCGATCAGCATGAGGCCGCCGATGATCGCAAGCACCGTGCCCGCAATCATTGCCGCAAGTGACATTGTCGCCGAACGCTGGCTGATTTCCTTGCCGCTTTCCTGTGCCGTGCTGACGAACTGCTCGAGCGTGTGGCTCGCATCGGCCACCAGTGCGGTCGCCGCCTCCTTGTCCGCGCGCCACCGGTCGGCGATCGATATCAGAAGCGAACTATCCTTTTCGATCGAGGCAAGGGACGGCTCGATCTTCTTGGCAAGATCCTGCAAGGCGGCGTTTTTCCCGCTCAAGGGTACGAGTTGAGCAGCGCTTTCACGCAGCGCCTTGAGATCGGCGAGAACGGCATCCCGCGCCTCGGCATCGACTCGCCTGTTCAGTTCGCTTAAGTGCAGGCGCAGATCGTCAATCGATTTGAATGCGGTATTGACGATCGCCACCATCGAGCGAAGGGTGGCGATGCTCGCATCCATGCCGACAAAACGCTCGATCGCAGTATCCGCATTCCCAGAGGCAAGCTTTCCAAACTTCTCCTCGAAGCCCTGCAGTTCCTGGTCGACAGGAGCGTAGCTGTCGAGCGTAAGGCTGGCGCTGTCCTTGGCTATCGCGGCGAGCTTGTCCAATACCGGCTTCAGCGCGGCAAGCTGGCTTTTGGCCTTGTCGGAGGCGAGCGCGGCGCTGCCGCCGGCCTCCTTGACGAGCGGCGGCAGGAGGCTGCCGAGAGCGCCGGTGATATCCGCGGGGGCGGTGGCCTGCG
The DNA here is from genome assembly GCF_014193215.1 of Rhizobium sp. BK112. Classification (NCBI taxonomy): domain Bacteria; kingdom Pseudomonadati; phylum Pseudomonadota; class Alphaproteobacteria; order Hyphomicrobiales; family Rhizobiaceae; genus Rhizobium; species Rhizobium sp. BK112. The sequence goes on from NZ_JACHYZ010000021.1 coordinate 52,615, forward strand.
CGGTCGCCTTGCGCAACTTTGCAATGCGTTGCGCGAGATTCTTGTAGACTGAAGCATCGAGAAGAAGCGCCCGGACGAAGGTCTCCTTGCCATTCGCCTGATCCTGGAGAACGTCGAGCTGTTTGCGCGCCGTCTGGCTTTCCTTGAACAGCCCGGCCACCGCGTCGTCGATCGCCTGTTCGGTATTTACACGCTCCTGTGAGACGGCCCAAAGCGCATCGGCGCCGCCCTGCATCTTAGCCCCGAGTTCGCGCACGGCAGCAATCTGCTGCTTCTGCGCCGGATCGATCAACATGGCATCAAGCGTCGCCGCTCCCTTCTGCTGATCGGAGATGCTGGCGATCAATCGTTCGCGCGTGGCCGATATCGGGAGATCGGTAAAGGCCGTCAGAGAGGATCGCAGCTGTTGAAAACTGGAAAGGGTTTCGATCGTCTGCCGGGTCAGGGTCATCTGGCCATTGAGCGTACCGGCGGTGAAATAACCGAAAAGACCGATGCCGGCGATAAGGATGACCAGAGGCACCACGAAGAAGAGGACTTTGGTCACGATCCGCATACGCTGCAACAGTCGATCAATCAGCGCCATAAACTAGCCCCCGCCCCAGGAAATTGGCTCATTCTCCGGCGCGACCCCTCCCCTTGGCCTGCAGCAGTCGTTGATCGCGCCAAGCCATCACAGTAGTCACAACTGTTAAAAAAATGGTCAATGGTGTCGAGTTTAATCGAAGCCTGCGATATGCGGACGAGGGCGCATTTTCCGCGCTCCCGTCTTGCCGCTCAGCCGATGGCCATCGGGCTTGCATTGCCGCCGGAAGCCGCCGTCGCTCACGCCACCCTTGAAGAGGTTAGACTAACTCCGGTTCTCCAAGCGATTTGTTTTGCGCCACTCTTCGTATTCTCCGCGGGCATCGTCATGCAGAGGATAGTAGCGCTGCAACGACCCTCCCTCCATAAGCTTCACGCGTGAGAACTCCTCCCAATCGTGATGCTTTTGCGACTCTTCGATGACCTTCGAGGCCATTGCGACGGGAAGCACCACCACCCCGTCATCGTCGGCGACGATGATGTCGCCGGGGATTACCGTGACACCGCCGCAGGCAATCGGAACGTTGACGGCATTGGGATAGATGCTGGTCTGCACATGGTAGTTGGGAGTCCAGCCACGCAGCCATAGGGGGAGGTCTAGCTTCTCGACATTGGGCCGATCGCGCATGCACCCGTCGATTACGATGCCAGCGCCGCCCCTGCCTTTGAAATACGTCGACATCATATCGCCAAAGACCCCCGAACTCATGTCGCCGCGCGCGTCGACCACGACCACATCGCCCTCCTGCGCGTGATAGAGCACGTGCCGGTGCAACTGCGTCTCCGGATCGGCATATTCTCCCTCGGTGAAGAGGTCCGGCCGCTGCGGCATGAACTGGAGCGTCAGCACCGGCCCGACGATCGACTTCCCGTGGTTCTGCGCCACGGGACCCACCATGTGCGGATTGCGGAAACCCATGTGGCCAAGCGTGCCGGCAACCGTCGCGGCGCCGATTTCCTTCAGTGCGTCGATCAGCTCTTTGGGCGGACGGGTAATGTCGGGAGTATGCGTCATTTCAATCTCCGCTGGATGAAACTACCAGTTCGTAACCGAACCGTCGCGGCGCTTCAGGTGAGGCGCTTCCCAGAAACGAAAGCTCTCCGCCTTGACCGCCTCTTCGTTGACCTCGACGCCGAGCCCCGGCAGATCGCTGACCGGATAGTCAGGTCCGTCGAGCCGTGGCTGCACGGGGAAGAAGTCGGAATTGTCGAAGCCCAGCTTTGTTTCGGGCACCCTGGTCTCAAGCCAAGCGAAATTCGGCACCGCGGCGGCGAGATGGATGGTCGCGGCCGTGCAGACTGGGCCAAGAGGATTGTGCGGCATCAGGTCCACATAATGCGCCTCGCTCCAGCCAGCCACCTTCATCGCTTCGGTGAGCCCGCCAACATTGCAAACATCGAGCCGGTTGAACTGATGGATGCCGCGCTCGATGTAGGGCAGGAACTGCCACTTGCTGGCAAATTCCTCGCCGATGGCGAACGGGATGTCGGTCATCGTGCGCAGGGATTCGTAGGCCTCCGGTGTCTCGTCCCGTATCGGCTCCTCGAGGAAATCAAGCACGCCACGGCCGAGTTTGTTGCAGAAGCTCGCCGCCTCTGCCACCGACAACCGGTGGTGATAGTCGATGCCGAGGACGACGTCGTCGCCCAGCGCCTCGCGCGCCTTGTTCAGCATCTTTGCGGTAACGCCGATCGATTCGCGCGGCTCGAAGATGTCCTTGCTGTTTTGCCCGATGGGAAAGAAGCGGATCGCCTGCCACCCCTGTGCGCGTAGTTCGCGGGCTCGTTCGATCGCAACGACGCCCTCAGCCTCGTCACCGGTCGAGGCGAAGGTAGGAATTCGGTCGCGCTGCTTGCCGCCCAGCAGTCCGTAGGCCGGCACCCCCAGCGCCTTGCCCTTGATGTCGTGAAGGGCAATGTCGATGGCGGAAATCGCCGCCTGCAGAACGCGCCCGCCTTCGAAATATTGGCTGCGATAGGCTTCTTGCCAGATCCGACCAATCTGCATCGGGTCGCGGCCGATGAGAAACTCCCGATAGTGCTCGATCGCGCCAACCACGGCCTTCTCGCGACCGCTCAAGCCGCTCTCGCCCCATCCGAAGACGCCCTCGTCGGTCTCGACCTTGACGAGCATCTGGTTGCGTGTTCCCACCCATACTGGATAGGGCTTGATAGCGGTGATTTTAAGCTTCGTGGACATCCACACCCTCATTCCGAACGTATCGACTCTGTCTCAGTGGGCCTTGAGGGCCATTTCTGTTTCGCCGTCGAACAGATGCATTCGCTCCTGGTCGAACTCGAGCCAAATCATTTCGTCCGGCGCGACGGCAATGGTCGGCGGCACGCTGACGTTGACGATTGCGCCGGACAGAAACGCCTGTACGAAGGTGACGTCTCCCGTTGGCTCCACCGTGTAGGCCTTGGCGGGTATGCTTCCAGGCACTGCACTCTTGTGCAGCTTGATCGTCGAGTGACGTGCGCCGAGCACGACTTTCTTGGTGGTCGCCCTCGCGACCTTCTGGGCATTGTGTGGCGAGAGCTCGAGGCTCCAGCCCTCCGCGCTGGTCAACACAGTATTGCCGCCCACCGTGGATGCCTCCAGCGGAACAAGGCTCATCGCCGGGCTGCCGACGAAGCTGGCGACGAACATGTTCACCGGATGGGCAAAGACCTGCGCCGGTGAGTCGTATTGCTGCAGGTAGCCGCCGTTCATCACCGCCATCCTGTCCGCCATGGTCACGGCTTCGAGTTGGTCGTGCGTCACATAAATGATCGTTGCCTTGAGGTCCTGATGGAAGCGCTTGATCTCCGACCGCATCTGCACGCGCAGCTTTGCATCGAGGTTGGAGAGTGGTTCATCCATCAGGAATACCGCCGGATCGCGAACGAGAGCGCGGCCCAGGGCCACGCGCTGCTGTTGTCCGCCCGAAAGTTCGCGCGGCTTTCGCTCGAGCAGCTGCGTCATGTCGAGCACTCGCGCTGCTTCCTTGACCTTCCTGTCGATCTCGTCCCTTGGCAGTTTGCGCATCTGCAGCGGGAACGCCAGATTTTTATAGACCGATTTTTGCGGATAGAGCGCGTAGTTCTGGAACACCATTGCGATGTCCCGGTCCTTGGGGTCCAGGTCATTGACCACCCGGTCGCCGATGACGATGTCGCCCGATGTGATGGGGATCAGCCCCGCTACAAGATTGAGCGTGGTTGTTTTGCCGCAGCCCGAAGGGCCGACGAGCGCAACGAATTCGCCGTCGTTGACCGTCAGCGAAACGTCGTTGACAGCTTTGAAGCTGCCATAGGTCTTGACAAGATCTTTGAGGACCACGTGGGCCACCGGCAACTCCCTAGTGCTTGACTGCGCCTTCCGTGAGGGCGCGTACGAAGTATCGTTGCAGGACGAGGAACAGCACCACGACGGGCACGCTCATCATGAAGCTGGCGGCCATCAGGCCCGGAAAGTCCGTCGTATTTTCGGAGAAGAAGCGCTGGATGCCGACCGGCAGGGTCAACTGCTCGTTCTTGGAGAGGAACGTGTAGGCGTAGATGTACTCGTTCCAAGCGCCGATGAAGGAGTAGATCGCCGTGGCGATGATTCCTGGCGCCGAGAGCGGCATCACGATCAGGAGAAAGGCCTGGAACCGCGTCGCTCCATCGATGCGCGCCGCCTGCTCGAGCTGCACCGGGATGTTGTCGTAGAAGCCCTTGAGGAGCCAGATTGCCAGCGGCAGGCCGAATGTGAGGTAGGTGAGAACGAGCGACCCATGCGTGTTCACCAGCCCGATCGCCCGCATCAGGATGAAGAGCGGTACGAGAAAGATCACCGCGGGGAACATGTTGCGAAGCAGGACGGCGAAGAACAGAAAGTTCCGGCCCGGGAAGGTGAAGCGCGAAAACGCATAGGCCGCAGGAACCGCCACGATCACCGAAAGGATGGTCGTAGCCATGGAGACGAAAAGGCTGTTCCAGAAGAAGCGCAGGAAGTCCTGGCCGACGCTGTTTTGCGGATCGAGCAGCTTCTGGTAGCTTGCCAGCGTGGGCTGGTCCGGCCACCACTGTGGCGGGAATTGCATGGCCGCGAAGCCGGACTTGATCGAGGTGATCAGCATCCAGATCATTGGTAATGCGGTGTAAAGCAGCATGAACACCAGGAAGATGCGTCCGCCCCACCGCCACCCATCGAAGCGCCTATGGCGACGCGCCTGGCCTTGACGAGCAGTCTGCGCAATTGTGCTCATTGGCTCGCGTCCTTCTGCTCATTGCCGCTCAGCGCCCTGACATAGAAGTAGCCGAGCGACATCAGGATCTGGAACAACAGCACCGAATAGGCTGATGCCACCCCCCAGCGCTGACGTCCGAAGGCGAGCTCATAGATGTGGGTGATCCAGATATGCGATGCGTTCGACGGCCCGCCGCCGGTCATGATCCAGGGGATGATGAAAGAATTGAAGTTGGCCACGGCCAGCAGAAGGATCGTCACCGTCGAGACGTTTCTCAAGTGCGGAAAAGTGACGTGCCAGAATCGCTGCCATGCATTGGCTCCGTCGACCTTTGCGGCGCGCAGCAACTGGTCGGGAACCGTCTGCAGGCCAGCCATCATCATGATCATGGCAAACGGAAACTCCCGCCAGATATTGACGACGATCAGCGAGGGCAGCACCGTGCTGACGCTGTCGATGAAATTCGGCGGCCGATCGGCCCATCCGAGGCCGACCAGCACCGCGCCGATGATCCCGAAGTCCGAATGGTAGATCCACTTCCAGATATAGGACGCGGCGACCGCGCTGATGACCCAGGGAATGATCAGGATGGCGCGCAGGATGCCGCGGCCGACAAAATCCCGATGGAGCGCCAGGGCGCAGGCAAACCCCAGGACAAATGCGATGAAGGTGGATCCCAGTGTCCAGATTAGAGTGTTGGAGGTGACCTTCCAGAACACCGGACTTGTGAGGATGGCGGTGTAATTGTCGAAGCCGATGAAAATCTTGTCCCGGAGCTGCAGGCCGGGCGGTGTATTGAAGAACGACAGCTCGATCGTGTAGTAGATCGGATAGGCTATGACGATGAGCATCACGGCGATTGCAGGAAGCACGTACGCGTAGTCAGCGCGATGCTCCCAAATCTTTCGCAGGATGCCGGACCTATCGGGTTGAAGTCTTCGGCGAGCCTCTGCCTTGCCGATCAAGATCGTCACTGTGGCGTGCCCTTATTCTTGGGAGCAACCGGCTGCACTCTCGGCGCAGCCGGTCAGGTCGTGGTCAGGCCTGGACTAGAGTCCGCCGTCCATCAGCTCTTTTACCTTCTTGGCCGCGTCGTCCGCTGCCTGGTCGACGGTCATGGCTCCGGTCAGGGCATTCTGCAGCATGTCCGGGACAATGATATTCATGATCTCGGGGGACTGCGGCAGCGCCGGGAACGGGATGCCGTATGGCAGCATCGAGGTCGTGACATCGAGGAACTTGATGTTATCAAGACGTTCCTTCATCCATTTGGTCTTGAAGCCGTTGAGGTTTCCCGGGTTCGAGCCGGCATAGGCCATCTTCAGCGACCATTCGGGGCTCGTCCACATGCAGATGATCGCCTTTGCAGCCGGCTCGTCCACCTTGCCGCCCTCGACATATTCGGGCTTCAGGATGTGAATGTTCGAGCCGCCAAACACGACGGCACGCTTGCCATCGGGGCCGGTCGGGATCAGGCCGTAGCGCATGTTGTCGATGACGGTCTGCGCCTTGTCCTTGTCGGTAGCCGTCGCTTTTTTCTGCAGGTCGAGCATGACGTTGTAGTCGGACGGGTGCGAGATCATCATGCCGAGCTGGCCAGCGAGGAAGAGGGGCTGGTTATCTGCCTGCTGGTTGGTGAGTGCCGAAACCGGAACCGACTTGTCGCGAACATACATATCGTAGGAGGCTTGCAGCGCCGCCTTGCTCTGCGGGCTATTGAGCTCGACCTGCTTATAGGTCGGGCTCGCGGTGGCTTCGTCGAAGACGCCGCCGCCATAGGCCCACAGCTGCGGCATGAAGCGATACGGCGTATTGCCGGCATTCTTGCGAGCCACGAGGCCGTAACCGGCAATGCCGAGCTTGTCGTGGATCTGTTTGGAATACTTGACGACATCGTCCCACGTTGCCGGAGCCTTGTCCGGATCGAGGCCTGCCCGCTTGAAGATATCGGCGTTCCAGATGAACGCCATCGTCTCGTTGTTGGTGGGAATGCCGTAGGTCACGTCCTCCCAGGTCACGGCCTTCATTGCGCCCGGCCAGAAGTCCTCGGTCGAATACCCGACATCCTCGGGTTTGAGCGGCTGCAGATAGCCTTTTGAGGCGAACTCGGTGCCACCCAGGATTTGCAGGCGGACCGCCATGGGCGCTGCATTGCCAAGGAGCGCGGTCCGGAACTTGTCCAGAAGGTCGTTATAGGTGAGGGCTTGTTCCTCAAGCTGGATGTTTGGATAGGTTTTGCGGAAGGTCTCGAAGAACTCCTTGTAATACTGGCGCAGGAGGTCGGGGTCGCCCTCGAAGACGCCCTGATACCAGAAAGTCAGTCGCCCCTTGTAGTCGAGCGGGGTGACCTTGGCGCAATCGCCCGCCGTGTCAAAATCCTGCGTGCCGGCAATGGAGCGCACATATTCCGGCGACCACTTGCTCAAGTCGACCGGCGCACCCAGCGCAGACGCGGACATCAACGACACCATCAAAGCAGTAGAGACAGTGCCGCGCAGGACGGCACCGCCGAGTGAAATCCTCGTCATAGGTATCCTCCAGGTTCTCTCCCATGCCGCTCTGCGTCGAGGCGAGCGGTCTTTGCTCGCGGCCGTGGGACATTTACGGCCAAATGTATCCTTTCGAGCTTATCATACGTTTTCAGATCATAGATTGCCTGTCAACTAGCGAAATCGTACATTGTTTACGGAAAGATCGCGTGATATCCGAGCAATATGTGTATTTATTGGGGACAGCCTTGGCCGAAACAAGCGATTTTAAAGCGCAGCCGCCCGAAGGGATTGACGCTATCGGGGCCTCCAGCGAGGGTGCCTCGCTTTATCAACTGATCAGGGAAGACATCATCGAGGGGCGGCTCGCTGCCAACGAACGGCTTGTGGTCACCGATCTCGCTCGGCGCCACGGCACTTCGACCAACCCCGTGCGCGAGGCTCTGCAACTGTTGCGCGGAGAGGGCTTCGTCACCTTCGTTCCCAACCGCGGAGCGCGCGTCCGGCCCATCGATCAGGATTTTGTTCGGGACATCTACGAGATCGGAGTCTTGATCGAGCCGGCCCTGACGCGATGGTTCGTGAATATGGCCACCGTCGAGGACATTGCCGAACTCGAACGCATCCAAGGCCTGATTGAAGAGAACGACTTCGCCGACACGTTGAGGCACAGCGAGCTGGACACCGCCTTTCACACCATAATGTACCAAAGGCACTACAACCGCCACGCCGCCGAGCTTTGGTGGAAGCATCGCGAAGTGCTTCGAGCCGTGAGCCGGCGTTTCAACTTCACGCTCGCCCGGCGTGCCGCGATCCTGAGCGAGCATCGCGAACTCATTGCGCATGTAAAAGCGGGAAACGCCAACGAGGCAGGCGAACTCATTGCACGCCATGTCGAAGGCTCCGGCCGGCACATCCTCGAACACATGCGGGCGCGGAACGCGGCTCGGGCAGGATAGACTACAGGGCCCGGGAATATCGTTCTCCCGGCCAATTCAGACAAAGGCAATTGAGATGAAAATCACCAGCGTTCGGCCGTGGTTAATCAGATCCGATGCTTCTTATTGGGGAGAGTTTCTGTTCGTCGAAGTGACAACCGACGAGGGGGTGAGCGGCTGGGGAGAGATCACCACCACGACAAGGCTCGCCAACCGCGCCCTCTGCACGATGCTGCGGCAGATCGGTGCCGCGGTAACAGGCGAGGACCCGGCGCGTATCGAATATCTTTGGCACAAGATATTCCGCAGCTTCACCTACATGGGCAGTCGCGGCGCCGCAGTCGAATGCGTAAGCGCCATCGACATCGCCCTTTGGGACATCCGAGGCAAAGTTCTTGGTAAGCCGATTTACGAGCTGTTGGGCGGACCGGTACGCGATGAAATCGCGCTCTACACCCATCCCAACCAGGCTAAATTTACCAGCAAGGAGGCTGTGGTCCGCGAAATTAGAGACATCGTCGAGTCCGGCCACACGGCGCTCAAGTTCGATCCTTTTCCCCACCAGGGCCGCACCGCCGATGGCCAGTCCCGCGAACAGCGGGACGGCTATCTTGATGGCAGCATGACCCGCAAGGACGAGCGCGAAGCCGCCGAACTCACGGCACTCATCCGCGAAACGGCGGGCTCTGATGTCGACATTCTCATCGATGCGCATGGCCGGTTCGACGTTCCCACCGCCATTCGCCTCTGTCGGAGCCTCGAGGAAGCCGGTCAGATCGACTGGTTCGAGGAGCCCTGCCCGCCCGAGAGCCTCAACGCCCTCAAGCAGGTCCGAGAGAAGGTCAGCGCCGCGATCTCGTGGGGCGAGCGCGGCCACACGAAGTGGGATTTCGTGCCGGTGCTCGAAAACAAGCTCGCCGACTACATCATGCCTGACGTCACCTGGACCGGCGGCATTACCGAACTCAAGAAGATTTCTGCCCTGTGCGAAGCCTACTACATCCCGGTCTCGCCGCACGACGCCGCAGGACCGATCAACGTGGTTGCAGGAGCACAGGTGATGATGACCGTTCCTAACTTCTACAAACTCGAAACGTCAGAGTGGAACCTGGGCAAATACGATCACCTCATCGACAGGCCACTCGATGTTTCGAACGGCAGCCTCAAGCTTACGCCGAGACCTGGTCTCGGCGTCGAAATGAACCGCGATTACCTTCAAAGCCACGAGATAGAGCTGGATTAACAACGCTCTATGCCGCGCAGCCGTGCGCGGCGAACCCGCCGACAGAACGAGGATAAATCATGCCAGAGGCAGATGAAGCCGACGAAGCGCTCAATCGGGTGAACACGCATTCCAAGCCGTCCGACCTTCGCATTACCGATATGCGGGTAGCCGAAATTGTCGGCGCGCCGTTCACCTCAGTGCTGCTCAAGATCTACACCAACCAGGGCATCGTCGGGCTTGGCGAGGTGCGCGACGGTGCCAGCGCCACCTACGCGCTGATGCTGAAGAGCCGGTTGCTTGGCGAGAATCCTTGCAACATCGACCGCCTGTTTCGCCGGATCAAGCAGTTCGGCGGGCACGGTCGGCAAGGCGGCGGCGTATCGGCGGTTGAAATCGCCTTGTGGGATCTTGCCGGCAAGGCCTATGGCGTCCCCATCTACCAGATGCTCGGCGGCCGGTTTCGGGAGAAAGTGCGCGTCTATTGCGACACCGACGCCACCGTGCCGAGCGGCACAGAGACCGGCAGGCGCCTCAAGCAACGCATGGAGCTGGGGTTCACCTTCCTCAAGATGGATCTGGGGCTGATGCAGATTGCGGATGTGCCGGGTGCGGTCGTGTCTCCTGCCGGCTCGCTTGAAGGATACCGCGACCACCCCGGCCGCGGCCCGCTGAAGACCATTGAAGAGCGGCGCATCCGCAACGCGGCGTACGATGTGCATAACGTCCCGCACCCGTTTACCGGCCTCCACTTTTCCGACAAGGGCCTCGACTTCCTTGAGCAATACATTGCCGAGGTTCGTGAGGTCATCGGCATGGATATTCCGCTTGCCATCGACCACATCGGCCACATCTCAGTGCAGAACGGCATTCGCCTCGCCAGGCGTATCGAAAAATACGTGCCAGCCTGGCTCGAGGATGTGATCCCGTGGCAGTACACCGAGCAGTACCGACAGCTGCAGGACGCAACCACGGTGCCGATCTGCACCGGCGAGGACATATACCTCAAGGAGGGCTTCGAGCCTCTGCTCAAGAGCAGCGGCCTCTCCGTTATCCATCCAGACCTGCTCACCAGCGGGGGCATCTTCGAGACCAAGAAGATCGGCGATATGGCGCAGGACCATGGTGTCGCCATGGCGATCCACATGGCGGAAAGTCCGATCGCCGCAATGGCTGCCGCACATGTGGCGACCGCGACCGAAAACTTCATGGCGCTCGAATACCACTCTGTCGATGTCGACTGGTGGGACGATATCGTCACCGGCCTTCCCAAGCCGCTCGTGAAGGACGGCTTTATCACTGTTCCGGACAAGCCGGGCCTGGGAATTGACGACGTCGTCGACGAGGTGATCTCGCAGCATCTACAGCCGGGTGTCACCGGCATCTGGCAGCCCACGGATCACTGGGACGATGAATATTCATGGGATCGCACCTGGAGCTGAGGCGAGAAGGAACAAAGATGAAGATCACCGATCTGCGATGCGCCGTTATCGGCAAACACCCGATCGTTCGCATCGTCACGGACGAGGGTCTCTATGGCTTGGGCGAAGTCGAGTTCACCAAGTCCTACCTCAAGCCCTGGGTGCTGCACTTCCGTGAGGCGCTGATCGGCGAGGACCCGACCGACGTCGAGAGAGTGATGCTGAAGATCCGCCAACGCGGCTCGTTCAAGCCGTACGGCGCGGCGGTGAGCGCTATCGAGCATGCGCTGTGGGACATTGCCGGCAAGGCCGCGGGCGTGCCCGCCTATAAACTGCTCGGCGGGAAGGTGCGCGACAAGGTACGCGTCTACAACGGCTCGATCCGCCGGAAACGCACGGGCGACCGGCCGGAAGATTACGCCGCTGACGTCAAATGGATGATGGAGCAGCCGCAGAACTTCTTTATGATCAAGCAAGGAATCTCGTTTCACTCCAACATGAAGGACACCATTGACGGCTTCCACTACGGCGTGACGCAGCAGAAGGCCGGCTATCACGGCGCCATGGATCAGGGCGTGATCAGCGAGCGCGGTTTCAATCACATGCTCGACTGCGTGATCGCGATGAAGGAAGTGCTGGGCGACAAGGTCAGCCTGGCGCTCGACTGCGGTCCGGGCTGGATGCTGCCCGATGCGATCAAATTCGCTCGCGCGGTCGAGAAGTACAATTTGATGTGGCTCGAGGACATGCTGACTGGCGACTATGTACCGTGGGTCAATCCGCAGGCCTATCGGGAACTGACCACCTCCACCTCGACGCCAATCCACACTGGCGAGCAGATCTACCTGCGACACAATTTCAAGGAACTGATCGAGACGCAGGCGGTGCGCGTCATCGGCCCCGATCCAGCCGATATTGGCGGTATTGCCGAACTCAAATGGGTCGCCGAACACGCCTACATGCACTCGATCCTGATGGCACCGCACGGCACCGCCAACGGCCTGTTGGGGCTCGGCGCGTTGATCAATGTCTGCGCCACCTTGCCGGCAAACTACATCGCGTTCGAATATCCGACCGCCTCCGACCCCTGGTGGGAGGATCTGGTCGTCGGCTTGCCGCCACAGATCGTGAAGGACAGCATGGTGGACCTACTGGAAGCGCCGGGGCTGGGGCTGGATATCGACGCCGAAGCGGCCAGGAGATATCTCAGGGAAGAGGATGCGGGCTTCTTCGACTGAACCTCCCTCCACCGGCATGACGTGAATCGCAGTAAGGCCCGCCGGTATGGGAAAGGAGATCGTGCTCCCCGCGGACCTGCAAGCAACTCCTCGCCGCGCTTGAGCAGCGGTCACCGATAACGGCCTGTAGGTACTACCTCGAGCCCGGCGACGGTCGCTCCAGACGAGGCAGTGAACACCAATCTCTTAGCAGTAAACCGCATCATTGGGTCACCAGTGCGAATTCCGTGGTCACAGATGAAGGCGGCGAGGCTTCCTGAAACTACCTTTCCAATCTTCTGTCCTCACGCCACCAATACCGTGTCGCGGCGGGATCGCCGCCCGTTGCCCTTATGGGCCGAGGCATCGAGATTGAATCCCGGGAAGAGGACCTCTTTTCCGTCTCGAGTCTAATCGAGACCTGCGATACGCGCCCTCGCCTTGCTGCTCAGCCAATGGCCATCAGACTTGCATTGCCGCCGGCAGCCGCCGTGTTGATCGACGTCGACACCTCCTCCAGCAGCCAATTCAGGCAATAGGCCTCGGGGTCGCTTGCCAGTTCCTCGGTTGTCGCCGCCTGGACCAGCAGAAGCGGACCGGGCAGGTGAGCGATCTTCTGATTGACGGCCAGAACCCTTTCGCGATCGCCTTCCACGAGCGCACCCGAGAACGGCCCGTCCTTTTCCCAATCCGATGTCCAGGAAATCCGGCCGGCGACAGCCGCCGGAAGGTCCGCCAGGACCGATTTGGATAGGGAGCCCGCATCCACGACGATGTGGTTGCCCGTTGAAAGGGCTGCGGCGATCTGTCGATGAAGCCCGCCTTCCGTCTGCGGCACGATAAGAATACGGCCGCGGGGATGGAGCGCGTAGAGATTGCGCTCCCCGACCGGACCGGTGAGCTCGCGTTCGAGCCCGAGTGCCGAACGGCTCGCATATCCACGCGCCGCTTCCCCCTCACCCGGCAAGCCCTTCTTGTCGAGCCAGACAATATAGTCGCGAAGGGCGAGATCCGTGTGAACGGAGTCCTGCTGCGGCGGCACGGGCGCACGCTGCACCAGCCGGCCGATATAGAGCGGACCACCGGCCTTCGGCCCTGTGCCTGACAAGCCGCGACCGCCGAAAGGCTGCACGCCGACGACCGCGCCGATGATGTTGCGGTTGACGTAGAGGTTTCCGGCCTTGATGCGACTGGTCACATGCGCGATCGTTTCATCAAGCCGAGTGTGAAGTCCGAATGTGAGGCCGTAACCCGATGCGTTGATGTCGTCGATCAAGCGGTCGAGCCCGTTTCGCTTGAAGCGGACGACATGCAGAACCGGTCCGAAGATCTCTCTCGTCAGGTCCGACAAGGACTTGATTTCGATGATCGTCGGCGGAACGAACGTCCCCGCCGCGGCACTTTCGGGCAGCGGCAGCTGATCCACCTTGCGGCCGGCGCCGCGCATCTTCTCGATATGCTGGTCGATCTCCGCCTTTGCGCCGTCATTGATGACAGGGCCGACATCGATGCTCAGCCGATCGGTGCGGCCGATCGTCAGTTCCCGGAAGGCGCCCTTCAGCATATTGAGGGTCCTGTCGGCCACATCGTCCTGGAGGCAGAGAACGCGAAGCGCAGAGCAGCGCTGACCGGCGCTGTCGAAAGCCGAGGCAATGACATCGGCCACCACTTGCTCGGCCAATGCCGAGGAGTCGACGATCATACCGTTCTGACCGCCCGTCTCGGCGATCAGCGGAATCGGCTTGCCGGTCGCCGACAGCCGTTCTGCCAGCTGCGCCTGGATCATACGAGCTACTTCGGTCGACCCGGTAAACATGACGCCTGCCGTTTCCGGAGCCCCGACCATGCCGGCGCCGAGGCGGCCGCTGCCGGGCACGAACTGCAGGACACCCACCGGCACACCCGCCTCGTGGAGGATCTTCACACTCTCCGAGGCGATGATCGGCGTGACGCCGGCAGGTTTGGCAAGCACAGGATTGCCGGCCACCAAGGCTGCGGCGACCTGTCCGGTGAAAATCGCCAGCGGAAAATTCCACGGGCTGATGCAGACGATCGGGCCGAGCGGCGCATGCGACGGCCCGAGGGTCTTGCGTGCCTGATCGGCGTAGTAGCGCAGGAAGTCGATCGCCTCGCGCACCTCGCCGACAGCATTGGCCGCGGATTTGCCGGCTTCGCGCATGACGATGCCCATCAGCGTCTTGATGCGGGCCTGCATGATGTCGGCCGCCCGATCCAGGCAGGCCGCACGCTCGGCCGGCGGCACGGCCGCCCATTGCGGCGCATGTTCCGCGGCCATCGCAACGATACGGGCTGCCTCCTCGACCTTCACTTCCGTGACCGTGCCGACGACGTCCCGGTGATCGGCAGGATTGAGAACCTCGCGCGTCACCCCATCCGTCGAGCCGTCGGCAAGGAGGGGAAGCGCACGCCATGGGGCAGCCGCCGTAGAGGCGAGCGCCTGCGACAGGTCCAGGAGGGTGGCCTCATTCGAGAGATCCAGGCCGTCGGAATTGGCGCGGGCACTGCCGTAAAGAGCCTTTGGCGAGGCGATCTGGATGTGCGGAAGGCCAACGACGGGCATGGCTGCGACGATCTCGGCGGGATCGGCGACCAGGGCCTCGACCGAGACATTCGGATCGGAGATGCGGTGCACGAAGGAGGAATTGGCACCGTTTTCGAGAAGACGCCGCACCAGATAGGCGAGCAGCGTCTCATGCGTTCCGACAGGCGCATAGATGCGGCAGGGCCGGTCGAGTTTTTCCTTGCCGACGACCTCGTCATAGAGCGGTTCGCCCATGCCATGCAGGCATTGGAACTCATATTTGCCGACCGCGAAGTCGGGACCGGCCAGGTGATAGATCGTGGCAAGCGTCTGGGCATTATGCGTGGCGAATTGCGGGAACACCGCATCGGGCGCGTTCAGCAGCTTGCGCGCGCAGGCGACATAGGCAACGTCGGTGTAAATCTTGCGGGTATAGACCGGATAGTCGTCGAGACCGTCCAGCTGGGCGCGCTTGATCTCCGCATCCCAATAGGCGCCCTTGACGAGACGGACCATGATCCGGCGCCCGGACCGGCGTGCCAGATCGATGATGTAGTCGAGGACGAAGGGACAGCGCTTGCCATAGGCCTGCACCACGAAGCCCAGCCCGTTCCATCCGGCAAGCTCCGGGGCGAAGCAAAGCTCTTCGAGGAGGTCGAGCGAAAGCTCCAGCCGATCAGCCTCCTCCGCATCGATATTGAGGCCGATATCATAAGTCTTGGCGAGAACGGCCAGCGCCTTGACCTTCGGCAGCAGCTCTCCCATCACCCGGCCGGCCTGCGACCTCACGTAGCGCGGATGCAGGGCCGAAAGCTTGATCGAGATGCCTGGGCCGTCATAGATGCCGCGCCCGTCCGACGCCTTGCCGATGGCGTGGATCGCCTTTTCGTAATCCTTGAAATAACGCTCGGCGTCGGCGGCAGTCGTCGCGGCTTCGCCCAGCATGTCGTAGGAATAGCGGAAGCCGCGCGCTTCGAGCGGCCGAGCGCGTTTCAGCGCCTCTGCGATCGTCTCGCCGGTGACGAACTGCTCGCCCATCATGCGCATCGCCATATCGACGCCGCGACGGATGACCGGCTCGCCGGCGCGCGCGATCAGCCGCGTCAGGGCTGCCGACAGGCTCCGGTCGTTGACCGTCGATGTCAGTTTGCCGGTGACGACGAGACCCCAGGTGGCGGCGTTGACGAACAGGGATTTTCCGCCGCCGATATGGGAGGTCCAGTTGCCTTCGGCAATCTTGTCGCGGATCAGCGCGTCCCGCGTGTCGGTATCGGGAATGCGCAACAGCGCTTCGGCAAGACACATGAGCGCCACGCCTTCCTGGCTGGAGAGCGAATATTCCTGCACCAACCCTTCGACACCGGTGCCCTTGTGCTTGGCGCGCAAGGCCTCGATCAGGCTACGGCCCGTGCTGCGGATGTCATAGCGTTTCGCCTCGGAGACGCGCGCGGCGGCGACCAGCGGCGGCAGGCATTCGGTTTCCGGCCGGCGATAGGCTGCCGTGATCGCCTGGCGAAGTTCCGATTGCGGCCGGATCGGTGGCGCAAAGGCCGAGAACGGCGCGCCGTCGGCGGGGTCTTTGGATGGAGGAGTGTCGATCGCTGCGTTCAACATGAAGGTCCCTATCGGTCGATATCTGGTTTTAACGGATGAATGAGACGCCGGGTTCAACGTCCCAGTCAGCGTCGTCCGAGACAACAGGGCCGGAATATTCCGTCTCGCGAAGCGGACGTGCATCCGGCCTGTTGCGCTTGAGGGTGAGTGCTGCTGCAACCGCTCTTATCGCCACCGGCCGGTAGTGAGCGAGCAGGTCCGGCTTCTGATCGTCATCCGGTTCTTCCCAACGCATGCGTGACCCCATTTTTCCTGCGGCGCCGATGCGATCCCGACGATGCGTCGAGCGCCTGCGCCTTCCATCCCATTGCCGATGCATAAGGTATCACAGATCGTGCATCGCGATCTCACTTGATTTTCGCAGCTTTAAGCCTGTATGAACTTATTAAAGTACTCTTGAGAGTTAAAATGGCTACTGAACCCGATATCTTTAGTGAATTGGACCAGTTCGACAGAAAAATCCTCGCGGCTCTTGCCGAGGACGGCAGACTGTCGATCACCGATCTCGCGGCGCGTGTCGGCCTCTCGAAGACGCCGTGCCAGATCCGCTTCAAGCGGCTCATCAGCGACGGCTATATCGAGGGCTTCAAGGCCGTCCTCAATCCATCGAAAATGCAGCTCGACCATATCGCTTTCGTCGAGGTGAAACTTTCCGATACCCGCGAAGACGCGCTGAAAAGCTTCAACGACGCCATCAAGAAGATCAGGGAAGTCGAAGAGTGCCACATGATCGCCGGCAGGTTCGACTATCTGCTCAAGATCCGCACACGCGATATCGGCCGCTACCGCCGCGTCCTCGGCGAGCGCATCTCGACGCTGCCCCACGTTGCCAACACATCGACCAATGTCGCGATGGAGACGATCAAGGAAGGCTGGGACAAGTTCGGTTCGAGTCTTTCGTGAACCTATTGCCGGCGACCGGCCCGGCGCAGTTCAAGACCGCGCGCACTTTTTAGCATCATGCTCTGGCTTTCCGGCCGCGTGCGCTCGGCTTTACCGGCACGCTCTTGCCGTACTCGTTCCACCATGCCGTCAAAGCTTCCATGGTGGGGCCGAGGCCCCGCGCCTTTTGTGTGATCTCATATTCGACGCGCGGAGGAACCTCCGCAAAGATGGTGCGGGACACGAGGCCGTCTGCTTCGAGCTCACGAAGTTGCGCCGTCAGCATGTGCTGGGTGATGCCGGGAATAGCCTTCCTCAATTCGCCAAACCGATAGACCCGTTGATTGAGCAGCCACATGATTTCCAGCTTCCATTTTCCCGAAAGCAACGCGAATGCGCGGCGCATCTCCTCATGCATATTGCCTTCTTCTTCAACCATGGTCTGCTTTTCCATACTAACAGCAAGTAATTCATCCTACTTGCAAATATGAATCTTAGACGACATTTCTCTGCATGCACAAGGGAGCGCAGAAAGGCGCCTCCCAAAAACAAACCGACAGACTCGACGAGAGGAATGTTGCTGCGTGGGCAGCGACAGGGATGAACTCATGCCTGAATTTTACGTGTACTGGATCAGCACGGCGCTTCTATCCGTGCTCTACCTCGCCTCAGCCGCCATCTATGTCACCAAGCGAGACTGGGTTCGCCAGGTTCTGGCAGAACTCGGATTCCAAGCTTCCTATCTCATTCCGTTCATGATCATCATCAAGGTTCTCGGCCCGGCCGCGATCCTTTCCCGCGTCAGCGTGCCGCTCAGCGATCTCGCCTATGCAGGCATCTTCTTTCACCTGCTGCTGTCGGGCCTCGCCCATGTCGGCGTTCGAAAACCCGCCGGCGCTCTGCCAGCGGCGATCGGCCTGGCGCTGCTGGTCACCTCATTCATGACGCAGAACGACGCCCGCGATGTCCCTTCCCCTTCCGTCCATGCCACAGCGCGCTGATGAGCGCGCTCGCGCGTTTCGGCTCGCCGGAAGACGACTTTGCCCCGGTGGCGCTGTTCCTTGCGCCCCGTTGTCCAGCGAAGCGCGACCTTGGCGGCCGAGCAGGCGCTGAAGTTCGGCAAGCCGTCGAGCCAACGTGGGGCCTAATGCGGTCTTTGAATTTCACAGTAGACAATGCTGCGGTTTGAGCCGGACCAAACAGACACCTTCATATCCGTCCCCGTCACGCTTTCACCGGCGATCAAGCCCATCTCTCGTTCTGACCGCAACAGCAGCGCCCAGTTCATAAATGTCTCCATATAGCCATCGACCTCCGTCTCCGGAGAGAAATTGGCGAATAGGAATGTGCCGCCAGGCTTGAGCATGCTGATGCACTTCTTGGTCAGCTTTACGGCGACCGGGTCCGGCAAATAGTCGTAGAGACCCGCGGCATAGACGAAATCGAACATTCCCAGCGCATGTCTTCCACCGATCAGGGATTTGACCGAACCGCTCACCGCCTCGACGGACGTGCCGGCGAAATCGCGGGCTACGGTTCCAACGCTCATCGGGTCTTGATCCAAAGCCACCCAGCGTTTGATCGCGCCGGCACCGAGAGCGTGCGACAAAGGCCCCTCACGAAGATGCCCCGCCGCGATGGCGAGGACTTCGGTGGAACCAGGCCGCGCCGAAGCGATTTCGTCAACGCGGCGAGCCAGAATGTCTCGACGCTCCCTTACCGCTAGGGATGACGAAGCATTTCGAGTGTAGGCGTAGATCGAACGGCCCAAGTTGCTGGCCGATAAGACAGCGTCCTCAATCTCAGGTCTGCCGTAGATGAAGTCGAGAAGGCGTGCGTCGCCAGAATAGCCGCGCGGCTTTTCGAACGACCAGCGGGTCAATGGATCTTGATGAAGATAGTGAGCAACTGGATGAGATTGCGCGATCGGAACGATGACGTCCCATACCTCCGGATGAAAGCGCCGTCGTATCTGATGCAAGGCGGCGGTCAGACGCTCGATGATCGCATGAGGCTCGACGCCGGATTTGAACTGACGGATCGACACGTCAAGGCTGAGGGCAAGCTCGGCACTCGCAACGACAAGGTGGCCGGGATCTGGGGCAGCAAGCCTCCTTGCCGCCCGACGAATTTCACCTGGCGCGACAAGACTTTCACCGTCCAAGACCAGGCTTTGTACCATTTCGAGACCTCTTTGACATAGCATTAAGCATAATCAACCTCGAAATAGGATGCGACTAGAATCTACACGGGATAAGGGTATTTCTACTATTGCGGGTCAGATGCCACCCCTCTAACAAAGCTAAGCAATAAGACAAACCGGTTGCAGGTTGCCGAACGTGATTTTGGAGGGCGCCGAAGTATGGCTTACTTTTCAACTTACTTTAGATCGTTGTCAGACCGGTGTTGTTGCATGATCGCGGCTTGCGCTAACGTCCAGCGCGACGAACCAACCGCCAGCTTTTCATTTGCCGAGGCCCTCAAGTCTCTGAAATCTGAAAATGATGCTGTCCGAAGGCAGAGCTCACGGCATGGTCTTTGGATGGCGGTCGCCGTTTATGTGGCCTTCGCACTTCCAGACCGATGGCTGATCCCCGACGTTGCCCCTGTGACGATCGCCGCGCGATTCGTCGTTGCAACGGTCGCTCTGCTGGCTTTCGAAATCTTGCGACTGGCAAATGCGAAAACCGTCTGGCTTGACATCACATGT
Source organism: Rhizobium sp. BK112 (assembly GCF_014193215.1). Lineage (NCBI taxonomy): Bacteria > Pseudomonadati > Pseudomonadota > Alphaproteobacteria > Hyphomicrobiales > Rhizobiaceae > Rhizobium > Rhizobium sp. BK112. The sequence goes on from NZ_JACHYZ010000021.1 coordinate 72,449, forward strand.
GCCGCTGCGCTGCTTGTGGGCTATGTGGGCTGGCTGTACCCGGCGATTGCCACCCGCGACGTCACCGCCATGTCATACTACATGATATTCGGCGCCATCTTCATGATGGGCGCCAACCTTTTTTTCAGTTTCCCGTTTCGGCTTTCGGTGATCACCTCGAGCCTCGTTCTATGCGCATTTTTCGTTACGATCGAGGAATTTTTTCCTTCAAGCCAAACCTACAAGCTTGCCTTCGGGTTGTTCTACATTTCGTGCTTTGTCTTCACGTCTTTCGTCAATTGGCGCTTGAACGTAGAGCGTCGAAACGTGTTGCTGAACGCGGCGGAGGCTCGCCACCAGCACTGGGAAGCGTCCGAGCGCGGAAGGTCCCTGCTCGAGCTTTCACATACTGACTACCTGACAGGCATAAGCAACAGACGCGCGCTGGATCGGCGACTCGACGAATGCTGGGCCGCTTGGAAAGACGAACGCCGCGACTTCTCCGTGTTCCTCATCGACGTCGACTTTTTCAAACGCTTCAATGATCGCTACGGACATCAGGAAGGAGACCGATGCCTGACTGTCATCGCCAATGCGCTGAAGGCACTTGTAGAGTCGTCCGATGGCATGATCGGCAGGTATGGTGGCGAGGAATTTATCGTGGTCGTGCCGGCTGCCCTCCCCAAGGTCGCGATGGTTCTCGCCGAGAAGATCAGAATGGAAGTCGAGTCTCTGGCGATTGCTCACGACGAGCGACCAGATGATATGTCGATCGTAACCGTCAGCATCGGCGTCGCCTTCACCCGCGAGAAACTTGGAGAGAAAGTTGAACGAATAGTCCGTGAAGCCGACCTCGCTCTCTACAATGCCAAAGCAAGTGGCCGAAACTGCATTCGTAGTTTTGATCCGTTGTTGCCTCGCCCCGACGACTATGCTGGTAAACTCGTCCCGCTGCTGGCGGCCGCCATTGATCGCAAACTGGTCTCGCTGGTGTACCAACCGATCTTCGACGTGACGAACGAGAAACCAAGAGCTGTCGAGGCTTTGATGCGCCTCAGGATGCCGGACGGCACCGCGGTTTCGCCGAAGACGTTCATTCCCGTTGCAGAACGAAGTGGCGCTATCCTCGAACTGGGCAGGTGGGCGATCGAGACGGCATGCCGTGATATACTGATGACCGATCGGATGGCTACCGTCAGCGTCAACGTATCGCCAATACAACTGCGTTCCCCCGGCTTTGCTGCCAGTGTCGCTGATATCCTTGCTCGGTGCGGGGTCTGTGGGTCGCGACTGGCCTTGGAAGTCACTGAGGGCCTGGACATGGATATGCAGTCGGAGGTGCTGAAATGCATTGCCGATCTGCGGGCACTCGGCGTCGAAATCTGGCTTGATGACTTCGGCTGCGGCTTCGCGGGTCTCTCCTGGTTGAGGGCAATCGAGTTTCAGACGGTCAAGGTCGATAGAACCTTCCTGCACGACAGCTCGAACCCACGCGGTTTGATGATGCTTCAGGACATGATTGCTCTCATCCGCAATCGTGGCAATACGATCCTGGTGGAAGGCGTCGAAACTGCAGCACAATTTTCCCTTCTCAAGGATCTTCGCATCGACCGTGTCCAGGGCTTTCATATGGGAATGCCGGTTAGCGCTGAACTTCTGAGCGCGGCATAACTCGATCTCACGGTTTCCGGTTGCTCCGCACGTTGCCGATGATCGGCGCGTGTCGGATGTCTTGCTTTTAAACGGATCAGGCAGTCTGATGCAGCGAGGCAATGGATCGCTGAAGGCAGACGAATATTCAGCGGCTGAACCTGAGAATGAGGAGCAGGATGGATCACGCCAACAGCCATCACATATCGGCGAGCGAAGAGCGGGAAGCGCGCAGGCTTCAATACCTGACCTGGGAACACATTGCGTCGGACCTCCGTCATCCGGCCCACCTGGCCCGCAAGGCGGAACTCCGGCGATCATGCGATGCGGAGCTGGCTGAGACGTCCTATATCGCCGAGCATGCCGCGATCTTCACCGAAAGCCTGATGATGGGCGAGCGCTCCTGGATCGCCGGGCACGCACTCGTCCGCGGCCAAGTGATCCTTGGCGACGATTGCACCATCAATCCCTATGCCTGTGTGTCCGGCACGGTGACCTGCGGCAATGGCGTGCGGATTGCCTCGCACGCCTCGATCGTCGGCTTCAATCATGGCTTCGACGATCCGGCCATTCCCATCCACCGCCAGGGTGTCGTCAGCATCGGCATAGTGATCGGCGACGACGTCTGGATCGGCGCCAATTGCGTGATCCTCGATGGCGCCACGATTGGAAATGGCGCGGTGATCGCCGCCGGCGCGGTTGTCACGGGCGACATTCCCGCCATGGCGGTTGCCGGCGGCGTGCCGGCCCGGGTGCTGCGGAGCCGAGGCTCGGCGCCCAGGAAATCCGGCACGGGAGACATCGAAGATCAGTTGGTCAGGCTCGGCCAGAAAGCGAAAGACCAATGGCCCGATATCCTTGCACGCTGGAAACCGCAGGGAACCTATGAATCGCTGGAAGCGGACGGCGTCCGCAGACCGGCGATCCGGCATTTATGCGATGCCATCGAGATCGCCGCCGGCTTCGGTCACCTGCCACCCGACCTCGATCCATCCGAGACCGTCCGTCTTCTGCAAGGCCTGCAGGAACGGGAGACCGGGCTTTTCCCGGAAGAGCATTTGCGCATGTATGGCAAGGCGCTCAGGGATGATCCAAAAGCGCTCTATAACGTCCTTGCGGTTGGCTATGCGCTTGAACTGCTTGGCTCCAGCCCGCGGCAAGCTGTCCATGCGGTAGAGCTCGGCGCTGAAGAGCTCGATGAATGGCTAAGCGCCCTGCCCTGGTCGACCCGGGCGTGGCATGCCGGCAGCGTGGTCGATGCGATTGGAACCGCCATGTACTTCAATGCGAAGTATTTCGGCATCCGGCATTCACGGCAGGAACTTTTCGAGTGGCTGAGCCGCAATGCCAACAGCGTCTCCGGCCTATGGGGCGAGCCGACTGCGCTGGAAGGATGGCTCCAACCGGTAAACGGTTTTTATCGGCTGACACGCGGCACCTACGCCCAGTTTGGCGCAGCGCTTCCGCACCCGCACGCCTCGCTCGAAACGGTTCACCTCAACTATCGCAACCACAAGGGCTTCGTCGGCGCGAAATACAATGCCTGCAACCTGCTCGATACGATTCATCCCCTGCTGCTGATTGCCCGGCAGACCGACTACAGGCGGGCCGATGGCGAAGCGATCGCCCGCAATCTCATATCGAAGGCTCTGGATCGATGGCGGGATAGTGAGGGATTCCCGTTTGCCGATGGCGGCGAACCGGGCTTGCAGGGGACGGAAATGTGGCTTTCGGTCATTCACTTGGCCGCCGATTTCCTCGGCCTGGCGGATCGCTTCGCCTTCGTCCCGAAAGGCGTCCACCGAACGGCAACTGTGGGACTGGGTTTGTGACGATAGTTTTCGATCAACCGTGCAGTGATGCTGTCAGCCATGCGGCGGCAAGGTCGCGCGCATTGCTGCGCTTGGCTTTGACCGGCACGATGACGTTGTAACGATCCTCGGCGGCAAGCTCGCCGCCATCGGCCTGCACCAAGGTTCCATCCTCCAGAAAGGTGCCGACCAGCATCCGCCATCCCAATGCCATCCCTTGGCCCGCGCGCGCGGCTGCGATGGTCTCGGTATAATGATTGAACCGCAGCGACGGCTTTATCTCGAGGTTGGCGCCGGTCAGCGAAAACCATTGCGCCCAGCTATACCAGGAACGATCGAGAACATCGGTTTCGATGAATTCGTCACCGGAGCCCAGCGGACCATCTGCCCGGCGCCTGAGGTAATCGGGAGAGCAGACGGGGCAAATGACGTCGCCGCGCGAGGCGATGACGGTTCCATCGCTGAAGGGAGGCACACCGTATCGAATTGCCACGTCGACTTCTCCATCGTCGAGGGCAATTGGGCTGTCCTGGGAAATCACCCGCACCAGAATGCCAGGGTTTGCCCGGCGGAATTCGGCCAGCCGCGGCAGCAGCCAGAAAGAAGAGAAGGCGACGGTCGCGCCTATCGTCACGACGTCCTGGCTGCGCGACTGGATCGCTTCCACGCTCTCGGCGATATCGGCAAGGCTCTTGGCCAGCGTGGCGCCAAGGTTGATGCATGCCGTTGTCGGCTCGATCGCTCGATGCTTGCGCACGAATAGGGGCTGGCCGAGTTCCTCCTCCAGCAAGGCAATCTGCCGGCTGACCGCTGCCTGGGTGACACCGAGTTCGGTCGCAGCCGTGGTGAAGCTTTTCCGTCTCAGCACCGCCTCCAGGGTCACCAGCGCCGTCAGCGACGGGAGCCGTCTTCGGAAATGCATCGCAAACCTCTCCTCGCATGATAAAAACTTATGCGAACGTGATTTTTTATGCCGTTGAAATGCCGGGTATGCAAGGGCAATCTAGGGAAACTCTCGCATAAGAGGTTCTCATGCTAAACAGACTTCCTTCTTCCATTTCAGCCCTTCTCGACGCTCGTGCCAACGGTCACTCGCTGCCGGCCGGGCTTTATGTCAGAGAAGATGTGTTCGAAGCAGACATCGACGTTTTCTTCCACAATCACTGGATCTGTGTCGGCCTCGACTGTGACGTTCCCGAACCCGGCGACGCCACGGTGATCGACATCGGCAAGACGAGCCTGATCCTCCTGCGTGACGACGACGGAGAAATTCGCGTCCTGCACAATGTCTGCCGCCATCGCGGCTCCCGCCTTCTCGATCCGGGCAAGACGATCGTCTCAAAACTCGTCTGTCCCTATCACACCTGGACATATGAATTGACGGGCGAGCTCGGCTACGCCCCGCACATGGGCAAGGACTTCGACAAGGAGTGTCGGAGCCTCAAGCCCGTCACCTTCAAGTCGATCGGCGGGCTGATCTACGTCTGCCTCTCCGACAATCCGCCCGAGGACATCGCTCTCCTCGAACAGGCCATGGTCGAGCGCCTCGCTCCCTACGACATCCGCAATGCCAAGATCGCTCACCAGACCGACGTCATCGAGGACGGCAACTGGAAGCTCACGATGGAGAACAATCGCGAGTGCTACCATTGCTCCGCGAACCATCCAGAGCTTTGCGTCTCCTTCGTCGATCTCGACTTCGGCTTCGACCCCGAGACGCTGAGCCCGGAGGATCGCGAACAGGCCGAGGAGCATTTCAGGCTGTATGAAGAGCGGACGAAGGCGTGGGAGGCTGACGGCTTTCCCTCGGCTGCCGTCGAGCAACTCGCCGACTGCGCCACAAATTTCCGCACCCAGCGGCTGATCATCGCAGGCGCTGGTGAATCCCAGACCCACGATGCCACCGCCGCATCCTCCAAGCTGCTCGGGCACATGACCCGCAAGGATCTCGGCGACATGCATCTTTGGGGCCACAACAGCTGGAACCACTTCATGGGCGACCATGCGGTGGTGGCAACCGTCATCCCGCTCTCCGCGGGCAAGACGCTGGTCAGAACCAAGTGGCTGGTCCACAAGGACGCCGTCGAAGGCGTGGATTACGATCTCGACAAGCTGACGGATGTCTGGGTGGCAACGACCGACCAGGACGCCGATCTGGTGGCGCGCTCCCATGCAGGCGCTCTCGACCCGGCCTATCAGCCAGGCCCCTACTCCCGCTTCTCCGAGACGAACCTCGACAAGTTCGCCACCTGGTACATCGACCGGATGCGCGCCCATGGATACTAGGAGCCCGCAGGCGCCCGCAGCCAGGGCCGCTCTTGACGACGTCTGGAACCCGGAAGAAGACGACACGCTCGTTTGCCTCGACGTTCAGCAGGAGACCCACGACGTCAAGACATTCACCTTCGCATCGCGCGAGGGCAAGCGGTTCGCCTTCAAGGCGGGACAGTATTTTCTGTTCGATCTCGAGCACAATGGAGAGGCGGAAAACAGGTGCTACAGCATCTCGTCTTCGCCGCATCGGACGAATGCCTTCTCCGTGACGGTGAAGCGCGTTCCCGGCGGCAAGATCTCCAACTGGCTTCATGACACGCTGGCTCCCGGGGCAGCCGTCAAGGCGAGCGGTCCGCTCGGTCACTTCGTCAGGCCCCAGACGGCGGGACGTAAGCTTCTGCTTTTGTCCGGCGGCTCCGGCATTACGCCCGTCATGTCCATTCTGCGTGAGATCGCCGACAGTTGCGAACCGGCCGACGTCGTCTTCATGCATGCCGGCCGGACGCCCCAGGATCTGATCTTTCGCGACGAGCTCGCCTGCATCGCCCGCAGGCTGAAAGGTCTTCGCCTCCACTTTCTCCCGGAGACCGTTGCCGGCGAGCCGTCCTGGCCCGGCCTGACCGGTCGCATTTCGAAAGAATATATCTGGCTTGCCGTTCCCGATATCACTGAGCGAACCGTGATGTGCTGCGGTCCCGCCCCGTTCATGGCGGCTGCGCGCGGCATTGCCGCCGAACTCGGCGTCGCCGGCTCGAACTACCTGGAGGAAAGCTTCGACGCCGCTGTCATCGACGAACCCGAAATTCCCGCGGTTCAGGAGGCGGCTGCCAAGGTTTTCCAGGTCACCTTCTCGAAACAGGCCCGCAGCATCGCGGTAACAGGCGAGCAGAGTGTGCTCTCATGCGCGAAGAAGGCGGGCGTCAGGATACCGTCATCCTGTGCGAACGGCGTCTGCGGCACCTGCAAATCGAAGCTCGCCTCCGGGACGGTCGACATGAACCACAATGGCGGAATTCGCCAAAGGGAAATCGACGCCGGCTTCTTCCTGCCCTGCTGCTCGAAGCCGCTCAGCGATCTCGTCATCGAGCGCTGAGCGCCCGGCAACGTCGCGCCATTCACCGACGACAAGGACTGACTTCGATGCTGCGAGACGAAAGCGATTCCGCTGAGCCGACCGGCTCGACGGTCTTCAAGGATGAGCGGAAGCAGGCATATCTCAATCCTGAGGGAGCGGATCGGCCTCTTATCAGTCCTGTGCCGGCCACGACGCTCGATCGGGCTCGCCACTATCGTCTGGAGCGCCTGCGCACGACGATGCGCGAATGGGACTGCGGCGCCCTGCTGCTCTATGACCCCGTCAACATCCGATATGCCTTCGATTCATCGAATATGAGCATTTGGACGATGCACAACGCCGCGCGCTACGCTCTGATCCTCGCCGATGGACCGGCGATACTGTTCGAATTCGAAGGCGCCGAGCACGTCAATGACGGGCTTGCCGGCATCGACGAGATCCGGCCGGCGAAGTCATGGATATTCTTCACGGCGGGCAACCTGATGGAATCCCGCCTGAAAGCCTGGGCGGACGAGGTCGCGGACCTCGTGAGCAGCCATGGCAGCAACAGGCGCGTTGCGGTGGACAGGCTCGAACCCGCCGGCGCCTTCGAACTGCGCGAACGCGGCTTCACGCTTGTCGACGGCCAGGAACTGGCGGAGCGGGCGCGATCGATCAAGAGCGCCGACGAAATCGAGCTGATGCGATGGACGATCCGTGTCTGCGAAGCCGGCATGGCGCGGATGTACGAGATGTCAGAGCCCGGCCGCACCGAAAGAGAAATCTGGGCCGAGCTTCACTTCGAAAACGCCCGCAGCGGCGGCGAGTGGCTGGAGACCAAGCTCTTGACCGCTGGCCCGAGAACGAACCCCTGGTATCAGGAGTGTTCGGACTACGTCATCAAGCGCGGCGAAATGATATCCTTCGACACCGATATGATCGGACCCTACGGCTATTGCGCCGACCTCTCGCGGTCGTGGACCGCAGGGCATGTCGCCATGACCACCAAGCAGAAGGAACTTTACGCGGCGGCCAGGGATCAGATCGAGCACAATCTCGCAATCCTGAAGCCCGGCATGACGTTCGCAGAATTCAACGCGCAGTCGTGGCGGATTCCGGAGAAATACCAGCCTTATCGATACACGCTTGCGCTGCACGGAACCGGAATGGCGGACGAGTGGCCGGGGATCCTTCTGCATCCGGATTTCGACCCTGATTTCAGCGGCGCCATCGAGGAGGGCATGGTGCTCAACGTCGAAAGCCTGATCGCCGAAGCCGGATCCGAGAGCATCAAACTGGAAACCCAGGCTCTGATTACGGCCAGGGGCGCCGAGCGGCTGGACACGTTTCCGTGGGAAGAGATCTGAGTAAACTCAGTGCGCTCTCAAAGCGGCTGCGCGATGCTGCGACGGCGTCTGCCCGAATGTGCGCTTGAAGGTTCTCGTGAACTGCGAGGCGTTTTCAAAGCCGACATCGAGCGCGATCTCGATCAGCGGCGCCTTCGACTGGGCAAGGATCGATTTCGCCCGCTCCATGCGAACACGATTATAGGCCTTGGCGGGAGACATTCCGGTCTTGTCGATGAAGATCCTCTCCAGTTGCCGCCTTGACAGGCCAACCATGGCGGCAAGCTTCTGAATCGACATGCTGCCGTCGACGAACTGTTCCATCGCAATCATCGCCGCCTTGACGCGGGCGTCTTCATACTCGTCGTAGAGCGGTCGCCGCGGCTGAATATCCGCCGACGTCCGGGCCTTTTCGATCTGAAGCACTTCAAGCGCGTTTCGCTCGGCGTCGCGGCTGATGCGTTTCCTGACCAGCAATGCCGCCATGTCGGCGGAACTGCTGCCGCCTGCGCAAGAGCCGCGCTGGCGATCGAGATTGAAGAGCCGGTCGGAACGAACGCTGAGCTCGGGAAAGCGCTCGCGAAATTCCTTGTAATGCAGCCAGCTCACGCAGGTTTCGTGCCGCTTCATCAGGCCGGCCTCAGCAAGGATGAATGAACCCGTGCACACGCCGATCAACGGCACCTTCTTGGCATCCGCCTGCTTGAGAAAGGCGATGGTCTGCTGGTCGACGGGGTTCTCCACCGTCAGAAGGCCGCCGACGACCACGATGTAGTCGAACTTCGCCGGATCGACGAAATCGGAGGTCGGCGCAACCTGGACGCCGCAGCTCGCGGTGATCAGGTGCCTCGTGCTGCCGATCACCTGCCAGTCGGCAAGAAGCCTTCCGGAGCGATCCTGCTCGTCGCTCGCCAGCCGCAGCGTATCCACGAAGAGTGCGAAGGCCGACAGCGTGAACGAGCGCGCCAGAACGAACCCGACCTTGAGCCGGCCAGCCGATCTTGCGGCGTCGTCTGCTTGGCGTTGCTGATCGGGTCGCATAGTCATCTCCCTGCCGAAAACGCGCTCATCGGATCTGAAAGCCATGCGCCAGCGGATCACGATCGTCAACGAAAATGGTGTTGTGCCCGATGACGCGCGCCCAGCCTCCGATGCTGGGAAGAATGCCGCTATAGGGTCCAATGCTCGCCTCGGCTTCGACCCGGCCCTCGAAGATGGTTCCGATCAGGCTTTCATGCCGGTATCTCGACCCGATGGTAAGCCGCCCCTTCCCATAGAGCTGGGCCATGCGGGCGGAGGTGCCGGTGCCGCCCGGCGATCGATCGATGGCCTTTTCGCCATAGAAGACGGCGCAGCGTCCATCCGAGACGTCATTCACCGGGCGGTCGCACCAGATGGCGTGATGCACACCGCGAATCCTCGGGTCGTCGGGATGGACAGGATCGCAGATACCGGCAAGCGCCGACCTCAGTCTCTGGCTGCAGCCGACAATGTCGGATGCGGTCATGCCGTCGAGGCCGCTCCAGTTATCCTGTGGTTCGACGACCGCATAATAGTTGCCGCCATAGGATATATCGACGCGCAGACGGCCCATTCCCGGCACATCCACCTCGACATCAGCCTCATGGAGATAGCTCGCCACATTGTGGAGACGAACGGAATCGACATATCCGTCTTTCTCCTCATAGGTCACGTCAACCCTCCCCGCAGGCGTCTCGATGGCGACCCGGCCGGGTTCGCGCGGCTTGACCAGCCCCTCCTCGATCGCGGCGGTCACGGTGCCGATGGTGCCGGCGCCGCACATCGGCAGGCAGCCGCTCACTTCGATGAACAGCACGGCGAAATCGCAGTCCTGCCGATAGGCAGGATAGATGATCGCCCCTGACATGATGTCGTGCCCCCTCGGCTCGAACATCAGCGCCTTGCGCACCCAGTCATGGTCGCGGACGAAAATCTCCCGGCGCTCGCTGATCGGTGCATGGGCAAGCAGTGGACCGCCTCCGGCGACCAAGCGGACGGGATTGCCGCAAGTATGCGCATCGATGCAGAAGAAGCTGTTTCTCATCTCTCTATGTCCTTGCTCATTTCGCCTTCGGCAGCCTGTCGCGGTCGAGCAGGCCGCGGGACAGCCGGTCGAGCAGAAGGGCGACGGCGACGATCGCCAGGCCTGCCCTGAGACCAAGCCCCATCTCCATGCGCGTCAAGCCGCGCGTCACCTCAGCACCGAGACCGCCGGCACCGACGAGCCCGGCCAGCACGACCATGGCCAGCGACAGAAGGATGCACTGGTTGAGCCCGACCAGGAGCGTCTGCTTGGCCAAGGGGATCTCGATCTTCCAAAGCACCGAGCGAGGCGGCGCGCCGATAGCGCTGCCGAGTTCGATGAATTCCTTCGGCACCTGGTTGAATGCCAGCGTGGTCAGTCGGAGCATCGGCGGAATGCCATAGACGATGGTGGCGATGATTGCCGGCACGCGTCCAAGGCTGAAGATCATCACCGCAGGAATGAGATAGACCCACGGCGGCACGGTCTGCATCACATCGAGAACCGGGCGAACCATCGCCTCCAATGTCTTGTAGCGCGAGCACAGGACGCCGATCGGGAAGGCGATGAGCACGGAGATCAGGACCGCGACGGTGACCAGAGACAGGGTCTGCATCGATGCCGTCCACAGCCCCATGAGGAGACAGAAGCCCAGGCAAAGACCGGCCAGGATCGCGGCGCGCAGACCGACGGCGACGAATGCCAGAACGACGACGATCGCGATGAGCCCATAGGGCGGCACGAAGAGCAGTGCCGCTTCGAATCCGGAAAGCACCGCTTCGACCAGATAGCTGATCGCCGCAAACAGCGGATGAAAGTTGGTGTTGAGCCAATCGACGGATGGCGCCAGGAAAGCGCCGGGCGAAAACTGCAGGATGGACGGATTCATGACTTCCTCCCCGTTCCCAGACGAGCAGCACTCTGGGTTATGCGATCAAGCACCATGGTCAGAACCACGATGGCGATCGCTCCATTGATCGAAGTCGCGATGTCGAGCGTTCTGATCGCGCCGTAGATCGTCTCGCCAAGCCCGCCGGAACCGACGATGCCTGCGATGACGACCATGCCGAAGGCCATCATCAGGCTCTGGTTGATGCCCGCCATGATGCTCGGCAGCGCGAAGGGAAGGCGGATCTTGAAGAACATCTTCGCCGGCGTCATCCCAAGCGCCTCTCCGAGTTCGATGAACTCCTTGGGCGTCATCCGGATACCGAGAGACGTCAGGCGGATTGCCGGCGGCACGGCGACGATCACGGTCGCGATCAATGCCGTCGCCGGTCCATAGCCGAGCAGAGCGATCGCCGGCAGCAGGTAGATGTATGGCGGAAGCGTCTGGATCAGGTCCAGGCCGGGCTCCATGAAACGATCGAGGGCGGGAAAGAAGCCGGCCATAATGCCGATCGGGATGCCGATCACCAGGGCGAGCGTGGTTGCGGTCAAGACCAGCGCCAGCGTACTCATCGTCTCCGGCCAGAGTCCCATGGAAAAACAAAGCGCCAGCGCGACGCCGCTCAGCAGGGCGAACCAGACATTGACCAGCCGCCAGCCGACGAGCGCCACGATCAGCGCGATCAGATAGAATGGCGGAAGTTCCAGGAGCCAGAGGATCCCGGCATAGAGCCCTTCGAGAACCTGCCTGATGGAATCGAAAAGGAACTCGCCATTGTCGCTCACCCATTCGAGCGCGGAATCGGTCCATTCGTCAAAAAGATCGATGAAGCCTGAACTATCCATGTCAATCAGCTCCAGTTGGTGGACGCCGCCGGCAGATCGTGGGCGGATGGTCCCTTGACGCCCATCAGCAGGCTGCGCGGCGTGACCACGCCGACAATCTGACCATTGTCCACGACGGCGATGGCGTCGCGCTCCGACTGCATCGTCAATGTGATGAGTTCGTCGATGTCGGCGTCCGGCGTCGTGCGCGCCAGCGACGCGATGTCGGAATTCGGCGCGCTTTGCTGGAATTCGGCGACACTGCGCATGACGGAATGCGCCTTGATCAGATGGAGACGGGATATGCCGGCGACGAATTCGGCGACATAGGCATCCGCCGGGTTGAGGATGATTTCCTCGGCCGTGCCGGTCTGGATGATGACGCCGTCCTTCATGATCGCAATGCGGTCGCCGATCCGGATCGCCTCGTCGAGATCATGGGTGATGAAGACCGCGGACTTGCCCAAGGCTTTCGTCAGCTGCCGGAATTCGTCCTGAAGCTGGCGCCGGATGAGCGGATCGAGCGCGCTGAACGGCTCGTCCATCAGAATGATCTCGGGGTCGGAAGCGAGAGCGCGGGCGAGACCGACGCGTTGCTGCATGCCGCCCGAGAGCTCGCCCGGATACCGGTTCACCCAGTCGGCGAGGCCGACCTTCTCGAGCGCGGCAACGGCGGTCTTGTTTCGCTCCGGCTTGGTTATTCCCTGCACTTCGAGGCCGAAGGCCGCATTTTCCAAGACTGTGCGGTGCGGCAACAGAGCGACGCTCTGAAACACCATGCCGATGTTCCTGGCGCGCATCTGCCGGAGATCGACCGGAGACAGGGCGGCGAGGTCGCGCCCCTTGACGAGGACCTTGCCGGCGCTCGGCGTGATCAATTTGTTGAGCAGGCGGATGAGCGTGGATTTTCCGCTTCCCGACAAGCCCATGATGCAGAAGATTTCGCCGCGCCGCACCTGGAGGCTCGCCTCGGACACGCCGACGACGCAGTTGTATTCCTTCAAGACCTCTTTTTTGCCGAGGCCGCGCTCCTTGATCGACTTCATTGCCGCAGCGGACTTGTCACCGAAGACTTTCCAGAGGGACTGGCAGTCGATCAGGACATCATTGATATCGGCAGTTACGGTTTTCATAGCGATCCCCTTGAGCCAATCGGCGCTGGCTTCTCTCGTTGAATCTCCCAGCGTCCTTTGCGCGTCCAAAAGAACGCGCGGCGCTGTAGGATGGCCGCCCGACGGATCGGACGGCCACGACGCGGTTAGTTCTTCTTGATGTTTTCCCAGCGCTTGATCAGGTCGGCATGGGCGCCGATCCAATCCTGCACGGCCTGGTCCATGGTCTTGCCTTCATTGACCGCGCCGTTGATGGCGGTGATGTCGGCGAGCGGCACATAGACGCTGGCCATCACTTCCCGCGCATGCGGGTTCTCTGCGGAGAAGCCCTTATGGCCGATCCAGTAGTAGCTCTGCGGCGGCGGGAAGATGCCCTTCGGATCCTTGAGGTACTTGACCTCGTACTTCTGGACCATCCAGGACGGCTCCCAGATCGTCACCGCGATCCACTCCTTGCGATCATAGGCGGACTTCAGCGCCGCCGTCATCGCGGCGGTGCTGCCCTCGACGAGCTGGAGCTTGAGGCCGTAGTCCTTGACCACATTCGAGGTATCGCGCATCAGGCCGGCGCCCGGTTCGATACCGATGATCTTGCCGCCGAACTTGTCGGCGTTTTCATTGAGCTGTTCCAGCGAGTCGATCGGGACATATTTGGGAACCGCAACACCCTGATAGAGGCCGTGCGAAACCGGCGAGATCTTTTCGAGGCGGTTCTTGTTCTTGTCCCAGTAGTCCTGCGCGACATAGTCCGTCTGCGAGGTGAGAACCTGGATGTCACCCTTGGCAAGAGCGGCATAGGCGATGCCCCATTCGGAGAACTCGGTCACCTTGACGGTGTAGCCCGCGTCTTCGAGAACCTTCTTGGTGATACCGGTGATGGGCGTCAGATCTTCCCACGACATCGTGCCCATGGTGATCGTCTTTTCTTCCGCGCGAGCAGGAAGGATGCTGACCCCGATCATTGCAGCGGCGCAGAGCGCCTTCCACAAATTTTTCATTGTTCTTACTCCTGTTTTACGTTCCCATTCTCATTGAAGTCTGCGAGCGGGCAGCTTCAGATTGCGCGGGCCGAGGGATCATCCCTCGCGGCCAGCACGCAATTCCTGCAGGCGGATGACCGAGTTGACGCCGAGCCACGCGATGGGCTCGGGCGGCAATCTCACCGGTTCCGGCTGGTTCTTGTATTTGTCGAGTTCGGGGCTTGCGGCGCCTGTCGCCAGATCGGCCGCCATCATTCCCGCAAGCGTGCTCTTGACGGTGCCGAGACCATTCTCGCAGCAGGCGGAAAAAAGCCCTTCCTCGACCTCGCCGAATGCCGGCACATGGTTTCGGCTCAGGCAGAGCGCACCCGCCCAGCTAAACTCCATCGGCAGGCTTTGCATTCCGGGGAAGCGAGCGTCGAACGAGCGGCGCTGCTCGGCCGCCACGCCGGCGACCCGCTTCTCCGACACCTGGAGGCTCGGGTCGTAAGTGAACCGCGTCCTGATGACGATCCTCGAACGGCCATCTGTGGTGATCTTGCGCACCGTCGCGCCCATCGGATCGGCCGGCAGCAGCGCCCAACGGTCCGCGCCGGTGATATCGCCGCCGAATTCGTTCTGGGAAAAGGCCGATGTCATCGACGCGTAGGTGAATATGTGCATCAGCCGCCCGCGGAAATGGCCGAAGCTTTGAATATGGCCGTTCACGCCCAGAATGACCTTCGGCGCGGAGACCGATCCGCGAGCCGTCTTCGCCTTCCAGGACTTTCCCTCGCGGGAAAGCTCCAGCACCGGCGAGTGCTCGTGAATGGCGATCTTTGCGCTAAGTCCGCGCGCCAGGCCGCGGATATAGTCGGCGGGCTGGATCATCACCGCGCCCGGCGTATAGAGCCCACCGCGATAATAGCGCGAGCCCGTCATCTCCCGCATCTGATCGGCATCGAGAACGCGATGCTGCTCACCGATCTTTTCGAGCGACTTCCTGTAGTTGTCGTTGAGCCCGAGCCCCCGGTCGGAGGCCGCGGCATTCACCTTGCCCGCCGGATCGAAGGTTTCCTTGGACAGGCCGTATTCGGCCGCGACATCGGCTGCGAAGGAAATCGCCAGACGGTTCTGTCGAATCTCGTCCTTGGTCGCCTCTTCGTCGGCCACCGAATACTCGCCGGAAGAGAGATTGTGCGGCACGTCGATCATGAAGCCGGAATTTCTCCCGGCCGGACCCTTGGCGACTTCACGCGCCTCCAGGACGACGATCTTGTCCTGAGGGCGCAACTGCGAGAGGCGGCGGGCCGCCGACAGGCCGGCAAATCCGGCGCCGACAATCAGCCAGTCCGCGGTAATGTCGTGTTCAAGCGCCATTGCGGGAAAGGCGCGTTCGCTGATCGCCTCCCATCCCGAAACGCCGGTATCGATCGGCAGGCGCTTGATCACATGGCGGGTCATCGGATCGTCTCGTCGACCGACCGTTCGGATACGTCGATCCAGATGGTCTTGAGTTCGCAGTAATTGTCGTGAGCGAAGACCGACTTGTCGCGGCCGCCGAAGCCGGACTCCTTGTAGCCGCCGAACGGCGTGCTGGCGTCGCCTTCTCCGAAGCAGTTGACGGTGACGACGCCGGCGCGGATCTCCCGCGAGAGCCTGATGGCGTTCCGCAGGCTACCGGTATAGACGGACGCCGTCAGGCCGTAGTTCGTGTCGTTGGCAAGGGCGATCGCCTCGGCCAGCGAATTGAAGGTCGTCACCGAAAGCACCGGGCCGAAAATTTCTTCCTGGAAGAGGCGGCTGGCCGGCGTCACGCCCTCGACCACCGTCGGTTCGATGAAGATGCCGTTATAGGTTTCACCGCCATGGGCGATCGAGAGCTTCTCCGTCTTGGCGTCGTCGAGGAAAGACTTCACCTTTTCGAAATGCGCCTTGCTGACGAGCGCGCCGATGCGGTTTGCCGGGTCGAGCGGATCGCCGGTCTTCCATTCGCGCATGTAGGCGCCGATGCGTTTCAGCAGTTCGTCCTTGATCTTGGCATGAACGATCAGACGCGAGGTGGCCGAGCAGTTCTCGCCCATGTTCCAGAAGGCGCCGTTAACGACCTGCTCGGCAACGAGGTCCAGGTCTTCGGCATCGTCGAGAACCACCGCGGGGTTCTTGCCGCCGCATTCGAGCACCACCTTCTTGAGGTTCGAGTCGGCGGCGTAGCGCAGGAAGCGGCGGCCGGTGGGCGTCGATCCGGTGAAAGCGACCATATCGACATCCATATGCAGGCCGATCGGTTCGCCGACCTCCTTGCCGCCGCCGGTCACGACGTTGAAGACGCCAGCCGGGATACCTGCTTCATGAGCAAGCTCGGCGACGCGCAGCGTGGTGAGCGTCGTTTCCTGTGCCGGCTTGACGATCACCGAGCAGCCGGCGGCAAGCGCCGGGCCGATCTTCCAGGCCAGCATCAGCAGCGGGAAATTCCACGGCAGCACGCATCCGACAACACCGATAGGCTCGCGCACGATCATCGTCAGCGCGTTGGCGCCGACCGGAGCGGTGTTGTCATAGAGCTTGTCGATCAGCTCGGCGTGCCAGCGCAGCGTATGAATGGTATCGGCAACATCGACCGTCTGGCATTCGCCGACCGGCTTGCCGCTGTCGAGGCTCTCCATGACGGCGAGTTCGTGACGATGGTCCTCCAAAAGTTTGGCGAGCTTGAGGAGCACTGCTTTGCGTTCGGCCGGCGAACGCAGCCGCCAGCGGCCGTCGTCGAAAGCTTGCTTCGCCTTGGCGACGGCGGCGTCGACGTCGGTGGCGTCGCAGGCTGCGATTTCGGCGAGAGCCTCACCCGTCGCAGGGTTCGTGGAGGTGAACGTCTTGCCGGAGTTCGCCGGACGGAATGCCCCGTCGACGAAGGCATTCGTCGGAAGTTGAAGACCGGCGGCGATCGCCTTGTATTCGGCTGCGGTCAAGGGTTCATGCATGGTTTGCTCCCGACGTGATCTGGCTGACCGTGCGCTTCAACGTGGCGACGACGGTCTGAAGTGTTCGTTTTTCCTCGGAGTTGAGCGGGCGCAGCGGCGCGCGGACCGAGCCGACGTTCAGCCCGATCAATTCGCATCCGTGCTTGATCGACTGGACGAATTTGCCGCATTCGAGGAAATCCATCAGCGGCAGCATCGCGGTCATGATCGCCCGGCCTTTGTCGAAGTTCTTTTCGACGACGCAGGCCTCATAGAGGGCCACATGTTCGCGCGGCAGGAAATTGGAGCCGGCGCAGACCCAGCTCTTCGCGCCCCAGGCGAAGAATTCGAGCGCCTGATCGTCCCAGCCGCAGGACAGTGCAATATGCGGAAACTTACGGGCGAGCAGGTGAAGGTTGCCCATGTCGCCGGAGCTTTCCTTGATGGCGATCACGTTCTTCGACTTGCCGACGCGGGAGAAATATTCTTCGCCCATCACGACACCCATGCGGGCGGGATAGTTGTAGAGCATGATCGGCAGGTTGGCCGCGCGGTCGACGGTCAGAGCGTGGACCGCATTCTCGCGTTCGGTCGGCAGCGCGTAGGGCGGTGACGACACCAGGATTGCATCCGCGCCGATGTCCTTCGCCGCCTTTGCGTATTCGACCGAATCTTCGGTGCGCGTGGCGCCGGTCCCGATAATAAGGGGCAGCCGCGTGCCGATGACGTCCCTCGCATAGGCTGCGAGGTCGAAGCGCTCCTGGCTGCTCTGGGCGTAATACTCGCCCGTCGAGCCGCCGACGATGATGCCGTGGACGCCGGCCTCGATCAGCGACTCGAGCACGGCGGCAAATCCGGCTTTGTCGATCTGGCCATTTTGATCGAGCGGCGTCACCGCCGGCGTATAGATCCCCTCAAACTTCACGATGACTTCTCCAATATTTGCGTGGCGGGACCGCCGAGGAAGGCGTCCGCCTTGAGGCCTTGCGGGGCGATGAACATCTCCATGTTCTCGCGGGACAATTCCCAGTGTTCGAAGACGAGGTCGACGACGGCATTCTCATCGTGGGCGCCGAGCGCATCGATGAAGCTGTCATGATGGTCGACGGCCACTTGAAGCCGCCGCTTCATGTCCTCGTTCCTCGGTCGGAAGAAGGTGTGGCCGATGCGCGCGTGGTCGATCAGCAGCCGGCCGAGGCTCGGCTGCAGATAGACGTTGCCCGACATCTCGCCGAAAATTTCGTGAAAACGATTGTTCTCGAGGACCATCGCCAAAGGGTCCATGTTCTCGCTGGCGGCGCGGAACCGCTCCTGGGTCTGCTTCAGGTCTGAAAGCTGGGCGGGTTTGAAATTCTGCACGGCGAGACGGCCGATCGCCGCGTAGATCATCGGTGCGACGAGAAAGAAATTCCGCAGGGTGGAATGGTTCATCGGGATGACCCGCGCACCCCTGTTCTCGCGGATGTCGATATAACCCTCGCCGGCAAGGCGCCGAAATATGTCGCGAACCGGCGTCCGCGAGAGCCCGTATCTTTCACTCAAACTGGCTTCGTCCAGATCGGCGTCCGGGTCCAGTTCCATCGTCAGGATCTGCCGTTTCAGGTCTTCGTAGAGATTGCTCTTGGGTGTCTTCGCCATCGTCGCTCTCCGGCCAGTCGTTGCTCTACGCCGTGAAAATGGCACGCTTGTCGGAAGGAGTCAATAATTGTGTACTTTGCGTACACAATTAGTATTTATAGAATACACAATGATGCCGAGCGCTATGGTCGCGATGCCTGTCAGGCACCGCTTAACGTGCTGACAATGATCGACATTCCGCGGCGGCGACCGTCGCGGCGTTCTTGCCAGCGGATCATGTGGCAGGTCGGTGAGAATGTCTCTGGAGTTGACGTCGATACGACGTCGGTCATCAGGCCTCGAAGCCTGGACGCCGGCGACCCGGCGAGCGGCCATTGCGGAATATCTCGTTTCCGGTGGCGGCGGTTTTGTCGGGGAGCGCCGGCCCGGCGCTCCCCGGGGTCGATTAAGAAGCCAGAACGCCGCTCTTCTTGGCGGTCCACGTGGCCATGTAGTCCATAAGGCCAGGGTTTAGGCAATCGTAAGGCTCGAGGCCGGACGCCCTCAACTGCGCCCTGACGGCGTCCATCTTCGCGGGGTCGAAGCCGCTCTCGATGATCGACGACACGAAGGCCGCAAAGCCCGGCTTCGCCCAGCCGCTTTCCTGGAAGCGTTCCGGATGGACGAAGGACAATCCCTGGAACGGATGTTCGCGCACAACCGGCCCATACATATGCACGCCGCATTCCTTGCAGGCGTGGCGCTGGATCAAGGCGGCGGAATCGACGACGGCGAGCTTATCGCCGTTCTCCAGCACTTCGACGCTTTCGGTCGGAGCGACCGCCACGACCGAGAAGACGGCGCCCTCGGGCTTCCAGCACTTGGTGCAGCCACAGGCGTGATTATGGGCGATATCGCCCTTGATCTTCACCTTGACCGGATTGCTTGCGCATTTGCAGACGAGCGTCCCGCCTGCGAAAGCAGCGTCAGTCGCCCGAAAGCCTGAATCCACTGCCGGATGTATGGCTATGCTGGTCATGGGTTTCTCCTCCCCTTCTGGGCCGTTTGCGATATGCCCGGCCAAGCTCTGCAATCAGTCTCCCAATCTCCGCGCGTGCCAGCGCAGATGGTCTTCCATGAATGTCGAAATGAAGAAGTAGGAGTGGCCGTACCCGTCCTGCATGCGAAGCCGCAGGCTGATGCCGGCCGTCTCGCAGGCCTGCCGGAGCTCTTCGGGGCGCAATCCGTCCTGCAGGAAGCTATCCGCCGTGCCTTGGTCGACGAGGAATTCCGGGAACCGGTGCCCGTCTTCGATCAGCGAGCAGGCATCATAGGCCCGCCAGTTCCTTTCATCCGATCCGAGGTATTTCTGGAATGCCGGCTTTGACCAGCCGGAGACCGAGGGATGGCTGATCGGCGCGAAGGCCGAGCAGCTGCCGAAGCGTTCGGGGTGCTTGAGCGCGATCGTGATCGCGCCATGTCCCCCCATCGAGTGGCCGAAGATTCCCTGCCGCGTCATGTCGACCGGAAACTCGGCCGCGATAAGCTTCGGCAATTCATCGACGATGTAGCTGTACATCCGATAATTCTGTGCGAACGGCGGCTCGGTGGCGTCGACGTAGAAGCCGGCACCCTTGCCGAACTGCCAATTATCCGGCTCGTCCGGGACGGTATCGCCCCGCGGACTGGTGTCGGGGCAGACGATGATAATACCGAGTTCTGCGGCAAGACGCCGATACTCTCCCTTTTCCATGACGTTCGCATGGGTGCAGGTCAGACCGGATAGGTACCATAGAACCGGCAACTTCCGTACTTTGGCCTGCGGCGGTAGGAATACCGCAAAGGTCATGTCGCAGTCGCAGACATCCGAGCGATTGATGTAAACGCCCTGGGTGCCGCCATGAGAATTTTCGGTTGAGATGGTTTTCATGGCTCAGTACACGACCACGCCGCGGATGGACTTGCCCGTATGCATCAGCTCGAAGCCCTTGTTGATGTCTTCGAGCGGCATGGTGTGGGTGATCATCG
>NZ_JACHYZ010000022.1:0-72539 GCF_014193215.1 Rhizobium sp. BK112
GGGCTGTCATTGCTGGTCTTTGCGCGCAACAGGGCCGGCAAGCCGACCGGCAGCAAGCTGACAGCCGACGAACAGGCGAAGCTGAGCGAGCTTCTTGGCGAAGATCGCATTGTTTGACGAAGATCAATGGCGGCTCGACGAGCTCGCATTATCGTCATTCCAGCAACAATTCCTATAAACGAGGCAGGACAATGCAGGCGAAGGACATAATGACCACCAACGTGGTATCGATCGGTCCAGCGGTCGGTATACGCCACGCCGTCGCCGTCATGATGCAAAACAACGTCAGCGGTCTTCCTGTCATTGACGACGAAGGCCGCGTCTGCGGAATGCTGACGGAGGGCGATCTGCTGCTGCGGAAAGAGATCCGATTCTCCCCCCGCGCCGCCCGCGCGCCCGAAATGATATCGGAGATCGATCTTGAGCGATATATTTCCAGGAATGGCTGGTGTGTCGCCGATGTCATGTCTCAGGATGTGATCGTGGCGTGCCCCGACAGCGAGGTATCGGATATCGCCGAAAGCCTCCAGGCGCACCGGATCAAGCGGCTACCGATCGTTGAGGACGGACGTCTTGTCGGGATTGTCAGCCGCAGAGACATCCTCGGCCTGATCATCAATGCCCAGACGGCGCCGCTGCCAAAGGAAGATGAATCGATCAGGCTGGCGGTTCGAACGCGCCTGAGGTCGGAGTTGGGGATAACGCCTCAGAAGGTCCAAGTGACCGTGAAGAACGGCCAGGTGACACTCGATGGCAACGTGGAGTCGGAGTTGAAGCAAAAGGCTGTTCGCACCCTGGTCGAAAGCCTGGGCGTCGGCGCCTATCGGGATCGGCTCCAGATCGCTCGGCTGACCGTAACCGAAAGGGGCTGAAACAGCACGTCCAAGCTAGATCTTTGCCACGGCGTGGAAACAGTTCATCCCGCGCCCCATTTGTTTTCACGCAATTCCGGACGCAAAACCGCGACACACTTTTTGCTGGAATTAGCGGCGCGGCTTCGGCTGTCGCTCTCGGCGTCTCCGCACGGTGCTCATTGGTGAGGGTAATCTGACGCGAGGAGGCTCACTCGGTGTTGCGCCCCAAAACCGAGCGAGCCTCTGTCAAGTTTCCCCCCTTGACACGGGAAAATCCCGACCCGCCAAACCGACATACGCAATAGGCGAGGCCGTTTCTTTGATGGAGGTCAAACACGGCTGGAAGAGGCCCCGCTTATTCGGCGGCGATGATCTTTTCCAGAGCGGGTAGGATATCCGTCGCGAGGCTTTTCTCGTCGATCGGCCCGACATGTCTCAGGAAGATTCGTCCCGCGCGATCGATAACGAATGTTTCCGGGACGCCGTAGACTCCCCAGTCGATCGAACTTCTTCCCGTGGTGTCGATTCCGATTGCCGCGAACGGATTGCCGTTTTCCTGAAGGAAGGCTGCGGCCTTTTCTGGAGCATCCTTATAGTTGATGCCGACCAGCTTTATGCGAGAATCTTTGGCGAGTTTCATCAGCGCCGGGTGTTCGAGCCGACAGGGAACGCACCAGGACGCGAAGATGTTGACGATGGCGATGTGGCCATCAACTGTGTGATCGTTCAGCCCAGGCGCTTGAAGACCGGCAAGCGGCGCGAGATCGACGGCTGGATGTCGGCGTCCCGCCAACGCCGAAGGAATAGCGGCGGGGGAATATCCGTCCACGGATTCGCGATACAGCGTATTGGCGACGGCACCCGCAATCCCGAGAAACGCGACAAGCGGAATCGCAGCGAAGGCGTAGCGTCGCATCCTAGCGGTCTCCGCGAGGCTGCCGACGTCGTGCCAGCGCCTCGATCCGACGGCGGTAGATTCGTCCTGAGAACCAGATCTTCAACGTCGCCGTGACCATGACCACGAAGGTGAGCAAATACGCCGCAAGAACATAGTGTTCGTGGTTCATTTCAAGTCTCCCGGTGAGCAGCGGCTTTTGCTGCGAGCCTGTCATGCGTGATCAGCTTCCGTCGCCAGATCTCGTTTCTTATCGATGCGACGTAGAGCGTGGCAAACAGCGCTGAGAACGCCACTCCCATGACCAGCAGAGGGCGTAGAAACTCGACGTCGAGGGCGGGGCCGCCCAGCCGCAGCACGCTGGCGGGCTGATGCAGCGTGTTCCACCAATCGACGGAAAACTTGATGATCGGAATATTGACGAAACCCACGACGATCAGGACCGCCGTGACACGGGCGGCGCGAGCCGGATCGTCGATCGCCCGGTTGATCGCCAATATGCCGAGATACATGATGAAGAGCACGAACATCGATGTCAGGCGGGCGTCCCATACCCACCATGTGCCCCACATGGGCTTGCCCCAGATCGCGCCGGTCACGAGCGACACGAAGGTGAAGGCGGCGCCAAGGGGAGCGGCGACGCGCGCCGCAACGTCGGCCAGGGGATGCCGCCAGACCAACGAGCCGATGGCATTGGCGGTCATCGTCGTATAGCAGAGCATGGCCATCCACGCTGCGGGGACGTGGACATACATGATCCTGACGGTTACCCCCTGTTGATAGTCGACGTCGGAGCTGAAGCTCAGATAGAGGCCGATCGCGAAGAAGAATGCGCTCAGGGCGGCAAGTGCAGGAAGCAGGCGTTCGGACAGTTCCAGGAACCTGGCAGGCTGCGCAAGGCCGACGATTGCGTTTTTAAGATGTGGAATTGAGCTCATACCTTCGAGCTTTAATGCCAGACGTCGTTCCGATAATTGATGTTGATCAAACAACCGACCTGTCGGCTGCAACGATTGGAATGACCGGCCGCCGCGATCAGCAGGCGGCTAAGGGACAGTTCGTCGTGGCTGGTCCCGGCGCGTCAGCCGCCCGCCTGGTGCGCGGGCTTCATCCGACTTGATCAAGATCAAATACGCCCAACCCCTCACAATGTATTGCTCGGACCACACAGGGGAGCGTGCATATGGATTTCGAAGCGTTTTTCAAAAACGAGCTGGACGGGCTTCATGCCGAGGGCCGTTACCGCGTTTTTGCCGATCTCGAACGTCACCGCGGCAACTTTCCGCGCGCGACGCGCCATACGGCCGATGGCGAGAAGGAAGTCACGGTCTGGTGCTCCAACGACTATCTCGGCATGGGCCAGAACCCGAAGGTGATCGAGGCGATGAAGAACGCCATCGACCACTGTGGCGCGGGTGCGGGAGGCACCCGGAATATTTCTGGCACCAACCACCATCACGTCATGCTCGAGCGTGAGCTTGCCGATCTGCACGGCAAGGAAGCGGCGCTGATCTTCACGTCGGGCTATGTGTCCAACTGGGCGGCCCTCGGCACGCTCGGTGCGAAGATCCCCGGCCTGATCATCTTCTCCGATGCGCTGAACCATGCCTCGATGATCGAGGGCATCCGCTACGCCAAATGCGACAAGGTGATCTGGAAGCACAATGACGTGGCCGACCTCGAAGCCAAGCTTGCGGCCGCCGATCCGAAGGCGCCGAAGCTGATCGCCTTCGAGAGCGTCTATTCGATGGACGGCGACATCGCTCCGATCAGGGAGATCTGCGACCTCGCCGACAAATATGGGGCGATGACCTATCTCGACGAAGTGCACGGGGTCGGCATGTACGGTCCGCGCGGCGGCGGCATTGCCGAGCGCGAAGGGCTGATGGACCGGCTGACCGTCATCGAGGGCACGCTCGGCAAGGCGTTCGGGGTGATGGGCGGTTATATCGCCGCGTCGACGGCCCTTTGCGATTTCATCCGCTCGTTTGCCTCCGGCTTCATCTTCACCACGGCGCTGCCGCCGGCGCTCGCCGCCGGCGCCGTCGCCTCGATCCAGCATCTGAAGGTCAGCCAGTTCGAGCGCGCCCGCCATCAGGACCGGGTCCGCAAGCTGAGAGCGCTGCTCGACCAGCGCGGCATTCCGCATATGCCCAATCCGAGCCATATCGTGCCGGTGCTGGTCGGCGATGCGGCCAAGTGCAAGTGGATCTCCGATCTGCTGCTCGACAATTGCGGCGTCTATGTCCAGCCGATCAACTACCCCACGGTGCCGAAGAAGACCGAGCGGCTGCGCATCACGCCGACGCCGCTGCATTCCGATGCAGATATCGCCCATCTGGTCGAGGCGCTGCATTCGCTCTGGTCGCGCTGTGCATTGGCGCGGATGGTTGCCTGAGCGGGGACCTATCCTCAGCAACTATCGGACACCGCGACAAAAGCCGGGGGTCTTTTGATGGGGATCAAGCGGCTATTCCTCTTCCAGCAGAAGAGCTGTGGCCAGGTAGCCCATGCTTATTGTGCTCGCGAAGAGATACATGAACAGCCCTTGGGCAAGGTAATTCTCAAGAGTGCCTGCCGCGGCGCTGGAAGACAAAAAACCGTTCTGCCAGACCAGGAATCCTGTGGCGCATCCAATTGCAAAGCCCGTGGCCAATCGAGTGAGCATGAAGCTGATCATGCGAGGCATGGCGGCACCTCAGAGTTAGCTCATGCCAACGGCCAGGCCACGAGAATGTTCCGGCCGCGGAGTGATCTTTGTCAACGACTGACGTGGCTGACCGTGCAAAAAGCGGACGGAACCGAGGGACCAAAGCAGTGCATCTCTTCCCTTTCGCAGCCGGCGCTTTTGCGCTTCTCATTTTGCCTGGGCCGACCAACGCGATATTGGCGATGGCCTCTCAGGGTCTGACCGCCGGGCGCGCGGTCATGCTGCTTGGTACGGTGGTCGCCGCCTATCTTGCCATTGTCGTTCCGGCGTCCGGCCTGGCCGGTCCTTTTCTCAACCAGCACCCGCTGGTCGCGCAAGGTGTCAAGCTTGCCTCAGCAACCTGGGTATTCTGCCTCGCGCTACGGCTCTGGGGCTCCGGATCCAGTCCCACCGAGGTTGTGACAGTACGGCAGTTGGCGATCACGACGCTGTTGAATCCCAAGGCGCTTATCATCGGGCTTACGATGATGCCCTCCGCGCAGGAGGTGTCTGGGATAGCCGCCACCGCGGCGCTCGCCTTCGTCGTCCTTTTCGCATCCTTGATCTGGCTGTCGACAGGCAGAATTGTTCTTGGAAGCGAAAAAGAAATGCCGTTGCTGGCCCGGCGATGCGGATCCGCAACCCTGCTGGTGTTCTCGGCCGCGCTGACCCTCAGTGCATTTTGACGGCACCAAGGATACCGCGAATACATCATGCCAAGCGCGGCCTTTTCGCTAGGAGATTTGCGTTAGGTCAATGAGCCTGTCTTGCGCGCCGCTAATGTACATTCGTGTTCAGAGGAGGCAGGCGATGATCGTCAATGACCGTGAACTGGCGGACTATTTTTCCGCGCTCGCCAATGCCAGCCGTTTATCGGTGCTGCGGAGGCTGGCCAAGGGCGAGATCTCAGCCACGGAGCTCGCCACAAGTGTCGGACTCAGCCAGTCGGCGTTATCGCACCATCTTAACGTGCTGAAACGTCAGCAGGTCGTCAAGGCGCGCCGCGAATCGCAAACGATCTACTATTCGCTCGCCAGCGATCGAAGCGAGAAAGCTGTCTCTCTCCTCAACGGCATATTGTTTCCCGACGGACTGCAGATGTCGATGTTCGGCTTCTCGGACTTCTGCCCAGAGGCCGCATGAAGATCGGCGATCGGCCGGAGCCTCGATCCTGCCAGGGGAGCCAGCCGCAGCCTGGCTGTTAGATCCAAGGTTCGATGGTCCGTTTCATTCGGTTGAATGGAACAAAGCTCTACGGGCCACAGCTTTACATTGAAGATCGGTTGGCTAACGAGTTTGGTGGAGCTAAGCGGGAGACAACCTTGCCGGAAAAATTTCTCTTCCATGTCAAATCCTTATTGAAATTCAGTTACCTGCGGGACTAGATATGGGTACTTTCTTGGGTACTCGGAGGCTTTCTTGGCCCTCTCTTCTGATCGCATGTTTCTGGAGCGTCATGGCAACCAGTGGCGCGTTGTTGTCAACGTGCCGAAGAAGCTGCGCACAAAACTCGGTACCAAGTTGAAAAGGTCACTGGGGACAGACAGCCTCAAGGAGGCAAACCGGCTTAAGTGGGATGTCATAGCCGAACTCAAAGCCACCTTAGCCCACGCGGAAAATCCATCCCTCTCGTTGGAGGCCGCCCGATCAATAAGCCGCGAGCAGGCAACGCAGCAGGCCATTCGGTTTGCCGAGCAGCGTAAGGGTGCTTTCGATCCGGTAAGGCGAGACGAGATTGATGAGGAGATTGACTGGCAGGCGGAATCCCTCGCAGGTCGGCCCATAGCCACTGATGAGGACGGCCAAGAAGTCTTCGACCCTGATCGCTTACGCCTCGCTACGGACTTTTCTCAGCTAGCGCGCGGGGACAAGACACCAATCGACGTTCACCACGAAAAGTTTCTGGCGATGTCGCACGTCAAGGCGCGCACATTGGCGGACGATAGGCGGGCGATGAAACTTTTGAAGGATTGGTGCAACAAGGCAGGTGTTCCGCCGTATCTTCAGGCGATCACTAAGAAGGAAGCCGTTCGGTTCTGTGATGAGCTTCCGACCCTTACCGCCAACCTGACCCCTGTCACCCTCAACAAATACGTTAGCCGCCTTTCGGTCTATTGGACTTGGCTAGAGAACCGGCACGAGGTCGAGGCGAACATCTGGCAAGGACGGCGCTTGCGCGAACCTCAGCAGACCACCGACCAGAAGGAACGGCCGTTCACCGACGATGAGGTGAAGACTCTGCTCAAAGGCCCGGCCAAGCTAGAGATGGACGACCTAATGAGGGTTGCCGCCCTTTCCGGTGCCCGCCTGGATGCCATTGTCTGTCTCAAGGTGAAGGATTGCCGAGAGGATGGTGTGTTCGTGTTTAAGCCCCAGAAGAAAGAGCCGGGGCCGCGTCTCTGCCCTATCCACCCTGACCTAGTCGAGCTCGTTGAGCGGAGAAAGAAAGGCAAAGGGCCTGAAGACGATATTTTCCCAGAGTGGCCTGGTGTGAAGAAATCCAACTCACTGCGCGAACGCTCCTTCAAGACCTCCAACGAGTTTACCGAGTATCGCCGCAGCGTTGGCGTCGAGGATAGACGCGAGGGCAAACGCAGGGGTCTTGTGAACTTTCACAGCTTCCGCCGCTGGTTCATCACCAAAGCTGAGCAGGCGGGGCAGCAGGAAAGTACCATCGCCGTCGTGGTCGGGCACAAGAGGCAAGGGATGACTTTTGGCGTTTATTCTGGGGGACCGCTTCTCGAACAAGCACGGCAGTGCGTTGAGGCCGTGAAGTTACCGACTTAAAGTGATATTCGGTAGCCGCGATGGAGTTGAGCGTCGATTGAAACTGCATCCGCAACGCCCATGAACTATGGGCCTGCTACAGCATTCTTAACGGGCACCATTGCGGGTTTTGCCGCGAGACGCGCACCGTAGTCCATTATAATGTCCGCGAAACTCTGTAACATTGGCTCGAACTTAGTGAAGTCAATTGAGGACCGCTCGGGTGCTACGATCTTCGTCGCAAGCTCATTTTTTCCATAATACTTGGTCAGGTCAAACTTTTTATTGCTGGAGTTGAAAATTCTACCATTAATGGGTTTTTTTACGGCTGCATCAAAAAGATCTTCGATAATTGCAGAAGTCCCTGCAACTTTTGGAACTGGAACGACGTAAAGGTTTTCGAAGACATAGTAGAAGGGGTCTAACCCTGAAACAGGTCCCGTGCCCATAACCGTTCCGATGTATGAAAAGATGCCCTTCGAAGCGTCATCGTTGTCCACCACCATTATCACCGGCTTAGACGGGCCATGCTTAAAGAATCTCATCCGCTCTCTGAACTCTTTCATGAGCTTATACATTTCGTCGCCGCCGCCCGAGAGGCCCTGAAAGAGCGCGGTTCTTTCTGAATAATTGAAAAACTGAACCTTCATCGGCACTTTTTGCGCTGGGTCGATGAGCTGTGGGAATTTGGCGGCCAGTTGTTTTATGGCTGCCAGCAAGTAGATATTATCCGTCTTGCCCTCGCAGATTATCGTTGGCCTCAGCATTCCATAAAACGAGCAGTAATTCAGTAGCCTCCCATAGAGTTCAGAAAAGCCCGGCTGGTCCGATTTAAAAAAACCTCTGGGGTCTGTTGCAGTGAAGTCTGGACTTCTAACTGCTCTGATTTGGTAGATAAAATTCATCATTCCTTCAACGGCGTCGTTACTCACCGGGGCAAATTCAGTCCTCGAATACGCATAACCATTGGTGAAGAGGTGATGGCACATCGCCCTAGCTTGCTTGTAATACTCATGTCGGACATTCACCTTTTGATTAACGACTAGACCTGTGGCGTCCTGCCTCGAATCGCGATGCTGCATCCTTGTTTTTTCATGATTTAATTGAAAGCCCGCGCGATATATAAGGTTCAAAAGCCCGTCGCCGGCAACCCACTTGTCATCGCTGCCTCTCACCAATCTAGCTATCGCTTCAGGGAAGTGCTTTTCGTTGGTCGAAAAAGTGAGGTCATCCGCATAACGGGTGTAGGTGCAGTGGAGATCGTTCGCGAGCTTATTAAGCTTGATATCGAGAATATGGGCAATCAGATTTGATATAACCGGCGAACATGGACTTCCTTGCGGTAACTTGTTGTCGTGGCATGCGATCTGCGCGATGATTGTCGCAATTTTTGGGTCTAGCTCAAAATTTCTATCTTTTAGGAAAAAGCCGTAGACGCGGCCAAAGTTAATGGATGGAAAAAATTCTTTAAGGTCAACGTTGAACACCCATCGCTTGTTACGGTGGTGCTTTGCATTTGTTACGATGGAGAAACCGGCCTTAAAACCGTGCGATAGCACACGTGATTTCGTGGTGCGCTTCAATTCCATATCGGTTTCGATGCGGGCCAGGAGCTGGCCAAGTCGACTTTGCACCAACTTCAAGCGAGAGTTCGGAGCGGCAATAGCTCTTCGACCACCGCTCTTTTTAGCGACCGTGAAGTAAGTATATGGAGCACTCCGCCTGTACCAGTAAAGGGCATAGGAAAGGGTTTCACCATTCAGATTTAACAAACGCGCGAGTTGCGGAAGGGTCTTAGCGGCTTTGAGATTGCTTAATTCTGACATGGAAGGGCTTGCGGATACTCGTTCGCCATAGCGTCGGACCGTGTGGAGCAGTCCGGAAGGAATGTAGAGGCAGTAAGCCCTGCATTGATATCAACTATCGCCGAAACAACAACAGCAGAATCTATCCGCAAGCTTTCAACAACTTGCACAGCTGTAGTTGAGTTGGCAATCGCGTCCTCAACCAAATTCGTGGATAACTGCTGGCAAAATCTCAGAGGTTTGTGGAGAGCCCTAAAGCAAGCTTGCGGTGCAGCACGCGGTGACAGTTCGCGCACAAGCACTTCAGGTCTTCCATGCTGGTTTTGTGTCCGGGCTCCATATTCGCCACGTGAGTTCGGTGGTGGTGGACCTCGATGCACGCGGACCCTGCTTCTGGGCCATACCGCTCAACAGGATCAAGCTTACAGTCCTCGCAAAAGAGTCGCTTATGCTCTGTAATAAAAGCATCCCGCTTTTCTTTCGCTAAACCGCTCGCCCTTTCACGCTGCAAATGCGAGACGATTTTTGGATTACCCTCAATCCAACTACGCTCCTCTTCGGTCGGCACAAAATCGCCAAGCTCTGACTCAATTACCTTGGGATCAGGCTTGGGGCGGGCAGCGCCCTCCTTTTTCGGTACGATCCAGAGGCCAGCTTCTTCGAGCAGCTCGAAAGAGATTTGACCCCATCCGGCGCTGAAGTGCCCAGGATAAGCCTCTATTCCTAGCGCTTCCTGAAGGGCCAGACCGAACACCTTTTTGGGCGCGAGGGGAATGCCAGTGTCGGTAAAAGCATCATATTCGCGGGATGGAGCGAAGTTAGGAGCGTCATCTCCGCCAAGAAGCTTCTGGACGGCGTTGTGGATATGGGCGGTGGTAACCTTCCTCAATTCGCTCGCAGGCAGACGAACTATGCCCTCATTGCCTTCAATTATTTCTCTCAACCTGGCAGGTGACGTGCCTGGGGTTTCGATCAAAAGCCGCCTCCATGCTCCATGGCTGGAGCTGCCCTCATTCATCGCCCGAACAAGCTCGTCAAATCGCGTTGCGGCAGGCGAGAGGCTATTAAAGGAAAGTTCGCGGTCAGCAAGATCGACCCCCTGCACTGGGCGGCTATCAAGATAGATCCGATAGGCAACTTGCCCGTGATCTAGTCGGCTCATCAGCGTTTCGAGTGCTGCGCGATAATCGCGGTTGCGGTCGGTGCCGCTGCGGCTGTGCAGAATGACACCCAGATCGTGCATCTCCACTTTAGCATTGAGCTGCGCGCCGTCATCAGTAACGAGAATCAGTTGGTCGGACATAACGCGAGGTTGAACAGTAACAGCACTACTTGTCTAGCCGCCTAAGGCGCAAGCGGCTGCCGGCAGACGCAAGGAATGACTCTGGGGCATTGCAATGGTGGTGGATTGCCTATCACTCATCTGTTCCCCAAGGCAGCACCAGAAGCGGGCACGGAGGCTGCCTTAGGTTGGTCACGTTGAGATAGCAGCTCTAAGCCACCATTAGGCTGAAGGGGATGATGGGTCTAAATCATCAAAGTTCATCACTGTAAGGCACGACTAGAAGTCCATAGGGGGGAGTTATTTGGCTAGGCATTTATATAGCCTTTACAACCACCTTGAGTGGCCTACCAACCCTTTCGGCACTGACTTTTCGCATTGTCTCAATGGCCAGATTCTTGTGGCAGGCGGCCACCATGATCCCGTCGTGCATTGGCAAAGCGGCCACGCCCTTCGAGGCCAATTCCAAGAGAATGCCGACAAGGATTTCACTTTCTCGCGCCATCAGCTCAAAGCCAACGTTGGTATCGAAAAGATGAGCGATGGCAGGATGACGAATCTTCACGGCGGCCTTGAAGCGCGTCATGTTCCAGCCCTCAGGTAATTCCTCTCTGCTGCCGGCAGGCAGCCGCTGCGCTTCAACCTTTCGGAAGAATAGCGAGACCATCGGTGATTTGACGGCACTGCGATATCCCTCCAGCCCAGGAATCTCGTACTGGTCGCCCGGCAGCGGCTCAGCCCCTTGATGGAAATATGCGAGCTGGACAAACATGGAAGAGAAGTCGAGGTCTGCAACTGGCTCCCCATCAATGGTTAGGAATCCGCGTTTCTTCCTAGGCAGATCTTCCCAGAAGCCGCCGTAAATTCTGCCGTGGCGGTCGAACTTAATCGCGTCTCCTGGCTGGTCAGTGTGGAACTGCCGGACGAGATGGATAGGGCTGGTTGGCTCGCCATCAAGGCGAATATCGGCGTCGTTGAGGACCCTGTTAATCTCCGCCATCTGAGCCCGCAACGCGTCCGCTTCGGGGCAGTCCTCATAGTGAACAGGCATCTTGTCCCGGCCCCGGTTGCTTCCTGTCCAAAGCTCGATAGTCTCCCGGCCTGCTAGGTGATGGATGTCCACAATCGATACCGCATACTCAGCAACAAGCTGCCGAAACCGCGGCGTTGGTACGACGACTGTCCGTCGCTCCTTGAATTTACCCTTCTCGACCGAGACCAAGCCTGCATTTTCGGCGTCTTTGATAGACTGCCTTAGAACATCGACGGTGAAAGCCCTCCGATCGTAGCGCGTACCCCCTGCATTCCTCAATGGCACCGCTAGACCTACGTATTCCGCTGGGTCCAGAGTGACTATGAGAAGGTTAGCCACAAGGGTCTCTACACTGCGCTTGCGCCGCTCCATGGCGTCGGCTCTGGGCTTCCTTTCTTGGGTGATGGTCGGGGAACGAAGCATTTCACTGATACGGTAGGCTAGTGCGGTGAGCCCATCGCCGCCAGCGGTGATCCACGCATCATAATGCCGGACATGAGGCAGCGCCTTTTCGTCCGCTACTCTTTTCGGCGACAAGACAAGCTCCAACATGTGCGTCCCCACCTCCGCCAGGTGATCAGACGGCGGTGAGGACTTGGTTGTTGATCAGGACGCCTTAGCGACAGGCGGATGAGATGGATGGGGACCGAAGCGCTCGCTGCGGATGGCAATCACCTCAGGCACTGCTGCACGGGCTAGCTCGTCGCACGCCTTTTCCAACGCTTCCCCGATCTTCCTCAAGACGTACCCCGATGAGCGAGGATAGGCGTGAAGCTCGGTTTGCCTGGTGCCACCTGTCCGGGGGTCCCAAACGTCCCACTTGCTGTGCGTGCCGCTAGCAAGCCTGTGGACAGCCTTCGCGGCCTGCACGATGCGGAACTCTCGGGTGCGGTGACTTCCGAAGTCATCCTCAATGAGGGCCGCAACGCCAAGATAGATGGCGATGATTCTCCGCGTAGGGATGTTCGCTGCCCGTAGACGCGCAAAGGCAACCCGAGCACGATACTCAGCGGATTGGCCGCGCAAATTCGTTGCAGGGTCCGCGCGACCCGAGCCAGCCAGCAGATATTCTAGCTGCCAATAGGCCGCCTGATAGGCCGGGTGCTGCCGGTATTCCTTGAGCCATCTTTCAGCGCTCTGCACGTAGGGCCACAGCTCAGACGCCTTATAGGTGGGATGCCAGTGGGAGCCGTGTCGAGCCATGCGCTGGACGTGGTAGCGACAATGGAAGCGCGCGAGGCCCTTTCCTGCGGACCTCATTGTTGACCGAGAGCAGCCGGGCACCAAGCATCTTTCTTTGGCGTGGCCGAAGGTTACCATGTCTTTGGCCCGGAACCAAATCGACCTTGCGCATGCTTCTGCGCTTCGCCTTTTGCCAATTTCTCGACGCTCTTAAGTATCGCTTTTTCGTCACCGATTGGCCGCCGGAAGCGAATTTCGAAGTGAGTCGCCATCACCGCGTTCGCCAACCAGGTCTCGATATTATCGCGCGCCTTGGTCTTGCCAGTTACCGTCTTTTCGAGAAGACTTTCGCTCCCCTGATCAAATCGAACGCTCATTTTCGGCGACTTTACGACAACCTCGACTATGGGCCGGGTACTCGTGACTTGATCGCTCAATTCTGCCAGCAGGTAATTGAAGGCCACTTCAAGCCCGACAGCATACATTGATTGGACTTCTGCTACCCTCCCGCCAGAAGTGAAAGTTCTATCGATACCGTCCGCCAAGACGCGCATTGCATAGGCTGCGGGCACCTCGCCGTTAACGTGATTCCCATCGTGAGTCGCCGATACTACGATTCTAATATTCTCTGCTTTCATCTCACGCTCCGTTACTGATGTCGTACAGATGAGATTCAGCAAGTCGGATTCAAAGGAATGAATTTCTAAATATAAATACCACTTTTTCCATGTCCTTACAGGGAGGACATGGCTTTCCGTTATGACTCAAGGACTACGCAGTAGAAAATTTTTTCGCCCGCTCTCGATTTGTCTTTCAAAATCCAAGCTTGCTGCGGAATCGCCGGAAGGGTAATGGTGATTTCGAGCGCAGACGCGGCGCTCCTGGGCGTCGAAACCCGGAACTCGGCGGTATGGCACACACCGGAATGGTGCCGATCCTTGACCTTTTAGTCGGTCGGGGAGCTTGTGGCGTATGTCCAGGCTTCTCGCAAGCTAAAGGCCTCAAGGCCAACCGAGTTGGTTTCGAACTCCCCGGCTCTAGGGGTCACGGAGGCAAGCTTGCGGGGGCGAACCGCAGGCATAGGCCTCAGGAGAAATCGATAGGTATGGACACACTTGAGCATGGGCTTCAAGCCACCCTTAAGGCTGACGAGGAGAACGCCTCGGCACCACCAGCCGCCACGTCATTGTCACCTCTCGCCGTCGTTGCGCTGAGTGCACTTGGCATCGTAGTGGGCTGCGCAATCGTCTCGCAGGTCTCACCGTGGGGCTCTCTGGGACGCTATCAATTCATCCACCTTAGGGACAGTACGCTAGTCCGCATTGATACTACCTCTGGCGCACTCTCCGCTTGTTATTACAAGGGTCGCAATATTGGTCAGCCAGCGACATGCTTTCCTTGGAGCCAGACCAGCAGGGACTTCTTGCCGGCTGCGGACGCTGGTACAGCGCAGTGAGCGCCATGGCCGTGGCGGTTGAATTGCCAAAGTGATAGGCGTTGTGGGAAAAGACCAGCTCGAAGGCGCTATAGTACGAAAACGCCGCAAGGCTGATGCTCGTGACCTGGAATTGAGAACATGGACCTGATGAGGTCGCTAAACGACTGCAAAGCAAAGTTATGGCGGGACTATACTGATCTATCTGACGTCTTGCACCGCGCAGCGGGGAACGCGGCTCGTTCTCTTGATGAGGCTATGCCAGCCCTGGCCGACCTGAGAGAGAGCATATACGAGAGCCTCAATCAAATTCTCCACGAATACTACACCGTTCGCGCCCTTGAATGGCTCTTGTCTGCGCATCCAGAGTATCAGTCGTTGGAATGGCATTGGAATCCACGAGCCACAGGCACATGGCTGGAGCCTGATCTGAGGGGACTCACTGCGGATGAAGTGTCTGTTTCCGGTGAGGTGACCACATCCCCGCGCCCCAGCGGCGTGATAGACACTCGAATGAGGAGCACTCTCGGAAAATTGTCCCAGATGCCTGGTACCAAGTTCTATTTTGTCACGAGCCCACAGATGGCTCAGCGGGCAAAGACAAAAGTCGGCAAGGCGGGCTATTCAATCGCGGTGGTAGACCTCTCCAGCTTTACGCTGCCTCTTTGATAATTCTGAAGTAGCTTGCGCGGCTGATTCCGAGCATCGCTTGTATCTCTGAGGGCGTCTTTCCGGCTTCCTTCAGGGCCAACGCTTCGGTCGCTTGGCGACGCGCCGTTGGTGCTCGTCCCTTATACTTGCCTTCTGCCTTTGCCTTGGCGATGCCCTCCCGTTGTCTTTCCAGCATCAGCTCCCGCTCGAACTCTGCGATAGACCCCAACAGATTGAGCATGAGCTTTCCGGTTGGCGTAGAGGTGTCGAGGTTCATTGTGAGGATGCGCAGCTCCACCCCTTTGCCCTTGAGCGCGGCCGTGATGGCTATGAGGTCCGTCACCGAGCGGGCAAGACGGTCGAGCTTGGTGACCACCAGCACGTCCCCCTCACGGACAAACTCAAGGGCGCGTTCAAGCTGGGGTCTTTCGTTCGCCACTGAGGAAAGCTGCTCTTGGAATATCTTTGTGCATCCCGCCGCTTGTAGGTCACGGAGCTGAGCTTCTAGACCCGCCTTTTGGTCGGTGGTGGAGGTGCGGGCATAACCAATCATCACTGCTGGCATCGTGGCTTTCTGTAGTCTCACACAAATCAACGACCATGAGATACTATTGGTATCAAAATGTCAACAGCATTTATGTGAGACTCATTGGGGCACCCAGCGCGAGACTCACAAGGGCTTGCTCTAGTGAGATTGCACATTGGGTCACCCCAAATGTAATCTCGGATTTAGCACTCGCCATGATTTCGTTTCAGATTGAATTGCCACGAGTTTTACGTATCGTGCTCTCCAGCGAATGGAAGAGGGGACCATGAGGGGATACATTCTAGCGATTGTTATTATTGCAGGTTCATCAACCGCACGAAGCCAGGAAGACTGGTGCCCATCCGGTTGCGATATTCAAACCGGTGGATACCAGGCAGATAAGACCTCATCGCGCAATATGAGCTTTCCGCAGCCCGACCCTCCAGACCATGATGCGCCCTATCCATCACCAGGCCCAATGCCGATACCACCGGGTTCGACTTGTGAATTTTATACGATACAGGGCAGGACACTTTCCTGCACAAGAAACGGCGGTGTGGTGTGTGTCCGTGGACGCGCGACCGTCGATTGGCGCGCCACGTGGGCATTTAGTATGGCTCCGAGCCCTGCATGCCTTCCGTCGACTTTCAGGCCGTATACCGTCGCCCAATTTCGGACGACCCAGCCGTATAAATCTGGGGATGTCCTGAAATCAGGTTTGTGCCCCATCGGTGACCACTGCCCGCAAGCTATCTTGTACCCCGGCCTATTCACCAGCAATTATAGTGATATCACTTACAGTGGCCCAAGCAGTCTATATTTGGACAAAGCCAACGCCCGGATAATGGGCAAAATTCCCGACGTGACAGAGCCGACCACTCTCGAAATTACCCTCAGGGTCAGCAATGAGCATGGGGTAGCTGTTGCAACCGTTAAGGTTCCGGTTGAACCCTAGGGGCCGCTCTAAGGCAATTTTTAAACATCGGCCCATACCCCCCACCGGGGGGAAATCGCGCGGTCACTGGCACGTAGGTGACCTCTGAAATGCGTGACCCCTAAATCAGTTTCGGCTTAACCGTGACGACAAGAAGGGACCCGAGGGCTCCCCTTCGAATCCTGACAGACGCTAACCGGGCGAGCCGAGACTCCCCTTGACTCCCTCCTCAATGAGAACATAATAGGAACATCACAACTCGAAACGGAGGATAACGGCGATGAGCACTTTGCCGATCGATGAGGCGTGGCAAGCGGACGACTTTGATAGGGAGCCCACCGGCACCTATTGGACGCCGCCTGTCCCAGTGAGCATCCATGAGCTGCATCCCACGCTTCGTGCGGCGGTGTCACTGGCTATCGAGGCTCGCTCTGAAGGCTTAGACCAATTCGAGATACACCTTGCCCACGCCTTCGATATGGACTCGGGCGCTCCGGTCGGAAGCTTCGTGGTTTCGACGGACGAGGCCGGTGGGCGTGCCTTTGGGATTTATAGCGAGGGCGGCGATGTTGGAGTTAAGGAGCCGATGTGGTTTGCCTTCGGGGGGGACACGGACTACGCCTTCAAGAGCCTCTATGACCGCTGCAAAGAGGAAGGCTACCTGGCCTGATTTTCGGCACCTCCCGGCTTTCCGGACTGCCCACCTGAGAGACGACCCAACGGGCGAGACTGCCATGCCGGAAATGAACCAATCGAAGAAGCTCTCGCGCTGGTCCCTGGAGGATGCGCGGGAGGTCGGGCACATCCTCGTTGTCCGGTGCGGTCTCTGCAACGTAACGCGGCGGTTCTTGCCCGGCGATATCCTTAAGCTCCGGGAGAACACAACCATCAACCGCCTCAAGTTCGTCTGCCAGGAATGCCGTAAGCGCGACTACATAGACGTAGCCGTTTACTTCCCCTCGGTGTCAGACATTGGGAAGCTGCGTGTGCGGCGCTTGGCTGACGTTAGGGACATGAAGCTGCCTGTATGGCGAGATGAGACCCTATAGGACGAGCATGGCAGACCGGAGAGACAACCCAATCAAACGCTGGCAGATGGCGAGGCCAAGGCAGCACCACGTGCTTCTCTGGTGGGCCGACCCCTCCGGCCGAAAGGTTATGTGGAACTTCCCTCCTCGTGTGCGGGCCACGGTGCTGTCATCGGCAATCGAACTAGATGCCCAATCAAACACCTATTGGGCGGAACTCGACGGGAACCATTACCTTGTCTTTTGCTTCAACAGTCGCAATCCTGCACGACACTTTAGAGACCGATGGCAAGGTCAGTTCATCGACACAGACGAAGTGAACCGCAAAGGCGTCTGGACGCCGAAGGAGGGAAACGTGTGTAATCTCTACCGGATGCTGAGCAATCAGGATGCTATCCGCTCAATTACGCGGGCGATGATCGACAGCACCGGCAACATGGAGCCCATCACTGAGTTTTGGCCCGACTACAGAGCACCTATCGTCCGCAACACGCCTGCCGGTCGGGAGCTTTCTTATGTGCGGTGGGGTCTACCGAGTTCATCGCAGGCGATATACCAGGCCGCCACGAAGCGAGCTGACGGCCTCCGGAAAAAGGGCAAGGAGGTGGACTTTCAGCAGCTCCTTAAGATGGAGCCAGACGGCGGCACCACGAATGTACGCAATGTCGAGAGCAAACACTGGAAACGGTGGCATGGGGTCGAGTTCCGGTGTGTCGTGCCATTCACCTCCTTCGCAGAGCCGGACCCCGCGAACAAACCCGAGGGCGGCCGGACGCCCAACGCATGGTTTGCCGCAGACCCAAGCCACCCGCTCATGTTCTTTGCCGGCATCTGGGTGCCGCAGTGGGAGAGCGTCAGGAAGGTCAAGGAGGGGCTCACCGTCAATGACCTGTTCGGCTTCCTCACCACCGAGCCTAATGGCGTCGTGGAGCCTGTCCATCAGAAGGCAATGCCGGCCATCCTCGCGAATAGCGATGAGGTCGAAGCTTGGCTTACGGCACCGTGGGAGGAGGCTCGCCAGCTTCAACGGCCATTGCGGGATGACCAGCTTATCCTTGTGCCAACCGAGAGGGATGCCGCGTGAGCATTGCCAGCCACTCAACAGCACCGGGCGCAAACATTCTCTTCGAGCATTACTGCGAGGAGCCTGGATGCCAAGAATGGGGAGGCTTCGGGCACAGCACTTCGCCTGCGGTCCCGGCTCGCTGGTGGTGCTGGACGCACTTCCCGCACAAGACCTACGAACAGGAGCAAGCTCTGAGGAGGAAACTTGAGGCTTCCGAGCGGGGGGCGGCAACGTGATTGCCGGACTGCTTGTTTGCGCCTCTCTCACTGCCGTCGATGGTGACACCGTGCGTTGCGATGGGCAGCTCATGCGACTGCTCGGTGGCGGCATTCCGTTCGTCCGGGGGATAGACACACCGGAGATTGGCAGCCATGCGAAGTGCCTCAAGGAGCGGAAACTAGCACTGATAGCCAAGGGGCGGCTGAAGGAGCTTATGGAGGAGCGTGGCCTCAGGATCGAGGTCAAGGGGTACGACAACACGCAGGCCCACCGGCCCTTGGTGAATATCTACAGGAAGGATGGCCGGGAGGTTGGCGCGATGTTGTTGGCGGAAGGCTTTGCTCGCGAGTGGAGGCCTCATCATCGGAACGACTGGTGCGGCTCGGATGACTAGCAATGTCCCGCCGACCCATCAGGCAAAAGGCGCATCGAAG
Organism: Rhizobium sp. BK112; assembly: GCF_014193215.1. Taxonomy (NCBI): domain Bacteria; kingdom Pseudomonadati; phylum Pseudomonadota; class Alphaproteobacteria; order Hyphomicrobiales; family Rhizobiaceae; genus Rhizobium; species Rhizobium sp. BK112. Next base: position 18,800 of record NZ_JACHYZ010000022.1, read on the forward strand.
ACCTCTGAGACATGTCCGGGCGGTCGCAATGGATTAAACGCTGAGCGGCCCATTCTCACGTCCAACCACGACATGGTTGATCGGGGTGCCAAGGAAGCAGAATAGCCGTAATGTGACGACAAGATACGCTATCCCTTTCGACTTGACCCAACGGCGCGATATTAGGTGGAGGGATGCAGGGTCAGCAGCCGGGATTGCTAGGTCCCCACCAACCCAATGCCGGAAGTAGCTCGTGCGGGCCGTTATCAGGTCCAGAACAAGCGGCATAAAACTTCCAGCGCCCTCTTCGGCAACCGCATACGCGAAAGCAATTCGAGCAAGGTACTGCGCAGTCAAGTAGGGATTAATCGAGCCAATACGGGCAGCGTTCGCGCCGTCTCGAAAGGGATCGGAAGTCTCGGTGAAACTCCCGTGGTGTCGTACGTTCCAGGGCAGAGGTGTTCCGAGCGGCAGGCCTAATAATATGCCCGGCTTATCCAAATACAGGGAAGCGTAGGAAACTGGGAAACTCTTCACATCCACCTCAGACTCTCCAAGATATCGCGCCTGCTCTCCCGACTTAAACGTGGCGAAATGCGAGAGGCCGATAGACAATCGTTTCGGCCTGTCTCGGGGTCTACGTGTTGGAGAATTGATTACAGACCGAAGTTCCTTAAGTTGGCGGCGATGCATGGGACCTTCGATCTTGTTATTGATATCCGCACAGGGCTGACAACTGGCCTCTGGCAGGATGGCCGCGTCTCCAGCTATTGCGAACGGGATGATATGTTCGTCGCCAAGCGGGCCGGAGGTCGTGCCACAATAGATGCAGCGATTGGCCGGGCTATAGCGCCTTGTGATACGGCCTGCGTCACTGTTTGGGATGACTAGCACGACTCGGGTCTGCCTTCACCTAGAGCCGCCCAGCAGCGATTGCGCGCAAGTTTTCTAGCTGGAAGGATTTCTCGTAGCTTATCGTTGAGACAGTCACGACTTTCTCATTACCCACAATCTGAGGGCCAAGCGATTGAGTGTACCCGTCGTCGTTCGCGTGCCGATGAATATGAACGATGAGGCCATCGAAGTACAAGCGAAAGATGGGAATCTGCCGCTCGGGCTCCGATCCAATTGCAGGCGTTGTCTTAACTTGAGCAATCGGAGACAAATTGTGCTTGATCCCAAGCGTTGATAGCTGCGTTAAAGAGGCTGGGTAAAAATCGATAGGTGGCAGCTCATTCTTCAAGAGAACCAAGCGCAATCTTTCAAGATCATTTGCGGGCATCGAAATCTCGCTGAATTCGAGCATACTGCTGGCCGCCGCGCGCCAAAGCAGGCTGTAGATGAACAGGCGAAATTTTTCAGGCTCATCCACATCAACGGACCTGATGCCCCAGCCTGTCTCCTCCAAAATGACCCTGTTCCCCTGAAGCACTCGCGATGGCCCCCAGCCGCTCCAAACCAGCTTCTGCCTTCGAAGGTAAGAAATCGCCCAGGTATCCAGGTCTCTGAGTATCAACTCTCCTTCCGCCGTCACGAGTTTTTGGTCATACCAACTGCTCCATCGCCGCACAGCGGGCTGTCCAAAGCCAGCTTGCATCAAAGGTTGCCCAGCAATCTCGGGCTTTGTGAACGCATGAGGTATTAGGTGCGACTTTGCATACTTCCCTTTGACCTTGGTCAGCTTGCAAATTCCTACACCCATCGGCGCGCCCATCCTTGATTCGGAATACAACCATCCGATTTTGCGTATAAGTTGCGCCGCGATCAATGATGATATCGAGCCAAGCTGTCTGGTTTCTTCAATCGGCAGAAGGAGCAGCGCTCTTTTCAGGGTGTCTGGACTGCGCTCAATGAAGTCGAAGTAGCGCAAGGCGGGCAGACATGAATCGGTGGGTACTCTCGGTGGGTACTTTCCTGGGTACTTACCGAAGCATCACGCCGCCACAAGACATTGATTTTAAATCAAAATAACGGATGAAAGGAAATTTGGTGGAGCTAAGCGGGATCGAACCGCTGACCTCTTGCATGCCATGCAAGCGCTCTCCCAGCTGAGCTATAGCCCCATCAAGGTGGTCCGGCGCACGGCCGGTCCTGGGATGCTCCTCAGGGCGTGCCCTGCGGAGTGGCGGCTTATTACTTCCGGTTTCCGGAGATAGCAAGCCTAAAAAATCCGGCCCGGAGAATTTTTTCCTCGCCGGGCCGAAATGCAATCGTCAAACTTCGTCGTCGTCGCCGGTCACGCCGATGATGTCGCTCATGTCATCATCGTCATCGTCTTCGTCAGGCGTCAGGAAGGTATCGTCGTCGTCGTCGCCTTCGATTTCAACATCGTCATCGCCGATATCCGGGATGTCGTCGCCGCTGGCGGCGTCATCGGCATCCTCAAGCGAAACCAGTTCGACTTCGGTGTTTTCAGTATCGACTTCCGCCACCTCGTCTTCCTCGGCAACTTCGGCGATCGCCGAGGTTTCCTCGAAGAAGGACAGAGGGTAGGACTTGCCGGTATAAGGAGAGACGATCGGATCCCGGTTCAGATCATAAAACTTCTTGCCGGTTTCCGGATCGGTACGCTTGGTTCCAAGTTCCGCTTTCGCCACTATAAGCCTCGTGAGAATGACCGAATTCGAGATTCGGCAAATGCCGATCAAGCCGGCGTTCCATCGGAATTTATAAGCCGGTCCCCTTAATCGCTGTGGCTTCCCATGTCAAAGCCAAACTTTATGAACGCCCTGCGGGGTTTTCCCCGCGCCGACGGATGACCGCCCGGCGCGTTTATGTTAACGAGCCGCGGCAGCCACAGAACCGAGCGAGGATTGCGACCGGCCAAGCGTGTCCTGCTGTAAAAATAGACTGCGTTTGCAAAGGATTGCGCCATGCTTCACGGCTCTGCGCCCAGGCCCGCCACCGCCCGCAAATCCGCCGGCCTTTCCGGCCGCGTCCGCATTCCGGGCGATAAATCGATCTCGCATCGTTCCTTCATGTTCGGCGGGCTTGCTTCCGGGCAAACGCGGATCACCGGCCTGCTCGAAGGCGAGGATGTGATCAATACCGGCCGGGCGATGCAGGCGATGGGCGCCAGGATTCGCAAGCAAGGCGAAGAGTGGGTGATCGAGGGCACCGGCAATGGTGCGCTGCTTGCGCCTGACGCGCCGCTCGATTTCGGCAATGCCGGCACCGGGGTGCGGCTGACCATGGGCCTGGTCGGCACTTACGACTTTCACTCCACCTTCATCGGCGACGCCTCACTTTCGAAACGGCCGATGGGCCGCGTGCTCAATCCGCTGCGCGACATGGGCGTGCAGGTCAGCGCATCGGCGGGCGACAGGCTGCCAGTGACGCTGCGAGGGCCGGGAACCCCAAGCCCGATCCGCTATCGCGTGCCGATGGCCTCCGCCCAGGTGAAATCGGCCGTCCTGCTTGCCGGTCTCAATACGCCTGGCATCACCACGGTCATCGAGCCGGTAAAGACGCGCGACCATACCGAAAAGATGCTGCAGGGCTTTGGCGCCGCCCTTTCCGTCGAGACCGACGCGGACGGCATCCGCATGATCCGGCTCGAAGGCCGCGGCCGGCTGACGGGCCAGGTGATCGACGTTCCCGGCGATCCGTCTTCCACCGCTTTCCCACTTGTTGCGGCGCTGATCGTGCCCGGCTCCGATATCACCATCGTCAACGTGCTGATGAACCCGACCCGCACGGGGCTGATCCTGACGCTGCAGGAGATGGGAGCCGACATCGAGGTGCTGAATGCGCGTCTTGCCGGCGGCGAGGACGTGGCGGATTTGCGCGTGCGCCATTCCGAGCTGAAGGGTGTGGCCGTTCCCGAAGAACGGGCGCCGTCGATGATCGACGAATATCCGATCCTCGCGGTTGCTGCCTGTTTCGCCGAGGGCACGACCGTGATGAAGGGGCTGGAGGAACTGCGCGTCAAGGAATCCGACCGCCTTTCCGCCGTCGCCGACGGCCTGAAGCTGAATGGCGTCGACTGCGACGAAGGCAAGGATTTTCTGATCGTCCGCGGCCGACCGGACGGCAAGGGCCTCGGCAGCGCTGGAGGTAGCAAGGTCAGCACGCATCTCGACCATCGCATCGCCATGAGCTTCCTTGTCCTGGGGCTTGCATCGGAGCATGCTGTGACGATCGACGACGCAGCGATGATCGCGACCAGCTTTCCGGAATTCATGCAGCTGATGGCCGGCCTTGGAGCAAAGATCGAGGAGGTGCCGCAGTGATGGACCAACGCCTCGCATTTCCGCAAAGACGATCTCATTTGCCGTTCCCATGCGCTGCCGCAGGATTGATCGCATGACAACCAAGACTTTCATCATCGCCATCGATGGCCCGGCGGCTGCCGGCAAGGGCACGCTTTCGCGCCTTGTCGCCGAGCAATACGGCTTCCATCATCTGGATACCGGGCTCACCTATCGCGCCACGGCCAAGGCGCTGCTCGATGCCGGCCTGCCGCTCGACGACGAGGCGGTGGCGGAAAAGATCGCGCGCGAGGTTGAACTCGCCGGACTGGATCGCGATATACTTTCCAAACATGAGATCGGCGAAGCCGCCTCGAAGATTGCCGTCATGCCGGCGGTGCGCCGGGCGCTGGTCGAGGCGCAGCGGCGGTTTTCGGCGAAAGCGCCGGGGACGGTGCTCGACGGGCGCGATATCGGCACGGTCGTCTGCCCCAATGCGCCAGTGAAGCTCTATGTGACGGCGTCGCCCGAGATTCGCGCGAGACGCCGCTACGACGAGATCCTCGGCAAGGGGGCGACGGCGGATTTCGATGCGATTTTCGAGGACGTCAAGCGGCGCGACGAACGCGACATGGGACGGGCCGACAGCCCTTTGAAACCAGCGGTCGATGCGCACTTGCTTGATACGTCGGAAATGAGTATAGAGGCCGCGTTTCATGCCGCTCAATCGATCATCGATGCGGTCTTGAGCCGAAATGCCTAAATTCAAGCGATTTTGCGTGCTCTGAGCACGGATCGCTTCTAATGCAGCAGCCTGAAATTCCGTCCAAGCGCCGGATTGCCTTCGAGAGAGGGCGGACTGGGTTCAGGCCCGTTCAACGCAAACCAACCGGCGCATACGTGTCCGCTTCCGTTTAGGGCACGCAGGAGATTTTATGTCAGTAGCTACCCCCTCCCGCGAGGATTTCGCGGCTCTTCTCGAAGAGTCCTTTGCCAAGAACGACCTGGCCGAAGGCTATGTCACCAAGGGCATCGTCACGGGCATCGAGAAGGACGTCGCCGTTGTCGACGTCGGCCTCAAGGTTGAAGGCCGCATCGCGCTCAAGGAATTCGGCGCACGCGCCAAGGACGGTTCGCTGAAGGTCGGCGACGAAGTCGAAGTTTATGTCGAGCGCATCGAAAACGCGCTTGGCGAAGCCGTTCTGTCGCGCGAGAAGGCTCGCCGCGAAGAAAGCTGGATCAAGCTCGAAGCCAAGTTCGAAGCCGGCGAGCGCGTCGAAGGCGTGATCTTCAACCAGGTCAAGGGCGGCTTCACGGTCGACCTCGACGGTGCGATCGCCTTCCTGCCGCGTTCGCAGGTCGATATCCGCCCGATCCGCGACGTCACTCCGCTGATGCACAACCCGCAGCCCTTCGAAATCCTCAAGATGGACAAGCGCCGCGGCAACATCGTGGTTTCGCGCCGTACGGTTCTGGAAGAATCCCGTGCCGAACAGCGTTCTGAAATCGTTCAGAACCTCGAAGAAGGCCAGGTTGTCGACGGCGTCGTCAAGAACATCACCGATTACGGTGCGTTCGTCGACCTCGGCGGCATCGACGGCCTGCTGCACGTCACCGACATGGCATGGCGCCGTGTGAACCATCCGTCGGAAATCCTGAACATCGGCCAGCAGGTCAAGGTTCAGATCATCCGTATCAACCAGGAAACCCACCGTATCTCGCTCGGCATGAAGCAGCTCGAGAGCGATCCGTGGGATGGCATCCAGGCCAAGTATCCGGAAGGCAAGAAGATTTCCGGTACCGTCACGAACATCACCGACTACGGTGCATTCGTCGAGCTGGAGCCGGGCATCGAAGGCCTGATCCATATCTCGGAAATGTCCTGGACCAAGAAGAACGTTCACCCCGGCAAGATCCTGTCCACGAGCCAGGAAGTCGAAGTCGTCGTTCTCGAAGTCGATCCGTCCAAGCGCCGTATCTCGCTCGGCCTCAAGCAGACGCTGGAAAATCCGTGGGCAGCATTCGCCCGCAGCCATCCGGCCGGCACTGAAGTCGAAGGCGAAGTCAAGAACAAGACCGAATTCGGCCTGTTCATCGGCCTCGACGGCGATGTCGACGGCATGGTGCACCTCTCCGACCTCGACTGGAACCGTCCGGGCGAACAGGTCATCGAGGAGTTCAACAAGGGTGACGTCGTCAAGGCCGTCGTTCTCGACGTCGATGTCGAGAAGGAACGCATCTCGCTCGGCATCAAGCAGCTCGGCAAGGATGCGGTCGGCGAAGCCGCTGCATCGGGCGACCTGCGCAAGAATGCAGTCGTTTCGTGCGAAGTCATCGCAGTCAACGACGGCGGCGTCGAAGTGAAGCTCGTCAACCACGAGGACATCACTTCCTTCATCCGCCGCGCCGACCTCGCTCGCGACCGCGACGAGCAGCGCCCCGAGCGCTTCTCGGTCGGCCAGGTCTTCGATGCCCGCGTCACCAACTTCTCCAAGAAGGACCGCAAGATCATGCTGTCCATCAAGGCTCTGGAGATTGCGGAAGAGAAGGAAGCCGTCGCCCAGTTCGGTTCGTCCGACAGCGGCGCTTCGCTCGGCGACATCCTGGGCGCAGCCCTGAAGAACCGCGGCGGCGAATAAGCCTCGCATCCGCCTCTGAATTGAAGAACCCGCCGGAGCGATCCGGCGGGTTCTTCATTTTCAGGCGATAGAAATCTTATTCCCAGCCGACCATGCGCTGATAGAGCGCATAGACCGGGTCGGCGGCCGTGCCTGCCTGATAAACGGACGGCTCGGCATCGATCATCCTTGGCGTTCTTCGCCCGGGCGCTGCCTCGGTTTCTTCGGCATCAGGCTCGGCATCCTCGCCACCGGACTGCGCCTGCTGCTGATCCTCGGACGCGTCGTCGCGATGGTGCTGATGCTGGTGATGCGTTTCGCCTGCCGTCTCGTTCGGCGGCGTATCCTTGGCGAACTGGTAAGGCAGCTGGGCATAGGCAAACCCCTCCGGCATCTTTGCCGCCAGCGGCATGTAGGAAGCCTCGACGGTCTCGGACATCGGGATGATTTGCGGTTGCGCGGCGATTTCTTTCGGCTGACGGGCGACCGCGACCGCGCTCTCGATATCCATCTGCGAGGCGTGGAGCGCTGCGGATTGGCGAGCATCGGGAGCGACGAATTCGGCCGGCTGCCGGGTCAAGGTCTCGGTCGCATCGCTGATCACGGCGTCATCGAGGATCGTATCGATCTCCACCGCCGCCTCGACGGGGACATCCTCCAGCAGGGCTTCGACGTCCTGCTCGCGGATGATGGTGGCGATCATCTCGGAGGCTTCTCCGGTCATGGAGGCGACAATGCCTGTCCAGTTCTTCGGAATGACAGGATCGACTTTTTCCGATGTCGCGTGGGGTTGGATGGCAGGCGGCGCCGGCGTTTCCTGCGCGTCGTCGGCCGCTGCGGCATTCGTCGACAGCGGTTGCCGGTCTTCGATCTCCTGCGGCGCCGATTTTTTCGGTGCTACCTCGCTTGTCGCCGCCGGGGCGGACTGAGCCCGGTTTGCAGCCTGCGGCGTTTCCGGATCGGCAGCTTCCACAGCTTCGGCGATGACCGCTTCCTCGGCAGTCGCCGAAGTTGCGGCCTCGATCAGCGGATCGGCTTGCACAGGCGCCTTTTCCGCAGGCTGGCGCATGGCGGCAGGCAGGCTGTCCTCATGCAGCTGGATCTCGGGACGGGTTTCGGCGCGCATCGGCGAAGCGTCGTTCTGGCCATAAGAGCGGACGACGGCGCGGGCGGCGAGGTCGCGATCCTTGTAGCGGATGATTTCCAGATAGGCGACGATGCGGGCTGCTTCCGGGCCTGCCGGGTTCTTCAGGGCTTCGGCGATCATCCGCAACGGCAGGCTATGGCCCTCATCGGTCAGCTGGCGCTCGACCTCGTCGATCCTGACAGCCGGTAGCCGCCGGATGGCATCGGCAAGCCGGGAGGCAAAGGCAAGATTGGTCTCGTCCTCGCCGCGATCCAGCGAGATCGAGCGGCCTGCCGCATCGATGACATCGAAAAGCGCTTCGACCATACGCTCGCGCGCGGCCAGAAGCAGAATATTGAGCTTGCCGGCAATGGCGGAATTGAGATCAGCCGCTTCGACGGCGTTGACAGGCGCGGGGGCAATCACTGAACGACCGAGACCACCGGCGACGATCGCCGCAGTCTGGCCTTGGGACGAAAAGCTTGCATTGGACGCTGCACGAACGGGAGTCAACATGGCATGCTCCTTTCGCAAAGTGACGATGAAAGCAGGCTCTATAAAAGGACCGCGCTCATCCGGTCCCCTTGCATCCCAGCAGATCCTCCTGTCCGCATGACGCATTCTCGCGTCATCGAATGCATAAATATTAACTGGAATTTTAGGAAAGAGGCGTTAACGAATCGATAACGGCCGCAGGCAAACATGCCCACGGTCTTTGGTCACCTGTCGAAGAATGAATCGCTCAGCTATGAGCGAAGATATCGGCCTCTTCCCAGCCGAGCAGGTCGAGCTTGGCGCGGGTCGGCAGGAATGCGAAGCAGGCCGTCGCATGGTCGAAGCGGCCGTCGCGGATCAGGCGTTCCGTCAGCTTGTCGCGCAACGCGTGCAGATAAAGCACATCGGAAGCGGCATATTCGAGCTGGGCCGGGGACAGCGTCGCGGCCGCCCAATCGGAAGATTGCTGCGTCTTGGAGATATCGACGTCGAGCATCTCCTTGAGATTGTCCTTGAGGCCGTGGCGATCCGTATAGGTCCGGCTCAGGCGCGAGGCGATCTTGGTGCAGAAAACCGGGTTCGTCGTGACGCCGAAAGTGTGGAATAGCACGGCAATATCGAAACGGCCGTAATGAAAGATCTTCTGATGGGTGGGGTCTTCGAGCAGAGCGACGAGATTGGGGGCCTGCTTCTGGCCGGCAGCAATGCGGATAACGTCGGCAGTGCCGTCACCCGGCGAAAGCTGGACGACGCAGAGCCGATCGCGGCGCGGCACCAGGCCGAGCGTTTCGGTGTCGATCGCGACCGCGCCAGTGTAGCGGGCGGCATCGGCCGCGGAAATATCGCCTTCGTGATAACGTATGGTAGCCGCCATGAGACAATCTTTCGTTCGAATGCATCCTCTACAGCGCGGTGCGTCTTTTCAGACGCGCAAAGGACGCTGTAGCGCTTTGAATGGCTGTATAATTTATCCTTAAATCCATGCCGATTTAAGCAATTATGCAGCAGCGCTATAGCGCAAAGGTGCAGAATGCGAAACCGCTTTCCTGCCGCAGAGCCGTCCCGTCCTCTCGGACGCACAAAGGACGCTCTACTCTTTTGATCTTCAATCTCCGCTTCGTGCGGCGGTCAGAATGTCGGCGGCGTGTTGATCCAGAGAATCACGGTTTCACCATCATGGCGATTACGCCAAGAATGGTAACGGCGGCTTTCGAAATAAAGTGAATCGCCTTGGCCAAGATCGAAGAACTGATCGCTGTCGAGCACTAGTTCGAGCCGGCCGGACAGGACATGCATGAATTCTTCGCCCTCGTGGCGATAGGCGCCTTCGCTGGCAGCACCCGGCGCCAGCACGAAACGATGGCAGTCCATCATCCTGCGGCCTTCGGCGAGGAGCTGCACCGTGACGCCGGGCGTCGTTTCCGGCCATGTCCGCCATTCGCCGGCGCGCACCAGCGTCGGCACGTCCGCGCGCTCCTCGCCCGAGAGGCGCGAGACGGTGGTGCCGTAATATTCGGCGAGATCGTGCAGCGTCTTGAAGCTGACGCCCTGCGAGGTGCGCTCCAGCGTCGAGAGCGTCGACGCGGTGACGCCGATGTCGCCGGCGACCTGATCGAGCGTCTTGCCGCTCGCATGGCGCAGGCTGCGCAGCTTGCGGCCGATGCCGGAATCCTGGCTCGCCTCGGCGCCATCGGCGGAAGGTTCCTCGCTCTCCAGCGCCTCCCGGATTGCCGCGGGATTGAGGCCACGTTCGACACGATACCAGGAGATGCGCTTCAGCCGCGCCACATCGTCGGCGCTGTATTGCCGATGGCCGGTTTGCGAACGGCCGGGAACCAGCAAACCCTGGCTTTCCCAGAGGCGCAAGGTCGAGGCCGAAACGCCCGCCAGCCGCGCGGCCTCCGCCACCTTGTAGCGCACAGGTCCGTTGTCACCCATCGAAATATCCCTGATTCCAATCGCCCGCGAGCATTCATCAAAAGGCGTGATGTTTGAAGCAAAAAATCCCACTTGTTTTCTTGCAGGAAAAATGTAGGAGTTTTCTACATGTCTTGCAGAATTTATGCAAGATAGTTCTCAAGCCCCTTTTCAGCGCAGGAGCGCATCGATGACCGCGACAAGCCTTACGGACCGGAAGAACGCAGCCATTTCACGCGGCGTCGGCATGACGACCCAGATCTATGCCGATCGTGCAGAGAACGCCGAGATCTGGGACAAGGAAGGCCACCGCTACATCGATTTCGCCGCCGGCATCGCCGTTCTCAACACCGGCCACCGCCATCCCCGGGTCATCGCCGCAGTCAAGGACCAGCTCGACCGCTTCACCCATACCTGCCATCAGGTGGTGCCTTACGAAAGCTACGTGCATCTCGCCGAACGGCTGAACGCGCTGGTGCCGGGCAACTTCGAGAAGAAGACGATCTTCGTCACGACGGGCGCCGAAGCGGTCGAGAACGCCGTCAAGATCGCACGTGCGGCAACCGGCCGCTCGGCGGTCATCGCCTTTGGCGGCGGCTTCCACGGCCGCACCTTCATGGGCATGGCGCTGACCGGCAAGGTCGTGCCCTACAAGGTCGGTTTCGGCGCGATGCCGGGCGATGTCTTCCACGTTCCCTTTCCGGTCGAGCTGCACGGCGTCACGGCCGACCAGTCGCTGGCGGCCCTGAAGAAACTCTTCGCCGCCGATGTCGATCCACAGCGCGTCGCGGCCATCATCATCGAGCCGGTCCAGGGTGAAGGCGGTTTCTACCCGGCGCCCGGTGCCTTCATGAAGGCGCTGCGCGAACTCTGCGACCAGCACGGCATCCTGCTGATCGCCGATGAGGTTCAGACCGGTTTTGCCCGCACCGGCAGGATGTTCGCGATGGATCACCACGAGGTGGCGCCCGACCTGACGACGATGGCAAAGAGCCTGGCCGGCGGATTTCCGCTCGCCGCCGTCACCGGCCGCGCCGCCATCATGGATGCGCCGGGGCCGGGCGGGCTCGGCGGCACCTATGGCGGCAATCCGCTGGGGATCGCAGCCGCCCATGCCGTGCTCGACGTCATCAAGGACGAAGATCTCTGCAACCGCGCCAACCAGCTCGGCGGACGGCTGAAGCAGCGACTGGAATCGCTGCGCGAGACGGTGCCCGAGATCGTCGATATCCGCGGGCCGGGCTTCATGAACGCCGTCGAATTCAATGACCGGACGACGGGATTGCCGAGTGCTGATTTCGCCAACCGGGTGCGGCTGATCGCCCTCGACAAGGGGCTGATCCTGCTCACCTGCGGCACCCACGCAAACGTCATCCGCTTCCTGGCGCCGATCACCATCCAGGACGAAATCCTCGGCGAGGCGCTCGACATTCTCGAGGCCTCGATGCTGGAAGCCAGCGCGGCCAGCTAAGCGCGAGGAACCGGATTTCAATGGCTGCCGGCCACCGGCAGCCGCACTCCCCAGGAGGATATGACATGGCTTTCACCACTGCACTGACCAGGCACGTTCCCTTCTCCTCGCCCTTGCTGCGCGATGCCGGCTATATCAACGGCGTCTGGACATCAGGCGATGCCACGAAGACTTTCGACGTGCTCAACCCGGCAACCGGCGAGTTGCTCGCTTCGCTGCCCGATATGGGTGCGGGCGAAACGCGGACGGCGATCGATGCAGCGCATGCCGCCCAGCCGACCTGGGCTGCCCGCCCAGCCAAAGAGCGCAGCGCGCTCCTGCGCAAATGGTTCGACCTGATGGTCGCCAATGCCGACGAGCTCGCGGCGATCTTGACCGCCGAGATGGGCAAGCCGTTCGCGGAAGCGCGCGGCGAGATCCTTTATGCCGCGGCCTATATCGAATGGTACGCGGAAGAGGCCAAGCGCATCTACGGCGAGACGATCCCCGCGCCTTCCCAAGACAAGCGCATGATCGTCATCAGGCAGCCGGTCGGCGTCGTCGGCACGATCACGCCGTGGAATTTCCCGGCGGCGATGATTGCCCGCAAGATCGCGCCGGCACTTGCCGTCGGCTGCACCGCGGTGTCGAAGCCCGCCGAACAGACGCCGCTGACGGCGATCGCCCTTGCCGTGCTCGCCGAGCAGGCCGGCATTCCCCCAGGCGTCTTCAACGTCATCGTCGGGGTCGACGGCCCGGCGATCGGCCGCGAACTCTGCGGCAATGACAAGGTGCGCAAGATCAGCTTCACCGGCTCGACGGAAGTCGGCCGCATCCTGATGCGGCAGTGCGCCGACCAGATCAAGAAGGTGAGCCTGGAGCTCGGCGGCAACGCGCCGTTCATCGTCTTCGACGACGCCGACCTCGACGCCGCCGTCGAGGGCGCGATCGCCTCCAAATACCGCAATGCCGGTCAGACCTGCGTCTGCGCCAACCGCCTCTACGTCCAGTCGAACGTCTATGACGCCTTTGCGGCCAAGCTCGCCGCCAAGGTCGCCGAGATGCCGGTCGGCGACGGCTTCGAGCCGGGTGTCTTGATCGGGCCGCTGATCGACGAGCAGGGCCTTGCCAAGGTGGAAGACCATGTCAGCGACGCGCTTGCCAAGGGCGCCAAGGTGCTGATCGGCGGCAAGCGCATTGACGGCGCCGGCACCTTCTTTGCGCCGACGGTACTGACCGGTGTGGCGCGCGGCATGAAGGTGGCGCGCGAGGAAACCTTCGGGCCGGTGGCGCCGCTCTTCCGCTTCGAGACGGTCGAGGACGTCATCGCCCAGGCCAATGATACGGAATTCGGACTTGCCGCCTATTTCTATGCCGGTGACCTGAAGAAGGTCTGGCGTGTAGCGGAAGCGCTGGAATACGGCATGATCGGCATCAATACCGGCCTGATGTCGTCCGAGACGGCGCCCTTTGGCGGCATCAAGCAATCCGGCCTCGGCCGCGAAGGCTCGCGTCACGGCGCCGACGATTATCTGGAAATGAAATATCTCTGCATCGGCGGCGTCTGATCCGGGTCATCTACGATACAAGAAGCACTGGGACACGCGGCATTCAGCCGCGTGTCGTCAATAATGCGGCGGACGGGTGATACCAGGAGCTTCCAGCGACTGCTCCTCCAGCGACAGGAAGCGTTCGGTCAGCCGGTCGAGCTTGGTGCGCATCTGCTCCACCGTCTTCCATTGCTCGGCGAGCTGATCGGAAAGCTCTTCGATCGTCTTTGCCTGGTAAGCCAGCATTTCTTCCAGCCGGGTGATGCGGTTCGTCTCGTCGGACATCGATCCTCCTTTGCCGAAACCGGCAGAACAGATGGTTCTCCCAAAGCGGAAATAGGCCACCTCGTCAATGCTTTCCATGCCCAATGCAGCGATGCGCAAAACTGAACCGTTTGGTTACTAAAAGACCTTGCCGTGCCTGATGTTGTGGGGTAGGCCCTTATCCACCAGGGAGGAATACTGATGGATGCAGGGAACGGCTTTCTTCATCCGGACCGGCTTTTTCCGGCTGATCCGGCAACACGGACCATCGCGCGAGACCTCTACGAGACAGTGCGCAACCTTCCGATCGTCAGCCCGCACGGGCATACCGAACCCTCCTGGTTTGCCGACGACAAGCCCTTCGAAGACGCGGCCTCGCTGCTGGTCATTCCCGATCACTATCTCTTCCGGATGCTGCACAGCGTCGGCGTCACTTTGGACGAACTCGGCGTGCCGCGGCTCGACGGCAAGCCGGCGGCTGAGGGGCGGGCGATCTGGCGGAGCTTTGCCGCGCATTACCATCTCTTCCGCGGGACGCCTTCAAGCATCTGGGTCGACCATGCGATGTCGGCCGTGCTCGGCTGCACCGAGCCGCTGACACCAGACAATGCCGATGCGCTCTACCACCATATCAATGCTCAGCTTGCTCTTCCCGAATTCCGCCCGCGGGCGCTGCATCAGCGATTCGGCATCGAAACGATCGCGACGACCGAAGGCGCGCTCGACCCGCTGGCGCATCACCAGAAGATGGCGGCGGACGGCTGGATCGGCAAGGTGCGCACCACCTACAGGCCGGACAGCGTCACCGATCCCGAAGCCGTCGGCTTCCGCGACAATCTGGTCAAGTTCGGAGAGATCACCGGCGCCGACGTAACGCGCTGGGACGGCCTGGTCGAGGCGCATCGCCGCCGGCGCGCCTATTTCCGCCAGTTCGGCGCCACCGCGACCGACCATGGCGTGCCCACCGCCTTTACCGCGGATCTGCCGCTTGCGGAAAAACAGGCGCTGCTCGACAAGGCCTTGAAGGGACCGCTTTCGCCTGCAGACGCCGAACTCTTCCGCGGCCTGATGATGACGGAGATGGCCGGGCTTTCGGCCGAAGACGGCATGGTGATGCAGATCCATGCCGGCTCCCGACGCAATACCGACAGCGGGCTTTTTGCGACGCGCGGCCCCAATATGGGCGCTGATATTCCGACACGCACGGACTGGGTCGGCGGCCTGAATGCGCTGCTTTCCAAATACGGCCATGCACCGGGGCTCAGAGTGCTGCTCTTCACGCTCGACGAGACGACCTATGCGCGCGAGATGGCGCCGATGGTCGGCCATTGGCCCTGCCTGATGATCGGCCCGCCCTGGTGGTTCCACGACAGCCCGAACGGCATAAGGCGCTATCTCGACCAGGTCGTCGAGACGGCAGGCTTTGCCAATATGGCGGGTTTCAACGATGATACGCGCGCGCTGCTGTCGATCCCAGCGCGGCATGATGTCTGGCGCCGCGAAGTCTGCCGCTTCCTCGCCCAGCTCGCCGCCGAGCACCGGATTTCCAAACGCGACGCCGAGATCGTGGCGGGCGAACTCTCCTATGGCAATGCGAAGAAGGCCTACAAGCTGTGAGCGAACGACTGCAGACCCTTTCCGGCCTCGCCCCGACGGCGAAGCTTCCCGCCTATGACCGCAGCCGGCTGAAGAGCGGCATCCTGCATCTTGGGCCGGGCGCATTCTTCCGCGCGCATTTCGCGCCCTTCACGGAAGATGCGCTCTCGGCCGCGGGCGGTGACTGGGGCATCGATGTGGCAAGCCTGCGCACGCCTGACGTCGCGGATAATCTGACTGCCCAGAATGGCCTCTATACGATGCTGATCCGCGATACGTCAGGTACGACGGCGCAGGTGATCGGGTCGATCCTGAAGGCGCATGTGGCGCCGCGCGATCCGGCCGGCCTGCTGGCGCGGCTCGAGGACCCTGATATCCGCATCGTCAGCATGACGGTGACGGAAAAGGCCTATGGCTTCGATCCTGCGACGGGTGGCCTCGACCTGAAGCATCCCGATATTGTCGCCGACCTTGCCAACCGGCATGCGCCGCGGGGCGTCATCGGTTATCTCGTCGAAGGCCTGGCACGCCGGCGGAAGAAGGGCATAGCGCCCTTTACGCCGCTGAGCTGCGACAACCTGCCGAGCAACGGCGCCGTGCTGAAACGCCTCGTGCTGGAATTCACCTCCCGCATCGATCCCGACCTGCATCGCTGGATCGAAGCGAATGTACCCTTCCCCTCCACGATGGTCGACCGTATCACGCCGGCCAGCACGGACGCGACCTATGCCGATGCAGAGCGGCTGACGGGCCGCACGGATATGGCGGCGATCGAGACCGAACCCTTTACGCAATGGGTCATCGAAGACCATTTCGCCAATGGCCGGCCGGCCTGGGAAAAGGTGCACGGTGCGCTGATGGTCGAAGATGTCTCCGCCTACGAGAAGATGAAGCTGCGGATGCTGAACGGCGCGCATTCGCTGCTCGCCTATCTCGGTTATATCGGCGGCTATGAATTCATCCGCGACGTGATGGACGATGCCGGCCTTGCCGCACTTGCCTACCGGCACATGCATGCGGCCGCGAGAACGCTCGATGCGGTTCCCGGCATCGATCTCGATCACTATGCCAGCGAATTGATAGCACGCTTTGCAAACAAGGCGATCGCCCATCGCACCTATCAGATCGCCATGGACGGCACGCAGAAACTGCCGCAGCGGCTGCTGGAACCGGCCTGCGAGGCACTGGCCCTTGGCGACAGGGCAGAGACCTACGCGATCGCTGTTGCGGCTTGGATGCGCTATGCCATCGGCGAACACGGCAACGGCGATCGCTACGAGTTGCGCGACCCCCGTGCGGCTGAGATCGCCGCCCTCATCGCCGATGTCCCGCGCACCGGTCTGGCGATTTCGGCGGCACTCTTCACCCTTCCTGGACTTTTCCCGGCGGCTTTGACAGGACACCGGGCGTGGACGCAGGATGTCTCCGACAAGCTGGAGATTCTGATCCAGGACGATAGGTTGCCGCTGTTCTAGACTCCCCCGCTACGCCTTGATACGCGCCATATCGGGATCGTAGAGCGGCGACAGTGACACCTTGCAGGGGATACGCTCCCGCGCGACATCGAGCTCATAGGTGCCGGAGAGGACGAAATCCTCGGTCACCCCCTCGGGGCTGCGGACATAGCCATAGCCGATCGGCTTGCCCAGCGTGTAGCCGAAGCCGCCGCTCGAAAGCCAGCCGACGCGCTTGCCGTCGCGATAGATCGTTTCACGGCCGAGCAACACGGTATCGGCATTTTCGGGAACAAAGCAGGCAAGGCGCTTGTTCACCCCGCCTGCAAGCTGCCGTTCGATCGCTTCGCGGCCGCGGAAGGGAATGGCCTTGCGCATCTTCACCGCCCAACCGAGACCGGCTTCAACAGGCGTATGGTCGGGACCGATATCCGATCCCCAGGCGCGATAGCCCTTTTCCAGGCGGCAGCTCTCGATGGCGCGGTAGCCGGCATTGACCAGGCCGAATTCGCCGCCTGATGCCATCAGCACGTCATAGACCGTCGTCGCATATTCAACGGGAATATGCAGCTCGTAACCAAGCTCGCCGACATAGGTGATGCGCAGCGCCCGCACCGGGCAGCCTGATATGCCGATGGTCCTGACCCGGCCGAAGGGGAAGGCCGCATTCGAGACGTCGCTGCCCGTCACGTTTTCCAGCACGGCGCGCGAATTCGGTCCCATCAGCGACAACACCGAATAGGCTGACGTGACGTCGACCAGCTCGGCATGCATCTTTGCCGGTATATTGCGGGCGATCCAGTCGAAATCATGGGTGGCAAAACCGGTGCCGGTGACGATGTAATATTCGTTCTCGGCGATGCGGGCGACCGTCACGTCGCATTCAATGCCGCCCTTGTCGTTGAGCATCTGCGTGTAGATGAGCGATCCCACAGGCCTTTCGACATCGTTGGAAGCGATCCAGGAGAGCGCTGCCTCGGCATCCCTGCCCTTCAGCACGAATTTGGCAAAGGAGGTCTGGTCGAAGATGACGGCCGCTTCACGCACCGCCTTGTGCTCGCGGCCGACGGCGTCGAACCAGTTCTGCCTGGCATAACTGTAGACATCCTTCGGCTCCTCGTTGGCGAAGAGATCGGCAAACCAGTTCGGCCGCTCCCAGCCGAGCTTTTCGCCGAAACAGGCGCCCTGCGCCTTCAGCCGGTCGTAAAGCGGCGATTTGCGGCAGGGGCGGCCGCTCGAATGCTCCTCGAACGGCCAGGCCATGGTGTAATGTTTGCCATAGGCTTCGAGCGTGCGGGTGCGCACCCAGTCGGTATCGAAATGCGGACGGCCGAAGCGGCGGATATCGACCGGCCACAAATCATAGGGCGGTTCGCCCTTCGTCACCCATTCGGCAAGCGCCATGCCGGCGCCGCCGGCCGAGGCGATGCCGAAGGCGTTGAAGCCGGCGCCGACGAAGAAATTCTTCAGCTCCGGCGCCTCGCCGAGAATGAAGTTGCCATCCGGCGTGAAGCTTTCCGGGCCGTTCAGCAGCTGCTTGACGCCGACATTTTCCAGTGCCGGAACGCGGCCGAGCGCCTGTTCCATGATTTGCTCGAAATGATCGAAATTGCTGTCCAGCAGCGTGTAGTGGAAGCCGTCGGGGATGCCGTTTTGCGCCCAGGGAATGGGATTCGGCTCATAGCCGCCCATGACGATGCCGCCGACTTCTTCCTTGTAGTAGGTCAGGCGATCGGGATCGCGCAGGGTCGGCAGGTTGGAGGGCACGCCGAAGGATTCGGTGATGATGTATTGATGCTCGACGGAGACCAGCGGCACGTTGACGCCGAAGCGGGCGGCAAAGGCGCGCGTCCACTGGCCGGCGCAGACGACGACGCGCTCGCATTCGATGCGTCCCTCAGCGGTGACGACGGCGCGGATCCTTCCCTTGTCGATTTCCAGGTCGATGACTTCGGTGTCCTCGAAGATCGAAACGCCTGACATGCGGGCGCCTTTCGCCAGCGCCTGGGTGATGTCGGAGGGATTGGCCTGGCCGTCCGTGGGAAGGAAGGCGGCGCCGACGAGATCGTCCGTTGTCATCAGCGGCCAGAGATCGAATGCTTCCTGCGGCGTCAGCAATTGCATTTCGAGGCCGAAGGACTGGGCGGTGGTCGCCTGGCGCCGGACCTCGGTCCAGCGCTCCTCGTTGCAGGCAAGGCGCAGGCCGCCATTCATCTTCCAGCCGGTGCCGAGGCCGGTCTCCTCCTCCAGCCGCTTGTAGAGATCGACGGAATAACCGAGAAGCTGGGTGATGTTGGCGCTGGTGCGCAGCTGGCCGACGAGGCCGGCGGCATGGAAGGTGGTGCCGGAGGTGAGCTTCTTGCGCTCCAGCAGGACGGTATCGGTCCAGCCGAGCTTGCCGAGATGATAGGCTGTCGAACAGCCTATGATGCCGCCGCCGATGACCACGGCTTTCGCCGTCTTCGGTAATTCCCTCGTCATTTATTGATCCTGTTCAAAGGCTTGATAGGCGCGTTCGAAACGCGCGAGATTTTCGGCCGTATAGGCGGCATAGTCGAAATCGATGCTGGAATGGATTTCCGAAATCATACTCCAGAGCGTCTCGCGCAGCAGCGAAGCGCATTTCATCGCGCCATAGCGCCTGCTGAGATCATCGGTCAGCGGCCGGTCGAAATAGGTCTCCAGCATCGTGTGTTCTGCCGTTTGCGGGAGCTCATTGTTGGAGGCCAATCCGCCGAGATCGAAAAGCGGCGTGTTGAAGCCGGCATAATCCCAGTCGATCAGCCAGAGCCGCTTGCCGTCGTCGAGAAAATTGGCGGCCAGCAGGTCGTTGTGGCCGAAGGCGATTTCGAAAGGCCCTGCCGCTTCTTCCAGCGCCTCGGCTCGGCCGACCAGCGCCGGCAGCAGAGGCAGATAGGCGCTGCCCGCGGCCTTCAGATTGGCGGCGTAATCGCGGATGACGTGAAAGACCCAGAAGATCATCGCCTGGCCGCGGAAATGCCGGGCGATGTCGCGGTGGCAGGCGCGCACCAGCGGCACGACCCGGGCGAGCGTTTCCGGCCTCCTGATATCATCAGGCGAAAGCGCTCTCGCCTCGATATATTCGAGCACCAGAACGCCCGGCGAATGATGGATGACGGCAGGCGATATGCCGGCGGCATGCGCCGCACGGCTTGCGGCAAGTTCGTTCTGCCGGCTGATGTGATGGATCGGGATATCGGTGCCGAGCCTGACGACGCAACGCGCGACGGCATCGCTGACCAGGTAGTTCCTGTTGGTGATGCCGCCTGCTATCGGCGAAATATCGATCGGGCCCTGCCAGATGCCAAGCGCATGAATCCTATCTTCAGGCGTCATGCTTATTCCCCTTCAGCCCCTTCGGAAATGATGGGGCAGAGGAGGATCCTATGTCAAGCAGCGCTTAGATCGTCTTGCCGGCGGCGTCGAAGACGTGGCAGCGGGCCGGATCGAAGAAGGTCTTCACATTGGTGCCACGTTCCACCTTCTGCTGGCCGTCAAGCGCGACGGTCAGGAGCTGGCTATCCGGCGTCGTGGTGTAGAGCATGGTGGCGCCGCCCAGGTTTTCGACGAGATCGACATTGACGGTCGAGAGCGTGATAGCGCCTTCGGTCAGCGAAAGATGCTCGGGGCGGATGCCGAAGGTGACATCCTGTCCGACCGCGCCTTTCAACCGGCGCGGCAGATGGACGGAATTGCCGCAGACATGGATGCTGGTTTCGGTCTCACCGACCTGCTCGATGCGGGCCTTCAGGAAATTCATCTTCGGGCTGCCGATGAAACCGGCGACGAAGCGGTTGGCCGGGTTGTTGTAAAGATCGAGCGGCGCGCCGACCTGCTCGATGCGGCCGGAATTCAACACCACGATCTTGTCCGCCATCGTCATGGCTTCGACCTGGTCATGGGTGACATAGATCATCGTGTTGCCGAGGCTGCGGTGCAGGCGGGAGATTTCGACGCGCATCTGCACGCGCAGTTCGGCATCGAGGTTCGACAACGGCTCGTCGAACAGGAAAATACGCGGCTCGCGCACGATGGCGCGGCCGATCGCGACACGCTGGCGCTGGCCGCCGGAGAGCGCCTTCGGCTTGCGCTCCAGGAGCTTCTCGATCTGCAGGATCTCGGCGGCCCGCTTCACTTTCGGCTGAATATCGGCCTTCTTGTAACCCGCCGTCTCCAGGCCGAAGGCGAGGTTCTTATAGACCGACATATGAGGATAGAGCGCGTAGGACTGGAAGACCATGGCGATGCCGCGCTTGGCCGGCGCCACTTCGTTCATGCGCTCGCTGTCGAGCAGCAACGCGCCGCCCGAGATCTCCTCGAGACCGGCGATCATGCGCAGAAGGGTCGATTTTCCGCAGCCCGAGGGGCCGACAAAAACGACGAATTCGCCGGGATCGATCGTCAGGTCGATGCCATGGATCACGTCCAGCGAGCCATAACGCTTCTCGACCTTCTGAAGAACGACACTGGTTGCCATCTTCTCAAAACCTCTCTTTTGCCGATTACTTCGTTCTTGCGCGCCAATCGGCGTATTTCGGACTGTCGGGACCGACCGGCAGCGGCACTTCAGCGCCGCTGTCGGAAGACTGGTAGATGGCGGTGACGAGTTCCAGCGCGCGGCGCGCGTCCGTCGTTGTCACCGGCAGCGGTCCTTGACCGCTGAGGAAGGCATGGAACTGGCCCATCTGGGTGGTGAAGCGCGGCGCGACCGGCTGCCAGTCGCCGACCACCCGGTCGATCTTTTCCTGCACGTCGTCATTCGCGGCGATGATCTTCCAGGGATCCTTGCCTGGTGTGTAGGGCTCATGGGTGCTTTCGAAAGTGACATTCTCGAAATGCAGCCTAAGCCGGCTCATCTGCTCCTGCGAACCAAGCGTGCAGGACAGCGAGACGAAGGCGCCGTTTTCCATCAGCAGGCTGGCGGAGGCGCAATCCTCGACCTCGATATCGTTGACGCGGGTGGCGACGCGGCCGAAGACCCTTGCCGCCGGACCCATGAGATGCATCAGCATGTCGTGCAGATGCAGGGCATGGGTGACGAGCACACCGCCGAGTTCCGTCGCCCATTTGCCGCGCCAGGGCACGGCGTAATATTCCGGCTTGCGCAGCCAGAAGGTTTCGACCGAGGCCGTATAGGCTTTGCCGGCAATACCGGCGTCGATGATCCGCTTGGCCTTCTGGATACCGTCGCCATAGCGGTATTGGAAGATCGGCATCAGCACGCCTTTGGCGTTCCTTTCCGCTTCCATGATGGTATCGACGCCGGCAAGCGAACCGGTCAGCGGCTTTTCGCAAACGACATGTTTACCGGCGGCGAGCGCGGCGACCACCTGCTCCAGATGGATGCCCGGCGGGGTGCAGATATCGATGATGTCGATCGTGTCGTCGGCGAGCAGCTCGGCGAAGGAGGTGGTACGCCGTTCGATGCCGAACTCGTCGCCGACGGCCGCCAGACGCTGTTCATTCAGGTCGCAGATTGCCGCGACCTTGAACTTGTCGGCATGCGGCAAATAACCCTCGACGATATGGGAGCGGCCGATACCGCAGCCGACAATCGCGACCGTCCTGATGCTCATCTCGTTCTTTCCCGTTGCCGCCATCAGCGCTTCATGCCCGTCGTGGCGATGCCCTCGATCAGAAGGCGCTGGAAGAACAGGAAGAAGAAGAAGACCGGCACCAGCGTCAGAGTCGACATGGCGAACAGGCCACCCCAATCCGATGCGCTGGTGGAATCCACGAAGGTGCGCAGGCCGAGCTGGATCGTATAGGTGTTCATGTCGTTCAGGTAGATCAGCGGACCGAAGAAATCGTCCCAGGTCCAGATGAAGGAGAAGATGGCGGCCGTCGCCAGCACCGGCAGCGACAGCGGCAGCATGATCTTCCAGTAGATGCGCCAGGCGCTGCAGCCATCCATCATCGCCGCCTCATCGAGTTCGCGCGGGATGCCGCGGAAGAACTGCACCATCAGGAAGATGAAGAAGGCATCGCTTGCCAGGAACTTCGGCACGACGAGCG
Source organism: Rhizobium sp. BK112 (assembly GCF_014193215.1). NCBI lineage: Bacteria > Pseudomonadati > Pseudomonadota > Alphaproteobacteria > Hyphomicrobiales > Rhizobiaceae > Rhizobium > Rhizobium sp. BK112. The sequence goes on from NZ_JACHYZ010000022.1 coordinate 41,475, forward strand.
GCAGGATGGTGTTAACCCAGCCGAGGTTGAGGAAGAGCACATATTGTGGGATCAGCGTCACGTGATAGGGGATCATCAGCGTGCCGAGCATGATCGCGAACCAGAAGTTCCGGCCGGCAAAACGCAGCCGCGCAAAGGCGAAGGCCGTCAGCGAACAGGCGATAACATTGCCGGTCACCACCAGCAGCGAGATGACGAGCGAATTCCAGAAGAACCGGCCAAAGCTGACATCGAGGCCGACCCAGCCGCGCGCATAGGAGGAGAGATCGATCGACGACGGGATAAGCGAGGTCGAGGAGAAGATCTCGTTTTCCGGTCTGACCGATGCCGAAACCATCCACAACAGCGGATAGAGCATGAGAAGCGACGCGGCGATCAGCAGGGCGTGGATGATGAGCGACCCCGGCAGGCTGCGTTTGTTGATATCCGATGGCGGCCTGGCCGCAGTGACGGAAGCGGTCATCTCAGTCATCGTAGTGCACCCAATAACGCGAGGTCAGGAAGGAGAAAGCGGTGAAGATCGCGATGATCACCACCAGGATCCAGGCAAGCGCCGAGGCATAGCCCATGCGGAAATTGCCGAAGGCTTCCTGATAGAGGTAGAGCGTGTAGAACAGCGTCGAGTTGATCGGGCCGCCCGTGCCGCCTGATATGATGAAGGCCGGCGTGAAGGCCTTGAAGGCTTCGATCGTCTGGACGACGGCATTGAAGAAGATCACCGGCGTCAGAAGCGGCAGGGTGATCTTGTAGAATTGCCGGAATTTCGAGGCGCCGTCGAGGCTGGCCGCCTCATACATGTCCTGCGGGATCTGGCGCAGGCCGGCCAGGAAAATAATCATCGGCGAGCCGAACTGCCAGACCGACAGCGCCACCAGCGTGTAGATCGAATAGTTCGGATGCGAGATCCAGCTCGGACCTTCGATGCCGAAATGCGAGAGCGCGGCATTGACGAGGCCATCGCTGGCGAAAAGCTGACGCCAGAGCACGGCGATCGCCACGCTGCCGCCCAGCAATGAGGGGAGATAGAAGATGGCCCGATAGATCGGCAACCCGCGCAGGCCGCGGTTCAGCGCCATGGCGACCAGCAAGGCGAAGGTCAGTTTGAACGGGACGGAGAAGACGACATAGGTCAAGGTGACGTGCATGGCGGCCGAAAATTTCGGATCCGCCGTGGCGATGCGCACGTAATTCGCTATTCCCACCCACCTCGGCGACTGCAGCATGTCGAAGTCGGTGAAGGAGAGGTAGAGCGAAATAAGGGCCGGCCCGAGCGTCAGCCCGAAAAAGCCGATGAGCCATGGAAGAAGGAAGAGATAGCCGGGAGCATTGGCGTTCCAGAGACGCCTGAAACGTCCTTCGGCCACGGCCCCCTGATATCTTTCCACATTTATGGCCCCTGCGGGCGTGCGCATCGCATTGCTCATACGGGATCAGCCTCGTGCGAGAATCTGCGTGATTTCGGTGACAAGCTGTTTGCCGCCATCGGCAGGAGATAGCTGTCCGAAGGCCACCTGCTCCGCGATGTTACGCAGCATCAGTTCGCCTTCACCGGCGCCGGCGGGCGGCGGCGGCGGCAATTTGCCGGCGAGATCGCCAAGGCCGCTGACATATTCCAGCGGAACCTTGCCGTTCTCATCGAGCTTCGCCGCGACGACCTCGCGCATGGCGCTCGATTCCGGAATGCCGCGTTCGACATCCAGGAGGACCGCTGCCTCGGGGTTCTTGACGAAGAAATTGACGTAGTCCACGGCCAGGTCGACCGCTTGCGACTGGGCCGAGACCGAGAAGAACATCGAAGGCTTGCGATAATGGCCACCCTTCGAATCCGCCTTGATCCGCATATAGTTGGTCAGCGCCAGCTTGTCCTTGTTCATTGCCTGATAGGCGACGAACTGGTTGGAATGGGCAAAACCGGCAGCCGACTTGCCGAGCGAGACCGTGTTGGTGTCGATATCGTTCTTGTCGAGAGCCTGGACATCGGCGGGAACGCAGGCGCCGGCCTCACGGAACTTGGCCCACATGTCGTACCATTCCGAGGCGTCGTCCACGCCGAAGGCGATCTTGCCGTCGGCGGTATAAAGCGCCTTGCCGCGCTGGCGCAGCCAGTTTTCGAACAGCGGTTCACCGCCGCTGCCGTCGGCCATGCCAAACATGCCCTTGCGTTTACCGGCCTTGGTGATCTCCGCACCCATGCGGGCGAACTCTTCCCAAGTGGTCGCCTGCGTCGGCAGATCGACGCCGGCTTCCTTGAAGGCGGTGGTGTTCAGGACCGTGGCGGCCGAATTCGCGCCGAGGCTGACGCCATAGAGATGGCCGTCGACGCTGCCGCCTTCGATCTGCGCCTTGTCGAAATCGTCGAGGTTGAGCTTGGCCGGCATATAGGATTCGAGCGGGGCAAGCGCGCCGCGCCGGGCATACTGAACGATATAGCGGTAATCCATCTGGATCACGTCGGGCGCGTTGCGACCGGCGACCTGGGTCGCAAGGCGCGGCCAGTAATCGCCCCAGCCGAGGAATTCGCCGGTGATCGACGTGCCCGAATTCTTAGACTGATAGAGCTGCGATACCTTGTTGGTACGATCTGCGCGCGGCTGCGAGCCCCACCACAGGAGACGCAAGCGCTTTTCCTGTGCCAAAGCGCTGGTTCCAAGCGCCGAGAGCGAAAGGAGCGTGGCCCCTCCCGCAACGAAATTACGTCTGCTTACACGTAGGGTCATTTTTTCCTCCTCCAAAGGGAAGCGCCTCCACACGCTTCCGAAACTAGTTACCCTTGCATAAATAACTAATTGGTTACAAGCTACGAGCAAAGCGGCAAGTGTGTCAAGCGGTGTCGGCTAGAGCGTGGTGCCGAAAAGTGCGAGCGGTTTCGGGCGACATCGTGCTCCGGCTGTTTGAGCCCTTCAAATTCGGTTTTTACAATTTCGCACCGAAGGCTTATGAGCGCAACATGCGAGACGGAGGTGGAGCGATGAACGACAGCGGGGAGAATGGGGAGAAGAAAAGGCCTCGACGCCCGGCTCAGGAACGGACGACGCAACGCGATCCGGAACGGACGCGCGCCGCGATCCTTGAGGCGGCAACCCGGGAATTCGCCGAAAACGGCATGGGCGGAGCCCGCGTCGACGCCATCGCCGAACGCGCCGGCACCAACAAGCGCATGCTCTATCATTATTTCGGCGACAAGGAGCAGCTCTATCTCCGCGTGCTCGAAGAAGCTTATGTCGGCATCCGTACCGCCGAGCGCGCGCTTCATATCGGCGACCGCAGCCCGGAGGAGGGCATCGGCGAACTGGCGTTGTTCACCTGGCGTTATTTTCTCCAGCACCCGGAATTCCTCAGCCTGCTCGGCACAGAAAATCTGCATCGCGCCCGCTGGCTGCGCCAGTCCGTCCGGCTCAAGGAACTGCATTCGCATCTGATCGGCGAGCTTTCTCAAGTGCTCGAGCAGGGAAAGAAACAGGGTGTCTTCATCGAAACCGCCGATCCCCTGCATGTCTACCTGACAATCGCCTCACTCGGTTATTTCTACCTGTCGAACCAGTACACGCTTTCGACGATCTTCGGCCGCGACCTGATCGAGCCGACTCATCTCAATGCCTGGGAAAGGCATATCGTCCACGTCACGCTCGCCTCGATCAAGCGCTGAATTTCAAAAATCGGATTTGACGCTTGACAGCCGCGCCGCTCTTCTGCCATCAAGTAACTGTTTAGTTACCGGCTCGGGAGGGCCGGGCGACGATGCCCGCTCCCGCCGCAAAAGATTGCTGGGAGGATAAAATGGCACGCTTGGGGATCATCTTGCACGGCGTCACCGGCCGCATGGGTTACAATCAGCACCTGGTGCGCTCGATTCTCGCCTTCCGCGACCAGGGCGGCATCACATTGAAATCGGGCGAGAAACTCGAGATCGACCCGATCATCGTCGGCCGCAACGGCGCCAAGATGGAAGAGCTGGCGAAGAAGCACGGCATCAAGCGCTGGTCGACCGATCTCGACGCCGCGCTCGCCAATCCCGACGACACGATCTTCTTCGACGCCGGCACGACGTTGATGCGCGCCGAGCTGCTGTCCAAGGCGCTCGATGCCGGCAAGCACGTGTATTGCGAAAAGCCGATCTCCGACGACCTGCAAGTGGCGGTCGACCTTGCCCGCAAGGCGCGCCGCTCGGGCCTCAAGCACGGCGTCGTGCAGGACAAGCTTTTCCTGCCCGGCCTGCGCAAGCTGGCGCTGCTCAGGGATTCCGGCTTCTTCGGCAAGATCCTCTCGGTGCGCGGCGAATTCGGCTACTGGGTCTTCGAAGGCGATTGGGGCGTGCCCGCCCAGCGTCCGTCCTGGAACTACCGCAAGGGCGACGGCGGCGGCATCATTCTCGACATGCTCTGCCACTGGCGTTACGTGCTCGACAATCTGTTCGGCGAAGTGAAGGCCGTCTCCTGTCTTGGCGCGACGCATATTCCGCGCCGCATCGACGAACAGGGCAAGCCCTATGATTGCGATACGGATGATGCGGCCTATGCGACCTTCGAGCTCGAGGGCGGCGCGATCGCGCAGATCAATTCCTCCTGGGCGGTGCGCGTCCGTCGTGACGATCTCGTCACCTTCCAGGTCGACGGCACCCATGGTTCGGCCGTCGCCGGCCTGACGAAATGCTGGAGCCAACACCGCGTCAACACGCCGAAGCCGGTCTGGAACCCGGATCAACCGCAGACGATCGACTTCTACAAGACCTGGGACGAGGTTCCGGACACCCAGGCCTTCGACAACGGCTTCAAGGCGCAGTGGGAAATGTTCATCCGCCATGTCGTCGAAGATGCGCCGTGGCCCTATGGCCTGGAAGCCGGCGCCAAGGGCGTGCAGCTCGCCGAGCTCGGCCTGAAATCCTGGGCCGAACGCCGCTGGCTCGACGTTCCCGCACTGGAGCTCTGAACCGTGACGACGATCAATCTCCCCCTCGACGGCAAGATCGTCCCCTATACGCTGACCGGCACGCCGATCGCGGTCGCCAAGCGCGACGCCAAGTCCTTTCCACGCATCGCCTTTGCCGCCGCTCATGTCGTTGCGGATCCGCTTGCCGACAACGATCCGTGGCTGACGCCGGCGATCGACTGGGAGCGGACGCTTGCCTTCCGCCACCGGCTCTGGGATCTCGGCCTCGGCGTTGCCGAGGCGATGGATACGGCGCAGCGCGGCATGGGCCTCGGCTGGCCGGAAGCGCGCGAGCTGATCCGCCGGGCGCTTGATGAAGCGGCCGGGCGCAAGGATGCGATGATTGCCTGCGGGGCCGGCACCGATCATCTGACGCCTGGCCCCGACGTCACCGTCGACACTATTCTCAGGGCCTATGAGGAGCAGATCGAAACGGTGGAGGCGGCCGGCGGCCGCATCATCCTGATGGCGAGCCGGGCACTTGCCGCCGCCGCCAAGGGGCCGGACGACTATGTCAGCGTCTACGACCGCATCCTCCGCCAGGTGAAAGACCCTGTCATCATCCATTGGCTCGGCGAAATGTTCGATCCGGCGCTCGAGGGGTATTGGGGCAATGGCGACCATCTGAAAGCCATGGAGACCTGCCTCGAGGTGATTAGGGCCCATGCCGACAAGGTCGACGGCATCAAGATCTCGCTGCTCTCCAAGGAGAAGGAAGTGGCGATGCGCCGCCAACTGCCGAAGGGCGTGCGCATGTATACCGGCGACGATTTCAACTATGCCGAACTGATCGCCGGCGACGAAGCGGGTCATTCCGACGCGCTGCTCGGTATTTTCGATGCGATCGCGCCGGCAGCTTCGGCGGCCCTCGAAGCGCTCGGTCGCAAGAGCAACCATGAATTCTTCGATCTGCTGGAGCCGACCGTACCGCTGTCGCGCCACATCTTCAAGGCGCCGACGCGCTTCTACAAGACCGGCGTCGTCTTCCTCGCCTATCTCAACGGTCTGCAGGATCATTTCGTCATGGTCGGCGGACAGCAGAGCACTCGCTCGCTGGCGCACCTGGCGGAGCTTTTCCGTCTGGCCGACAAAGCGCGGGTGCTGGCCGACCCCGAACTCGCCGCAAGCCGCATGCGCCAGGTGCTCGCCGTCCACGGCGTCAACTGAAGCGGGACACCGGCTGGGAGGAGAATGACATGCAGGTCGAAGGACTTTCGATCAATCTGGCGACGATCCGCGAGCAATGTGGCTTTGCCGAAGCCGTCGACATCTGCCTGAAACACGGCATCACCTCGATCGCGCCCTGGCGCGATCAGGTCGCCAAGGTCGGTCTTGACGAGGCGGTGCGCATCGTCAAATCGAACGGCATCAAGCTGACCGGGCTTTGCCGCGGCGGTTTCTTCCCGGCGGCAAATAATGCCGACTGGCAGAAAAATCTCGACGACAACAGGCGCGCCATCGACGAGGCGGCCGCATTTTCAGCCGACTGCCTCGTGCTCGTCGTCGGCGGCCTGCCGGGCAGTTCGAAGGATATCGTTGCGGCCCGTCAGATGGTGTTCGACGGCATTGCCGCCGTGCTGCCGCATGCGCAGGCGGCCGGCATGAAGCTCGCGATCGAACCGCTGCATCCGATGTATGCCGCCGACCGCGCCTGCGTGAACACGCTCGGTCAGGCGCTCGACATGTGCGAGCCGCTTGGCGAGGATGTCGGGGTGGCGATCGATGTCTACCATGTCTGGTGGGACCCCGATCTTGCCAACCAGATTGCTCGAGCGGGCCGCATGAAACGCATCTTTGCCCATCACATCTGCGACTGGCTGGTGCCGACCCGGGATATGCTGCTCGACCGCGGCATGATGGGCGATGGCGTGATCGACCTCAAAGGCATAAGACGAATGATCGAGGCCGCCGGCTTCTTCGGCGCGCAGGAGGTGGAGATCTTCTCGGCCGAGACCTGGTGGAAACGCCCGGCCGACGAGGTGATCGCCACCTGCGTCGAACGCTTCCGGAGCTGCTGCCAGATCTGATTTTCAATAATTGTTTCATCACGCATGCAGGAGGATCATTCGATGGAGAAACGCCGTTTTGCCCTGATCGGCACCGGGAACCGCGGCACCACCATGTGGGGCAAGGATCTGCTGGCCGGCTGGCGCGAACATGTCGACCTCACAGCCATCGTCGAGAAGAATTCGCTGCGCGGCGAGCGCGCCCGCAACATGATCGGCAGCAACGCGCCGCTCTATGACAATATCGATTCCATGCTCGTCGAGCAGAAGCCGGATCTGGTCATCGTCTGCACGCCCGACCATACGCATGACGATATCATTGTGCGGGCGCTGGAGTCCGGCATCGATGTCATCACCGAAAAGCCGATGACCACCTCGATCGAGAAAATTCGCCGGATTCTCGACGCAGAAAAGCGCACCGGCCGCCGGGTCGACGTCTCCTTCAATTATCGCTATGCGCCGACGGCCGGCAAGATCAAGGAACTGCTGAACGCCGGCGAGATCGGCCGGGTGACCTCAGTCGACTTCCACTGGTATCTCAACACCAAGCACGGCGCCGACTACTTCCGTCGCTGGCACGCCTATACGGAAAATTCCGGCAGCCTATTCGTCCACAAGGCAACGCATCATTTCGATCTGCTGAACTGGTATCTCGACAGCGATCCGGAGTCCGTCACCTCGTTTGCCGACCTGCAGAATTACGGCCGCAAGGGCCCGTTCCGCGGGCCCCGCTGCAAGCTCTGTCCGCACACGCAGGAATGCGACTACTATCTCGATCTTGAAGCCGATCCCTTCCTCGACCAGCTCTACGAGGATCCCTCGAAGATCGACGGCTACTTCCGCGACGGCTGCGTCTTCCGCGAGGACATCGACATTCCCGATACGATGGTGGTGTCGCTCCGTTACCGCAACAACGTCCACGTCTCCTATTCGCTGAACACTTTCCAGCCGATCGAAGGCCATCACCTCGCCTTCAACGGCACCAAGGGGCGGATCGAGCTTCGCCAATACGAGGCCCAGCCCTGGGAAGAGCCGAAGCAGGACACGATTCTGCTGATCCGGAATTTCCCGAACGGCAAGGAGGCGGTGGAGCGCATCGTCGTTCCGCATTTCACCGGCGGCCATTACGGCGGCGACGACCGGATGCGCAACATGATCTTCAAGCCGGATATGGAAGACAGGCTCGCGCAGCGCGCCGGCACGCGGGCGGGCGCCATGTCCGTGCTTTGCGGTATTGCCGCGCTGACGAGCTCGCGCACCGGCAAGGTGGTCGACATCGCCGAGCTGATGCCTGAGCTTGCCAATGACGGTTCGCCGAATTCGCTGAGGTCGTCACGCTGACGCCTGCTGTGTAAGCTCGCTCGGCGAGGCACGCGTCAGGCGATGTTTTCGAGATTCTCCCGGCGGATTTGGTAGAGCAGCGGCCGACCGGCCACGAAGCGCTCGACCTCGTCAGCCGCCATCTCGCCGAGGCGCGCCCGTTCCAGGCCGACGGCGCCGGCAATATGCGGCGTCAGAAAGACATTCGGCAGATCGTAGAAAGCAGAATCGGGCTCAGGGATCTCCGGATCGGTGACGTCGATGACCGCGTCGATGCGGCCGCTCTTCAGCACTGAGAGCAGTGCGGCCTCATCGATAAGAATGCCGCGCGCCGTGTTGATGAGTGTCGCCCCGTCCTTCATCAGCGACAGCCTTCGCGCATCGATCATATGCTGCGTCGAGGGCAGCGACGGCGCATGCAGGGAAACGATATCGGCTTGCCGCATCAATTCGTCGAGCTCGACCTTTTCCGCTCCGAGGCAGGCCGCCTCGGCGGCATCGAGCGTGGGATCGGAGAGCAGCAGCCTGTAGTCGAAGGGTTTCAACAGCTCGATGACGCGCCGACCGATGCGCGAAGCGCCGACGATGCCGACGGTGCGGCGGTAATTTCCGATCGCCTGACGCTGCATCGAATGGGTCCGGTCGCGGTTGCGATCGGCGACATAGAGATCGCGGAAACGGAAGACCCGCTTGCCGGCGAAGATGATCGCGGCAAGCGTGAATTCGGCAACCGGCACGGCGTTGGCCTCGGCCGCATGGCTGACCGGGATACCGGCCGCGAAGATGGCGTCGTCGATGACGCCCTTGACCGTGCCCGCAGCATGAACGATGAGCTTGAGGTGCGGCGCCGCGGTAAGCATTTCGGTCCCGGCATAGGGTCCGCCCCAGCCGGTGATCAGGATTTCGGCCTGGGCCAGCAGACGCCTCGCACGCTCGTCGTCGAAACGCTGCAGCGGTTTAGCGTCCAGCAGGCGGCCGATGCCGTCCAGCCGGCGCAGAACCTCATCCGGCAAGACATGCTCGGTGCGCGACGGCTGCATGGCAAGGACAATCGCCGGATGGCTCATGGCATCTGCCCCGGCGCTTCGATGGCGCTCACCGTCACGCCCCTTTCCCTCACCACGGCCTCCAGCGCCGTAATGTCAGGCGCTTTCGGCGGTCTTGTCCAGGCAGACGAAACGGCAGCGGGATTGTCAAGCCCCAGCACCGCCGTCACCAGGATGGTTTCGCCGGCCGGAATCTGGCCGCGCAGCTGCGGCACGAGGGTTTTCGCAACGATCACATTGGTGTTGGGCATTGCCTTCTGGACGAGCCCGGACCGTTTCACCGAAGAGCCGAGATCGAGAATGCCGGTGAAATCGGCCTCGCCGATTGCATAGGCAACCCCATTCGAGGCGGACAGCCTATCCAGCTCGAAATCCCGGCGACCGATGGCAAATCCGCCTTCGGCAATCCGCAGCGGCCGGCTTGTCCTCACCCGGTGGAGGCGGATATGCCAAGGTACTGCGGGCACGAGCCAGGTTTCGACGCCGACATCCGGGAAAGGCGACCATTTCGCAAAAAGCACGTCGCCTGCGAGCCTGGCCTCCTCGTTCGTTTCGCGCACCCGGTAGTGCAGGCCGTCATCGCTGAAGGCCAGCATCGAATCAAAGGCGGCGAGCGCAAAGGCGCGCTCATCGGCCTCGACGCTGAAGCCGTAGCGGGCGGAATAGGCGAACTTGGCGTATTTTTCCGTGCCGAACCGCATCTGCAGATTTTCCTGGCCGGAGGATAGCGCCACGACATCGCCGCCCGCCCGCATGATCACCATGCCGGGATGGTGCTGGGGAACGACCTCAGGCGCCTGCTCCGGCGCTTTTTCCGTCGCGGTCCAGAATGGATGATCCTCCGCGATCGCCAGCGGCAGGAAGGCCTTGAAGGCCCAATAGGGCGAACCGGTGGAATTGTAGCTTTCGGACATCAGCAGGTTTGGATAGCCGAAACCGATCGACAGCACGCCGTCGCGATCGGCAATCGGCTTGTCCTTCCACCAGCGCAGATGCTGCAGGCAGAGATGCTTGACCTCACCCCAGGGCAGAGCTTCAACATCGGCAAAGGCAAGCGCCGACCAGAAGCCGGCGCAGGCGAAGCGATAGGTCAGACTGCGGCCGAAGGGGATCGTCGCCCCGTCCGCGGCAAACCAATGCCGGAAATCCCGGGCAAAAAGGATCGCGCGCTCGCGATAGCGCTTTGCATAATCGTCGTCGACGAGCTTCGAATAGATCAGGCCATAGAAATGCATGGCAAAGGGAATGTAATGGTCGATGCGGCGCACGTTGCCGTCGCGATACCAGCCGTCGCCGATATAGAAGCCTTCGAGTTCCTGCAGATATTGCCGCGTCAGGCTGCGGTCGAAATCGGCGCCGAGACGATCGAGCGCGATGTCGACGAAAATCCGGAAGAATTTCCAGTTGTTGTCGGCATAGTCGAACTGCCTGACATGCTTGAGATAGGCGATCACATTGCCGCGGGCACGCGCATCGAGCGGTTCCCAGATCTTTTCCGGCACCAGGGCCAGGGCAAAACCGAGAGCGGCAAGCTCGACCATCCGCTGATCGCGGCCATTGACCGTTCCCCAATATTCGGGATGGGCGGGATCGGTGCCGTTTGCGAGGCCTTCGGCGAAACGATGCCAATGGGCAAAGTCGCCGTTGCCGGCACCAAGCGGCGCCAATCCCCAGAGCGGCCGGGCGAAGCCTTCGAGGTCGGCCGCCGCCCGGTCGAAATGGGCGGCGGTGCCGCTCAACCTGACGCGGGCATTGTCCTTCGAAAAGCAGGGAAGCAGCGGATCGAACAGATCAAGGAGGGCGCGGCTCATATCGGCACGGGTTTCGAGCGGATTGCCTGCGAGCGGGTTGGCGCTGGCGGGATCATAGGTCATCGGCGTCACTCACGGGGTTCGACGTTCACAACGGTCCCTCCCGGAACGGGAACGACTGCCTGGCAGATGTGGCGCGCCGGTGCCGTCCTGTCGCGGAAACGGGACAGCATCAGCGAAACGGCCTCGCGCCCGAGAGCGGCGCGGTCGACGCGCATGGTGGAAAGCTGCGGATTGGTCATCAGCGCGCAGGGCAGATCATCGAAGCCGACGATCGCGAAATCTTCCGGCACACGCAGACCGGCTTCGGTGACCGCCTCGAGCACGCCGACGGCGATGAAATCATTCATGCAGAAGGCGGCGGTGAAACCGGCATTTTCGGCAAGGATCGCAGCCGTGTGTTCATGGGCCTCGCGGCTGGCGCTGCCCTGCAGCGTCATGGACACAAAACGGCCCTCGGCACCGGGGACGGCGGCGATCGCCGCCTCGAAACCGCGCACGCGCTCCCGGATCGTATGGCGGTGGGAGCCGCTCAGATGCAGGATGCGGCGATGGCCGGCCTTGGTCAACCGGCTGGTCGCCTCATAGGCTCCAAAGAAATTAGCCGGCGAAACGCCATCGAACTGCATCCTGGGATCGGTGCCGTTGACAAGAACGGTCGGCGTCATGCCGGCTTGCAGCCAGCCGCGCAACATCTCGTTCGGATCGATGCCGACGAGGAAGAGACCTTCGGCGCCTGCCGCCTGCATATGGTCGCGCACGGCATCCGGCGTGGTGCGATCCTCCCGGACCAGCCGGACCTCGAACGGCATGCCTGCGTCGACGGCTCCGGCACGCAAGCCGTCGACGATCGCTTCATAGAAAACGCTGAGACCGCCCGTGACGCCGTCGCTGGCAATCAGCGCCAGCCCCCCGGCAACGGCTTCGGAAGCCGGCTTGACCGGGTAGCCGTGCTCGGCCGCCACCTTCAGGATCTGGCGGCGAACGGTTTCGCTGATACCAGGTTCGTTGGCAAGCACGCGCGACACCGTGGAGACGGAGACGCCGGCCAATGTGGCTATATCGGCCTGACGCGGCCGTCTGATCTTTTGGTCGTTCATAGGCAAACATTATGCAAGTTATGCAAATTTGCAAGAAAATGATTACTTCTTGCAATAAATATTTTTTTGCGTACCCTGTTTGCCGAAATGCCCCGACAGGCCATTGGAGGATGGCAGCGGGGCATATTGGGACAAGGAGGATATCATGCAGGTCAATCGCCGTTCATTCCTGATGGGTTCAGCCGGTGCGGCCGCCGGCCTCGCCTTCGGCGCCGGAAGCGCCATTCCGGCCTTTGCCGAAGATGCGCAGCTCAGGGCTATGTGGTGGGGTTCCAACGACCGTGCCAAGCGCACACTCGATGTCGCCAAGCTCTATCAATCCAAGACGCCCGGCGTCACCATTGTTGGTGAATCGCTTTCGGGCGACGGTTATTGGACGAAGCTCGCAACGCAGATGGCCGGCCGCTCGATCGCCGACATATTTCAGCTCGAGCCGGGAACGATTTCCGACTATTCCAAGCGCGGCGCCTGCCTGCCGCTCGATGAATTCGTCCCTTCGACGCTGAAGGTCGACAGCTTCGGCGCCGACATGCTGAAGCTGACCACCATCGACGGCAAGCTCTATGGTGTCGGCCTCGGTCTCAACTCCTTCTCGATGTTCTTCGACACGGTCGAATTCGAGAAGGCAGGCATCCCGCTGCCGACGGCCGACCTCACCTGGGATGAGTATGCCAAGCTCGCCGTAGAACTCGCCAAGTCCTCGGGCAAGGGCGGCGGCCCCTATGCGGCGCGCTATGCCTATGTGTTCGATGCCTGGCTGCGCCAGCGCGGCAAAAGCCTCTTTGGCAGGGAAAGCGCTGGGCTCGGCTTCACGGCCGACGATGCCAGGGAATGGTTCGACTACTGGGAGACACTGCGCAAGGCGGGCGGCACTGTTGCTGCCGACGTGCAGACGCTCGATCAGAATACCATCGATACCAATTGCCTCGGTCTCGGCAAATCGGTGATCGGCATGGCTTATTCCAACCAGATGATCGGCTATCAGTTGATCATCAAGAACAAGCTCGGCATCACCATGCTGCCGCGCGAAAAGAAGGGCGGTCCATCCGGCCATTATTACCGTCCGGCACTGATCTGGAGTGTGGGTGCAACGAGCAAACAGGGCGAAGCCGCCGCGAAGTTCATCAGCTTCTTCGTCAACGATCCCGAAGCCGGCAAGATTCTCGGCGTGGAACGCGGTGTGCCCATGTCAACGACAGTGCGCGAAGCCATCCTGCCGCAACTCAACCCGACGGAGCAGGAAACGGTCAAGTACGTAAACCTGCTCAAGGATCAGGTCGGCGAATATCCGCCGCCGGTGCCGATGGGCGCAACCCAATTCGACCAGCGGGTGCTTCGCCCGATCTGTGACGAACTCGCCTTCGAACGGGTCTCGCCCGCCGACGCGGCAACCCGGCTCATCGAAGAGGGTAAGGCAACGATCAAAGGCTGATCTGTTGCTGGATATGAGAGGAGAGGCCCGCAAAACCCCGGCGGGCCTTTCTGTTATCCTGGATCTCAGTTGCCCAGGCTTTCAACCACGCGCCAATCCGGCCGGCCGAGATCGAAGGGCCAGGCGTGCACATCCCGATCGTTGAAATAGACCACCTCCTGCAGATTCGGGAAGGCGCTCTGCTTCAACGTGGCAGTTTCGATCCACGGCTTCATATAGGCGTCGCCACCTTGATAACCGAGTTCCGCCACCCAGATGGGCTTGCCGTAGCCGGCGACGAGATCATAGCCCTGCTTCAACGCTTCCGAGAACGTGCGGTGCTCATTGTGGGCAAGCTCGTCATAGCGCTGCAGGCCGAAGACCGACAGTCCGACGAGGTCGACATAATCGTCGCCGGGATAATAGGCCTCGAGGCCGGGCAGTCCCTTCGGCGACCACATGATCTGTGTGCCGGGCGCCTCCTCGCGGACGATATCCATCATCCGCTTGTAGGCCGTGATATAGTCCTGCGGGCTCCAGCCGGACCATGAGAACCGCCCCGACGTGTCTTCCATCTCCTGCCCCCAGCGGACAATCACCGGGCTTTTCAGCTGGGATATCATCTGCGTGATCGCACGCATGTTGACATCGTAGTCGCCGCGCAAAACCTTTGCGCGAAGCTGAGCGGAGGTCAGCCGCCAATCGACGTCCCAGGACCAGGGCTCCACTGTTATCAGCAGGTTGCGGCCTCTGGCCAGCGCATAGGCGTCGGCGACGCGCAAGGTTTCGAGGTCGACGTCCTCCCAGGGCAGGAACAAGGCTTCGGTCGCGACATTCGCCTGCGCGCCGAAATCGCCGTGCGGATCATAGGCCCCGAACTTGATGCCGTCGGCATGAAGGACGGGGCGTTTGTCGATGATCGTCCGCACGGCCGCCGCCGGGTTCGGGACAATGCCGGCATATTGCACCTCGCTTCGGCTCGGCAGATCCGCGACACACAATAACAGCAGCGCCATCGCGGCGGTCGAGAGGTGGTTTTTCATTAGCTTCTTCATGGCTCACCCTCCTTTTCGGGCTACTTCCTGGCTCAGCAGGATCTGCTTCAGTTCGCTTGCCTTCGCGCTTACGGTATCGGCGGCAACAAGCTTCCCGAACTCATCGTCCTGGCGCACCGATGCATGGCGGAAGACGTACCACTCGCCGCTCGGCTGGCGCCGCTGATAGATCGTGTTGCCGACCTTGCGATGCCCGAAACAGGTGCTGGCGCGGGCCGCGCCCTCGGCATTCGTCCAGGTAGCGCGCATGCAGAGCTGGCCGAGATCGTCGACCACCCATTTGCCTTCGGCGAAAGACGGTTTCCCCTTGTCGTTGCTCCAGGCGACGAACCGCCGACCATCGTCGAAGAAACGGCCGCCTCCGGTATTCCAGGTCCAGGTCTTGTCGCCGTAGATCCGATAGAGCTCATAGGCGCTCAGCGGCGTCGGCGCCTTCGTTTTGGCGATCTCGGCGCCGTGCGCCGCCACCGGCAGACACAGGCTGAGAGCAAGCGCTGCTCCCCATAGTCTCGATCCGATACTCATTACATCCTCCATACTCGACACTTGCCGGTTCCGCCGGCTTACACACCATGTTCGTCTCGGTCGGTTCTGCCGAAACCATTCCATCTCAAGTGGAATTTCACTATCCTGGTCTTGCCGCCGCCGAGGCCGGCCCCGGCCACGGCAAATTGCGATTGGGTAAAACTGACGAGCGTCTGGCCGTGGGAAAGGGCCTCGAGGCTGTGCAGACCATGGGTACCCGCTTGCATGCCGCCGGTGATGCAGATCGCAAACCCCATGGCCGTCGCAAGCCACAGCCGGCGTGATTGCGGCCGTAATGGCAGACCGTTCTCGATTGCGTGGCGAACGACGATCAGCGCCGTCAGTGACAGATAGATCGAAAGATTCATCGCCGCGAAAATATAGAAGCCCTGAGCGGCAGCGGCCTCACTGGCGAGCACCATCGCGACAGCGCACATCCCGGCGAACGCGATATAGGGTGCGATGACGCGCAGCGGCAGCGACTGCTGCTGCTGCCTTCCCTTCGGCGTGATGCGAAAATCGACGAAGGAGCCGCAGATATGATCGCGAACGGCCGCCAGGCTGCCGGCCAGCGACCATGGCCAGCGCAGGAATATGAAGGCAAGCCCTTCCCAGCCGAACAGTTTCGCATCGTAGGGCCGGAAGGTCGCCGTGGCCCGCCAGAAGAAGGCAAACAGCGTCAGCACGATCGAGATCGGCACGAAATGCAGCAGGAATTCCGGATAGGTCACATTGACGAAGACATGGCCCGTCAGAAGCGCTGCAACCGGCAGCAGGAACATTACGGCCATGAAGGCGGAAAAGAGCGGATACCACAGCTGCGAGAACACGAACTGGAACCGCAGCCGCCAGGGCAGGTGCATGACATGGTGGCGGGAATGTTGCAGCAGAATGGTGACGAGGCTGCGCGACCACTGGAATTCCTGGACGACGAGATCGGCGAAGTTTGCCGGGCCGTCGCCATGGGCGATCGCATCGACGGCATGCACGCCGCGCCAACCGCCGGCATTCATCATCAGCGTCGTCGAATGGTCTTCGGCAAGTTCGGGACCGAGGCCGCCGATCTGACGAAGGGCTGATGTGCGAACCGCATAGTGGGAGCCGATGCAAAGAGGCGCCCAGCCATTGTTGTAACCGGTCTGCAGCGAACCATGCAGGCTTGCCTCCGCATAGAGCCTGCCGCGCGCCGCCCAGCTTGCCCCGGCGTTGGCATCGCAGATGCTGGGAGCCGAGACATAACCGACCTCAGGATCGGTGAAGGGGCGCAGGATTTCACGGAGATAGGTCGGCGTCGGTACATGGTCGGCATCGAACTGGGCGACGAAATCGTAGCGCGCATAGCCGAAGTGGTCGTAGAAATAGGCAAGGTTGCCTTCCTTGCAACGTGTGCGACGCGGCCAGATGGTGCGATGATACTCCGCCACGCCCTTTCGGGTGGAGATCAGCACGCCGTGCGCCGCACACCAGCGCCTGGTTTCCTCCGAAGGGTCCTCGTCGGCCAGCCAGACATCGAAATCGACGCCAACCTGGTCGAGCATCGCCTGCAGCGTGGCGCGGACGACGGCAAAGGGCTCGGACGGCGCCTTGGTGACGACCATTGCCACCCGCCCTTCCGGCAGCCGTGCGCGTGGGCTGATCGTCCTCGCATCGAGGAAGATCAGGATGAAATAGGCCGGCACCAGCGTAATCCAGGCAAGCACGAGGGTGATGAGCACGAAAGCCGCCCAGGAAATAATATGGGCGGACTGGCACCACCAGATCCAGAAATAGCCGAGCGACGCCAGCCAGCAGAGGATGCCGAAGCCATAGGCGACGCGGTTCCAGCCGGTGAAAACAGGATCGAATGCATCGGCCGCGGTGGCGGCTTTCGCCATGCCGACGCCGTGGCCAACTTGCGAAGCGTCGCTCATGCGGTCATCTCCAGTCCGAAGGTGGGACCGGCGGTGCGGATGATCGTATCGATATCCGAGAAAACCGGCACGAAGCCGAGTTCCGCCTTTGCCCTTGCCGTGTTGGCAAAGAGGATCGGCGGATCGCCGACGCGGCGGGAGCGATAACGGACCGGAACTTCGCGGCCGCTCGCGCGATGGATCGCTTCGAGAATCTCGCGCACCGAGGTGCCCCGGCCGGAGCCGAGATTGACGCTGAGCGAGCCGCCATCCGCCATCAGGTGGTTGACGGCGGCGAGATGCGCCTGCGCCAGATCGCTGACATGAATATAGTCGCGAACACAGGTTCCGTCCTCGGTCGCATAATCGGTGCCGAAAATATCGAGCCGCTCCAGCCTGCCGGCGGCGGCGAGAAGGGCGCGAGGAATGAGATGGGTTTCGGGGTCGTGGCGCTCGGCAAGCTCACCGTCCGGATCGGCTCCGGCCGCATTGAAATAGCGCAGCGCGGCAAAGCGGATGCCATAGGCAGCGGCAAAATCCTCAAGGGCCATCTCGAATATCAGCTTGGTGCGCCCATAGGGATTGACCGGCAACCGCGGGCTTTCCTCTCGTATCGGCAAGGAGTCGGGAACGCCATAGGTGGCGCAGCTGCTCGAAAAGACGATCCGGTCGATATCCTGGTCGAGGCAGGCCTCGAGCAGCGTCAGACTGCCGACGACGTTGTTGCGGTAATATTTCCTCGGCATGTCGACGGATTCGCCGACATAGGCATTGGCGCCGCAATGGATAACGCAATCGGGCGAAAACTCTGCGAGAGTCCGGCGCAGCATGGCGGCGTCGGCAAGCTCGCCCCGAATGAGGGGCCCCCAGCGGACACTGTCGGCATGTCCCGTAGAGAGATTGTCGTAGGTAACCGGCGTCATGCCGGCGCGCGACAGCGCTTTGCAGATATGACTGCCTATGAAACCGGCGCCGCCGGTAACCAGAATGTAGCGGGGCATCTCATACGATCTCCGCCTTCTCTGTGCCCGCCAGCAGTCCGTCGAAATAGTCGACGCTGCGAGCCAGACCGGTTTCGAGCCCGATGCGGGGCTGCCAGTCCAGCTCTGCCATGGCCCGGGAAATATCCGGCCGCCGCTGACGAGGGTCGTCGGCGACCGCAGGCAGGTGGACGATCCGCGAACGGGAATTCGTCAGGTCCCGAATGATTTCCGCCAGGCGGCGAACGGTGATTTCGGTCGGGTTGCCGAGGTTGATCGGACCGTTGCAGGCGCTGCCGGCAGCCGAAAAACGCAGGAAACCCTCGATAAGATCATCGACATAGCAGAAAGAACGGGTCTGCTCGCCATCGCCATAGATCGTCAGGTCGGCATTGCGCAGGGCCTGCACGATGAAATTGGAAACAACCCGCCCGTCGTCCAGGCGCATGCGTGGTCCGTAGGTGTTGAAGATGCGGCCAACCTTGATGTCGACGCCGTAAGTCCTGTGATAGTCGAAGAACAGGGTTTCGGCACTGCGCTTGCCTTCGTCGTAGCAGCCGCGCGGCCCGATCGGGTTGACGTTGCCGCAATAGGATTCGTGCTGCGGGCTGTGGGTCGGGTCGCCATAGACCTCCGACGTCGACGACTGAACGACGATCGCACCGGTCTTTCGCGCACAGTCCAGGGTGTTGACCGCACCGAGCACGTTGGTGAGCAGCGTTCCCACAGGATCCCGCTGATAATCCGGCGGAGAGGCGGGAGAGGCGAAATTGAAGATGAGTGACGCGTCGATATCGAAGGGCTGGCGAACATCGTGCTCGACGATGTGGAAGCGGCTATTCGATAGAAGGTGATCGACATTCACACGGCGGCCGGTCGAAAAATTATCAAGGCATATGACCTTGTGGCCGCGCTGCAGAAGCCTTTCGCAGAGATGAGAGCCGAGGAAGCCGGCCCCACCATTCACAAGGACGGTGCGCGCGCCTTGGGGCACCGGCATGCCTGACACTTGAGAATAGCCGTCGTTGGGAACGAAACTACGCATTACAAACTCCTTCCCATGTTTTTAGTCTTTTGATTTGGGTATGCCCTTCATATCTCCCTTATCCGCCTTGATATTCATTATTATGACTATCAAGTTTGAATAACTTTCTGAGTTATTCTTTGGATAACTGAATTAGTATTTCAATGATAAGTCTATTGCCGACAAGGTCAACTTTAAAAATTCTAGATATCCAAAATAATTACGCAAATATTCTTCAAAGTAACAATTGATTAATCACTCCGGACACTTTTCCGCCGCAACGCCCATCATCCATTGCTTAAGCTTCACGCAATGAAACTAATATAGAACGGACGGCGTGCAGCTTGGCCGCGCTTGACCGCACGGCCGGTCTTGCATCGGGGAGCGCGATATGCGAGGGGTTTTGGCCATGTTGAAAAAGCAAGATGTAGCGCAGCTGAAAGGCTGGCGTCTTCGCTCGACAATGTTTGTCTGGGGAATGGCGCTTCTAGCGACCGGGCCGACGGCCTGTACGGCCGTCGATGACGATATCGCCGTCGTCGCGAAAAAGAATGTCGTCGTGGTCGAGGCACCGCGTGTCTCGAAGGCCTATGCTTATCCGGCAAGCCGGACCGAGCGCCGGGCTGCGGCAACGGTTCGCACCGTCGCCTATCACGGCTCAGCGCCTTATATCTGCTCTCCGAGCGGCTTCGGACAGAAGTCGCGCTGCTTTGCGCGTCCTTCGATCTGAAATAAAACCATTAGATCAATTGCGCCACCGGCCGGACATGTCGTCTTCGCCGACGGGATGCTCATTGAAGAAGCGCGATGCCGCTTCGGTGCGGTTTCGGACGTTCATCTTCTTGTAGATGTTGCGGACGTGAACCTTCACGGTGTTTTCGGAAAGATGCAGCTTGTCGGCGATGATCTTGTTCTGCGTCCCCTTGCAAATGAGGTCCAGGATCTGAACCTCCCGGGTTGTCAAAGCGGAGATGCTGTCGCGTCTCAGCTTGAGCGCATTGCTGCGCGCCACATCGACCGATTTTGTCTGATAGAGCGAAGGTTCCAGCTGGGCATTCTTGTTGGTCAGACGATTGAGAAGCGCTGACGGAAAATGTTCGCCGCCCTTCATCAGCAGATCCACCGCGGCCATGAAGACATCGAGCCGGAGATTGAGCGGCAGGACACCATCGATGATCCGTGCCTCGACCAGTCGGCTGACATAGGGTTCGAGCATGTCGATCGCTTCAACGACGAGCCCGATTGAGGTTTCGGGGTGGTTTTCGCGGGCAGCCTGCAGCGCTTCATGAAGCTCCGGGGCGGGTATATGGTAAAATAAAACGAGCTTTATATCGCTGGTGTCTTTTTCCAGCATCGGATTTGTACTCGCTATACTTGTCACTTCACAGTTCGGAAATTTTTTTGCGAGTGCCTCTACCATGCACTCTGAAAACAGATCCGCCTTGGCCACCACTAGTATAGTATTTCCGGACGAACCCAACTTCCTTCCCTGGTCCGCATTCTCCATTCCTGAGCCTGTCATGAACATATACGCCTCCCCTAGCGTTACACTTTACTCAAACGTGGAGCGATGGCGGGTATTAAATAGTATGAAATGCCGGCCCCTGATGTCACCGCTTTATTTTTTAGACATTTCTTAATTATGTTAATACGGATTGAGAAGGAAGGAAATGGCCCAAAGTGATTAGTTTTCGCGGACGAAAAACGATACGTTACAATGCTTTGGTTGTATTTTCACTGCGATAGATACTTCAAGGTTATATTTGTCGTGACTATAGATGATCGACTGAATGTAATATTTCAGTACAAATTGTCATATTTTCGTCATGCGGGGATGCACCGGGATGAGGCAGAGACGTGTCGAAAGTCGGCTCTCAACCCAGCCGCGAATGCCGGGCGTCCCGCATTCCAGCTGCTCAGCAACATCGATTCCGACAAGGTCTTAATGCTCCCGCGACGGGGTTATCCGGACGTGGCAGATCCGCCTTAGCCCGAATTGATATCTATCGGATCCGCATTTTTTCCACCAATCTGTGGTCGTCGTCCAAGTGGTGACATGGAAGAGCTATGTATCTGCATGCCTTTTTGATGCATGACTTCCATTTATGGCAACTCAACTAAAAGAAAACCTGAATACTCCTTATCCTCTTCAGGATATGGAGTCGGATATGTGCGGCATTGTACTGAGTACGCACGTTCCCAATACTATCGATTTGATCAACAAGTCGCGACAAACCCGCAGATGACTAGTATCGAATACATCTGCCGATGTTCACCGCATCGGAGCGAGCGCGAGCAAAATCCCATTTGAGATGAGAGGGATTTCGAAAAGCTGCTCCGGTTTTTTTTCTGGAGTAACTGCAATGTCTGACGACTATAAGCCCCCGAAATCTTCGGGCGACGAAACCGAAATCACGAAGGTCGGGGCTCTGGCCGACGGCTTTGCAAACAGTGCTGTCAATTCAACTGAAGTCGACGACGGCTCGACCGGTTATGTCGGCGTCGCCAATGGCGACAATCGCGACAATACGGACAACAGCGTCGACGTCGACGTTAAGGCCGAAATCTCCGCCAGCAATGGCGACAACCGCGACAACGACTATGACTGGAGCTACAAGTCCGACGACGATACGAGCGTCAAGACCACGACGATCACCGACACCGACACCAAAACCGATTACGACTGGAGCTATGACAGCAAGTCGTACAGCGACAACGACACCGACACCAAGACGATCACGGATACCGACACGAAGACCGTGACCGACACCGATATCAAGACCATCACGGATACGGATACCAAGACGGTCTCCGACAGCAACAACACCTCCGACAGCTTCAACAAGACGGACACCGACTTCGCCGTGATCGAGGACGTCAAGGACTTCGACAACCTCGGCGTTGCCGGCCACGACCTCACCTTCAATCTCGGGGACGACTTCTCCTTCACGCTCGACGTCGACAGCATCCTGAACAATTCGCTGTCCGGCGAGGGCAATGACAGCGGCTTCAGTGCCGTCCAGGCAAACCATCTGGCCGACCAGGACCAGGCCTGGAACATCAAGATGGACAATGGCGGCGCCGACAACCACCTGAAGGCGGACGCCGGTCACGCCGACAGTGCCGAAGGCATTGAGATGGACGGCAAGGGCTGGGACCTCAAGGCGGGCGACGATGCCAGCGGCTCGAGCACGGCCGATGCTTCGGCAATCCTTGCCAATTCCGGCTTCCACCTCGAGCTCGTTCAGGGTGCGAACCTGCTCAGCAATACAGTCGACTCCAGCGTCATCGGCGGCAATTCTCATGTCTCCGACGTCGGCGAGGATACCGGCACCTGACACTGACC
The DNA here is from genome assembly GCF_014193215.1 of Rhizobium sp. BK112. Taxonomy (NCBI): domain Bacteria; kingdom Pseudomonadati; phylum Pseudomonadota; class Alphaproteobacteria; order Hyphomicrobiales; family Rhizobiaceae; genus Rhizobium; species Rhizobium sp. BK112. The sequence continues at coordinate 63,914 of NZ_JACHYZ010000022.1, forward strand.
TCCAACGACCAAGACGAACTGCACCGGCTCCGGCCGGTGCAGTTTGACTGCTTGAAAACGGTTTGACGACCACACCACGGCTCCCAACGAGGGGCGCCTGATAAGGCCGATCGTCATTTCGAATGGGAGGGCCGAACCATGCATATCGAGAAGATTTCGGAAATCATTGCGCATTTCATCGGTGTCTTCGAGATGACGATCGACGAGATGAGGTTGCGCACCAATTATGCCGAAGGGGCAGGACCCGGCGCGGATGGACCGGCTCTGCCGGATCAGGATGCCTTTACCGCCGCCTTTTCTTCCGATTTCCAGCTCAAGGACTACGATCCGGGCGTCATTTACCAAAGCGGCAGTTACGAGATCGAATATGGTCCGACGCGCCATGTAGGCCGCGTCCTCGAAGAAAGCCTTGAGAAGCTGGCGGCGATCGCCGCAAAGGACATCCCGCTACCGCATTTCGGCGATCCTACGGATATCGTGCTGTCGGATGAGCCGGAACTGACCGTCTTTGCCGGGCCTGGCTCGGCTATCAGCCATGTCCTTCAGGTCAACGTTCTCTACGACGACGACTATCTCGACATGACGAATGGCATCCATGCGCCTCGCGACACGAGTTTCGTCATCGAACGGCTCGCGGATTTCAGCGCCAAGGCCGAGATCTTCACGCCTTTTTCGAGCCTGCACCGGATTGATACCTATGATGGCGCGCTGAAGATTGCCGAGGATATCGAAACCTATATCCAGAATGCCCAGAATACCGAGGACAACGGAACAACCTCGCTCAGCACCGACCCGACGCATCATTTCGTCACCACCGATCTGGTGGGCGACGACCCCATCATCTATGTCAATGGCAAACGTCAAGCCGACATCCCCGTCCTCGACGACTTCCTGCCCGACCGCGGTCTCGCCAAGCTCCAGGAAGAAGCTGACGACAGCAATTCATCCGTCGAGCAGACAGATCCCAGCGGCAACAGCCTTGATGTGACCGCCGGCGCAAATTTCGTGGTCAACATCGCCTCGGTGATCAATACCGGCGTCATCACCTCGGTCACCGCTGTCATGGGCAATTACCACCAGATCGACGCGGTCTCCCAGGCCTTCGTCTACAGCGATAATGACGAGATCGCCTCGACGCTGCGCTCATCCGGCCATTCGGCCGAGGAGGCGGGAACGATCGCCAAGAATATCGCCGTCTTCGAAAACAGCACCTTCGCAGCATCGAGCCACGCCGACACCGATGCTGCCGACCCGACATTCCCGAACAGCTGGCGCGTCAACGTCATCGATGGCGACGTCTCCTTCGTACAGTGGATCGAGCAGTATCACTTCATCAGCGACAACGACACGATGACGGTCACCACCTCGGGATCCGAAGCCACGGTTCTGACGGGTGGCAATACCTCCATCAACTTATCCTCCTTTTTCGGGATGGGCATGCAGTATGACCTGGTGATCATCGGCGGCAATGTGCTCGACATCAACAGCATCACGCAGATCTCGCTGCTCTACGACAATGACTGGGTGCGGGCGGAAGACGGCGTCGATCCGGGCGCCGACATCCAGACCGGCAACAACCTGATCTGGAATTTCGCCTCGATCCACAATGTCGGGACGGGCACCCCGTTCGAGGCCATGCCGGACTATATGATCGAAGCGCAGAAGGCGATCGAAGATCGCGATCCCAATATGCCGGAGGGGCTGTCGTTCGATGTGAATTTTCAGGGATATGCCGGCCTCAACGTGCTCTACATCACCGGCAATCTCTACGACATGACGATCATAAAGCAGGTGAGCATCCTCGGCGATTCCGACGATGTGACCCAGGCGGCGGCGACGCTCCTCGGCAACAATCCCGATGCGACGGTGACGATCGACACCGGCAGCAATGCGGTCATCAACATCGCCGAGATCGTCGACTACGACAGTTTCGGCCAGACCACCTATCTGGCAGGCCAGCTCTATTCAGACGCCATCCTCATTCAAGGCGGGCTGGTGGAGCATGATGCGACGCAGCCGCAGTCAGCCGACGACAGGCTCGCCAACGAAGTCATCGCCTTTCTCGATGACGACGATCCCACGGCCGGCTGTTCCGCCGATGGCGTCATCAATGCCGGGCATGATCTTTCATGGTCGTCGGCGCACCCCGCCGACGTAATGCAAGCCATGGTCGCGTGACCTTAAGTATTGCGAAGGAACCACGATGAACCAGATTTCGAAACAAGTTTTTGCAGCAGGCAGCGCTCTCGATCTGAGGTCGGGCAATATTCCCTCCGCTGCCCCTTCGGAAACGGCGCCGGCCAATCTGTGCATCTCTGCGATCGACGAGGCGGTCGAGAACCTTCGCAGGCTCAGCGGCGCCGCTGCTTCATCGACCGAAGGCGGCAAGAAGACGGCCGAAGTTGCAGTAGGCGAGGCTGCCGCTATGGCGCGCGAAGACACAGCGCCGCCACCCCTTGCGCAAAAGGTGGTGATGCCGGAAGCCTCGCCGAAACCTTCGGCCGCGGAAACGGCGCCTTTCGCCGCGGTGGTGCAGGCCCCGGCCACAGCAAAACCGGCGGAAGCACCCGCCCAACCGCAGATCGAAGCGCGGGCGGCGCCTGAACTGCCGAAAGAGACGACCGAGCTCAAATCGAACCCGACGATGCCCTTCGGCAAGACGATCGAAGGCGAGGGCGGTCCGATCAGCGAGAATGACAGACGGCTGCGCACCGGCGGCGGCGGAACCGGCAAGGATTCCGATCCCGGTGGCGGCGCGGGCGGGGGCGGGGGAAGTGGCGGCGGTTTTCACAAGCGCAGTGAGCCTGTGAATTTCGCCGCCAGCCTCTCGCGCGGCATGGCGGCGGTCCGACGCAACATGGCTGTGGTCATGATGTTCACGATCGCCATCAACGTGCTTCTGTTGGCGATCCCGCTCTATCTCTTCCAGATATCCGACCGGGTGCTGACCAGCCGCTCCATCGACACGCTCGTCATGCTTTCGATCGCCGTGCTCGGCGCCGTGCTGCTGCAGGCCTTCATGGATTCGGTGCGGCGCTTCATCCTGATGCGCACCGCGGTGGAGCTCGAAGTACAGCTCGGCGCGCCGATCCTCAGCGCTGCGGCGAGGGCGTCGCTGCATGGCAGCGGCAAGGATTATCAGACGCTGCAGGACCTGCAGCTGCTGCGCGGCTTCGTGACGTCAGGCACGCTGATCGCATTTCTCGATGCGCCGCTGATGCCGTTCTTCGTGGTCGTCGTCTATTTCGTGCATCCGCATCTCGGCATCATCATCATGGTCTGCTGTGCGGTGCTTTTTTTCATCGCCTATCTCAATCAGAAATTCACCGCCCGGCAATTCGCCGAATCCAACGGCTATCTCAGCCGGGCGAATTTCCATCTCGATTCCATGTCGCGCAATTCGCAAATCATCAACGCCATGGCGATGATCCCCGAGGCGGTGAAGATGTGGGGCCGGGAAACGGCGGGCTCGCTGAAATCGCAAGTCGAGGCTCAGGACCGCAACATTATCTTCTCGGGCATATCGAAGGCCTGCCGCATGATTACCCAGGTTACCCTGCTCGGCTGGGGCGCGCATCTGTCGCTCGCCGGAGAATTGACGGGCGGCATGGTGATTGCGGCCTCGATCATTTCGGGACGCGCGCTGGCGCCGATCGAAGGCGCCATCGAAGGCTGGCACCAATTCAACCGGTCGGCAGCCGCCTATGGCAGGATCAAGGGACTGCTGTTGAACTCTCCCTTGAACTTCCCGCGCCTGCGCCTTCCCAATCCGGAAGGCCGGCTCGATGTCGAGCGCATTCTCTTCGTGCCGCCGCCACAGAAGAAGGTCATTCTCAACGGCATCTCCTTCTCGCTCAGGAAGGGGGAATCGCTTGCGATCATCGGCAATTCCGGATCGGGCAAGACGACGCTCGGCAAGATGCTCGTCGGCTCGATCGTTCCGACATCGGGAAATGTGCGCCTCGATCTGATGGATCTGCGCAACTGGGATCAGCGTCAGTTCGGCGAAAGCATCGGCTACCTGCCGCAGGACGTGCAGCTCTTTCCCGGTACGATCAAAGCCAATATCTGCCGCATGCGCGACGACGTCGACGATCATCAGATCTACGAGGCAGCAGTGCTCGCCGACGTGCACGAGCTCATCGCAAGCTTCCCGCAGGGCTATGAAACCATCGTGGCGGCAGACGGCGCTCCGCTTTCGGGCGGCCAGAAGCAGCGCATCGCGCTTGCCCGCGCCTTCTTCGGCAATCCCAAATTCGTCGTTCTCGACGAGCCGAATTCGAACCTCGATACCCAGGGCGAGGCAGCGCTTGCCAAGGCGCTGATCCACGCCAAGAAGCAGGGCATCACCACGGTCACCATCACCCAGCGCCCCGCCCTTCTCCAATGCGTCGACAAGATCCTCGTGCTCAAGGAGGGCACTGTCGCCATGTTCGGGGAAAGGATCGAGGTGCTGCAGGCGCTTTCCAAGAACAACGGCAATAACGGTCAACAAGCACCGCGTATCGAAGGGTGAACGACATGGGACGCAAAAATCGGGAGACATCAGGCCCGGCGCAGCTCGAATGGTATAGCGACGTGCCGCGCTCGATCCGCGTGCACAGCATCGTCGGCCTGACGGTTCTCTTCACCTCGTTCGGCGGGTTCGGCTTCTGGGCTGCGACGGCACCGCTCGCCTCGGCCGTCATTGCCCAGGCGAGCTTCGTTGCGACCGGCAACAACAAGATCGTCCAGCATCTGGAAGGCGGCATCATCAAGGAGATGCGCGTCAGCGAGGGCGACACGGTGAAGGAAGGCGACGTCCTGCTGACCCTCGACCCGACAGCATCCCGCTCGAACGAACGGATGCTGCAGCTTCGGCGCCTGCGCCTGGAAGCCGTCGTAGCAAGGCTCCGTGCCGAAGCGCAGGGCCTGCGGGAATTCCAGGTTCCCGATATCGTCATGAAGGAAGCAAGTGATCCAGACATCAACGCGATCATCCAGAGCCAGAACGTCGTCTTCCACAGCAAGCAGATCAAGCTCGAAGAGCAGCTCAATCTGATCGAGAAAAACATCAAGTCGCTGGAATACCGGTTCGGCGGCTATAAAGGCCAACGCGAATCCTTCGAGAGACAATTGGCGCTGCTGACCGAGGAACGCGATTCCAAGGCGCGCCTGGTCAAGGTCGGCTATATGCGCAAGACGGATCTCCTGGCAATCGAACGGGCGATCGCCGATGCGATGGGCGATATTTCTCGCCTGAACGGCGAGCTCAACGAGAGCGAGGCGGAGATCGCCAAATTCCGCCAGGAAGCCATCATCGCCGTCAACTCCAACAAACAGGCGGCACTCGATGCGCTCGAAACCGCCGAATCCGATCTGGACAGCGTGCGCGAACAGATGCGCGAGGCTGCCGGCGTGCTCGAACGCACCACCATCCGCTCACCGGTGACGGGCACAGTGGTGCGCTCCTATTTTCATACCGCCGGCGGCGTCATCACGACCGGCAAGCCGATCATGGAAATCCTGCCGGCGCATGTGCCGCTGATCCTGGAGGCGCAGGTGCTGCGTACCTCCATCGATCAGTTGCACGAGGGAGAAACAGCCTCGATCCGCCTGACGGCGCTCAACCGGCGCACGACGCCGGTGCTGCAAGGCAGGGTCTTCTACGTTTCGGCCGACTCGATCGAGGAAAGTTCCGGGGTCTCGGTCAAGGACGTCTATATCGTCCGCGTCGAAATACCCGATTCCGAGATTTCCCGAGTGCACAATTTCCATCCCGTTCCCGGCATGCCAGCAGAAGTGCTGATCCAGACGTCGGAACGCACCTTTTTCGAATATCTGAGCAAACCAATCACCGACAGCATGTCACGGGCTTTCAAGGAACGCTGATCACTCGCAATCAGGCAGGGAGCGGTCCGGCAATATGACGGCCTCGTCCATTGTTCTGATATAATGTCGGCACGTATCATCCCCTTGGGGATGGGTCGTCCCCTCAGGGGGAGAAAGGGTAGAGCATGGCGGCGATGTCCGATGTCCTGTTGCGGGTCGGCCGCCTGAACTATGTCTGGACGAATACCGAAAGCCTGCTGATCTACATCATCGCCCATCTTCTCCGGGTCGAAAAGGATGCGGCGATCGTGGTGTTCCTGACGCTCAATACGACGCGCGCCCGGATCGATCTCATCGAACGGCTTGCCAAGCTCGCTTCGACCTCAGCTTCCGACCGGAAGGCGATCCTTTCAGCCATGTCGCGGCTGAAGAAGGAATCCAAGACACGCAACAAATACAATCACTGCATCTATTCCTTCGACGAAAAGGGAGAGATCTCCAGCACGCAGCTGATGCGGCTGGTCGAGGACGACAAGGAGATCCGCTATGGCAAGATCGAGCAGATGGACGCGCGCGAGCTCGACCTTCTGGAAAAGTCGATCGCCGAAATCGTCGCCATCAGCCGGACGCTCTGGGCCTTCATCCATGCGAGCCCGAGGATCGCCGGCGAGCTCTGAGTAACTCTTACGAGTATCTCTTTCCAAAACCGTTGCACACTTTCGGGCGAGATAGATTGAAGCGTCGCATTCGACAGGGGCATCGCGCTCTATGTCTTTGAATTGATATGTGATCTTTACTGAAAACCGACTTCGATTTTGGGTTAAGCGCCGGCTCAGGACTAATCATATTTAAGCCCTGCAAATCATCCGGACGGTTTATTTGAAGATCGGTGTTTCCCATTAGAATGAAACCTCCCGAGTGACGTATGGGGTATTGGGGGGCGGACATGCGCATAGATGTTATCGACACTATTGCCGGGTTCGAGGCGCTACGCGACAACTGGGATCGGGTCTTCATGGAAGATCCCGACGCGCAGCATTTCCTCTCCTGGATCTGGCTGAAGAATTATCTCTCTCGCCGGCGCCGCTGGTTCATCCTTGCCCTTCGCGAGCGCGATCCCGCAGCACCTTATGTCGCCTTCTTTCCGCTGCGCCTCATCACCCATCTGAACGAGAAGACCGGGCTCTTCTACGACGAAATCATAATGGCCGGGAATTTTGCGGCCGATTACACCGGCTTCATCGTCAGGCCGGATTACGAGCATCATGCCATTGCCGGTTTTGCTTCGTTTATCAAACATCAGAACTGGACCGATCTGAAGATCGAATATTTCAGCGGCCCAGCGGGCCGGCGTGAGAAGATGATCGAGGCGCTGCAAGGGCCGGAGGTGATGTTTCGCGACAGCTCGCCGATGAACAGCGAGAACATCGACAACACGATCTGCCCGATCGTCCCGCTGCCGGCAAGCTTCGACGATTATCTCGAACAGCGCATGAGCAGCCAGACACGCCAGAAGCTCCGGCGGTTCCTGCGCAAGGTCGAAGGCGACGATATCTACCGGATCACCATGGCAACCCCCGAGACCATCGATCGCGACCTCAACATCCTCTTCAATCTCTGGCGGATCAAATGGAGCGCCCGCAAGGGTGCGGAGCGGACCGAGCGGCTAATCGTCACCACGCGCGAGATGCTGATGGACTGCTTCAACAGCGGCAATCTCGACGTGCCGGTCTTGTGGTACGGCGACCAGCCGCTCGGCGCGCTGGCGAATATCGTCGACCGGCAGAAGAAGGCCATCCTCTTCTATATCACCGGCCGCGACGAGAACTGGAAGACGCCGTCTCCCGGCCTCATCCTGCATGGCTACTGCATCCGGCGGGCGATCGAGGACGGTTTCAAGACCTATGACTTCCTGCGCGGAAACGAACCTTACAAATATATGTTCGGGGTAGAGGAACGGCGGATCAGTTGCACCCTGTTCCGCACCCGCAACGGCCAGAACCTGCATGGCGTGCTCAACCCGCGCAGCATTCGCTTCGTCTATGAACAGGCGCTCGATATGTACCGCAACGGCGCCCGCGGTAAGGCGGAGATTGCCTTCAACCAGGTCCTGCAATCGGCTCCCGGCCATACCGGCGCGGAATTCGGCCTTGCCAATCTGCTGTTCGACCGCGGCAAGCTGACGGAGGCACTGACTGCCTACAACGCGCTCACCGAGCGAGCGCCCGATCCGACACCGATCCAGATGCGGCTTGGCGACACGCAGCTTGCCCTGCATCAATATGACCAGGCCGCAGAGACTTTCCGCCAGGTCGGCGAGATCGGGCCGCATCTCATCCAGGCGCATTACAAGCGTGGCATCGCCCTTACTGCCAGCAGACGGCTGGCTGAAGCAGAAGCCGTCTTCGCTGCGATCCAGGGAGTGCATTCGGACGATCCGGCCGCACTGGATTATGCCGCCAAGGCAAGTGCGGCGCTTGAACGCATTCGCGAATGTGCCGAGCCGGCGGCCCGCAAGACGGACATCGTGCCGGAAACCATCGCCCGCTGGAACCGGGGACGGCAGCTCAGCGAACGACGCCGACCGCGTCTGCATTGAGGACTTTTTGCCATGGTGCGGAAAGGCGGTCCGACAGTTCCGGCACGACACATTTTTCCGTTTCCACGCTGCCATGGGCTCTGGGGCGAGTGCTGAAGCCTTGGCTTAATTCCATCTGGAAACGCCAAAAGCCCGCACGAGGCGGGCTTTTTGTATCAGTGTGTATGGCGGTCTGTGTGGGATTTGGTTGCGGGGGCAGGATTTGAACCTGCGGCC
>NZ_JACHYZ010000023.1:0-55216 GCF_014193215.1 Rhizobium sp. BK112
ATCGACATCTTCACATTGGCAAGCTCGACACCCGTGCCATCCGGACGAACCCGGATCTTCACGTTGTAGTCGACAACCCGTTTGACTGGCACGAGTATCTTCATGGGGTCCTTCCTTCAGGAGAAACTGGCTTCAGAGGCTTTTTTAGAAAATGCGCGCTTGGGCGCCGCTCCGATTGTCGAATGGCGACATGGATACGCGTTTTTCCTCCAAATTCAACGCTTCCATGACGCCGGCAGGCAATTTGCCTCGGCAATATATGGACGTTTACGTTCACGTCAATATAGCTATCAGCGTCGGCCCCAGGGAAAGCGCTGCGCCGTTTGCCCGTCCGTACCGGCCGCGATGGCCGGACCGGCACTGCGGTCGTTTCTCACGGCGCGGGGCGTGACGATCTGCCGGTCGAAGAGCGGTACACCCGGCCGGCGCAACACCAGGATCAGAAGAGCGCCGGCAAGAATGCCGCCGACATGCGCGCCCCAGGAAACGTCGCTATCAGGGGTGATCGCCAGCATGAAGAACTGCTGCCCGATCCACAAAAGCAGCGGAATGAAGGCCGGCAGGGGCAGTGGCACACGGAAGAACACCAGCACCCAGACCCTGACGCGCGGATGCAGCATGACATAGGCGGCAACGACGCCGGAGATCGCCCCCGAGGCGCCGACCAGCGGCGCTTGCGAGGTCATGGTCAGCAGGCCGTGGCAGAGCGCGCCGGCGGCCGCGCAGAGGAGGTAGAAAATCAGGAAACGCAGATGCCCCATGGCATCCTCGACATTGTCGCCGAAGACCCAGAGGAAGATCATGTTGGAGGCCAGATGCCAGAAGCCGGCATGGACGAAGGCATAGGTGAGATAGGTCAGCGGTTCCGGCACGATTTCCAAGCCCGGCGCCAGCACAGCGTCGCCGAAGGCGATCGCCGGGATATAGCCGAGCCCGACAGTTGTCGCCTGGGCTGCCTGTTCGCTCTCCAGGCTGGTCAAAAGCCAGACCGCGATATTCAGTGCGATCAGTGAGAGTGTCACCCACTGGACCTTGATATGTTTCAGCGTATTGGCGTCGTGAAGTGGTATGAACATAAGGCCCCCCGGCGATCGTGCGGCAAGCCTATCTGTTTTTTCCCGGAACCCAAAGCACATCCGCATGGCCGCGGGCATTGGCATGGCGTGCGGCGACGAAGAGAAAATCGGAGAGCCGGTTGACATATTTCATCGCCGCCTCGCTGACGATTTCGCCATCGGTGCGGGCAAGCGCCACCATCAGACGTTCCGCGCGCCGTGCAATCGTCCGGGCAAGATGCAGATGTGCGGCGGCCGGGCTGCCGCCCGGCAGGATGAAGGATTTCAGCGGCTCGAGAGCGGCATTCAGCTGGTCGATATCGCGCTCGACGCGGTCGACCTGCGTCTCGACGATCCGCAGCGGCTCATAGGCCGGCGGCTCACCGGTGTCAGGGGTGGCGAGATCGGCGCCGAGATCGAAGAGATCATTCTGGATCGACATCAGCATGGCGTCGAGTTCGGGCAGGCCTGAAGTGTGCAGCCGCGCCAGGCCGATCGCGGAATTGGCCTCGTCGATCGTGCCATAGGCCTCGACGCGCAGATCGTCCTTTGTCCGGCGCGGGCCGGAAACCAGCCCGGTCGTGCCGTCGTCACCTGTCTTGGTGTAGATCTTGTTGAGTTTGACCACGGTTCCCCCTCAAAGCGCCGTCAGGTCGGGCGGCCGCCGCCGGTCAGCCAGAGCGTTATCATGATCAGGACGACGGCGATCGCCTGCAACAGGACGCGAAGCTGCATCAGCTTGTTGGAGCGGTTGGCATCGCCGCCCTTCATCATGTTGAAGAGACCGCGAATCAGCACCAGGGCGACGGCGCCCATAACGATGATCGCGAGGACATAGGTGAACGTGGACATGGCACTCAGCTTTCTCAGTCAGTCCGTCCAGCGCATCAGGCGGTAGAAGAGGTCTGCCGGAAGCAGCCGCTTCAGGAACATGCCCTGCTTAGCCGGAGTCGTTACGGGATAATGTGGTCTTGGATTTTTCGAGTTCAATGCGTGTTTCAATACGGAATAGACCGCCTCCGGGCCGAGTTTATGGCGGTTGACCGGCCCCGATCCGTCGAGCCTTGCCAGTTGTCTGCTGTAATCGACCGCGTGCGGCGAATTGTCGAGGTCGATATTCTCCTTGATCTTTGCAAGCGCGTTGGCGGTGAAACGGGTGGCGATCGGTCCCGGCTCGATCAGGCTCACATGGATTCCGCTGCCCTGCAACTCCATGCGCAGTGTGATGCTGAGGCCTTCGAGCGCGAATTTGGACGCGGTGTAGGCGCCGCGATAGCGATAGGGCACGACGCCGAGGATCGACGAGCATTGGACGATCCGCCCCTCTCCGCGTTTGCGCATCGGCGGAATGACCTGCCGCGTCAGTTCGTGCCAGCCGAAGAAGTTCGCCTCGAACTGGGCGCGCAGCACTGCCGTCGAAAGATCCTCGACGGCGCCCGGCTGGCCGTAGGCGCCGTTGTTGAAGAGCGCGTCGATGCGGCCGCCGCTGCGTTCGAGAACCGCGCCGACCAGGTCGGAAATCGTCTCGGGCCTGGTATAGTCCATCAGGAAGGTCTCTATGCCGTCTGCTTCCAACCCCTTGAGGTCGTCCGGCTTGCGCACCGTCGCGAAGACACGCCAGCCATCGGCTTTCAGCGCCCGCGCGCAATGAGCGCCGATCCCGGACGAACATCCGGTGACGACGATGATGCGCTCTCCCGCCATGGAATGATTCCTGTACAAAATGGGACTCGTTTCCCATATTCGGCCAGAGGATACAATCTGGAAAGCCGGAGACGGAATGCCGAAGGTGCTGCGCACGATCTACGACGTGGTCTATGACGCGATCTGTCACATGATCGAGGATGACGGCTTCGCCATGGCAAGTCACGTGGCACTGTCGAGCCTGCTTGCGGTTTTCCCGTTCCTGATCTTCGGCACCGCGCTTGCAAGCTTCCTCGGCGCCGATCAGTTCTCCTCGACCGCCATCCACCTGATCTTCGACACCTGGCCCGAGGCGATCGCCAAGCCGCTGGCCGACCAGGTGCTGCAGGTGCTGACCATTCCGCGCGGCGGGCTGCTGACGATCTCCGTGCTGGCGGCCGCCTATTTCGCTTCGAACGGCGTCGAGGCGCTGCGCATCTCGCTCAACCGCGCCTACCGGGTGCAGGAGACGCGGCCCTGGTATTTCACCCGTCTCTTCAGCCTCGGCTACGTGTTGATCGCGGTCATCATCTTTGCGGCGATCAGCATTCTGCTCGTCGCCCTGCCGCTGGCGCTCGACTATTCCAGGAAATGGTTCCCTCTGTTTGCCGATACGCTCGACATCGTCTTCAGCTGGCGCATCTACGGCACGCTGGTGGTTCTGACGGTTGGACTGCTGGTCATGCATCTCTGGCTGCCGGCCGGCAAACGACGGGTCTTCGACGTTATTCCGGGCGTTTTGCTGACACTGCTTCTGTGGCTCGCCGGCGCACTGATCTTTGCCTACTACCTGGCGACCTTCGCCAATTATACGGCAACTTATGCCGGTCTGGCCTCCGTCATGATCGTGTTGATCTTCCTCTACATGGTCGGCGTCATCTTCATCATCGGGGCGGAGATCAATGCGGCGCTGATCAAGTTCCGCGTCTTCCGAATGTTTTCCCATACGCTTTCGATCGTCGGCAGAGAGCGTGTCGAAAGGCCATCAGAGCCCGACAAGACGGCGAATATCCGCTCCTGACATGCCTTGGGCGCGCAATTCGCCAAGCCCGGTGTCGCCTTCGCTTTTCGAAAGTTTGCGGCCGTCGGCGCCGAGAATGAGGCGATGATGGTGATAGACCGGCTGCGGTAGCCCGAGCAGCACCTGCAGCAGCCTGTGCACCGATGTCGCATGGAAGAGGTCGAGCCCCCGCACGACATGGGTGACGCCCTGCAGCGCATCGTCAACGACCACGGAAAGATGATAGCTCGATGGCGCATCCGAGCGCGACAGGATGACGTCGCCCCAGACGCCGGGCTCGGCGGCGATTTCGCCAGTCCTACCGTCGCCGGTTTCAGTCCAGAACAGCAGCTGACCGATCAGGTCGAGCGCCTTGCGCATATCGAGCCGCCAGGCATGTTTCCTCCCCGCGGTCAGCATCTCCTGCCATTCGTCTTTCGGCCGGTCGCGATCACCTGCCGGATAATGCGGAGTACCGTCTGGATCGCGTGGCCAGGATTCTCCCGCCGCCTCGTAGGCCGCGACGCGCGCCTTCACCTCGCTGCGCGTCAGGAAGGCCGGGTAGACCAGACCGCGCTCGATCAGCGCATGCAATGCTGCCTGATATTCGGGCAAATGTTCCGACTGGCGCCGCACCGGGCTTTCCCAGCGGATATCAAGCCAGTCGAGATCTCTGTGGATGCCGGCCTCGAACTCGGGCGTACAGCGTGTCTGGTCGATATCCTCGATGCGGAGCAGCAGGCGGCCTTGTTCAGCCCGCGCCATGTCGTGGTTCAGAAGCGCCGAGAGGGCATGGCCGAGATGCAACGCCCCGTTGGGACTCGGCGCAAAGCGAAAGACGGGTTTTTGACGCTCACTCGTGGTCATGCTTTCTTCTGCCATGGATTCGGCTTTTGAACCACTGCGAGGCAATGTGCAGATCATCCGCAACGAAGACGACGTCAGGCAGGGGCTCGAAGCATTGCTTCGCCTCGATCCGCGCCTTGCGCCGATCGCAGCGGACGCCGGACCCGTTCCGCTGCGATTGCGCGAACCCGGCTTTGCCGGGCTTGCCCATATCATCGTCTCGCAGATGGTGTCGCGCGCCAGCGCCGACGCGATCTGGCGGCGCATGCTGCCAGCGGATGGTCTTTTGACTGCCGAAGGCTACATGCTTCTTCACGCAGAGGCATGGCGCGAATTCGGCCTGTCGCGCGCCAAGGCCGAGACTCTGTCGCGGATCGCCGAAGCGGTTGCCTCCGGCCGCCTCGATCTCTCCGGCCTCTGCCTGAAGCCGCCGGGCGAGGCGCTTGGCGAACTCACCGCGCTGAAGGGTATCGGCCCGTGGACGGCGGAGGTCTATCTGATGTTTTGCGGCGGCCATGCCGATGTTTTCCCGGCCGGCGATGTCGCACTGCAGAATGCGGTCGGGACGGCATTCGGCCTTGCGGCACGGCCGCAGGCGAAGGCGCTTGCCGAGCTTTCGGAAGTCTGGTCGCCGTGGCGCTCGGTGGCGGCACGGCTTTTCTGGGCCTATTACGCCACGAAAATGCGCCGCGACATGGTGCCGATCGGCTGATCGGCAACACTCTTCATTTTGCCTTTATCCTCTGAATTTATTGGACTTCACAATCCTGTAACAACCGGCCTAATATACAGGTGCAGATGCCGAATCGATCAGGAGAGTCCCTTGACGATTGCAGTCTCCCCGCAGGCCCTGCCGGCGCTCGTCCTGAACGCTGACTACCGGCCGCTGAGTTATTATCCCTTGTCGCTATGGTCCTGGCAGGACGCGATCAAGGCGGTATTTCTCGACCGTGTGAATATCATCGCGGAGTATGAACATTCGGTTTCCTCACCGAGCTTCTCGATGCGGCTTCCGAGTGTCGTGTGCCTCAAGACTTACGTTCAGCCGTCCCGCAATCCCGCTTTCACCCGGTTCAACGTCTTCCTGCGCGACCGGTTCGAATGCCAGTATTGCGGCGCCCATGACGACCTGACCTTCGATCACGTCATCCCGCGCGCCCATGGCGGCGAGACGACCTGGGAGAATGTCGTGGCTGCCTGTTCGCCGTGCAATCTGCGCAAGGGCAGCAAGCTTCCCAAGCAGGCAGGCATGTTCCCGGCGCAGAAGCCCTACCAGCCGACGGTGCAGGATCTGCACAATAACGGCCGGCTGTTCCCGCCGAACTATCTGCATGACAGCTGGCTCGATTATCTCTACTGGGATACCGAACTGCAGCCGTGATCGAGTTGCTTACAGCACGGCGTCCTTCGGAGGCACAGAGAACGGCCGACTTAAGGGATTATGCAGAGGCAGCCCTGCGAACGCCTGCAAAGGCGAAGGCTGCGAGCAGAATTCCGGCAATCACGTTCCAGCCTGCAAAAGACAGGCCGAGCACCCGCAGCGCCGCATCGGTGCAGGACGGGCCTTTGATGGTGTTGAGTTCGCCGAGCAGATCGCCGGCATTGGTCGTCATGCTGCTTGCCGTGGTCGAGCAGGTGGCCGGCCCCGGCCAGAAATGCCATTCGACGCCAGCGTGATAGACACCCATGCCTGCCGTGACCAGCATCAGGATGCCGGCCGCCAGGATGAGCGCGCGGGTGATCCAGTTCGGCAGGCCGACGAGCTCGGAGATTGCGGCGAGAATCGCGATCGGGACGGCGTAATAATAAGGCTGGCGCTGCAGCAGGCAGAGCGCGCAGGGAATATAGCCGCCGATATATTGGAAGCCCAGCGCCGTGCCGACGACGGCCGCCATGCCGATCGCGAGCAGCAGGGAATAGGTAAAGCCGGGGCGGGTGAGCGGCGAGGAAGTGGCAGTCATGGCGGAACTCCGCAAAGTTGGTAAAGCCTGAGATGCGGATTCAGATTTTAGGCCTGTTCGGCCGAAAATCATCCTGTTCTAGTGAGCGAGATAGCGGTAGGCGGGATATAACACGATCACGGCGGCGGCACCGACGCTGACGATCTGGCCGAGGCGCTTCTCGATGAAATGGCGGATCGGCTCGCCGTAACGGCGCAGCAGCCAGGCGAGGAAGAGGAAACGCGCGCCGCGCGCGACGATCGCCGAGACGACGAAAAGCCCCAGATTGACGTGGATGACGCCGGACAAAATCGTGACGATCTTGATTGGCGGCAGATGCGCGAGACCCGAAGTGACGAGCAGCAGCAGGATCCACTCGTAGGTGACATAGGCCTTCATCTGCTCGAAGGCGTCGAGTTTGCCGTAGAATTCGAGAACCGGCCGCGCAACCGTTTCATAGGCGTAAAAGCCGAGCGCCCAGCCGGCGATGCCGCCGAGCACGGAGGCGACGGTTGCAATCAGCGCATAGCGGTAGGAGCGTTCCGGCCTCGAAAGCGCCATCGGCAGGAAGAGCACATCGGCGGGGACGAGAAAGACGGAGCTTTCGACGAAGGCGATGACGGCGAGCCAGACTTCGGCCGATTTGCGCGAGGCCAAAGACATGGTCCAGTCGTAAAGTCTGCGGAGCATTCCGTTTCCTTCCTGTTGCGGTGCAAAAGCTTTAGGGGCCGTGCGCGGTGCTGTAAATGCTCGCCCGTGTCCTTCCTGCCACCGCCGTCCAAAAATTTTCGTGATGCGGCGCATCCGCGCCTCTCTCGAGATTTCATGGGATTGCGAATCGGCCATTCTGCGGCAAGCTGTATTAGAGCATAGGGTCGACGTGCAGGGTGGCATGAGAATGTTCGAAGTGATCGAAGGCGGCCGTGGGCAGGCCGTGCAAATGGATGACCGGTCCGAAAAGGGGCGCGGACCGAGCAGAGACGATGTACGCCAGGAGGCTGCGCGGCGGCTGAGCGCCAGCGGCTGTCATCTGTCCCGCATCCGGGAGTTTGCGACCGGCGCGCCGATGCTGGCGTCTCTCAAATACTTGTCGCTACAGATCGATTTCGCGGCCGAGACATTGTCGCGCCTCGATCCGATCCCGGAGGATTTCCGTGCCGATGGCTATTGGCCGGCGGTCTAAAGCGCGTCGCAATCCTCAGATTCGCTTGCGATTTAGATGTTTGCTTTTACGCATGTCGGAATCGCAAAACCGCTGCTCAGTTTTGCGCGACCTACTCTAGGCAATCACGCTATCGCGCTCCCGCGAGAAATGCGGCGGTGTTTGCTCAGGACAGGTCCATCGACTTTTCCCATTGCTGGCGCAGGACGTTCATCTCCGTGCGCTTCTGGGCCATTTCGCTGACGGCGGCGCGCAGATTGGGATGGTGTGACATGAACATGTTAAAGTCTCGCCGCTCGAGCACCTCGAACTGGCAGAAATCGACGGCAATGACGTCGGCGGTGCGTCGTCCGCCGGTGAGAAGCGCCATTTCGCCAAAAAAGGCGCCCGGTTCCAGGCGGATCGCACCGCTGGCGAGCCGCACCTCCACCGCTCCCGAAGAGATGAAATACATGCTGTCGCCGCGGTCGCCGCGGCGAATGACGCGTTCGCCGGGAGGGGCGGACTTTGCCTTGAAGAGCAGCAGCAGCTCCTCTTGCGCGTCCTCGCTGACCTCGGAGAACAACGGGAAAGTTTCGATCAACTGCTGCATCTTCAACTGATGCTGACGCTCGCGCTCCTCGCTGAGCGCCCTGATCTTTTCCAGTTCCTTGCCGAGCGCTTTCTGCCTCTTTCTGCCGTAATTTTCCCAAAGGGAGGGCCATGTCGAATGGATATATTTCTTCAGTCCGTCGGTCGCCAGGATCACGATCGGGTTCAGCGTAATCGACAGGATTGCGGCGGCAAGGATCAGATCCTGGCCCTCATGCGGCAGAAGCCCGAGCGACACGCCGAGACCGGCGAGGATGAAGGAGAATTCGCCGATCTGGGCGAGGCCGCCGGCCAATGTCAGCCCCAGGCCGATCGGATATCTGAGCAGGATAACGATGAGGAAGGTGATGATGCCCTTGCCGAGGATGACCAGCGCCAGCGCGCCGATCACGGCCAGCGGCTGGCGCACCAGGATCGAGGGGTCGAAGAGCATGCCGACGGAGACGAAGAACAGCACGGAGAAGGCATTCTGCAGCGGCAGCGAATCGGCGGCCGCCCTGTGGCTGAGCTGGGATTCGCTCATGACGACACCGGCAAAAAATGCGCCGAGTGCAAATGAGACGCCGAAGATCGCCGCCGAGCCGAAGGCGATGCCGAGCGCGATCGCCAGGACTGTCAGCGTGAACAGCTCACGCGAGCCGGTGCGGGCGATCATCGTCAGCAGCCAGGGCACGATGCGAGGGCCGAGGAAGATCGCCATGGCGGCGAAGGCCGCCACCTTCAACAGCGTCAGGCCGATCGTCAGCACCAGCGGCAGGTCGCCGAGGCCGTGGTTGGTCGTATCGGCGGCGTTGCCACCCAGAAGCTCTGCGAGCGCCGGCAGCAGCACCAGCGCCAGCACCATCACCAGATCCTCGACGATCAGCCAGCCGACGGCGACGCGTCCGCTTGGCGCGTTGACGAGATTGCGCTCCTCCAGCGCCTTCAAGAGAACGACGGTGCTCGCCACCGACAGGCTGAGGCCGAGGACGATGCCGGCGCCGAGGCTCCAGCCCCAGAGTTGGCAAAGGCCGACGCCGAGCAGGGTGGCGAGAATGATCCGTCCGATCGCCCCCGGCACGGCGATGCCGCGCACGGCGAGCAAGTCGGAGGCGGAAAAATGCAGGCCGACGCCGAACATCAAAAGGATGACGCCCATTTCGGCGAGCTGACCGGCAAGGGCGGTGTCGGCGACGAAGCCCGGGGTGAACGGCCCCATCAGGATGCCGGCCATCAGGTAGCCGACGAGCGGCGGCAGCCGGAGCCGATCGGCGCCGTAGCCCAGGATCGCGGCGAAAACAAAACTGACGGCAACCGTCGCGATGAGTCCTACTTCCTGATGCACGTCCGCCCTCTCTATTTGTAGCGGCGGCCACTTTGGACGAAGCGCAAGCAAAATTAAACAAGTGATTTGAGCGGTGAGGCCCCCTCACTCATAGTTCTGGCCCGCCAGATGCAGACGTTGTCTGCGGCACGGCCGGGCCGTCACAATGTTGGAACCACTTGCGGCTTGCCTCGTTGCCCTTTCATCAAGAAAGGAGAACGACATGCGGAAGATTATCCTGAACTGTACTGTGGCGGCCCTTGCCGCCTGCTCGTTTGCAGCGCCTGTTCTTGCCGATAACGTCTATGTCAGGGAGCGTTCCTATGATGACGGCTATCGTCACGAGCGGGTACGACCTGGAATTACCATCAGCGAGCGAGGCGTCACTTTTGGTGCCGTGCGCGAACGTGAGCACCGCCGCTACCGCGATAGTGGCTGCGAAACCAGGAGCGTCACGCGCCAGACCGATGAAGGCGAGGTCACCAAGACGGTCCGACGCTGCAATTAACGAGACATACGCTACAAGGGCGAAGCCCGGTTCCCACGAGCCGGGTTTTCGCCTTTTGTGGCGCGACTGTCTGAATGGGTGGTGGAAGTGGTCCGTCGGTGTTATGAGCACGCCTTTGGTAAAAGCGCGTTCCCAGCGCAAATACCTCCCGCACAGGATTTTTACTATGATTGAGCTTACCCCGTCCCAGATCGCCGCACTCAAACTCGCCAGGGATGGAGATCTCTATCCTCAGCCAGCCAACAAATGGACGCACCAGAACGCGCAGGTGACTTACGCAAAAACCGACCGTTGGAAAGAGCGGCCGCAGAAAATCAAATCAGTCACTGCCAAGACGCTGGGTGAATTGAAGGAGCCGGGTTTCCTCGAGCGGCGGCATCTGGACGACGACGTCTCAAAAGACGTCTACGGCATCACCATGGCCGGCAAAATGTGGCTGTTGAAGAACAAGTAGGCTTCACCCGCAGGCGAATTTTGCTCCGTAGTCCCGTATCAGGTCTCCTGAGGCAGGGCTACGCGAAGCGATTTGAGATGATGGTGCAGCTAGCCGGAGCATTGTCGAACCAGTCCGCCTTCGTTCCTGACGGAACTACGGCGCGACAACCCTTCGCTTAGCTGCTCTTCGGCCTGCCGAGCCGAAGTTCGCAGAGCGTAGGTGGTGCCCCATGCCGGTTTAGTTCAGCCATTATCGAACCGGTCGCTTACGGGTAATTTCACCATACACTTCAACACGTTGTCGCATTTCTTCGCTCCGAGTCTTGCGACAGCTACAGTACCCCAGGCGAGAACACAATAGTACCTCGCTAAAAGTGCTGACTCAGTTGGGTCGAATCATTGTAGTGCTCTACTAAAGCAATTTAGAGGTGCGCAATGGTTGGCCGGCTGGTGGAGTTTTTTGGATACGCGCCGCTCGATCCCGCCGGGTTTCGGGCATCTGCGCTTGGACACTGTCCCTTTGTCGATGCCCGATGCATCAAACCTAATCACGGCGGCTGTTCACTAGAGCAGCGCGGCAGCGATCCTGTAATAATTTGCCCAAATCGACTTTATGCGGATAAGCACGCTGTGCTCGGCGACGTGGCGATCCAAGCCTTTGGAGATGGAGTAGAATTAACTCCTGCCGCAGAGATCACCCGCCGGAAAGATACAGGCACACTGACGGGGAACGAAGTCGCGGTTTTTGGCAAGTATTGGGGTAGCGAACTTTCCATCCCCCAGCCAGTGGATCCCGATAGCGACGAAACAGGCGGATTTTTCATCGACTATATTCTTGCCCGTCTTAGTACCGATGGCGAAATGGCAGAGTTCACCGCAGTAGAAGTTCAGACGATTGACACGACCGGAAGCTATAGAAATCAATCCGAAGCTCTGTTTCGCAACGATCCGTATATCGATGGGCGTGGGAACAACCCGGGTTGGTCAACAGCGGGACTTAATTGGGCAAACGTCTCAAAGCGTATTTTGCCTCAGCTGATTTATAAAGGTTATGTACTTCGCCGCGAACGAAAATGCGGTAAGGGCCTATTCTTCGTGTGCCCTAGCGCAGTTCTACGAAGAGTGCGAGCGAGGCTGGGAACCAAATTGCTCGAATATCCGATCGCAGCCGGTACGATAACCTTTCAAGCCTACGATGTAGGCCCATCCACGAAGCCAGAGACACGAAGAGAATTGATCAAAGGCGAGACATTCACTACTACGGTAGAGCAAGTTGCATATGCCTTCGTTTCGCCGGTAAATCTACCAGAAATGGGTGTTTACGAAAAGGCGATCACAGCCGCATTGGGGAGATGATCATTCTGCGGCAGCGGCTAACGCGCCACCCTGGGCAGCGATTATCGAGTCGGCGATGGTTCTGCCGAGGAGTGGTGGAACCGCGTTGCCAACTTGCACATACTGCTCTGTCCTTGAGCCTTTGAACTCAAACCAATCGGGAAAGGACTGAAACCGAGCAGCTTCCCGCACGGTAATAGCTCTATTTTGATCAGGATGAAAAAATGCTCCCCAATGAGGATCGCATTTGGTCAGGATTGTTGATGCGAGCCCGTCCCAACTCAGACGGCCATACCTCTTAGTGTGGTCAGAACGCTTCGCTCGGCGCATTCCAGCCGGCAAAAGCTCGTAAGGGATGTCGCGCCATGATCCACCCTGTGGAATATGCTCTAGCCGGCCCATGTTTACGGCTGAAAGGCGGGCCGCCGCGTGGTTCCTAACTACCTTTGACTTGAGGCGCATCTCCCGCTGATAGGCCGATGAAGCGCTGGCCAGATACTGGAGCTCGCCCGAATCTTCCCCGTTCTCCAGCGCCGGCAAATCGCCGATGGCTGCACGAACATTTACGAAGGGTTTGAGTCCAGGGCCGTGTGTTTGGCTTGGCCAAGGTATCGGAGCGCCTATACGATTGCCGACAAAGAGGATTCGTCGACGCTCCTGCGGTATCCCATATTCCTCTGCTTTTAGGATACGATGTTCTACAGCATATCCAAGCGATCGCAGGCCATCCAAAATAGAGATCACCGCCGCCCCGCCGCCGGCGGAGGTCATTCCTGTGACATTCTCTAGGACCACCCATTTCGGCAGCAGGCCGTCAACGATACGAAGGTATTCTTTGTAGAGGGATGATCGCTCGTCGTGAAGCCCTCGCGCATGGTTATAGACTGAGAAGCCTTGGCACGGGGGGCCGCCAACGATGACATCCAGTTCACCCTGGCGAACGCCGGTGCCTTTTAGAAAATCTGCGGCAGTGTAGTTCTGAATGGGGCCGGGCAGGAATCGAGCGCTGGAGTGTGTTGCCTCGAATGTTTCACCTGCGGCAGTGTCATAGTCGTTTCCCGCCAAGACGTGGTATCCGCCCTGCCTGAACCCTTCGCTAAGGCCACCAGCTCCACAAAAGAGGTCAATCGCGGTGAGATTTGTCATGCACGCCTCGAAACAGCATAGGTGAAGTAATCCGGGTTGCTACCCTCAGAACAGGCCGAGCTTCAATGATGTCACGTACGCATCCGTTGATTCGACAGCAGGAATCTTGCTCTATGTAAAGTGTCGGCGCAATGGACGCTACCTCAGGATAGTGAATAAATCATCATGGCAGATCGAATCTCCTCTGAACAGCGTTCGAGGAACATGTCGCGAATACGGTCCACAGGTTCGGTGCCAGAGATGCTGGTCAGACGGACCGTCCACAGCTTGGGATATCGTTATAGACTCCACGTGAGGGCACTGCCGGGTACGCCGGATCTGGTGTTTAGCTCCCGAAGGAAAGTTATCTTCGTGCATGGCTGCTTCTGGCACGGGCACGGGTGCCGAGTAGGTGGAAAGGGGCCAAAGTCGAATACGAGCTATTGGACGCCGAAAATCAAACGCAATCAGCAGCGGGATCAAAACGCTATGGAAGCGTTGCAGGAAGCGGGCTGGCAAACGCTCGTGCTTTGGGAGTGTGAGCTGAAGGATGTCCCCGAACTGGCGGAGCGCCTGATTGCTTTTCTCGGCCCCTCAATCAGGCGCACTCCAGATGGTTGATCGGTTTCGTTGGTTGACCTCGTGCGTTCGGCTCAGGGGGGCGCTGCGAATGACTTATAAAACGACTCATCGATAAAACCCCGTTCCAGACCATTTCGGAGCCGCCACCTAACCTGTGGAACCGTCAGCTTCATTGCATCCGCAAGCTGTTCGATGGTTTCGAACTTGCCTGTTCTGAGAAGGGCGATTGAACTGGCTATTCCTTCGACGGTCGTGCGTTCTCTCGAAAGCCTCCACCTGCGATACCGATGGTATTTGGGGTCGGTGACAATAGTGATTGCCGAGGGCTTGCTGTCATTCATGGGTTTTTCCGTCGTATCTCTGGATTGGCTCGATGCCGTGAGCGGGTCGGGATTAACGTTCAAGGATCGTGTTCCGGTCATGGCCTCTTATGGGGCCTACTATGAGTAGTCCCAGGGTTGATATAAGGGTTTGCTAGGTAGCCTATAGAGTCATAGGTAGCGAAGGGTAGAGGGCCACCCCCCATAGGGGAGCCCACCATGGTAGACCAAGGTTACCCTGAAGGAGTGGAGGAGACGTCGACCGCTCCAGGTAAGCCGACATGGTGTGAGAAGACGTCAAGCATTACCTGCCTAGCCATCTTCGCATTGGAATATGCCACAAGGATCGCATCGTGGACGGGCAGGGCCACTATTCCATGAGATTTCAAGCTCAGTAGGATATCGACCATGATTTCGCTCTCTTGGAATTGAACATGATGTCCCGCCCCGTTGAAGAAGAGGTCGGCTATTGCAGGATGGTGGCGCGTGATGGCTCCGGTTATGTCGCATATGCGAGCACCTTTCTGGAACTTGCCCCCAGCCCCTCTCGGCATCCTTGTCAGGGGTTTGTCGTGAAAAGCCATGGCGCTGAACACGATCTTGATACCCCTGCGGTATTCCTCGAAGCCGGGAATGGCGTAGAGGTCGGCTGCCTCGGGCACCGCATTCACCATGCCGTAAAGCTGCCTTGGTCCCATCTGAGCATAGTCCAACTCGACGATGGCCTCGCCCTCGATGACTAGTCGATCAAAGCGGCTTTCCTTGCTCATCCCTTGCCAGAAACCACCAAACAGACGCCCCCCGCTGTCGAATCGCCCTCGGGTGAATATGCGGCGCAGCTCTCGGTCGCTGGTGTCGGGGCTTGGGCCGGTGTGGCCCGGGAATGTTCCATAGTCGATATCGGCAGACCGCAGCCAATCGTTGATTTCCCGCATTTCTCGCCGGAAGCGGATCGTCTCTCCATCGTCGTTGTAGTCGATGACTTGCGCTTCGTCCCAGAAATCCGCCTTCTCGCTCTTCAAAATGATCGGTTCAGCTACGCAGGCACATCCGAGGTCGGCAATGGTCACCGCATGGTCGCCTATCCGCCTCAGCAGACGCTCGCCAGGACGAATGACCGTGCGTCGTGCACCTTGCCGGCCATCGCCGTCGCCAACTTCTTGAACGATCCATCCGAGCTCCAGAACAGCAAGCTTGTCGAGAACATCGGGGAAAGTCTTTCCGTAGACCCTTGGGCGGTATCGGTTCCGGTGCCTGAGGACGGCATTTGACCTCGTAACGTAGATTGCATTCGGGCGCTGGTAGAGCCTGTGGTGCATCAGATCGCACACAATGGCCTCCACGGTCAGCTCGAAGGTCTCCTGGTCGTGCGGCTTTCGTGTGCGTTTACGGAGACCATGGTGCTCCTCGTAGCGTTGAATGTCCCCTATGGCCTCCGTAACGACCGCCTTGGATGCCTCGGACTTAGCAAAGCGCCATGGGCTGAACGGATCATCCTTGGGCGAGGCTACGGTGCCGCTCATGCAGCACCTCCGGCCTGCTCGGGACCAAGGATAGCGTCCCGTTCCGCTCTGGCTTGCTGTCGAGCTACCTCTTTTGCCTTCGCTTTTCGCTTGGCGATCTCCATGCCGTACAAGACAAGCTTGGTCTCTTCAATAACCGCCCAGAGCGCCCGTATGGTCCTGGGCGGCACCTCTCGGTAGACAGTCCGCGTAAGGCCGTTGCTGGCCCATGTGTATGCCGCCTCTCGGGGATTTAGGCGGAGGAGCATTCGCACAGTCTGAAAGCGGAAACCCTCGTCATACTTCCATCGTCGCTGCTCGTCCTCGTACCAGAAACCCATGGCCATCAAGAGCCGGCCTATGGTTCCGCTATCGGCCTCCTTGGACAACGAGACGATTGCCTTGGATGCTTGAAGCTCATGCACGTTGAACGAAACGCCGCGTGTGGCCCCGTCGATGTGGGCCTTGGCCTTCGCCACGGTGCGGCTCCAGATGTCGTCTATGATGTCGTTAGCGTTCGACGCTGACACGGTCTTCAAATAGCTTTCGATCTCCTTCAGGTATTGTTTCAGGTCGGATTTCTTCACGCCGGTCTGCTGAGGATGACCATGGCGGGCTTTGGTTCTCTTATGGCGCTCGCAGTAGGAGCTGAAGCCGTTGGTCTGCGTGAAGCAGCCGCCAGCCTTGCAGGTTTTCATTAGGATTGATGATCTCGTATTGGGATTAGGTCGTGGCAGAGGAGCGGCTAGCTCGCCCTGTTCATGCAGCAGACTGCATGGCCGAAATCGTACCTGGACCCTGAGGCACGGGGGCGGGACTTATTTGAGCAGTGTCGATGATCTATGGTGTCATGTCTGTGGCTAAGGTTGTCTTTCGGTGCATCTCAGGGGGCTCGGGGTCGCTTCCCTGCCAGTCCCTCACCGCTCGGTTCAGCGTTTCGGCCACCTGCCGCCTCGCCTTGCCACTGCTGACGATCGTTCGACCGTCCCCGATTTAGTGCTTTGTTTCCGCTATACGGGGGCCCGGTCTCGGACCCCTGCGCCGGGGTGGTGTCCCCAGACCGTCAGGCGGGAACGTTTATGCGCGACGGTTGCCTGTTAGTCAAGGCGTCTTCACCGTAAAATCAATAGAAACAAACACTTACGCTAGACGCACAAGGTGTTTAATCTGGTGTGCACGCGCGTATATTCAGGGGCTTGCGGGTGCGGCTGGGAGAAAAATTGCCCCACAAATGGGAAAATAAAAAATGATAAAAGTGAAGTCAAAGTCGCCCCTCTCGGCTACTTACGGCCCCGCTCGATAACACGGGACACCTGTGTCGCCGTCCATGTCCCGCCTCGGGAGGTCGCCACGCCCATGCTGTCGAGCGTTTCGGCTATGGCGCTCAGGGTCTGCCCCGCCGCCCTCAGCGGCCCGACAACCTTCATGACCTTGGCCGCTTCTGCATCCGCCTTCTGCTGGATAGCAACATTACGCTTCATCGTCTTGTCGCGGAGACCGCCAATCCTCTTGGAATACGTTGGGTCTTCCTTCCTCTTGGCAGCGTGGGTGACCTTCGCTGCAGCCAATGCAGCCTTCGTGCGGGCCGAGATAAACTCTCGCTCCTGTTCGGCCAATGCTGCGTAAATATGAAGCTGGAACTTGTCGGCCTGAGGCATCTGCGCCACTCGAAGCTTCACCTTCTTGTCATCCATGAGCGTAGCAATGAAGGCGACCTTGCGGCTGAGGCGATCGAGCTTCGCCACCAACAACTCTGCGCCGGTCTTCCGAACGAGGTCCAGTGCCTTTGCCAACTCAGGCCTGACGTTGTCGGCGCCAGATTGAATGTCCTGAAACTCGCCGGCCACCTCGAAGGGGACGTCTGAGAACTGTTCAAGAAAAATATCGATGTCCCTCTGCTGAGCATCCAGGCCGTGGCCAGTCTTGCGCAAGCAGACTGGTCGGTGAGAGCGATCGGCGATAGGACTTTAGAGGAAATGGTTCCGGAGCCCTCTTAATGACAGCGCTCGTGGCACCGGGAGGAGCCGCCATGTTTTCAAAGCAGACTTGCAGGCGCCGTCTCCATCCAAAGCGACGATGGCGCCGCAAGGGCGGCTAAGTGACATCCAAAGCGTTTCCGGGTGCGCTACTGCTTTCGCTTACAAAGCTTTACAAGGGCAGTGTCTAACCGCCTGTAGCCGGCGATCAGGTCGGTGGTCCACTGGGCAAGGTCCGACGGCTCAGGGATGGTCTGAGCTGCAACTACTGCATTGTGTGCTGCTTCACCGCGCAGCGTTGCCAGCTGACTGACACGAGTTCGAAACGTTGGGTCAAACTGGCTGACGTCCTGGCCGAGCATGGCAATGAGTGAGAACTGATACTTGAGCCCCATTCCATGGTTGTTCACGACAATCTGCTTGTATTTCTGATAGCCGATATGGATAAGCTCTTTAAGCTCGTTGGCGTTGGAGCCATGGAACGACGGTGTAACCGAGATTCCGAACCCTTTCCCCCCATAGACCTTGATCATCTTTTTAAGATCGTTCTGATCTTTTGGTACCGTCACGAACGGCATCACGCATAGATGTTTGGCGATCCGACCAAAGAAACTCGAATTGTTGTAGTCGTCGTAGCTCTTAGTAGCTGCGATTAGGCATCGCTCTTCCATGAAGTGCTCGCATGTTGCGTGAGCGGTGATACTGAAAAAGCTGATTTCCTCCTCTTGGTCAGGAGTAAGTGCCGCCCGTGCAATTGTTGCATCGGGCAATGACAGGGCCAGTTTTTCAAGCCTGCTCTTGAGCGCGATAAACTCTGCCGTAGGCATAGTTCATCCGTGCGGTGGAATTGGAAGCGGGAACACCGGAAGAGGTTGCCCGTTCACTTGCTGGATGGCCTCTCCCCACATGTGAAAGCGACTGCTTGTTGCCAAGGTCGATTTTGTGGTGAGCTGAAGAAAATTCAGGAAACGGGAATCAGTCGTGCACAGCGTCTCGAAGGCGGCCCTGATTGCCGGCAGATCCTGAGATTGTGCCCGAACGTCAGCGAATGAGAAATAGTGGGTCATGATATCCATGACGGCGCGGTTCTTAGATGACTGGTAAGTGCCGTCCGTGAACACTTTGAAAACGTTCCGCTCGAAAATCTCCTGCGAAAATTCAATGGCGGCTTCGTACTCTTTCCAAACCGCTTCCATTTCGATCTGCCGTGCCGGCCACTCATCGGTGAGGATGCGGGTTGTTAAGTCAAGAAACAGTTTCATGTTGCCGATGTATCGGTCAGCAAAAAGCTTGAATCCGAAATGGCGGGTAGCAACCTCCATGTCGCGCATCCGGAAATCGGGAATTTTTCCGAATATGACCTTCATCCCTTGAGAGGTTGCCGTCTTTTCATCGAGCCAGTCAAGAAAGGGACCGGGCGTTAGAGCCCTCCGGAGTTCCTGCGGGGACAAAGGAACGCTGTTCTGGTTCAAACGCAGAAACAGGAGGTAGAGTATCTCCTTGTTCGGGATTGATTTGATAACGGTCGTGCGGATCGTGTGCGATTCAAAGGCATCAACTGCGTCTTCAAACTTCGGATCGTCCGACATCTGCTTAAAGGTCTTGTCGTTTAGGTTTGTTAAATATTCGCAGCCCTTCAGACGCAGTGGGTTGGTCCTGTCGTTACAAAAACGAGCGAGCGAATTGACCCGCTGCTTCCCGTCGATGATTGCAAATCGCCCGGGGGATGTCTCTGCCAGCACGACCTGCGGTACAGGTAGTCTAAGAAAAAGGCTCTCGATGAACTTGGACATTTTGTCCTCGGTCCATGCGATACGGCGCTGGTAGTTGGGAGAAAGGTCGATTTTATTGCGGCGGAGCAAGTCCGCAAATACGCCAATAGTCCAGTCCGTTGGGGCGACCACCATGGCCTGAAAGTCGGCGTTGAGGATAGTCAGGTCGTCTTCATCAATCTCACCAACCGGTCCAAGGACCGCATAGCCTTCAAATGTATCGCTACCCTCTTGCATGTCAGACCTTCATAAGCGCACAGGTGTGACCCACTGCTACATTAAGTCGGAACGAGTCTCTAGAGTGTCGCGTTAAAATGACCTGCACGTCTGTGACGGCCACCAAGGCAGCGTTGTCGTTTATCCCAGGCATCGTGGACATGATCGAGGATGTGCTCAGAATAGAGTTTCTGCATGTACGTGATCTCTAAATCAGGAGCTTGACCTTTGAAATAACCCGCGACCGCCGCCCGCTCTTCTTCTGTTTCGTTCAGCAATTCCGCATCCTCACCATCCACCGCACCAGAGATCCCAGATGACGGGAGTAGGGGCCAATATGCAACCCTGCGCAGCGCACAATGCCGCTATTCCCTGTGACCATGGATAAGATGATGATATTCGAAATGAGGGGCTGCAGCGCATCGGCGCCAGCATAGAGCGGCAATTCCGCCCACTCCTTGATCCGCTTGGCCCCCGTCCTCCACCTGACCGCCCGAGCAGCTAATTCGACCGGACGAGCGCTAAGCGGCCCTCAGTATCCTGAAGACGCTCGAACGGCTGATCTTCAATTCCGCCATGATCTGCTCAGCGGTCTTGCCTTCGGCTTTGAGACGCTTAACGTCGTCTGCCTGTCGCTGAGCGGTGGGTACACGTCCCTTGTACTTGCCGTCAGCCTTGGCACTGGCAATGCCCTCTCTTTGCCTTTCAAGCATGATCTCCCGTTCAAACTCAGCGATGGAGCCAAGGAGGTTCATCATGAGCTTGCCGGTGGGTGTCGCCGTGTCGATGTTCAGATTGAGGATCTTCAAGGTAACACCCTTGGCTTCCAGAGTGTCCTTCAGCTTGATCAGGTCCGCCATCGAGCGAGCAAGGCGGTCCAGTTTGGTAACAACGAACACGTCACCCTCACGGGCATAGTCGATTGACTTCAGCAACTCAGGGCGCTGTTTGTCGACAGAGGAGAGTTGTTCTTCGAAGACCTTCTCACAGCCAGCAGCCTGTAGGTCCCGGATCTGGGCAGCAAGGCCATAGGTCTGGTCGAGTGTCGAGGTACGAGCGTATCCGATGACGGTAGAAGGCATAGTGTAAGATCCTGTAGTGCCATTGACATTTAAGACCTTGTGGCACTATCAGTGTCAAAAGTCAATAACCATTCATGTGGCACCATGACCTGCGCCACTTACGGAGTGTCACACGAGCAGGGCCATGTAACACTGCGGCAACCAACGTTGCATCGTATGCTAGGGGTCAGGGTATTCGACCGGCACCAGCTGCACCCGCGCCACTCGATCAATGGTCCCCTCCGGCGCAGCCATCGCAAGACGGGGTACACGGGGGGCTCTGCGCGGGAGCTACCCTGATCATGCCATAGAAGAAATTTCCGCCGGAAATATTTCGAACGGGGTTGTATTCCTGCAGTGTCCAACCACTACTTGGTCATGCATCGAAAGCGGAACCTCAATGGCTGACTACCTTTCCAAATTGTGGCACACAGTTCCATGGGCTTCGCTGGGCCCATTTATCGGCGCAATTGCAACGGTTATCGCAGCCACCTTAGGTGCTCTGGTTGTCATCTGGCAGAATGCTAAACAGGCTCGTCGCGCAACGGCCCAACTCAGGCAGACTGAAGCCCTCAAACTGAAGATGCGGGTCTACGAAGAGATCGTCGGTCTTTGCCGTGTCGCTGGTGATGCGGAGGTAGATTACTCATCCTACGTCAGCGCATTTACTACCGACCTTAAGCTCTACCGGGACATGACTGGAGTGGGCCTGAACTGGAACCCACCAAAGGGGCGTCTGCGGACTTTGCAAGAGAAGCAGGAACAGTTTAGCAGCGCAGTGATTGCGATGATCACGCTGACCGAACGGTGGGGCGTCCTCCATCCCAGTCTTGCGATGTTCCGCTGCGCCTTCAATGTTGCACATCACGATGCTCTCAGCGCGTTCGGCCCCTACCGCGATCTAGCCATGCGCAACATGCCTTTGGAGAACCCGTCTATCCTCCAGCAACCAGTACTCTTTCCCTGGGCCCTGCCGAACGACGAAACTATTCAGCGAATAGAAGTTGCGGCGAACGCGCTCACGAAAGCAATCGGTAGCTTCGGAGGGTTCATTTACGACTTCCAAATCGACATGCAGAACCTTCTGCTAGGAGAGCTATTCGAACATCGGATTGCTGGACGAGAGCCCCTCGATCCCGGGGTGGTGGTTGCTCGTCTTGATGACTGGGCCAAGTTGAAGGACCACTTCGAGACAAACACGCCCTGGGGGCGAGAGAAAATCGAAATTGAGGAGCGGGTACGGAAATCGTACGAACCGGCTAAATAGTGGAGGCATGGTCACAATGGCTGCGTCTTCGCCACTTCAACCCTTCACCAAGTGCATCGCCCTCGTAACCGCCACCAAACGTGCCTCAGCAGAGCCGTAGCGGTCTGCCTCGCCGCCTCGGCTATGACCCAGGATCAAATGGCGGTCGTGCTCGCTGACACCTTTGGCGATGAGCCGGTCCTGCATGTTATGCCTGAGACTGTGAACGGTGACCTTCGGGTCCGTCACCACCTTTCGGACATGCTTCATCAACGCTGCGCTAGCAGCATCGCCACCACGGTCTCGGCCATAGAGCGGGAACAGCGGGGCATCGGGCTTTTCTATCTGATCTGCACCCGCAACCGCGCCAAGGGCTTCCCGTGCCGCCTCCAGCGCATCGCCGATGAGTGGGACCTTGCGTATCGACGCCTTGTTCTTCAGCCGCCGGATACCGTTGAACCGAAGGTCGAGGTGGGGAAGATCGCCATCGACAACGACGTCCTGTAGCTCAAGACCTGTTGCCTCGCTCACTCGTACGCCCGTCCCGTCCAGCAGTCGCCAGACCCACTTCAGTTCGGAACCCGCATGGCCCAGGACATGAGCCCGCGTAGCCTTCAGTTGCTCCGTGGTGAACGGGTTGCGTTCGTCTCGGTCGGACTCCTCTACGGCCCTCAGTCCCTTGATTTCTATCTTGACGAATGGGTTAATCGCCAGCAGCTCAAGCTGGAACTCTCGTATGCCGAAAGAGATGACGGCGCGGATGTCGTTGCAGTATCGATCTGCCGTCGCAGGGCTCATCCCCGTGCTGAGCATCTCAGCGACCACCTCACGGGCATGGGTGCGATTGAGGTCGACGAGCTTCGGGTCCTTGCCCATCGCGGTCTTGATGATATCCGTTACCCTGTCCACCCGCTGCCTCTTCCGCCGCTCGTCCCCTTCTCCGTCAACTTTCGTCTTCACGTAGAGCCGCGCAGCGTCAACGAAGGTCGGTTGCGGAGCTTTAGCCTTTGGTCCTGCCCCAAGTAGGGCGATCATCATGGAATCGATTGGCGAGGTGACATCTGGGTGGCCGTCCGCGTCGGGCGGATACTTTCTGCCGATGTCCTCGATCATTGCCTCCCTAGCCAGCCCATCGGGATCATAATTTCCCTGACCCTCGTCCTCGCGATAAACCGGGGCTGTGGGGTCAATGCCTAACGCCTTTAGCCGAGCCACGGCCTCACGCCAGTCATCCATGGCGGTCCGGATAGTTTCTGTGGTTGCCGCTCGTGGCGCTGGTGCTCTGGCGTTCTTTAGCTCGCGCAACACCCAATCGTTATAGGAGGGCCACGCCCTAATTGCGTCGCTCTCGGTAAACCCCAGAACCTTCTTGAACTCGTATCGGCCTAAGCGATCTCGCAGGGCAACAGGTACTTGCCGCCGGTACTCGAAACTGCCGGTCTTTGTTTTGGTCACGTATTTCAGGATGATTGTCTTCAAGGTCTGGTCCTCGTTCGGTACCTTATGCAGTACCCGGAGGACGAATTTGCTCAATTGTTTCAGTAAACTAAGGCCATCTAGCCTTGTAAATGGTGCCCCATGCCGGGGTCGAACCAGCACTTCTTTCGAAACTCGATTTTGAGTCGAGCGCGTCTACCAATTCCGCCAATGGGGCAACGGATACGAACGGGCGGCTGTCTAACATGCGAGCGCCTGCGCGCGCAAGACGGGCAAGCGAAGTTATCAGACCGATCCGGTGGAGAGACCCGGCCTCGTTTCGAGGCCGGGTCCGGTCGATATCAATGGGCTGCAGCGGGGGCCGGGCTGCTGAGGCCGGACTTCTTCAATGTGATCGCCAGGATCGAGGCCAGCAGGCAGAAGGCGCCGGCGACGAAGAAGGCGGGCAGATAGCTCGAAAGCTCCGTGCGCGAGAGGCCGGCGCCATAGGCGGCGGTGGCGGCTCCCAGCTGATGGCCGGCAAAGACCCAGCCGAAAACGAGGCCGACCTTTTCGCGGCCGAAGCGGTCGGCGGCGATCTTGACGGTCGGCGGCACGGTGGCGATCCAGTCAAGGCCGTAGAAAATGGCGAAGATGGAAAGGCCGTAAAAGCTGAAATCACTGAAGGGCAGGTAGAGCAGCGAGAGGCCGCGCAGGCCGTAATACCAGAACAGCAGCCAGCGATTGTCGAACCGATCGGAGAGCCATCCGGAGCCGATCGTGCCGAAGAAATCGAAGATGCCCATGACGGCGAGCACGCTGGCGGCGGCCACGGGCACGATGCCGAAATCGCCGCAGAGGGTGACGAAATGGGTCTGGATCAGGCCGTTGGTGCTGAGGCCGCAGATGAAGAAGGTGGCGAAGAGGATCCAGAAGGTCGAGGTCTTCGAGATTTCCCTGAGGACGGTGATCGGCGTCATCAGCGCGACGCCGAGCGAGGTGGCTGCCGGCGGCGGCGTCACCTGCGTTTCGCCGAGAGCCGGCAGGTTGAGGTCGGCCGGGCGGTCGCGCATGAAGGCGAGCACCGCAAGGGCTGCGACCATGATCATGGCGCAGACGAAAAACACCGTCGAGCGCCAGCCGTAGCGTTCCGTCAGCTCGGCCATCAGCGGCAGAAAGACGAGCTGGCCGGTGGCCGAGCTTGCCGAAAGCATGCCGACGACGAGGCCGCGATGCCTGGTGAACCAGCGGGAGGAGATCGTCGCGGCGAGCACCATGGCTGTCAGACCGGTGCCGAAGCCGACGACGATGCCCCAGAGCAGCAGCAACTGCCACAGCGTGGTCATGAACAGCGAACCGATGAAGCCGGCGCCGATCAGGGCGAGCGCGAAGACGATGACCTTGCGCACGCCGAAATAATTCATGAAGGCGGCGGCGAACGGACCCATGAAACCGAACAGGATCAGACGGATCGCCAGCGCCGAGGAAATCTGCGAGGTCTCCCAGCCGAACTCGTCCTGCAGTGGCTTGATGAGAACGCCGGGTGCGCCCATGGCGCCGGCGGTGACCAGCATGGTGAGGAAGGTCGCGGCAACGACGACCCAGCCGTAATGGATGTTGCGCCGGGCAAGGGTGGAGGCGAGGGCTGTGGAAACCATGGGCAAGATTCCGTTCGAATTCAGGTTCGCGAAAGTACAGGACCGATTTACATGATGGTCATCATATTTCTTGCGTATTGATGATGGACGTCATATATTTTGTCAAGCGACTATTTCTGGAGACGAAAAATGCGGGTCAGCCGCGAGAAATTTGCCGAAAACCGCGAAAAGATCCTGAGCGTTGCGGGCGTGCTTTTCCGCGAGAACGGTTTCGACGGGGTCGGCGTTGCTGACATCATGAAGGCGGCGGGGCTGACGCATGGCGGCTTCTACGGTCATTTCAGTTCGAAGGACGATCTGGCGCTCGAGGTCAGCCGCAAGCTGATCGACAGAGTGGAAACGCGGTGGAAGGAGCACATCGCCGAATCGCCGGACCGGCCGCTGGCAGCACTTCTCGACCATTATATTCACTGGCGCACGGTCGACGATCCGGGTGGCAGCTGCGTCTTCGCAACGCTGATCCAGGAGGTGAGCCGCAGCCGGGGGGCTGTCCGCGCGGTCTTCAGCGACGGGCTGTCCGTGCTGGTCGACACGCTCGCCGATATCGTTCCCGGCGAGACTGAAGAAGAACGCCGGGCCAATGCCGCGACGACGCTCTCGTCGATGATGGGCGCCGTCATTCTTGCCCGCGCGGTCGAGGATAGGGCGCTTGCCGAGCAATTTCTGGTGACGATGCGCCGGCAGCTCGACCCCGGCAGCCGGATGTAAGATCGGTCGTGGAATAGTCATAATGCCGATCTCCCTCTCCGCGCGGGCGCGTAGAGGGATCTGCCTCGCTCATGCCTGCTGAGAAGTCGGCCGGCTGACTACTTGAAGCCGGCGACGGCGTGCGGGATGTAGGGTGCTTCCAGTGTCGCGATTTCCTCGGGGGTAAGCTTGACCAAGAGCGAGGCAACGGCGTCCTGCAAATGGTTCGGTTTCGAGGCACCGATGATCGGCGCGGTCACCGCGCTCTTCTGCAGGATCCAGGCGGTTGCGACCTGGGCGCGGGAGATGTTGCGGGTCCTGGCGATCTCGGCCACCGCCTCGACGATTCTGCGGTCGGCATCGATGGACTGGGTGTAGAGCGTCTTGCCGAATTCGTCGGTTTCGCTGCGTGCCGTCGTCTCGTCCCAGTCGCGGGTCAGGCGGCCGCGGGCCAGCGGGCTCCAGGGGATGACGGCGATCTTCTGATCCTCGCAGAGCGGCAGCATTTCGCGCTCTTCCTCGCGGTAGAGCAGGTTCAGGTGGTCCTGCATGCTGACGAATTCGGTCCAGCCGTTCAGCCTGGAGACGTAGAGCGCCTTGGCGAACTGCCAGGCATACATGGAGGAAGCGCCGATATAACGCGCCTTGCCCGATTTGACCACGTCGTGCAGCGCTTCCAGCGTTTCCTCGATCGGCGTCGTATAGTCGAACCGGTGGATCTGGTAGAGATCGACATAGTCGGTGCCGAGGCGACGCAGACTGTTGTCGATCTCGTCGAAGATCGCCTTGCGTGACAGGCCGGCGCCGTTCGGGCCCGGCCGCATGCGATTGAACACCTTGGTCGCCAGCACGATATCCTCGCGTTTGGCGAAATCTTTGATGGCGCGGCCGACGATCTCCTCCGAGGAACCGTTGGAATAGGTGTTGGCGGTGTCGAGGAAATTGATGCCGAGGTCGATTGCCTGCCTGATCATCGTCCGGCTTTCGTCTTCCCTGAGGCTCCAGGCATGATTGCCGCGGCCGGGATCGCCGAAGGTCATGCAGCCCAGGCAGATTTTCGACACTTCCAGTCCGGTCTTCCCAAATTTTGCGTATTCCATGAAACGGCTCCGTGATGAATTGGTGGCCCCCGGCGGCTTCCATGATCTAGTGCGAAAGCCGGCAAAGTCGCAGGGCACCTGGCGAAGAATCCGTTCTGCCATGCGTGCAACTATGCGTGATGGCTTTGAAGCCGGGCAGTCATCGCCGCCCGGACCGGCCGCTTGCGCAATTGCAGCACAAGGTGTTAGCTGGTGCAACATTCACCGGATTTTGCCTATGAAACTGCCGCCCCATGATCGCTACGACGATCTCTATCGCGATTTTTCGTGGCGGATTCCCGAAGATTTCAATATCGGCCGCGCCGTCAGCGACGACTGGGCCACGAGAGATCCGGAGCGCGTCTGTCTCGAGCATTTCAGCCCGGATGGCCATCACCGCGTGATGACCTATCGCGCCCTTGCAGACCAGTCCTCGGCCTTCGCCAATGCGCTCGTTTCGCTTGGGGTGGAGCGCGGCGATCGTGTCGCGCTGCTCTTGCCGCAATCCTTCGAGACGGTGATCGCACATGTGGCGATCTACAAGACCGGCGCGGTCGCGCTGCCGCTGGCGCTGCTCTTCGGCGTCGAGGCGCTGGAATACCGGCTGAAGGCAGCAGGTGTTGCAGCAATTGTCACCAATGGTTTCGGTCTCGAGCGCATCCGGCAGATCCGCGATTGCCTGCCGATGCTGAAACATGTCGTCAGCATCGACCGGGCGGATGTCGATGCGGTTGCCTTTGGCGATCTGGTGAACGGCCATCCCTCTGTCTTCGACGTTGCCAGGACCGGTCCCGACGATCCGGCGCTGATGATTTTCACCTCGGGAACAACGGGGCCGCCCAAGGGCGCGCTGCATGGCCATCGCGTTCTGCCCGGCCATATTCCGGGTATGCAGTTTGCCCATGAGGGCTTTCCGAGAGTGGGCGACAAGGTCTGGACGCCGTCCGACTGGGCCTGGGCGGGCGGTCTGCTCAATGCGCTGCTGCCGAGCCTGCTGCTCGGCGTTCCCGTCGTCTCGTCGCCGGCGCAGAAATTCGATGCCGACATGGCCTATCGCATCATGGCGGAGATGAACGTGCGCAATGCCTTCATTCCGCCGACGGCGCTGCGGCTGATGCGATCCGTTGCCGATCCGCGTTCGAAATATGATCTGGTGCTGCGCACCATCGGCTCGGCCGGCGAGGCGCTCGGCCGTGAGACTTACGAATGGGCGCGGCGTACGCTCGGCATCACTATCAACGAATTTTACGGCCAGACGGAGTGCAATTTCGTACTCTCGTCGAGTGCTGCCCATGACGTCACCAAGGCTGGCGCCATCGGACGGGCGGTCCCGGGGCATCGCGTTGCCATCGTCAGCGAAGCGGGCGATGAATTGCCGGCCGGCGAACCGGGCCAGATCGCCATTGCCAGTCCCGACCCCGTCATGTTCCTCGGCTACTGGAACGATGCGGCGGCGACCGAGCGGAAGTTCGCCAAAGGCTGGCTGCTCACCGGCGATATCGGCCGGCAGGACGCCGAGGGTTACATCACCTTCGAGGGCCGCGACGACGACGTCATCACCTCGTCGGGATATCGCATCGGCCCGGCCGAGATCGAGGATTGTCTGATCGGCCATCCCGCCGTGCAGCTCGCCGCCGCCGTCGGCAAACCCGATGCCGTGCGCACCGAGATCGTCAAGGCCTATATCGTGCTGTCACCAGGCCATCATCCAAGCGAGGCGCTGGCCGCCGATATCAGGGAATGGGTGAAGACGCGGCTTTCGATGCACGAATATCCGCGCGAGGTGGAATTCATCGACGCCTTGCCGCTGACGACCACCGGCAAGGTGATCCGCCGGCTGCTGCGCGAAAGAGCGGCGGCCGAAAATTAGCCCCGGCCGGCAAGCGACATGATCTTCTCGCGCAGCATCTTCGCCATATTGCGGGTGCTGCGGTACATATGGAGTTGGGCCGAGACCTGGCGCATGTCGCGGTCGCCGTTCTGCGTCAGGCCGATCACCAGCGTTCCCATCTCCTCGCGCTCCTGCCAGAAGCGGCTCATGATCGGATGATCGGAGACGGCACAGGAATCGGAACGCACGATATTGGCGTCGTCGAGATGCCATTCGGTGAGCTCGCTCATCAAGAGCTTGCCCGGCGAATAGCGGGCATAGTTCTCGTCATAGGCGGTCTTCCAGGTATAGGCTTCGCCGCCCATCATCAGGACGACGATGGCGGCGATCGCCTTGCCATTGAGATCGATCGTGTGAATACGCACGGCATCGACGGCGGCAAGGTTCGACACCGCCTCGCGGGCAAAGGCCGTGTGATAGCGATCGGTGACGAGAGCGCTTCGCCGCTTGCCCTTCCAGCCACCGGCTTCCATCGCCAGGAATTCCTCGAAGCGGATATGGATTTCGCGCGGCTGGCGGGCGACGGCATAGACCGCCGTTCCCTGTTCCTCCAGCAGGCGCCACTGACGGCGCATTTCGCGCATATGCGAGGAGGAAATGGTTTTGCCGAGATAGGCCGGCGCCTCTTCGTCGCTCTGCAGCATCGGGCGCTGGTAAGGATTGGTGACGGTGACGGGAAGGTTGCGGCTGAGCGCCACAGCCTTGAGCATGCGCACGAAGATGCCGTTCAGCCGCAGATCCGGCAGAACCAGAATGCCGGGCAGATTGAGATCGCGCACGGTCAGGGCCTCGAAGAGATTGTCGAGGGTCTCGGCAGCATCCTCGGCATCGACGAGCGGCGTGCCGAGCGGGCCGAAACTGTTCGACCAGCCGCGGATGATCGACGGGCCGACGGCAAAACCGGGCCGGTCGACCGAAAACGGCATCAGGAAGCGCATGCGGCTGCGGCCGGCATTGTGGTCGCGGATCAGGGCGAAGTTCACCTGCCGGTCCTCAAGCCGCGGCATAGCGGGGGCGAGAAAGCGGCCGGAGAAGAAGACGTTCGGTTCCATCGCCCGGTTGGAGAGGAAATCGAGCTCATCCTGAAGTTCATAGCCGAGTTTGCCGGGATAGAGGCAGAGCTCGCGCCCCGGCCGGCCGATCTCGGCGCGGGCCTCGGCCTGCGGCGCTTCGAAATGCAGCGCGGCGAGATCATGCACCATGCGGTTGGCGGCGCTGTTGGTGCTTTCGGTAACGGGGGGAACACGCACCATCTATCGAACTCTCATTTCTGGCGTTGCGGCGGAGGGGCTGGCGAAGGCGAACAGGACGATACCGAGCGTGCGGCGCACGGCGAGATGCAGCAGGATCGCCTCGACCGCCATGGCCGAGGCCGTGGCAATCGCCGTGCCCTCGATGCCGTAATGCGGGATCAAAGCGAGGTTGAGGCCGACATTGGCCGTCAGTGCGCCGGCATAGAGTGCGACGCAGAGGTTCTGCTTGCCTGCCATCATCAACAACGTTTCGGCGGGGCCGACCAGCGACTTGGCGAGGATGCCGGCGAGCAGGATCGCCATGACCAGATAGCCTGATGTGAAGGCGCCGCCGAAGAGCGATAGCAGCAGATGGCCGGCCGCAAGCACGGCAAGGCCGACACCGAGCGCCGGCCAGAAGGTCCAGCGGGCGGCGTCGATGGCAGCGGTCGCCAGCTGTCCGTGGTCGCCTTCGGCGATGATCGAGGAGAAGCGCGGGCCGGAGGCTGCCTTGACCGAGAAATTGATGAAATGCACCAGCGCCATCGTCTTGGCGGCGGCGAAATAGATGGCGACATCGTGCGGTTCGAGGAAGATGCCGACGACGACGACATCGGAATTGGTGAGCAGGAAGCTCACGCCCTCGATCAGGAAAATCGGAAAGGCGACGCTGAACCAGGCGAGGAAATCGACCTTGCGCGGGCCTTCATCATAATGCCGGCGAAGGCGATAGAGCGTTGCGGCATACTGGCCGAGCGCGGTGACAAAGGTGGCGACGAGTGCTGCCTGCATCGCAGTGACGGCGGTGTGCTCGGCGCCGATGGCAATGGCGATGAGCATGAAGAGGATGATGAGGATCGGGCGGACGATATAGACCGGGCTCAGCGCCATCACCGGCCAGTGGTTGGCCCGCGACGTGCCTTCCAGAATGTCGCCGAGCGCGATCATCGGCATGGCGAGCAGGCCGATGAAGATCGGGACGAGATAATAGACCTGGATCATGTCGCCGAAGAAATGCAGACCGAGCGTGCCGGCGGCGAGCACCGCCGTGCCGGAAAGCAGCGCAAAGATGCGCGCCGTCCCGGTCAGGCCGCGGATTTCCTCGAAAGCGCCCGCTGCCCTGTATTGCGGCAGGAAGCGGATGATCGCCGTGTGGAACCCGAGGCATGAGAGATCGCCGAAGACGACGACCAGCACCCAGACGAAAACGAAGATGCCGTATTCATATTCGCCCATCAGCCGGGCGAGCACGATCTGGGAGACGAAGGCGAGAGCCGCGCTGAGGATACGGATCGAAAAGGCCGTCAGCGCCATGCGCTGGGCGGCCGCCTTCTCGCCGCGTTCCGTGAGCACGGCCGCAAGCATGCGCAGCGTACGGCCGCCGATCGGGCGCAGGCCCGCGGGCAGCATCTTCTCCGCTGTTTCTATGACCGCCATGATGAACACGCAAAACTCTAAGGTCAGGCAAATCGCGCCTGAAGTCTTGACAGAACAGGGTTAAGAAACGGTTCCGGATCGGGCTTGCTGCCCGACGCTGAGTTACGATCGTGAGGCGTTGCCGGAGAAAAGAAAATGCCGCCCGAAGGCGGCATTTTCAGGATCGTTGCGGCTTGCCTCAGACCTGCTCGAAGGCGCCGTGGCAATGCTTGTATTTCTTGCCGGAACCACAGGGGCAGGTCTCGTTACGGCCGACCTTGCCCCAGGTGGCCGGGTCATCCGGGTTGCGGTTTTCGGGAGAAACGATGACTTCCGATGCCTGGTAGATCGCTGGGGCGAAATCGTCTTCGCCGGTCGTCGGATCCAGGTGATGGGCCTGCATCAACGGCGGTTCGGGCTCGGCGGGCGCCTGCTGCACCAGCTCGACGCGCATCAGCTGGGCGGTGACGGCCTCGCGCAGATTGTTGAGCAGCGCCGTGAAGAGCTCGAAGGCTTCCGACTTGTATTCCTGCAGCGGATCGCGTTGGGCATAGCCGCGGAAGCCGATGACGGAGCGCAGATGGTCGAGATTGACGATATGCTCGCGCCAGAGATGATCGAGCGTCTGCATGACGATCGAGCGCTCGACATAATGCATGATGTCGTCGCCGAAACGCTCGGCTTTTTCCGTGAAGGCGGCATTGGTGGCTTGCGTCAGCCGCTCGCGGATATCGTCTTCGCCGATACCTTCTTCCTTCACCCAGTCCTCGATCGGCAGATCGAGATTGAGGATGTTCAAAGCACCGGTCTTCAGGCCGGCAGCATCCCATTGTTCGGCATAGGCGCGCTCGGGGATATGCTTTTCGACCATGTCCTCGATTACCTCGCGGCGCATGTCGGAGACCATTTCGGAAATATTGGCCGCTTCCATCAGCTCGAGGCGCTGTTCGAAAATTACCTTGCGCTGGTCGTTGAGAACGTCGTCATATTTCAGAAGGTTCTTGCGGATATCGAAGTTGCGGGCTTCGACCTTCTTCTGGGCGCGCTCCAGGGCCTTGTTGATCCAGGGATGGACAATCGCCTCGCCCTCCTTGAGGCCGAGCTTGGTCAGCATGCTGTCCATGCGGTCGGAGCCGAAGATGCGCATCAGATCGTCCTGAAGCGACAGGTAGAACTTCGAGCGGCCGGGGTCGCCCTGACGGCCGGAACGGCCGCGCAGCTGGTTGTCGATGCGACGGCTTTCATGGCGTTCGGTGGCGATGACGTAGAGACCGCCGGCGGCGAGCGCCTTCTGCTTGAGTTCCTTGATCTCCTCGACGATCGCCTGGATCCGGGCGTCACGCTCCGGACCGGCTTCGACATCGCCGAGTTCGCGCTCGATGCGCATGTCGAGGTTGCCGCCGAGCTGGATGTCGGTGCCGCGGCCGGCCATGTTGGTGGCGATGGTGACGGCACCCGGCACGCCGGCCTGGGCGACGATATAGGCTTCCTGCTCGTGGTAGCGGGCGTTCAGCACCTGGAAGTCGTTGAAGCCTTGCTTGCGCAAGCGCTCGGCAAGCAGCTCCGACTTCTCGATCGAGGTGGTGCCGACCAGCACCGGCTGGCCACGCTTATGGGCATCGAGGATTTCCTCGATGATCGCCTTGAACTTCTCGTCGAAGGTCCGGTAGACCTCGTCGTCCTCGTCGATGCGCTTGATCGGCAGGTTGGTCGGAACCTCGATGACATCGAGATTGTAGATATTCCCAAATTCTTCCGCTTCCGTCTGCGCCGTACCGGTCATGCCGGCGAGCTTGCCGTACATGCGGAAGTAGTTCTGGAAGGTGATCGAGGCCAGCGTCTGGTTTTCCGGCTGGATCTGCACCTTTTCCTTGGCTTCCAGCGCCTGGTGCTGGCCTTCCGAATAACGGCGGCCCGGCATCATGCGGCCGGTGAACTCGTCGATGATGACGACTTCGTCGTTGCGGACGATATAGTCCTTGTCGCGCTGGAAGAGCTTGTGGGCCTTCAGCGCATTGTTGATGTGGTGGACGATCGCGACATTCTCGATGTCGTAGAGCGCGTTGCCCTTCAGGAGGCCGGCCTGGCGGAGCAGGTTTTCCAGCTTCTCAGTGCCTTCTTCGGAGAAGTTGGCGGAGCGCTGCTTCTCGTCGATCTCGTAGTCGCTGGGCGCCAGCAGCGGAATGAAGGCGTCGATCGTATTATAGAGTTCGGAGCGGTCGTCGAGCGGACCGGAGATGATCAGCGGCGTGCGCGCCTCGTCGACCAGGATCGAGTCCACTTCGTCGACGATCGCGAAGTTATGGCCGCGCTGGACCATCTGGTTCTTCTCGTACTTCATGTTATCGCGCAGATAATCGAAGCCGAGTTCGTTGTTGGTGGCATAGGTGATGTCGCAGGCATAGGCCGCGCGACGCTCCTCGTCGGAGAGGCCGTGGACAATGACGCCGGTGGTCATGCCGAGGAAGCCGTAGACTCGGCCCATGGTGGCGGCGTCGCGCTGGGCGAGGTAATCGTTGACGGTGACGACGTGCACGCCCTTGCCGGAAAGCGCGTTCAGATAGACCGGCAGGGTGGCGACGAGGGTTTTGCCTTCGCCGGTCTTCATCTCGGCGATCGCATTCGAATGCAGGATCATGCCGCCGACCAGCTGTACGTCAAAAGGTCGCAGGCCGAGAACGCGGCGCGAGGCTTCGCGCACGACGGCAAAGGCCGGGATCAGAATGTCGTCGAGGGTCTTGCCCTCGGCGAGCAGGGCGCGAAACTCCACGGTCTTTGCCGCGAGCTGCTCGTCCGTCAGGGCCTTCGTCTTCTCTTCGATAGAGTTGATGGCAGTGACGTTCGGCTGGAAGGACCGCACGCGGCGGTCATTGGAAGAACCAAATAACTTGCGGGCTATACCGCCAAAGCTGACCATATGACTGGTCCTTTCTCAATATTCATCCCCGACGTTTCTTATTCGCGGCCCAGCCGAAAATCAGGCGCGCGCCTTAAAACGCCCGGAAACTGTTCTGGACGCGAGGTTGCGTGACAGATAAGAGGGGGGTCGAATGATGTCAACGGATTTGGCGGATACAGAAAGGCCACAATCCGGTGTTGATGGCTATTTTGGGCTGGATTCAGGCGATGCTGAAACCGGCGATGTAACTGTGAAGGGTATTTCATGTTGAGCACCAACAAACTTGCCGTTCTGGCGTTCGCAACTTTTGTTGCGCTCCAGGCCCCGGCCTATGCCGATGACGCCGTCATCGCCAAGGTCGGCAATCTGGAGATCCACCAGTCGGAACTCGACCTTGCCGTCGCCAATCTCGACCCGCAGCTGGCGCAGCTCCCCGATGACCAGAAGAAGGTCGCAGCCCTTTCCGCCGCCATCGACGTGAAGCTGCTCGCCGCCGACGCTGCGGCCGAGAAGCTCGAT
Organism: Rhizobium sp. BK112; assembly: GCF_014193215.1. Lineage (NCBI taxonomy): Bacteria > Pseudomonadati > Pseudomonadota > Alphaproteobacteria > Hyphomicrobiales > Rhizobiaceae > Rhizobium > Rhizobium sp. BK112. The sequence continues at coordinate 34,456 of NZ_JACHYZ010000023.1, forward strand.
CAGACCGACGAATTCAAGAGGCGCATGCAGTATCTCACCGATCGCGAGCTGCACAACGCCTATTTCAAGAAGCATGTCGTCGACATCGTGACGCCTGAGGAAGTCAAGGCCCGCTACGACAAGGAAGTCGCTGCCCTGCCGAAGCAGGAGGAAGTCCACGCCCGTCACATCCTCGTCAAGACCGAGGACGAAGCCAAGGACATCATCAAGCAGCTCGACGCCGGCAAGGATTTTGCCGAACTCGCCAAGGAAAAGTCCACCGATCCGAACAAGTCGGAAGGCGGCGATCTCGGCTATTTCTCGCGCGGCCGCATGGTCAAGGAATTCGAGGACGCAGCCTTCGCGTTGGAGAAGGGCACCTATTCCAAGACACCCGTCAAGACCGATTTCGGCTTCCACGTCATCAAGGTCGAGGACAAGCGCGACGCTCCGCCGCCGCCCTTCGAGCAGGTGCAGGATCAGGTTCGTCAGCTCGTCATGCGCGACAAGTATCTTGAGCTTCTGAACAAGGCGAAGGCCTCCGCCAAGATCGAGATCTCGGACGAGACGCTGCGCAAGGGTTACGACCAGGCCAACAAGCAGCCGGAGCCGGGCAGCGAGCCCGTCGCGCCGGCGCCGCAGCAGTAATCATCGCATCGGGGCCCGGTTCTTCCGGGCCCTTCCAAATCAAAAAGCAGAGCATGATGTCGTCGAAAAACGCCGACACTTTCGGCATCATGCTCCGGCATCGTTTGTTGTCGCATTTCCGGACGGCGAACCGGTTTCCAATTCGCCTGGAAATGCTCATTGGCAGGTCTTATCATGTCCGGTTCCGTCTCTCCGCTCGCTCCGAAATCCTTCGTCTCGATGCCGCCGTTGCGCGGCGTGCGCATGGCGACGGCGTCCGCCGGCATCAAGTACAAGAACCGCACCGACGTGCTGATGATGGTCTTCGACAGGCCGGCGGCCGTTGCGGGCGTCTTCACCCGCTCGAAGTGCCCGTCGGCGCCGGTCGATTTCTGCCGGGCCAATCTTCCCCATGGCAGCGCCCGCGCCGTCGTCGTCAATTCCGGCAATGCCAATGCGTTTACCGGGCTGAAGGGCCGCCAGGCGACCGCGCTGACGGCGCAGTCGGCTGCCGCTGCCGTTGGCTGCGCTGAAAACGAGATCTATCTGGCCTCGACCGGCGTCATCGGCGAGCCGCTCGATGCCACCAAATTCGCAGGCGTTCTGGATCGGATGCAGGTCGAAGCGACCGGCGATTTCTGGTTCGAGGCCGCCAAGGCGATCATGACGACCGACACCTACCCGAAGGTTTCGACCCGCAGCGCCGAGATCGGCGGCGTGGCCGTGACGATCAACGGCATCGCCAAGGGCGCCGGCATGATCGCGCCTGATATGGCGACCATGCTCTCCTTCGTCGTCACCGATGCCGACATTGCACCGGCCGCGCTGCAGGCGCTTCTGTCCGACGGTGTCGGCCCGACCTTCAATTCCATGACTGTCGACAGCGACACTTCCACCTCCGATACGCTGATGCTGTTTGCGACGGGTGCGGCGGCCGAGGACGGCCAGGCCCGTATCGAACGCGCCGATGATCCGCGCCTTGCCACCTTCCGCGCTGCACTCAACGAAGTGCTGAAGGATCTGTCGCTGCAGGTGGTGCGTGATGGCGAAGGTGCCACCAAGATGCTCGAGATCACAGTGACGGGCGCCGAGAGCGATACCGCCGCCAAGCGCATCGCACTGTCGATCGCCAATTCGCCGCTGGTCAAGACGGCGGCCGCCGGCGAAGACGCCAATTGGGGCCGTATCGTCATGGCGGTCGGCAAATCCGGCGAGATGGCCGATCGCGACCGGCTCGCCATCTGGTTCGGCGACATCAGGGTCGCCGTCAATGGCGAGCGTGACCCGGATTATTCCGAGGAGGCCGCCTCTGATGTCATGAAGGCGCAGGATATCCCCGTCAAAGTCGATATCGGGCTCGGTGCCGGCACGGCTACGGTCTGGACCTGCGACCTCACCAAGGAATATGTTGCGATCAATGGCGACTATCGGAGCTGATCGGTCATTGGCGCAGGCATCCATTTCCTCACAAAATCTGCCGCTGGTCCGCAGGCTGGAGGCTGTCGGCTTCCGCGCCTGGCCGGCGGCGTCCGTGCAATATGACGGCAGCTGGCAGGTGCGGCTGACGGCCGGCCACCCGTCCAACCGGTTGAATTCGATCGTGCCGCTCGATCCTTCGGATCATCGCGACGTCGAAATCCGCCTGGAAAAGGCGAGCCGAAAGTTCGAGGCCTATGGCCGCGCCGTCGTGGTCCGCCAGACGCCGCTTGCCTCGCCGGTGCTGATCGAACTTCTGCGCCAGCAGAACTGGATGCAGTTCGACGAGACTGTCGTGATGACCTGCGATCTGGCCGAGGCGGAATTGCCGGACACGCTCGATCACCTGCCGACCCATGATGTCGGCCGTTTCGTCGATGCCAATCTCGCCGTCGAGCGGGCGCCACTGAGCTTGAAGCCGGCGCTTGCCGAAATCATTACGGCGATCAAGCCGCCATCCGGCCTGTTCATGATCGAGAATGCGACGGATGGCCCGCTTGCGACCGTGCTCTGCGTTCAGGACAACGATCTTGCCGGCATCATGTCGCTTTCGGTCTCCGAGGCGCGGCGGCGCGAGGGGCTTGGCACCGAGATCCTGACCTCGGCGCTGCGCTGGGCACGCATGCGCAGCGCTCGTTCGGCCTGGCTGCAGGTGAAGCTTTCCAACCGTCCGGCGATCGCCCTCTATGAGCGCCTCGGTTTTCGCGACGCCTATCATTATTGCTATTGGCAGCGGGAGCCGAAATGATCGAGGCAGGCCGGAAGATATTGCTGGTCGCCGCCTGCGCGCTGATCGATACCGACGGGCGTATCCTATTGGCACAGCGTCCCGAGGGGAAGTCGCTTGCGGGGCTCTGGGAGTTTCCCGGCGGCAAGGTCGAACCTGGCGAGACGCCGGAAGAAACGCTGGTGCGCGAGCTCGAGGAAGAGCTCGGCATCAAGACCAAGATCGCCTGCCTGGCGCCGCTCACCTTCGCCAGCCATTCCTACGAGACCTTCCACCTTTTGATGCCGCTTTATATCTGCCGGCGCTATGAGGGCATTCCCCAGGGCCGCGAGGGCCAGGCGCTGAAATGGGTGCGGCCGCAGGCGTTGCGCGATTATCCGATGCCGCCGGCCGACGAGCCGCTCATCCCGATGCTGCAGGATTTACTTTAGCGTTACCTGATTATTATCGCGCCGTGTCGTTTTCGGCTGTGGATATTAATGGATCGTTTAACACCTTCTGCCAAAGATCGGCCTCAATCAAGCATCTGGCGTGCGTGTATTAAAAGGCTTGACGTCATGGACGATGATTTCTGGAAAGCTGTCCGGGAAAAGGAACGGGCTTCGTCTGCCTCGCGCAGGACGGGTGCGCTCAATATCGCCCTTCTGTTCGGTACGGCGGTGGTTGCGCTGACGCTCATCCTGACGCCGATGCTTGCGGATTCCTCGAAAAAGAGTGTCTTTGCCAGCGCTCCCCTTGAATTTGATACGATGACAACAGGATCGATTCCGAAGGCCGAAAGCGGCAAGCGTTATACGATTCGCCGCAGCGTCCTCCAGGATACACCCGGCTCGGTCTGCGTCGTCCAGGGCTATGGCGTCGGCGCCGGTTGCTGAAAAATGTCGGCCATCACCTGATGGTCGTGGAATTGGTCGTTTGCTGTCCGTTCGCGCTAAGGGTTGGGTGATGCATTTTTTGAAGGCATTTCTTGCAGATAATAGAGGTGCGACGGCGGTCGAGTATGGGCTGATCGCCGCCGTCATCGGCGGCGCAATTGTCTCTGCTCTCGGTATCTTCTCCGGCAGACTGCAGGATATTTTCAACGCGATCGGCAACAATCTGCCTGGGAATTGAAGAGGCAGCCGGCCATTACTGCCTGAGCTTGTGCTCGTCCACTTTCAGCGCATCGGCGAGGCGAGCCTTGGCCGAACCGGGCTTCAGCGGCTTTTGCTGGCTCTCGTGCGCAGCCCATCCCGAGACATAGACGATCGAGAAGGTGGCGCGGATGCGCCCGTCGGGATCGGAATAGCGTTCGGCGTAGATCTCCGCTGCGCGCAGGAAGAAGGCGCGTGTCAGCGGCATCCGGCCGCGGGCTGCAAGCGGATTGCTCATGCCCATCGCTCGCAGATCCCGCATCAGCGGGAAGAGCGAATCATAACGCACCGTGTAGTTCTCCGTGTCGATCACCGGCAGCGTGAAGCCGGCGCGCTGCATGAGGCCGCCAACATCGCGCACATCGGCGAAGGGAATGACACGCGGGCTTGCGCCGCCGGTCATCTCGACCTCGGCGGCCAGCAGCACCTCGCGCAGTTCCTGCAGGGTCCCGGCGCCGGGGATCGCAGCGAGAAACAGCCCGTCCGGCTTCAGGGCTCGGCGAATCTGGATGAAAACGCCAGGCGTATCGTTGGTCAGATGCAGACTGAGCGGCGCAAGGATGAGATTGGCCGATTGCGGTTCGAGCGGCACATCTTCGAGCGGCGCCTCGATCAAGGTTTCGCCCGGCCCGGCATAGGCCTTCTCGCTTTCGACGCGGATCATCGTGCCGATCTTGCCCGTCGCCAGCGCCGCACGGGCGGCAGCCCCGGTTGCGCCGTGCAGCTCGACGGCGGTCTCGAAGGTCCGCTCGACGACGGCAAGCCTCTCGGCCATTTCCTCAGCGGCGATGTCGAGCAGGAAGGCGGCTTTCGGGTCGTTGCTGGCAAGCGCACGATGGCGGTGTGCGGCGATCAGGGCCTTGTCGAAGATCGTTTCCATGGCGATGTCCTTAGTCCCGCGCCGTTTATGCGGCAAGACGATTTTCGTTTCGCGCAGAACGCGCCAGAGCCTTTCCTGGCCAGATTGAAGCATTCTGCCGGAGCAGGTTTTCGTCAGGGCAGAGGCGATTGGCGAAGGGCATACCCCTTGGTACGTCCGACCGAGCTTATCGCCTCTGCCCTGGCGTAGAGATGCCCGGCCCACCGGCCGCACTGCTTCGCCATGCGAAGCAATAGGTGCGTCCGGCGGTTCTAAAGTCTTGCAGATTTGCCAGGCAAATCTGCGGGAGGGTTGGCTGAAACGGCTGGCTGATCGACCGGCCGGCTTGGCCGTAGAGCCGGGCTACGACGCGCGCCGGCCGGTCGACCATCCGACTCCGTTTGAGCCAACAGAATGCTTCAATCTGACCAGGAAAGGCTCTAGTCTTAGCCGCATGGGCTCGATCGATTTCGAAAGACCGGCAGAGTTTTTGCGGGCGCATCTCGTGCGGCCGTTGTCGGCGCTTGCCGATTTCTTCTATCCGCCCGCCTGCTCCGTCTGCGGTATTTCCACAGGCGGCCATCGCGGGCTCTGCGCAAAATGCTGGTCCGGCATCCGCTTCATCGAACGGCCCTATTGCGAGGTGCTCGGCATTCCCTTTTCGCACGATCTCGGTGCCGGCATCCTCAGTGCCGAGGCGATTGCTGACCCGCCGCCCTTCGACCGGCTGCGGTCGGCTGCGACCCACGACCATGCGGTCCGCGATCTCGTGCATGGGCTGAAATATCGCGACCGTACCGATCTGGCGCCGATGATGGCCGCCTGGATGCTGCGCGCTTCCGACGGGGCGGTCGAAAGCTGCGATGCGCTGATCCCGGTGCCGCTGCATCGCACCCGCATGCTGGCGCGCAAGTTCAACCAGGCAGCCGAGCTTGCCCGCCATATGGCAAGGCTTTCGGGCAAGCCGCTGCTTGCAGCCACGCTTATTCGCGTCAAGCGCACCAGCCAGCAGGTCGGCCTTGGCGCGAAGGCGCGCGAGGACAATGTCAGGGGCGCTTTCGCGATTGCCAAGGGTTGCGAAAACGACATTTTCGGCAAGCGCATCGTCCTCGTCGACGACGTCTATACAACGGGGGCGACGGTTGCTGCGGCAAGCCGGACATTGCGCAAGGCAGGTGCGGCCGAGATAACGGTTTTGACCTTTGCAAGGGCTCTCTCCGAGCCTATATGACAGAAATACCCGGCATCGGTCTGGAGAGATTATGGTACCCGTCACGATCTATACACGGCAGTTCTGCGGCTATTGCAGCCGCGCCAAGTCCCTTCTCGAAGAAAAGGGCGTCGACTACGTCGAACACGACGCAACCTTTTCGCCGGATCTTCGCCAGGAGATGATCGGCAAGTCGAACGGCCGCACCACCTTTCCGCAGATCTTCATCGGCGCCGATCATGTCGGCGGTTGCGACGATCTCTTCGCGCTCGATCGGGCCGGCAAGCTCGATCCGATGCTGGCGGCCTGAGGACAAATCGATGAGCTTCAAGGCCGCCGCCATCCAGATGTGTTCCGGGGTCGATCCGGTGAAGAACGCCGCCGCCATGGCGCGGCTGGTGCGCGAGGCCGCCGCAGAGGGCGCGATCTATGTGCAGACGCCGGAGATGACCGGCATGTTGCAGCGCGATCGCGCGGCGGCGCGCGCCGTGCTTGCCGACGAGGCGCATGACATCATCGTCAAGACCGGCTCGGAGCTCGCCGCCGAACTCGGCATCCACGTGCATGTCGGCTCGACGGCAATCGCCCTTGCCGACGGCAAAATCGCCAATCGCGGTTTCCTCTTCGGTCCCGACGGCCGAATCCTCAATCGCTACGACAAGATCCATATGTTCGACGTCGACCTCGACAATGGCGAGAGCTGGCGTGAAAGTGCCGCCTATACGGCCGGCTCGGAGGCCCGTGTTCTGTCGCTGCCCTTTGCCGAAATGGGTTTTACGATCTGCTACGACGTGCGGTTTCCCACGCTCTTCCGCGCCCAGGCGATTGCCGGCGCCGAGGTGATGACGGTTCCCGCAGCCTTCACCAAACAGACCGGCGAGGCGCATTGGGAGATTCTGCTCAGGGCACGCGCGATCGAGAACGGTGTCTTCGTCATCGCCGCCGCACAGGCCGGCCGGCATGAGGACGGCCGCGAGACTTTTGGCCATTCGATGATCATCGATCCCTGGGGCACGGTGCTGGCGTCGGCCGGCGCCACCGGCGAGGCCATTATCGTTGCCGAGATCGATCCCAGTGCGGTCAAAACCGCGCATGACAAGATCCCGAACCTGAGGAATGGCCGGGAATTCTCGGTCGAGAAGATTGCGGGGGCAGTCGCAGGAGGCGTCGCCGCTTGATCCGCTATTCTCTCACCTGTGACAATGCCCATGAATTCGAAGGCTGGTTTTCCGAAAGCGCCGATTTCGACCGTCAGGTCGCGACCGGCTTCCTGACCTGCCCCGTCTGTCATTCCGCTGCTATTTCCAAGCTGTTGATGGCGCCTTCGGTGTCGACGGCGCGGAAGAAGGACGAGATCCAGACACTGGCGATGGATGCCATGCGCCAGGAGGCCCTGCAGAAGCTGAAAGAGGCGGTCGCGGCCGTCAAGGCCAATTCCGAGGATGTCGGCACGCAGTTTCCCGAGGAAGCCCGCAAGATCCATTATGGCGAGGCGGATGCCCGCGGCATCATCGGCCAGGCGACTTTCGACGAGGCGCAGGCACTCCTCGAAGAGGGCATCGAGATCGCAGCCATTCCGGTTTTGCCGGAAGACGTGAACTGACGCAGTCCGCGCGGGCTGCTGCAATGGCTACCTGCATGTGGCGCCTGCCCTGGACTTACGCCGGCCGCTTTGCCAGCAGCATATAATTGACGTCCATATCCTTGGACAGGTTCCATTGGTTCGACAGTGGGTTGAAGAAGACGCCGGTGCGGTCGGTGATCTCGAGGCCGCTTGCCGCCAGCGGCTTTTCCAGCTCTTCCGGGCGCACCAGCTTTTCATATTGATGCGTGCCGCGCGGCAGCCAGCGTAGAATGTTTTCGGCGGCGAAGATGGCGAGCGCGGCCGCCTTCATCGTGCGGTTGATGGTGGCAACGAAAATCAGACCGCCGGGGCGGACCATTTTCGCGCAGGTCGTCATGAAAAATTCGACGTCGGCGACGTGTTCGACCACTTCCATGTTCAAGACGATATCGAAGGTCTCGCCGGCGTCGGCGAGCTCCTCGGCAGTGACAGCGCGATAATCGACCGAAACGCCTGATGCCTTGGCATGGGTAGAGGCGATGCCGATATTCTTCTCGGACGGATCGGCGCCGGTGACGGAGGCGCCCATGCGGGCGACAGGTTCGGACAGGAGGCCGCCGCCGCAGCCGATATCGAGCACCCGCAGGCCTTCGAGCGGGCGGGCGCTTTTCGGATCACGGCCGAAATTCTCGCAGGCCTTGTCTCTTATATAGGTAAGCCGGACGGGATTGAACTTGTGTAGCGGCCTGAACTTGCCGGTCGGGCTCCACCATTCCGCCGCCATCGCCGAGAAGCGGTCCACTTCGCCCTGGTCGATCGTGCTTCTGGCGCCTTCCGTCATCGTCCACTCCTTCATTCGCTCAATGTGAAGTCGGACGATCGACGGCATAAGTCAAGGGGCGTGGATCAGCGGACTGACGAGCGCGGAGCCGCTCGCCAACAGCTTTTATCGCGTGCGCTTGCCTACCCCCGCCAAACTCGCTAAGAGACGCCGCAACTTGGGGCCTTTTGGGGCCTGGGCTTTTAGAGCGGTTCCAGAAGTTGGGAATCCGGCTCTTTGGCCAGGCGGTCCGCCCCAGAGCTTTCGTGATGCCGGGTTCGGTTTTCCGCTGTTCCGGCGCCAGTCGTGGTAGAGGCATATGGCACGCATCGTAATGAAATTCGGCGGCACATCCGTCGCTGACCTGGACCGCATCAAGAACGTTGCCCGCCACGTAAAACGCGAAGTCGATGCCGGGCACGAGGTGGCGGTGGTCGTCTCGGCCATGTCCGGCAAGACCAATGAACTGGTCGGCTGGGTGCAAGGCACGCCGAAGGTGATCGGTGCCAATTCTCCGTTTTACGATGCGCGGGAATATGATGCGGTGGTCGCATCCGGCGAGCAGGTGACCTCCGGACTGCTGGCGATCGCATTGCAGGCGATGGATATCAATGCGCGGTCCTGGCAGGGATGGCAGATCCCGATCCACACCGACAACGCTCATGGCGCGGCGCGGATCATGGAGATTGACGGCTCCGACATCGTCAAGCGGATGGGCGAGGGGCAGGTTGCCGTCATCGCCGGTTTCCAGGGTTTGGGACCCGACAACCGTATCGCGACGCTCGGGCGCGGCGGATCGGACACGTCCGCCGTCGCGATCGCGGCAGCTGTCAAAGCGGATCGCTGCGATATCTATACCGATGTCGACGGCGTCTACACCACCGACCCGCGCATCGTGCCGAAGGCGCGCAGGCTGAAGAAGATCGCCTTCGAGGAAATGCTGGAAATGGCCTCGCTCGGCGCCAAGGTGCTGCAGGTGCGCTCGGTCGAGCTTGCCATGGTGCACAAGGTGCGCACCTTCGTGCGCTCGTCATTCGAAGATCCCGATGCTCCGGGCATGGGCGATCTGTTGAACCCGCCCGGAACGCTGATTTGTGACGAGGATGAAATCGTGGAACAGGAAGTAGTCACCGGCATCGCCTATGCCAAGGATGAGGCTCAGATCTCGCTTCGCCGTCTTGCCGACCGGCCGGGCGTTTCCGCAGCGATCTTCGGACCGCTCGCCGAATCCCATATCAATGTCGACATGATCGTCCAGAATATCTCCGAGGACGGGTCGAAGACCGACATGACCTTCACCGTCCCTTCAGGCGACGTCGAGAAGGCGATCAAGGTGCTCGGCGACCATAAGGAGAAGATCGGCTACGATGTCGTGCAGAACGAATCGGGGCTGGTGAAAGTATCGGTCATCGGCATCGGCATGCGCAGCCACGCGGGCGTTGCCGCGACCGCATTTCGTGCACTTGCCGAAAAAGGCATCAACATCAAGGCGATCACGACCTCCGAGATCAAGATTTCCATCCTGATCGACGGTCCCTATGCAGAACTCGCTGTCAGGACTTTGCATTCCTGCTACGGTCTGGATAAGAATTGATTCCCAGTGGGCGGCCTGCCCCTTCAGGTTGAGGAGACGAGGGCCGGCCCGCCGGGACTGAGTGCGTTGTTTCGGGAGCTTGAGACGCCATGAGAGACCTTTCCGGCGGTCCACGCGTGCTGCTCAGGCGGCTGCGCGAGTTGATGGCGGAGCCGCTGGAGCCGCAGGATCGTCTTGACCGGATCGTCCGCCAGATCGCCGGCAACATGGTGGCGGAAGTCTGCTCTGTCTACGTGCTGCGCGCCGACGGCGTCCTCGAACTCTATGCAACCGAAGGTCTCAACCGCGAGGCCGTGCATCTGGCGCAACTGAAGATGGGGCAGGGCCTCGTCGGCACGATCGCAGCCTCGGCCCAGCCGCTGAACCTTTCCGACGCGCAGTCACACCCTGCTTTCCGTTACCTGCCGGAAACGGGCGAAGAGATCTACCATTCCTTCCTTGGTGTGCCGATTCTCCGAACCGGGCGCTCGCTCGGCGTTCTCGTCGTCCAGAACAAGGCGAGCCGCAACTATCGCGAGGAAGAGCTGGAAGCGCTCGAGACGACGGCGATGGTGCTGGCCGAGATGATCGCCACCGGCGAGCTCAAGAAGATCACCAAGCCGGGCCTCGAACTCGACCTGACGCGTTCGGTGACCGTCGACGGCGACACCTATAATGACGGCATCGGCCTCGGTTACGTCGTGCTGCACGAGCCGCGCATCGTCGTCACCAACCTGCTCAACGAGGATGCCGAGAAGGAAATCCGACGGCTGGCCGAAGCCATGGGCTCGCTCCGGATCTCGATCGACGACATGCTGTCGCGTCGCGACGTGTCGATGGAAGGCGAACACCGCGAGGTGCTCGAAACCTATCGTATGTTCGCGCATGATCAGGGCTGGGTGCGCAAGCTCGAGGAGGCGATCCGCAACGGCCTGACGGCGGAAGCGGCGGTCGAGAAGGTGCAGAGCGATACCAAGGCGCGGATGATGCGCCTGACGGATCCGTATCTGCGCGAACGCATGCACGATTTCGAGGATCTGGCGAACCGGCTGCTCAGACAGTTGACGGGTTATACCGGGCGGACGACGGCCGAGGGTTTCCCCAGCGACGCGGTTATTCTGGCGCGCGCCATGGGGGCGGCAGAACTGCTCGATTATCCACGTGCCAATGTGCGCGGGCTGGTGCTGGAAGAAGGCGCGGTGACGAGCCATGTGGTGATCGTCGCGCGCGCCATGGGCATTCCGGTCATCGGCCAGGCAGCCGGCGTCGTGGCGCTCGCCGAGAACGGCGATGCCGTGATCATCGATGCCGACGAGGGGCATGTGCATCTGCGGCCGATGGCCGATCATCGGCGTTCCTACGAGGAAAAGGTCCGCTTCCGTGCCAGACGGCAGGAGCAGTTCCGGGCGCTGCGCGCCGTCGAGCCGGTGACGAAGGATGGGCAGCGGATCGCGCTGATGATGAATGCGGGGCTGCTGGTCGACCTGCCGCAGCTTTCGGAATCGGGCGCCGAGGGCATCGGCCTCTTCCGCACCGAACTGCAGTTCATGATCGCCTCCACCATGCCGAAGGCGGATGAGCAGGAGCAGTTCTATCGCAATGTGATAAAACAGGCGGCGGGCCGCCCCGTCACCTTCCGCACGCTGGATATCGGCGGCGACAAGGTCGTGCCCTATTTCCGCGGCCATGAGGAAGAAAATCCCGCCCTTGGCTGGCGCGCCATCCGGCTATCGCTCGATCGGCCGGGACTATTGCGCACCCAGCTGCGCGCCCTATTGAAGGCGTCGGCCGACACCGAACTGAAGCTGATGGTGCCGATGGTGACCGAGGTTTCGGAGCTGAAGATCGTGCGCGAGCTGTTGCAGAAGGAAGTGCAGCACCTCTCGCGCTTCGGTCACGGGTTGCCGCGCAAGCTGCAATTCGGAGCGATGCTGGAGGTGCCTGCACTGCTCTGGCAGCTTGACGAACTGATGGAGGCGGTGGATTTCGTTTCGGTCGGTTCGAACGACCTCTTCCAGTTCTCGATGGCGGTCGATCGCGGCAATGCGCGGGTCTCGGATCGCTTCGATCCGCTCGGCAAACCATTCTTGCGCATCCTGCGCGATATCGTGCGCGGGGCGGATCGGAACAAGACGCCGGTGACGCTCTGCGGCGAACTCGCCAGCAAACCGATCTCGGCGATGGCGCTGCTCGGCATCGGCTTCCGCTCGATCTCGATGTCGCCGGCCTCGATCGGACCGGTGAAGGCGATGCTGCTCGGGCTCGATGTCGGGGCGCTGGCCAAGGTGATGGACGAGGTGCTGGACGATCACCACGCCGTGATGCCGATGCGCGAGGTGCTTGCCCGCTTCGCCGAGAGCCACAATATTCCCCTTTAGACAGAGATTAAGAAGAATCGGAGTGAAGGGTGGCGAAGCTTCCCGTTGAAAAAATGCGCGAGCTGGAGCGCCGTTTCGGCGAGATCGAGGCGCGCATGTCGGCTGGCCCGGCTGCCGATGTCTATGTGAAGCTCGCATCCGAATATTCCGAGCTGCAGCCCGTCGTGACGCAGATCCGTGCCTATGAGAAGGCGGTCGCCGAGCTTGCCGATCTCGAAACGCTGCTGGCGGATAAATCGGTCGACCGCGAGATGCGCGACCTCGCCGAGCTGGAACTGCCGGAGGTGAAAGAGCAGATCGAGGCGCTCGAACAGGACATGCAGATCCTGCTTTTGCCGAAGGATGCAGCGGACGAAAAGAGTGCGATCCTCGAAATCCGCGCCGGCACCGGCGGCTCGGAAGCGGCCCTTTTTGCCGGCGATCTCTTTCGCATGTACGAGCGTTTCGCGGCGGAAAAGGGCTGGAAGGTGGAAGTTCTCTCGGCAAGCGAGGGCGAAGCCGGCGGCTATAAGGAAATCATCGCGACGATCACCGGCAGGGGCGTTTTCGCCAAACTGAAATTCGAATCCGGCGTACATCGCGTGCAGCGCGTGCCGGAAACCGAGGCGGGCGGACGCATCCATACGTCGGCTGCAACCGTTGCAGTGTTGCCGGAGGCAGAGGAGATCGACATCGAGATCCGGCCGGAGGATATCCGCATCGATACGATGCGCTCTTCGGGTGCGGGCGGCCAGCACGTCAATACGACGGACTCGGCGGTGCGCATCACCCACCTGCCGAGCGGCATCGTCGTCACCAGCTCGGAAAAGTCGCAACACCAGAACCGCGCCAAGGCGATGCAGGTGCTGCGCTCCAGGCTCTACGATGCCGAGCGACAGCGGGCCGACAGCGAGCGCTCTGCCGATCGCAAGAGCCAGGTCGGCTCCGGCGACCGCTCGGAACGCATCCGCACCTATAATTTCCCGCAGGGTCGGGTGACGGACCATCGCATCAATCTGACGCTTTACAAGCTCGACCGGATGATGGAAGGCGAGATCGAGGAGGTCGTCGATGCGCTGATGGCCGATTACCAGGCAAGCCAGCTGGCACAGCTCGGCGAACAGCAATGAGCTCGACGGTCGCCGATATGCTTGCTGACGCGCGCCGACGCTTCACTGAAGCAGGTATCGTCGATCCGGCGACCGATGCGCGGCTGCTGGTCGCGGGCCTTCTGAAATTGTCGCCGACCGAGCTGTTGACGCGATCGGCCGAGAGACTTTCTCCCGAGCGGTCCGAGCTGATCTTCAAGGCGATGGAGCGGCGGCTCGGCCATGAGCCGGTGCATCGCATTCTCGGCGAGCGTGAGTTCTACGGCTTGCCGCTTCGGCTCTCGGCGGAAACGCTGGAGCCTCGGCCGGATACAGAAATCCTGGTCGATACGGTGCTCGCCTATCTCAGCAACCTTGCAAAAGCTGAAGGCGATCTCCATATCCTTGATCTAGGAACCGGGACTGGGGCGATATGCCTTGCGCTTTTGAGCGAGTGTCCTGATGCGTCAGGTGTCGGCAGCGACATATCGGCGGATGCGCTTTTGACGGCAAGATCGAATGCAGAAAGAAACGGATTGCTGGATCGGTTTCAGGCCATACAGTCGAGATGGTTCGAGAGCATCGAAGGGTCCTTTCACGCGATTGTCTCAAATCCGCCCTATATTGCTTCCAATGTCATTCACGATCTCGCTCCCGAAGTGACGAAATTTGATCCGCTTGCGGCCCTGGATGGCGGCCCGGATGGGCTTGACGCCTACAAAGCCATAGCCAAGGATGCGGCAAGGTTCATGAGACCCGATGGGTTCGTCGGACTGGAGATCGGCTACGATCAGCGAAACGATGTGACGGCGATCTTTGAAGCGAAAGGCTTCAAGTGCCTCAAATCCGTGAAAGATTATGGTCAGAACGACAGGGTGCTCGTGTTCGCGCTCGCGTGACAGGCGATAATTGCTGCACTGGACAGGACATTATTGTTATTGCGAAGAAAAGGCTTGGATTTCCCAGGGAAGCAATATAGGTTGCGGTTACGTGTTGGGCAGATAGGAATGAACGAGATTCGTTCGGTACTTGGTTTGCCTCGGGGGTCCGCTCTTTTAAACGAGAGTTTCAACGGTTGAACACGACCCAATGCGTGAATCAGTCAAACTGACTTGAGAACCAAGCGGCAGGTCGGCGCAAAGGCGCAGTATGCTCGCGGCACAAAGGTCCTGACCCGGTTTTCCGGTCATGGCGGTTGGTGCCATGTATCCATCACAAACAGAGAATTCAGGTGAACGATCTATGAGGCCAGGACAGCAGAACAAGCGCGGTCGAGGGCGTGGTAACAACAATAATAACAACGGCGGCGGTGGAAATAACAATAACAACAATTTCAACCGCAAGGGCGGCAATCCGCTGACCCGGACCTATGACAGCTCCGGCCCCGATGTGAAGATTCGCGGTACTGCGCAGCATATCGCCGAAAAATACGCACAACTCGCCCGCGACGCCCAAAGCTCCGGCGACCGCGTGATTGCCGAGAACTATCTCCAGCACGCCGAACATTACAATCGTATCATCGCCAGCGCCCAGGCGCAGATGCAGGAGCGCTTCCAGCGCGACGATCGCGGCGATTACAATGATCGCGACGGTGCGGACCGCGACGGCGACGATATGGATAGCAACGACAATGACGGTGACGACGTCGTTATCGTCCAGCCGCCGCAGAGCAGGCAGCATCAGCCGCGGCCGCAGCCTGAGTCCCAGCCCCAGCCGACTCCTGCTCCGGCGCCGGTAGTGTCCCAGGCCGAGGTCATCGATGGAACCGGCCCGCAGCCGGAGATCGAAGGTATCCCGGCCGAAGTCGCCATGGACGAGGAAGGTTCGGGCGGCCAGCCGCGCGAACGCCAGCCTCGCCGTCGCAGCACCGGCAACCGTCCCCGTCGCCCGCGTCGCGGCGCAGAAGGGGAAGCTGCTGCTGAAGGCGAGGGTGCCTCTGCCGAGGCGCCGGTGCTGGCTGACGTCGCATCGGAATGAGGATTTCGCTTCTCCTTCAGGGGAGAGCGTGAGGTTCATGCCATCTGCTCAAATTGCCTTTAAAATCCCCGGTCTCGCGCCGGGGATTTTCGTTTTATGGGCTTTAAACTCGCAGAACAGGCTACCATATTCTCCTCGAACTGCTTCGCCCGAAATCCCAGACGGGCAACGCGCGGCCTGCCTTTTCAGGGGGTCGATCTCAATCATCGGTCTGCGCCTCGTCAGGGCAGGGCGATCCATGGAGGTAGAATATGAATATCGAGAAATATTCCGAGCGGGTGCGCGGTTTCATCCAGTCCGCCCAGACTTATGCGCTGGCGCAAGGTCACCAGCAATTCACGCCCGAACATGTGCTGAAAGTCCTGCTCGACGACGATCAGGGCATGGCGGCCTCGCTGATCGAGCGCGCCGGCGGCGATGCCAAGGCGGCCCGCCTTGCCAACGACGCGGCTTTGGCCAAGCTGCCGAAAATTTCCGGCGGCAACGGCAACATCTATCTTGCGCAACCGCTTGCCAAGGTACTTTCAACAGCTGAAGAGGCGGCGAAGAAGGCCGGCGACAGTTTTGTCACCGTCGAGCGCCTGCTGCAGGCGCTGGCGATCGAATCCTCGGCCTCGACCTTTTCGACGCTGAAGAATTCAGGCGTGACGGCTCAGGGCCTCAACCAGGTCATCAACGACATCCGCAAGGGCCGGACGGCGGATTCCTCCAATGCGGAGCAGGGTTTCGATTCGCTGAAGAAGTTCGCACGCGATCTCACCGCCGAAGCCCGCGAGGGCAAGCTCGACCCGGTGATCGGCCGCGACGACGAAATCCGCCGCACCATCCAGGTGCTTTCGCGCCGCACCAAGAACAATCCTGTGCTGATCGGCGAACCCGGTGTCGGCAAGACGGCGATCGTCGAAGGCCTGGCGCTGCGCATCGTCAACGGCGACGTGCCGGAATCGCTCAAGGACAAGAAGCTGATGGCGCTCGACATGGGCGCGCTGATTGCCGGTGCGAAATACCGCGGCGAATTCGAGGAGCGGCTGAAGGCCGTACTCAACGAAGTGCAGGCGGAGAACGGCGAGATCATCCTGTTCATCGACGAGATGCACACGCTGGTCGGCGCCGGCAAGGCGGATGGGGCGATGGACGCCTCCAACCTCTTGAAGCCCGCCCTTGCCCGCGGTGAGCTGCATTGCGTCGGCGCGACCACGCTTGATGAATATCGCAAACATGTCGAGAAGGATCCGGCCCTTGCCCGCCGCTTCCAACCCGTCGTCGTTGACGAACCGACGGTCGAAGACACGATCTCGATCCTGCGCGGCCTGAAGGAAAAATACGAGCAGCATCACAAGGTGCGCATCGCCGATGCGGCGCTGGTGGCCGCGGCGACACTTTCCAACCGCTATATCACCGACCGTTTCCTGCCCGACAAGGCGATCGACCTGATGGACGAAGCGGCAGCGCGGCTGCGCATGCAGGTGGATTCCAAGCCGGAAGAGCTCGATGAACTCGACCGCCGCATCATCCAGCTGAAGATCGAACGCGAGGCCCTGAAGAAGGAAACCGACATTGCCTCGGCCGACCGGCTGAAGCGGCTGGAGACCGAACTCACCGACCTCGAAGAAGAGGCCGATGCGCTGACGGCCCGCTGGCAGGCGGAAAAGCAGAAGCTCGGCCTTGCCGCCGATCTCAAGAAGCAGCTCGACGATGCCCGTAACGAACTGGCGATCGCCCAGCGCAAAGGCGAGTTCCAGCGTGCCGGCGAGCTGACTTACGGCGTCATTCCGGATCTCGAAAAGCAGCTCGTCGATGCCGAGAAGCAGGATGGCGATCGCGGCGCGATGGTGCAGGAGGTGGTAAGCCCCGACAATATCGCTCACGTCGTTTCCCGCTGGACCGGCATTCCGGTCGACAGGATGCTGGAGGGCGAACGCGACAAGCTGCTGCGGATGGAAGACGAATTGGCGAAATCGGTGATCGGCCAGGGTGATGCGGTTCAGGCCGTGTCGCGCGCCGTCCGCCGCGCGCGCGCCGGCCTGCAGGATCCGAACCGGCCGATCGGCTCGTTCATCTTCCTCGGTCCGACCGGCGTCGGCAAGACGGAGCTAACCAAGGCGCTCGCCCGCTTCCTCTTCGACGACGAAACGGCGATGGTGCGCATGGATATGTCGGAATATATGGAGAAACACTCCGTTGCCCGTCTGATCGGCGCGCCTCCCGGCTATGTCGGTTATGACGAAGGCGGAGCGCTGACGGAAGCCGTGCGCCGCAGGCCCTATCAGGTCGTGCTGTTCGACGAGATCGAAAAGGCGCATCCCGACGTCTTCAACATCCTGCTGCAGGTGCTGGACGACGGACGCCTGACGGACGGCCAGGGCCGGACCGTCGATTTCCGCAACACGATGATCATCATGACCTCGAACCTCGGTGCCGAATATCTGACGCAGCTGAGGGACGGCGACGACAGCGATACGGTTCGCGAGCAGGTGATGGAGGTCGTGCGCGGGCATTTCCGGCCGGAATTCCTGAACCGCATCGACGAGATCATCCTCTTCCATCGCCTGAAACGTGAGGAGATGGGCGCGATCGTCGATATCCAGCTGAAACGGCTGGTGGCTCTGCTTTCCGAGCGCAAGATCGTCATCGATCTCGACGAAGACGCCCGCCATTGGCTGGCGAACAAGGGTTATGATCCGGTCTACGGCGCAAGGCCGCTGAAGCGAGTGATCCAGAAGTTCGTGCAGGATCCGCTCGCCGAGCAGATCCTGTCCGGCCAGGTGCCGGACGGATCGACGGTGAAGGTGACGAGCGGTTCGGACCGGCTGCAGTTCAAGACGCAGCAGACGGTGAGCGAAGCGGCGTAAACCGGTTTGCGGATGAATGAGGAATGGCGGCTTCGGCCGCCATTTTTCGTCTGGGGTGCGATCGGCGACCGGGATGACCAGCGTGTAGGCAGTTCAAAGGACGCTGTCGGAGATTATTTGCTGGCCACCTGGTCTGACGTCTGGTTGTTCAGCAGCGTATCGATGCGCTTGCGCTCATCCTCGAATTTCGCCAGCGCCTCGCCCTGCAGCGATTTGCCGCCCGGCAGACGGATGCGCAGCGGGTCGACCTTCGTGCCGTTGACGATCAATTCGTAATGCAGGTGCGGGCCGGTGGATTCGCCTGTGGTGCCGACCCAGCCGATCACCTGGCCCTGGCGGATCTTGGCGCCGGGGACGACGCCCTTGGCGATGGCGCTCTGGTGGTTGTAGGAGGATTCATAGCCGTTGGCATGGCGAATAATCGTCTGGTTGCCGTAACCGCCGGAATCCCAGCCGGCTTTCTCGACCGTGCCGTTGCCGGCGGCGATGATCGCCGTGCCGCGCGGCGCTGCCCAATCGACACCTGTGTGCATGCGGGCGAAACCGAGGATCGGGTGACGGCGCATGCCGAAGCCCGATTTGAAGATGCCGTTCGGAACCGGGTTGCGCAGCAGGAACTGGCGGATGCTCTTGCCGTTCTCGTCGAAATAATCGACCGTGCCGTCATCGGGATCCTGGAAGCGATAGAAGCGCGTCTGCGTATCGCCGAAACGGGCGTTGACGTAGAGCAGTTCGGAATCCTCGGTCGCCTGGCCGGCGCTGTCGGCGACGGAGAAGAAGGCCTCGAGACTGTCGGTCGTCCTCAGTTGCGCCTGGAAATCGACGTTGCTGGCGAGCAGCTTGATGATCAGCGCCGTCATATCCTTGGTCATGCCGTAGGAAAGGGCAGCGCGATAGATGCCGTCATAGACGCGCGGCAGGTTCTGGCCGGGAGGCGGCGCGAAGGAATTATCATCGAAAGCGGTGGCGATGGCATCCAGCATCGGCGGCTCGCTGCCGGGTACGTATCTGCCCTTGTCGTCGACGGCCACGGTGACGAGATGGCGCGTGCCGCGATAGACGCTGGCGCGGATGATCTTGGCCTGTTCGCCCTTCTGAATGATGCCGATGCGCAGCACGTCGCCCTTATCGAGATCGGTGGACCCCAGTTGCTGCGAGATAAAGCCGGCAATGCCATCGGCATATTGCTGTGGATAGCCTGAATCCGTCAGCGCCTTGGCGATCGGCGTGTCGATGCGCACCGGCAGGATGTCGTCGGCGAACTCTTCGGTCTGCGGTGTGATCGATTCCGATGCGGAGACCGTCATGTTCTGTTCGAGCACACGGGCGGACAGGCCGGCGGTCAGATCGACATCGGCATCCTCGTTGGAGAAACGGCGCGGATCGACGTAATAGAGCGCTGCGAGCTGCGTGTTGCCGTCGGTCAGCACCGAGCCGTTGGATCGTACGTTCTCTTCGACCTCTTCGAGCGACAGGCCGGACGCCATCTGCATGTTGGTCTTGCCGGTGGGGAAGGGAATGGTCTTGAGGCTGACTTCGGATTCAACGTCGGAGCCGTAAAGCGCACCGGTGCGGCTTTGCGGGGCGGGCTGAGGCTCGTCGGCGGAAAAGATCGCCAGGGGATCGAAGTCCGGATAGTCCTCGGTCGCCACGTGGTTGGCGGCCAGTGTCATCTTCACATGCGCGAAGGGCTGGCGGCGCACGACTTCCTTTTCGCCGTCATGGACGACGGTCGAAACTTCCATGATGGCACGGTCGGACGGTTTTGCGGCGATGGCGGGCGCGATCAGCCGACCGCCGCGGACCACTGTCGTATCCTCATGCGCGTCTGTCGCGGCACTTGCATAGGCTTCGGCGGGGATCGCCAGCTGCTGGCGCCCGTCAAGGGCGGCAAAAAGGGCGACACCCATGAGCACGGACGAGGTGATGCCGGTGAGGAACGTGCCCGAGAGCCAACGCAGGGAAACTTCGCGCCGGTCGGGCGCGCGTCTGCCGTCGGCCAGAAGCGGAGGCTCGTTGCCCAACGAGCGGATCATCATTTTCTCCGTCATCATGGCAGTCGGGTCCGCGTCCTTACATCAGGCGTCTCAGAGAGCATTTCTTAGCCATCCTGGCTGGGGCGAAAGATGTGCATATTTTAAGCATGGAAGTCAAATCACCCGGGAAAAGGCAGTCTGCCTGCATTTGCCTGTGTGAATCGTGTGTCTCTTAAGACCAGCAGATTGTGATGATGTCGGGGCGCAGGAGACAAAAGAGCGTGCTTTCCACGAAAAGTCGAAAGACGTTCATCTTTTCCTGAGGGTTTAAGGCCGATCGGAATCCGGGAAATGACCGCATCTGGGTGTCTCCCGGAATTTGATCTGAAAAAACAATGACATGAAAGAAATATCATTTTTTTCGAAATGGCCTGTTGACTGCTTGGGAGGGTTAGTTCTATAAGCCCCCTCACTGAACGAGGGCGGCGGCGCTGCTGGCGACGAAGTCTTTCGTTCTAAAGAACCTCAAGCGGATTGGCGGAT
>NZ_JACHYZ010000024.1:0-43253 GCF_014193215.1 Rhizobium sp. BK112
TCGTTCCGATCGCGATGGAAGAAAAGCTGCGCTTCGCCATCCGCGAAGGCGGCCGCACCGTCGGCGCCGGTATCGTCGCTTCGATCGTCGAGTAATTAGCGGCTGGGCCACCAGGCCCAAGGAAAGGATAGGGACGCCGATCTGGGTGTCCCTCTCGATCTTTGAAACCGGTGGCCCGCTAACGTAACTGAAGGTAAGTCGTGTCCCTCAATGGTGACACGCGGATAACAGACACAAGGATAAAGTCGAATGAACGGCCAGAATATCCGCATCCGCCTGAAGGCGTTCGATCACCGGATTCTCGATGCCTCCACGCGCGAGATCGTATCGACGGCGAAGCGCACCGGTGCCAGCGTCCGGGGCCCCGTTCCGCTTCCGACCCGCATCGAGAAGTTTACGGTCAACCGGTCCCCGCACATCGACAAGAAGAGCCGTGAACAGTTCGAGATGCGCACGCATAAGCGCCTTCTCGATATCGTTGACCCGACCCCGCAGACGGTAGACGCGCTGATGAAGCTCGATCTCGCCGCCGGTGTCGATGTTGAGATCAAGCTCTGAGACCTCGGGTCTTCGGGCTGAGTGAGAAGGATTGAACCGATGCGTTCAGGTGTGATTGCACAGAAGGTGGGAATGACCCGCGTCTATAACGACGCCGGCGAGCATGTCCCGGTAACGGTACTGCGCATGGAGGCCGTCCAGGTCGTTGCCACGCGCACTGTCGAAAAGAATGGCTATACCGCAGTTCAGCTCGGTGCCGGCCAGGCGAAGGTGAAGAACACGTCGAAGGCGATGCGCGGCAACTTTGCCGTTGCCAACGTCGAGCCGAAGGCCAAGGTCGCAGAATTCCGCGTGTCGGAAGATCAGCTGCTCGAAGTCGGCACTGAGATCAAGGCGGGTCACTTTGCAGCCGGTCAGCTCGTCGACGTGACGGGCACGACGATCGGTAAGGGTTTTGCCGGCGCCATGAAGCGCCACGGTTTCGGCGGTCTGCGCGCCACGCACGGTGTGTCGGTTTCGCACCGCTCGCACGGTTCGACCGGCTCGCGCCAGGATCCGGGCAAGGTTTTCAAGAACAAGAAGATGGCTGGTCACATGGGCCAGACGCGTGTCACGACGCAGAACCTGGAAGTGGTTTCGACCGACGAAGATCGTGGTCTGATCCTGATCAAGGGTGCTGTTCCTGGTTCCAAGGGTGCCTGGATCATCGTGCGCGACGCCGTCAAGTCGGCCGCGAAGTAAGGGAGCCAGATCAATGGAATTGAACGTCAAGACCCTCGAGGGAAAAGACGCCGGGAAGGTTTCCCTTTCGGACGCGATTTTCGGCCTCGAGCCCCGCGAAGACATTCTCGCCCGCGTCATCCGCTGGCAGCTTGCCAAGAAGCAGCAGGGCACGCACAAGGCTAAGGGCCGCGCTGAAGTTTCGCGCACCGGCGCCAAGATGTACAAGCAGAAGGGTACGGGCCGCGCCCGCCACCATTCGGCTCGCGCTCCGCAGTTCCGCGGCGGCGGCAAGGCTCACGGCCCGGTCGTGCGCAGCCACGAGCATGATCTTCCCAAGAAGGTTCGTGCACTCGGCCTTCGCCATGCCCTTTCGGCCAAGATCAAGGCCGATGACGTCATCGTCATCGACAACCTGGTTGCCACCGAAGCCAAGACCAAGGCTCTCGCGTCCGTTTTCGAGACGCTCGGCCTGACCAACGCCCTCTTCATCGGCGGCGCAGAGCTTGATGGCAACTTCAAGCTCGCAGCTCAGAACATCCCGAACATCGATGTTCTGCCGATCCAGGGCATCAACGTTTACGACATCGTGCGCCGCGGCAAGCTCGTGCTTTCCAAGGCTGCGGTTGAAGCGCTAGAGGAGCGATTCAAGTGACCGATCTTCGCCACTACGATGTGATCGTCTCCCCGGCGATCACCGAAAAGTCCACGCTGGTATCCGAAAACAACCAGGTTGTTTTCAATGTCGCCAAGCAGGCGACGAAGCCGGAAATCAAGGCTGCTGTCGAGGCGCTGTTCGGCGTCAAGGTTACGGCCGTCAACACTCTGCTGCGCAAGGGCAAGACCAAGCGGTTCCGCGGTTTCGTCGGCAAGCAGAAGGACGTGAAGAAGGCTGTCGTAACCCTGGCTGAAGGCCAGACGATCGACGTCTCCACCGGTCTCTGAGGTATAAGAAAATGGCATTGAAAACATTCAATCCGATCACCCCGAGCCAGCGCCAGCTGGTCATCGTCGACCGCTCGGCCCTCTACAAGGGCAAGCCGGTCAAGGCGCTGACGGAAGGTCTGACCAAGAGCGGCGGTCGTAACAACCTCGGTCGCATCACCGCCCGCTTCATCGGCGGCGGTCACAAGCGCACCTATCGTCTGATCGACTTCAAGCGTCGCAAGTTCGACGTCGAAGGCACCGTCGAGCGTATCGAATACGATCCGAACCGCACGGCGTTCATCGCGCTGGTGACCTATGCTGATGGCGAAAAGGCTTATATCCTCGCTCCGCAGCGCCTCGCTGCCGGTGACAAGGTCATCGCTTCCGAGAAGGCTGTTGACGTCAAGCCCGGCAACACCATGCCGCTGCAGTTCATCCCGGTCGGCTCCATCATCCACAATGTGGAAATGAAGCCGGGCAAGGGTGGTCAGATCGCTCGCTCCGCCGGTGGCTACGCACAGCTCGTCGGCCGCGACCAGGGCATGGCGATCCTTCGCCTGAACTCCGGTGAACAGCGTCTCGTCCATGGCTCCTGCCTTGCTTCGATCGGCGCCGTCTCCAACCCGGATCACGCCAACATCAACGACGGCAAGGCCGGTCGTACGGTTTGGCGCGGCAAGCGTCCGCATAACCGCGGCGTCGTCATGAACCCGGTCGACCATCCGCACGGCGGTGGTGAAGGCCGCACCTCTGGTGGTCGCCATCCGGTGACACCCTGGGGCAAGCCGACCAAGGGCAAGCGCACCCGGTCGAACAAGTCGACCGACAAGATGATCATGCGCTCGCGTCATCAGCGTAAGAAGTAAGAGAGGAAGTCTCCAATGGCTCGTTCAGTATGGAAAGGTCCGTTCGTTGACGGCTATCTTCTCAAGAAGGCTGAGAAGGTTCGTGAAGGCGGACGTGCAGAAGTGATCAAGATCTGGAGCCGTCGCTCCACGATCCTGCCGCAGTTCGTCGGTCTTACCTTCGGCGTCTACAACGGCAGCAAGCATATTCCGGTCAGCGTCAATGAAGACATGGTCGGCCACAAATTCGGTGAATTCTCTCCGACCCGCACCTACTACGGTCACGGCGCGGACAAGAAGGCGAAGAGGAAGTAACAATGGGCAAGGCAAAAGCCGAACGCCGGCTGAAGGACAACGAGGCGCAAGCAGTCGCCCGCACGCTCCGCGTCAGCCCCCAGAAGCTCAACCTGGTTGCTGCGGCTATCCGTGGCAAGAAGGTCGAGCGCGCACTCGCTGAGCTGGAGTTCTCCCGCAAGCGCATCGCAGGCGCCGTCAAGAAGACGCTCGAATCTGCGATCGCCAATGCCGAGAACAACCACGATCTCGACGTCGACTCGCTTGTCGTCGCCGAGGCCTATGTCGGCAAGTCGATCGTCATGAAGCGTTTCCACGCTCGTGGCCGTGGTCGCGCGTCGCGCATCGAAAAGCCCTTCGCGCACCTGACGATCGTCGTTCGTGAAGTGCAGGCAGTAGAGGAGGCCGCATAATGGGTCAGAAAATCAATCCAATCGGTTTCCGTCTTGGCATCAACCGTACCTGGGATAGCCGCTGGTTCGCGGACAATGCCGAGTACGGCCAGCTGCTGCACGAAGACCTGAAGATGCGCAAGTTCGTCATGAGCGAACTGAAGCAGGCCGGGATCTCCAAGGTGGTCATCGAGCGTCCGCACAAGAAGTGCCGCGTCACGATCCACTCGGCACGTCCGGGCCTCATCATCGGCCGCAAGGGCGCAGACATCGACAAGCTCCGCAAGAAGCTGTCGGACATGACGAATTCGGAAACGCACCTCAACATCGTCGAAGTGCGCAAGCCCGAAGTCGACGCGACGCTGGTCGCTCAGTCGATCGCCCAGCAGCTCGAGCGCCGCGTGGCTTTCCGCCGCGCCATGAAGCGCGCCGTTCAGTCCGCGATGCGTCTTGGCGCCGAAGGCATCAAGATCACCTGCGCCGGCCGTCTCGGCGGCGCTGAAATCGCCCGTACGGAATGGTACCGCGAAGGTCGTGTGCCGCTGCACACGCTGCGCGCCGACATCGACTACGGCACGGCTGAAGCAGAAACCGCATTCGGCATCTGCGGCATCAAGGTCTGGATCTTCAAGGGCGAAATCCTTGAGCACGATCCGATGGCTTCCGAGCGCCGTGCGATGGAAGGTGACGCCCAGGGTCCGGCAAGCCGTGACCGTGACCGCGACAGAGACCGTCGCCGCGACAACGCTTGATAGCGCGCGTGGCAGAGAAGTTCGGAGAATAAGAAAATGTTGCAGCCAAAGCGTACCAAGTACCGCAAGCAGTTCAAGGGCCGCATCAAGGGCGTCGCCAAGGGCGGTTCTGACCTGGCATTCGGCGAATTCGGCCTGAAGGCTCAGGAACCCAACCGCGTCAACGCGCGCGAGATCGAAGCGGCCCGCCGCGCGATCACGCGTTATATGAAGCGCGCCGGCCGTGTATGGATCCGCGTGTTCCCGGACGTTCCGGTAACCGCAAAGCCGACCGAAGTCCGTATGGGTAAGGGTAAGGGCTCCGTTGAATACTGGGCATGCAAGGTCAAGCCCGGCCGTATGATGTTCGAGATCGACGGTGTCAGCGAAGAAATCGCCCGCGAGGCGCTTCGTCTCGGCTCTGCCAAGCTCTCGGTCAAGACGCGCTTCGTTCAGCGCATTGCAGAGTAAGGGATTGAGCTCATGAAAGCCTCAGATGTTCGCGGGTTCACCGCCGACCAACTCAAGGACGAGCTTGCCAAGCTGAAGAAGGAGCAGTTCAACCTGCGCTTCCAGAAGGCGACCGGCCAGCTCGAAAAGTCCTCGCGCATCAACGAAGTCCGCAAGGACATCGCCCGCGTGAAAACCATTGCCCGCCAGAAGGCGGCAGAAGTTAAGGCCTAAAGGAAGAAAAATATGCCGAAGCGCATCCTGCAGGGCGTCGTCGTTGGCGACAAGAACGAGAAGACGGTAGTGGTTCGTGTCGAGCGTCGTTTCGCTCACCCGCTGCTCCAGAAGACCGTTCGTCGTTCCAAGAAGTACAAGGCCCACGACGAGAACAACCAGTACAAGATCGGCGATACCGTATCCATCGAGGAATGCGCGCCGATTTCCAAGGACAAGCGTTGGACGGTGATTTCCGCCCAGGGCAAGTAACAGAATTTTGTGCGAGGCCTTGCGTCTCGCCGAAATATCTGTATGAAGCAGCGTCAGAACGCTCGAATGCCGGGCGTTCTTTTGCTTTGAGCGCACGGAAGGTCCCGTTCGGGAAACCACCCTGGCACGATCGATCCCGCGCTATTCAGCTATTGCCGCGTCTGTGTTGCCGTCATGGCAGCTCGGCCGGCGAAAATTTTCATAAGCCGGAGTAGGGGGCTAGCCCAACCATTCCGGTAAACCAAGAAGGCGACCTGATATGATTCAGATGCAAACAAACCTCGACGTCGCGGATAATTCCGGCGCACGTCGTGTCATGTGCATCAAGGTGCTGGGCGGCTCGAAGCGCAAGTATGCCTCGATCGGCGACGTCATCGTCGTTTCGATCAAGGAAGCGATCCCGCGCGGCCGTGTGAAGAAGGGTGACGTGATGAAGGCGGTTGTCGTTCGTACCGCCAAGGATATCCGTCGTCCGGATGGCTCCGTCATCCGCTTCGACACCAACGCAGCAGTCCTCATCGACAACAAGAAAGAGCCGATCGGCACCCGTATCTTCGGACCGGTTCCGCGCGAACTTCGCGCCAAGAACCACATGAAGATCATCTCGCTGGCTCCCGAAGTACTGTAAGGAGCGAAGCGATGCAGAAGATTCGTAAGGGCGACAAGGTCGTCATGCTCGCTGGCAAGGACAAGGGCCGCACCGGCGAAGTTGTCCAGGTCATGCCAAAGGAAGATCGTGCCGTCGTTCGTGGCGTCAACGTCGTCAAGCGCCACCAGCGCCAGACGCAGACCCAGGAAGCCGGCATCATCAACAAGGAAGCCTCGGTTCACCTGTCCAACGTTGCAATCGTCGACAAGGACGGTAAGCCGACCCGCGTCGGTTTCAAGGTTGTTGACGGCAAGAAGGTCCGTGTGGCCAAGCGTTCTGGAGAAGTGATCGATGGCTGAGGCAAAATACGAGCCACGGCTCAAGAAGGAATATGTCGAGCGCATCCGCAAGGCGATGCAGGAGCAGTTCTCCTACGCCAACGAGATGATGATTCCGAAGCTCGACAAGATCGTGATCAACATGGGTGTTGGCGAAGCGACCGCTGACTCGAAGAAGCCGACGGTTGCTGCCGCCGACCTCGCAGCGATCGCCGGCCAGAAGCCGGTCATCACCCGCGCACGCAACTCTATCGCAGGCTTCAAGGTCCGCGAACAGATGCCGATCGGCGCCAAGGTTACCCTTCGCGGCGCCCGCATGTACGAGTTCCTGGACCGTCTCGTGAACATCGCGCTCCCGCGCGTTCGCGACTTCCGCGGCCTGAACCCGAAGAGCTTTGACGGCCGTGGCAACTTCGCCATGGGCATCAAGGAGCACATTGTGTTCCCTGAGATCAACTACGACAAGGTTGATCAGATGTGGGGCATGGACATCATCGTTTGCACGACGGCGACGACCGACGACGAAGCACGGGCTCTTCTGAAAGAGTTCAGCTTCCCGTTCCGTCAATAACCGTAACGACGAGCGTAGAAAAGGAACCTGACATGGCGAAGACAAGCGCAGTTGAAAAGAACAAGCGCCGCCGTACTACGGTCGCCAACCAGGCCGCTAAGCGGGCTGCGTTGAAGGCGATCATCATGAACCAGGCTCTTCCGATCGAAGAGCGGTTCAAGGCCTCGATCAAGCTGGCATCCCTGCCGCGCGATGGATCGAAGACCCGTATTCGCAACCGTTGCGAAGTCTCGGGGCGTCCGCGCGCATATTACCGTAAACTGCGCATGTCGCGTATCGCGCTGCGTGAACTCGGCAATCTCGGCAAGGTGCCGGGCATCGTCAAGTCGAGCTGGTAAGGAGCAGGTTACATGACAATGACTGATCCGTTGGGCGATATGCTCACCCGCATCCGCAACGGCGCTTCCCGCCGCAAGTCGTCGGTCTCGACGCCTGCGTCCAAGCTCCGTGCGCGTGTTCTCGATGTCCTGCAGTCCGAAGGCTACATCCGTGGCTATTCCGTTGTCGATTTCGGCAATGGTAAGTCGGAACTCAGCATCGAGCTGAAATATTATGAAGGCGCATCGGTGATCCGTGAGATCGGCCGTGTGTCCAAGCCGGGCCGCCGGGTTTATGTCTCGGTCAAGTCCATTCCGCAGGTCGCGAACGGTCTCGGCATCACCATCCTTTCGACTCCGAAAGGTGTGATGGCTGATCACCAGGCTCGCGAACAGAACGTTGGCGGCGAGGTTCTTTGCTCGGTCTTCTAAGATCGGGCAGGGGTCTCCATAGCGAACAGACAGGATAGAAACATGTCTCGTATCGGTAAAAAGCCCGTTCAGGTACCTGCTGGGATCACGGCTACGGTCGATGGTCAGAAGGTGACTGCAAAGGGTCCGAAGGGCGAGCTGTTTTTCGTTGCTAACGACGAAATCAGCCTCAAGCTCGAAAATAACGCGGTCGTCGTAACGCCGCTCAGCCAGACCAAGGATGCACGTTCGAAGTGGGGCATGTCCCGCACGATGATCGAAGGCATCTTCAAGGGCGTCAAGGACGGTTTCGAGCGCAAGCTTGAAATCAACGGCGTTGGTTACCGCGCCTCCATGCAGGGCAAGAACCTGCAGCTGGCTCTCGGTTTCAGCCACGACGTGATCTATGAGCCGCCGGTCGGTATCTCGATCGCTGTTCCGAAGCCGACTGAAATCATCGTCAGCGGCATCAACAAGCAGCAGGTCGGCCAGGTTGCCGCCGAAATCCGCGAATATCGCGGTCCCGAGCCTTACAAGGGCAAGGGCGTCAAGTACGCCGACGAGCGGATCGTCCGCAAAGAAGGCAAGAAGAAGTAAGGATCACGCGAAATGGCTAGCAGGAAAGAAGCACTTGCACGTCGTGCCAACCGCGTGCGCCGTCAACTCAAGTCGGTGGCCAATGGCCGTCCGCGCCTGTCGGTTCATCGCTCCTCGAAGAACATCTACGCCCAGGTCATCGATGATGTGGCCGGCAAGACGCTCGCGTCTGCCTCCACCCTCGAAAAGGATCTGCGCGGTTCTCTGAAGACCGGTGCCGATACCGCCGCCGCTGCCGTCGTAGGCAAGCTCGTTGCCGAGCGCGCCTCCAAGGCCGGTGTTACGGAAGTCGTGTTTGACCGTGGCGCCTTCATCTATCACGGCCGCATCAAGGCTCTCGCCGATGCAGCCCGCGAAGGCGGTCTCACCTTCTGATCAGTTTCCGGCCGGATGCTTTTAGCGCCGGCCGGATTTTCGCCGGACCGCAGGCACTCTCCGGAAGGGGAGTGCTGATGCGGTCCACATTTGTTTGCCGATTGCACCCGGAAAAGAAAAAGGAAGAGGACAATGGCACAGGAAAGAAGGCCGCAGCGGGAAGACCGCCAGAGCCGTGAAGAGCGCGATAGCGAGTTCGTCGACAAGCTGGTCGCGATCAACCGCGTCGCCAAGGTCGTCAAGGGCGGCCGTCGTTTTGGTTTCGCAGCACTCGTCGTCGTCGGCGACCAGAAGGGCCGCGTCGGCTTCGGCCATGGCAAGGCACGCGAAGTGCCGGAAGCCATCCGCAAGGCAACCGAAGCTGCAAAGCGCGAACTGATCTTCGTACCGCTGCGTGACGGCCGTACGCTGCATCACGACGTTCATGGCCGCCACGGCGCCGGCAAGGTTCTGCTGCGCTCGGCCAAGGTCGGTACCGGCATCATCGCCGGCGGTCCGATGCGCGCCGTATTCGAAACGCTCGGCATGCACGACGTCGTCGCCAAGTCGACCGGTTCGTCGAACCCTTACAACATGGTTCGCGCCACCTTCGACGCTCTGAAGCACCAGGTTCACCCGAAGGACATCGCAGCTCAGCGCGGCATCAAGTATGCAACGCTGCAGGCTCGTCGTAGCGCCTCCGGCAACGCCTCTGAAGAATAAGAGGAGTTTGACAGATGGCCAAGGCTACCAAGAAAGCTGAAGCGAAGACTGTCACGATCGAACAGATCGGCAGCCCGATTCGCCGTCCGGATGTTCAGCAGCGCACGCTGATCGGTCTCGGACTGAACAAGATGCACCGTCGCCGCACGCTGGAGGATACTCCTTCGGTTCGTGGCATGATCCGTGCTGTCCAGCATCTCGTTCGCGTCGTCGACGAGAAGTGAGACGGAGGAAACGCTCATGAAACTTAATGAAATCAAGGACAACGAAGGCTCGACCCACAGCCGCAAGCGTCTCGGCCGCGGTATCGGCTCGGGCTCGGGCAAGACCGGTGGTCGCGGCGTGAAGGGTCAGAAGTCCCGCTCGGGCGTCGCCATCAACGGCTTCGAAGGCGGCCAGATGCCGATCTATCGTCGCCTGCCGAAGCGCGGCTTCAACAACATTTTCGCTTCCGATTTTGTTGTCGTGTCGCTCGGCCGTATCCAGGCGGCAATCGACGCCGGCAAGCTCGACGCCAAGGCGACCGTTGATGCAGCTGCCCTCAAGGCCGCTGGCGTCATCCGTCGCCCCAAGGACGGCGTTCGCGTTCTCGCCGATGGCGAGCTCAAGGCCAAGGTGACGATCGTCGTTGCAGGCGCCTCCAAGCCTGCCGTCGAGAAGATCGAAAAGGCCGGCGGCACCGTGACGCTGCTTTCGGCTCCGGCTGCAGCCGAATAATAATCTGATGATATATCGCCCGGGGTGCTTCACACCGGGCGATTTTGCTCCCATATGTGGGCCTCACAAAAACTTGGCTGGCGCGCCCGCGTCATGCCGGTAAGACTAAAACGAGGGTGAGGCATGGGGTTGCATTGCAATCCGTTCTGAACCCGGTTTTGAATAATTTTCATACTGATTCCGGGGCCGGCCTATCCCCCAGAGACGCCGGAATTGGTAGCGCGGAGAAACGCATGGCTTCTGCAGCGGAACAATTGGCATCCAACCTCAATTTTTCGACCTTTGCCAAAGCCGAGGATTTGAAGAAGCGCTTGTGGTTCACACTGGCAGCTCTCCTCGTCTACAGGCTCGGCACCCATATTCCGCTTCCGGGCCTCAATCCCGAAGCCTATGCCCAGGCTTTCCGCGGCCAGGCAGGCGGCATTCTCGGCCTTTTCAACATGTTCTCGGGCGGCGCCGTTCAGCGCATGGCGATCTTCGCGCTCGGCATCATGCCCTATATCTCTGCTTCGATCATCGTGCAGCTCATGACCTCGGTCGTGCCGGCGCTCGAAAACCTCAAGAAGGAGGGCGAGCAGGGCCGCAAGATCATCAACCAGTATACCCGCTACGGCACCGTCATCCTCGGCGCGCTGCAGGCCTACGGCATTGCCGCCGGCCTTGAGAGCGGCCAGGGCCTCGTCGTCGATCCGGGCTGGTTCTTCCGTGTTTCGACCGTTCTGACGCTGCTCGGCGGCACGATGTTCCTGATGTGGCTCGGCGAGCAGATCACCTCGCGCGGCATCGGCAACGGCATCTCGCTGATCATCTTCGCCGGCATCGCCGCCGGTCTCCCGACGGCCCTTGCCGGCACGCTCGAGCTCGGCCGCACCGGCGCGCTGTCGACCTTCCTCATCCTGCTCGTCATCATTGTTGCGATCGGCGTCATCGGCGTGATCGTTTTCGTCGAGCGCGCGCAGCGCCGGCTGCTGATTCAGTATCCGAAGCGCCAGGTCGGCAACCGCATGTTCCAGGGCGATACCTCGCACCTGCCGCTGAAGCTCAACACCTCGGGCGTCATCCCGGCGATCTTCGCCTCCTCGCTGCTGCTGCTGCCGGCAACGCTTGCGGGCTTTGCCAACACCACGGCTATGCCTTCCTGGGCGACGTCGATCGTCGCGGCGCTGGGCCACGGCCAGCCGCTCTACATGGTGCTCTACGCGGCGCTTATCGCCTTCTTCGCCTTCTTCTACACGGCCATCGTCTTCAATCCGAAGGACACGGCCGACAATCTGAAGAAGCATGGCGGCTTCATTCCCGGCATCCGTCCGGGCGAGCGCACTGCCGAATATATCGACTACGTGCTGACCCGCATCACTGTGATCGGCGCAATCTATCTCGTCTTCGTCTGCATCCTTCCGGAGATCTTGGTGTCGCAAACCGGCATCCCATTATCCCTTGGTGGGACTTCGCTTTTGATCGTGGTTAGCGTAACTCTTGATACGGTTGCACAGATCCAGGGTCACCTGATCGCGCAGCAATACGAAGGCCTGATCAAGAAATCGAAGTTGCGTGGAGGAAAGAGGGGGCGATGAGACTTATCCTTTTGGGGCCGCCGGGCGCGGGTAAGGGAACCCAGGCCCAGCGGATCGTGGAAAAGCACGGCATTCCGCAGCTTTCCACGGGAGACATGCTGCGTGCAGCGGTCAACGCCGGTACGGATGTCGGCAAGCGCGCCAAGGCGGTCATGGACGCCGGCAAACTCGTATCGGATGAGATCGTCATCGCCATCGTTTCCGAGCGAATCGATCAACCCGATTGCGCCAACGGCTTCATTCTTGACGGTTTTCCGCGGACGCTCGTCCAGGCGGATGCCACCGAGGCGATGCTGAGGGCAAAGGGTCTCGGCCTGTCCGTCGTCATCGAATTCCGTGTCGATGATGCCGAACTGATCCGCCGTGTCGCCGGTCGTTATTCCTGCGCACAGTGCGGCAGCGTCTATCACGATAGCGATAAGGTTCCGGCTGCCGAAGGCGTGTGCGACAAGTGCGGTTCGACGCACTTCAAGCGCCGTCCCGATGACAATCCGGAGACCATGACGGCTCGGCTGCAGGTCTACTACAAGGAAACCTCGCCGCTGATCGGTTATTACCATGCCAAGGGCAAACTCAAGTCCGTGGACGGCATGGCAGACATCGATCAGGTGACTGCCGAGGTCGAAAGCATTCTTTCCAAGCTTTAAGGCTTTGAAAATAAACTTGGCGGAACGGTTGCTTTTCAGCAGTGATTCCGCTAAACACCGCGCCAACTCGCGACATTCCATGCGATCGGCGCGGATTTCCCAGGGAAGTCCGGGTGCGGTCGTTTTGACATGTTACGGACGTAAATCTGAACGGGCGGTTCTAAAGACCGCATAACGAAGCCCACTTGCCGGATGGCAACTGGAATGCAAGGAGAACAGGCGTGGCACGTATCGCTGGCGTCAACATCCCGACTGCGAAGCGCGTTGTTATTGCGCTGACCTACATTCACGGGATCGGTCCGAAATTCGCACAGGAAATCGTCGAGAAGGTCGGTATCCCGGCTGAACGTCGTGTGCATCAGCTGACGGACGCAGAAGTCCTTCAGATCCGCGAAGCCATTGACCGCGACTATCAGGTCGAAGGCGATCTTCGTCGCGATACCGCGATGAACATCAAGCGCCTGATGGACCTCGGCTGCTACCGCGGCCTGCGTCATCGCCGCGGCCTTCCGGTCCGCGGTCAGCGCACGCACACCAATGCCCGCACCCGCAAGGGCCCGGCAAAGGCAATCGCTGGTAAGAAGAAGTAATTTCCGGGTAACCGGGGTAGGGAGGCTGGCGGTCTGCGCCGGCCTCTTTTGAGTTTGGAGCGGGACCATATAGGCGCCGTTCCGGTGTAGCCGCTGGCATTACGGCGGTGAAGAGATCAACGAAAGGAATACCATGGCTAAGGAAGCCGTCCGCGTTCGCCGTCGCGAGCGCAAGAATATCTCGTCGGGTGTCGCTCACGTCAACTCGACCTTCAACAACACGATGATCACCATCACCGACGCGCAGGGCAATGCGATCGCATGGTCGTCGGCTGGCGCAAAGGGCTTCAAGGGCTCGCGCAAGTCGACCCCGTTCGCCGCCCAGATCGCTGCCGAAGACTGCGCCAAGAAGGCCCAGGAACACGGCATGAAGTCGCTGGAAGTCGAAGTCTGCGGTCCGGGTTCGGGTCGTGAATCGGCTCTGCGCGCGCTCCAGGCTGCAGGTTTCATGATCACGTCCATCCGCGACGTGACCCCGATCCCGCACAATGGCTGCCGTCCGCGCAAGAAGCGCCGCGTCTGATCATCGCTCTCGTCACCGGTGAGCGCCTGCGCGCTCCCGGTGGTTTTCAAGCTCGGTTGCCACGATTGGATGGTGGCAACGAACGGAAGGCAAACTCATGATTCAGAAGAACTGGCAGGAACTGATCAAGCCGAACAAGGTGGAGTTCTCCTCGAGCTCGCGCACCAGGGCGACGCTCGTTGCCGAACCGCTGGAGCGCGGCTTCGGCCTCACCCTCGGCAACGCGCTGCGTCGCGTTCTGCTCTCCTCGCTGCGCGGTGCTGCCGTCACGGCGGTGCAGATCGACGGCGTGCTGCATGAATTCTCCTCGATTCCGGGCGTCCGCGAAGACGTGACGGACATCGTGCTCAACATCAAGGAAATCGCCATCAAGATGGATGGCGACGACGCAAAGCGCATGGTCGTGCGCAAGCAGGGCCCGGGCGTTGTTACGGCTGGCGACATTCAGACGGTCGGCGATATCGAAATCCTCAACCCCGAGCATGTCATCTGCACGCTCGACGAGGGCGCCGAAATCCGCATGGAGTTCACCGTCAACAACGGCAAGGGCTACGTTCCGGCCGAGCGCAATCGTGCGGAAGATGCTCCGATCGGTCTCATCCCGGTCGACAGCCTCTACTCGCCGGTCAAGAAGGTGTCCTACAAGGTTGAAAATACCCGCGAAGGACAGGTTCTCGACTACGACAAGCTGAACATGACCATCGAAACCGATGGCTCGATCACCGGCGAAGACGCCGTCGCTTTTGCGGCGCGCATTCTCCAGGATCAGCTTGGCGTCTTCGTCAACTTCGACGAGCCGCAGAAGGAAACCGAAGAGGAAGCAGTCACCGAACTCGCTTTCAACCCGGCTCTCCTCAAGAAGGTAGACGAACTCGAACTGTCGGTCCGTTCGGCAAACTGCCTGAAGAACGACAACATCGTCTACATCGGCGACCTCATTCAGAAGACCGAAGCAGAAATGCTCCGCACGCCGAATTTTGGTCGCAAGTCGCTGAACGAAATCAAGGAAGTTCTCGCTTCCATGGGCCTGCACCTCGGCATGGAAGTGCCGGCATGGCCGCCCGAGAACATCGAAGATCTCGCCAAGCGTTACGAAGACCAATACTGAGAAAACAAAAGGCAGGCTCTTTCGGCTGCCTTTCCCCGTCAAACAGCAGGCCGATCGCCTGCATGTGCCAGGAAACGGCAGGCCCATTTAGCGTAAGGGCACCTGCATTAAAGGAGAATAGCAATGCGCCATGGTAAAGCCGGCCGCAAGCTGAATAGAACTGCAAGCCACCGCAAGGCGATGTTCGCCAACATGGCGGCTTCGCTGATTACCCACGAGCAGATCGTCACGACCCTGCCGAAGGCCAAGGAAATCCGTCCGATCGTCGAGAAGCTCGTCACGCTCGGCAAGCGCGGCGACCTGCATGCTCGCCGCCAGGCGATCTCGCAGATCCGCGATGCTGCCGTCGTTTCGAAGCTGTTCGACACGATCGCAACGCGTTACGCCACCCGCAACGGCGGCTACCTGCGCATCATGAAGGCCGGCTTCCGCCAGGGCGACAATGCCGCCATGGCCGTTGTCGAATTCGTTGATCGCGACACCTTCGCCAAGGGCGCAGCCGACAAGGCCCGCGTCGCTGCCGAAGAACAGGCCGTCGCCGCTTAATCTTCCGCTTCGGCGGAAACAAGACAGCCGGGCTGCAAAGCCCGGCTGTTTTTGTTTGTGCGCCGGCGGACAGCCGTCGCTTGATCATTCGATATCTGCACCTCGGCCGTCCAACCGGCGGAAATTGAGATAGGACAGGTCATTGCGCGCAATTATTCAAACTCGCTCTCGAGCGCAGTTCCTGCGTCTCGCAGCCCTGCTTCTTGTCATCGTCCTCGGGCTGGCGCTCCGGCGCTTTGGCTATGCGGCCGATCTGCCCTTCGTCGTCGTCAAATATGGCGGATCGGCGCTCTGGGGCGCGATGGTCTATCTGCTGGTGTCACTCATAGCCACAAGATCACGGTGGGCGGTCATTGCCGTCATAGCGCTGCTCATCGCGATCTCCGTGGAACTGTTCCGCCTCTATCATACGCCCTGGCTCGACGCCTTTCGGCTGACCACGGCGGGCGCCCTGTTGCTTGGCCGGATATTTTCGTTTTGGAATATGCTGGCTTATGCCATCGGCATCGCCGCAGCCTGCGCCTTCGATCCCGCCCGTCGGTGAAGCGTCCTCGGCGGTCGTTTGCGCCTCACGAAGCCGACGCGACTGCGCGATTGCGCGCCCGTCCCTGGCCCTTCTTCCTGTTGCGTGCGATCGGCCGGTAGGAGCGGTAGAGGATGAGCGCGATGATCAGCCCGACATAGATATATTGCTCGAGGTCGAGGATCTTGGTCGAGAGCGCGAAATGCAGCGCTCCGCTGGCGGCAATGATGTAGATCAGGCGATGCAGCCAGATCCAGTTCTTGCCGAGGCGGCGGATCGAGAAATTATTGGATGTCAGCGCCAGCGGAATGAGCATGGCAAGGGCTGCCATGCCGAACATGATGAAGGGGCGCTTCAGCACGTCGTTGATGACGGCAGAGATATCCATCGCCTGGTCGAGCACCATGTAGACGGTGAAATGCATCAGCGCGTAGTAGAAGGTCAGCAGGCCCAGCGCGCGGCGATAGCGCAGATAATTCCAGCCGAAGAGCTCGCGGGCCGGGGACACGGCAAGTGTTGCGATCAGGAAGCGGATCGTCCAGATGCCGAGGAAGAGCTCGAAGGTCTTGACTGGATCGGCGCCGAGCTGATCGGTCGCGCCGAGATAGAAAGTCCAGGCCGCAGGCACCAGCCCGACGACGTAAAGCAGCCAGACGGAGGCGGGTTGCCAGCGCTTGGGGATGGCGAGCGACAGTTCCGCCATCAGAAATTCGCCTTCAGATCCATGCCGGCATAAAGACCCGCCACCTCGTCGGCATAGCCGTTGAAGGGCAGGGTGGGATGGCGGCTCGCACCGAAGAAGCCGCTTTCGCCGATGCGACGCTCGCTCGCCTGGCTCCAGCGCGGATGATCGACATCAGGGTTGACGTTGGCGTAGAAGCCGTATTCCTGCGGATTGGTCACCTGCCAGGTATTCTTAGGCTGCTGGTCGGTGAGCGTGATCTTGACGATCGATTTGATGCCCTTGAAACCGTATTTCCACGGCACGACGAGGCGGATCGGCGCGCCGTTCTGGTTCGGCAGCGTTTCGCCATAGAGCCCGACGGCAAGCAGCGCCAGCGGATGGCGCGCTTCGTCGAGGCGCAGACCTTCGACATACGGCCAGTCGAGCGACTGGAAGAAGCCTTTCTGCCCCGGCATTTCTTGCGGCCGCACGACGGTTTCGAAGGCGACGTATTTGGCGCTGCCGAGCGGTTCCACCTTGTCGAGCAGCGATGCCAGCGGAAAACCGTCCCAAGGGATGACCATTGACCAGGCCTCGACGCAGCGCATTCGGTAGGTTCGTTCCTCGATCGGGAATTCCTTCATCAGCGCCTCGATGTCGAAGGTGCCGGGCTTGTTGACCATGCCGTCGACCTTGACCGTCCAGGGCAGCGGCTTGAAATCGCCGGAAAGAGCTGCGGGATCGCCCTTGTCGAGGCCGAACTCATAGAAGTTGTTGTAGGTCGTGACATCCTTGATCGGTGTCGGCTTCTCGTCGACCTTGTACTTGCTCTGGACGGCGGAAAGCGCTGCCGCACTCGCCTTGCCGGCGCTGTAGAGCGCCACGGCGCCAAGCGCTGCCGCGCCGAGGAATTCACGACGCCGCACATAGATCTGGCGCGGCGTTATCTCCGATGACGCGATCTTCGGTGGGCGATAGCTTGGCATGACGAAACCTCCTGGGCGAATCTCTGAAATATAGTCTTAAACGAACCACCCGCACACTCGGATGAGTGTCTAAGCCTTGAATATTACCGACGGGAAGCCAATTTTTTGTGTTCGGCCGTGATGGAATAGGCTGTAACGAAACATCGCGCCGAACCGTATATGACCGATAGGCTCGTGGCGCTTGGCCGATGGCGTACCGGATTTGAGCTTCCCGGTAGTGACAGCCCCCGTCGATTGGATTAGGACAATTCCAAAAAGCAGCGTTTGCCCGGCCTGCAGGCTCCATGCCGCCCCGCTTCGCCTGATAATTCCGCCACGTTGAGGAAGACACCGATGCCAGCTTACCGTTCCAGAACCACGACCCATGGCCGCAACATGGCGGGCGCCCGCGGCCTTTGGCGCGCCACGGGCATGAAGGATTCGGATTTCGGCAAGCCGATCATCGCGGTGGTGAATTCCTTCACCCAGTTCGTGCCCGGCCACGTGCACCTGAAGGACCTCGGCCAGCTCGTTGCTCGGGAAATCGAAGCGGCCGGCGGTGTCGCCAAGGAATTCAACACCATCGCCGTTGATGACGGCATCGCCATGGGTCATGACGGCATGCTCTATTCGCTGCCCTCGCGTGAGCTCATCGCCGACAGCGTCGAATATATGGTCAATGCCCATTGCGCCGACGCCATGGTCTGCATCTCCAACTGCGACAAGATCACTCCCGGCATGCTGATGGCGTCGTTGCGCCTCAACATTCCCACAGTCTTCGTCTCCGGCGGTCCGATGGAAGCCGGCAAGGTCGTGCTGCACGGCAAGACGCATGCGCTCGACCTCGTCGATGCCATGGTCGCCGCGGCCGACGACAAGATCAGCGACGAAGACGTCCAGACCATCGAACGCTCGGCCTGTCCGACTTGCGGCTCCTGCTCCGGCATGTTCACCGCCAATTCGATGAACTGCCTGACGGAAGCGCTCGGCCTGTCGTTGCCCGGCAACGGCTCGACGCTCGCCACCCACGCCGACCGCAAGCGCCTCTTCGTCGAGGCCGGCCATCTGATTGTCGATCTCGCCCGCCGCTATTACGAGCAGGACGACGTCAAGGCGCTGCCGCGCACGATCGCTTCCAAGCAGGCTTTCGAGAATGCCATGGCGCTCGACATCGCCATGGGCGGCTCGACCAATACGGTCCTACACATCCTTGCCGCCGCCCATGAAGGCGAGGTCGATTTCACCATGACCGATATCGACGCGCTGTCGCGCCGCGTGCCGTGCCTGTCGAAGGTCGCGCCCGCCAAGAGCGATGTGCATATGGAAGACGTCCACCGCGCCGGCGGCATCATGTCGATCCTCGGCGAGCTCGACAAGGGCGGTCTCTTGAACCGTGATTGCCCGACCGTGCATGCCGAGACGCTGGGCGACGCGATCGATCGCTGGGATATCACCCGCACCAATAGCGAGACTGTCCGCAAATTCTATCGCGCCGCTCCGGGCGGCATCCCGACCCAGGTCGCCTTCAGCCAGGAGGCCCGCTGGGACGAGCTCGACACCGATCGCCAGAACGGCGTCATCCGTTCGGTCGAACATCCCTTCTCGAAAGATGGTGGCCTCGCCGTGCTCAAGGGCAACCTTGCGATCGACGGCTGCATCGTCAAGACGGCCGGCGTCGATGAATCGATCCTGAAATTCTCCGGCCCCGCCCGCGTCTTCGAAAGCCAGGATGCCTCCGTCAAGGCGATCCTTTCCAACGAGGTCAAATCCGGCGACGTCGTCGTCATCCGCTATGAAGGCCCGAAGGGCGGCCCCGGCATGCAGGAAATGCTCTATCCGACGAGCTATCTGAAGTCGAAGGGCCTCGGCAAGGCCTGCGCCCTCATCACCGACGGCCGCTTCTCCGGCGGCACCTCCGGCCTGTCGATCGGCCATGTCTCACCGGAAGCGGCCAATGGCGGCATCATCGGCCTGGTGCGTGAAGGCGACATGATCGACATCGACATCCCCAACCGTACGATCAGCCTGCGCGTCAGCGAAACCGAACTTGCCGCCCGCCGCGCCGATCAGGACGCCAAGGGTTGGTATCCGGTCGAAGTCCGCAAGCGCAACGTCACGACCGCGTTGAAGGCCTACGCCGCCTTCGCAACGAGCGCCGATCGCGGCGCCGTGCGCGATCTGAACGCCCGTTGAGGCAACTCAACCGACGACCTGCCGATTAAAAGTCAGCGGCTCTACCAACCGGTCGCTTTCAAAGCGGCCGGTTGATGTTTTTATAGGTCTCGCCGAGTTGCTTCAGCCGCTCGTCATAGGCAGCCTTGATGCAGGTCGCATCCGCCCCGCATTCCTGCCGTTTCTTCAGCCAGGCCGTCTGTTCGTCCTGCAGCGTGCCGCGCGAGCCCATCGCCAGCAGGCCGGAGAGCAGCTCGAAGATCGTCACCATCTTCACGTCGGCATCGTTGAGCGCGCGGTTGTCGCAGATCGCCTTTTCATCCGGCTTCAATTCTCTCGCGTCGCAATCGAAACTGGCCGCCTGTGCCACGGGCGATGCGAGGAGCAGGATCGCAAAGCCGAAGGCTGCCGTCATCATTCTTGTCATCATCATGCATATGTTCCCGTTGGTGCCGTTCAGGCGAGCCTGCTGAGTGCCAGAGCCAGGAAGATGATGCAGGCGAGCCAGACGGCAAGGATGAAGATCATTCCGAGACGACTGGAAGGGCGCTCGATGCGCTTTGCCGCCTCCGTGCGAAGCTCGATCATCACCTCCACCGGCACGAGCCGGATAGCCAGCATGATGCCGAGCGGCACGATCAGGAGATCGTCGAGATAGCCGAGCACGGGAATGAAATCGGGGATGAGATCGATCGGCGACAGCGCGTAGGCGGCAACGGTGCCGGCCACCGCTTTGGCATGCCAGGGCACGCGTGGATCGCGAGCGGCAAACCAAAGGGCCACGATGTCACGCTTCAGTGACTTCGCCCAGAGTTTGGCTTTCGATATCAGTTGCATGGCCAATCTTCCTGAATCAAATTCACAATGACTTCAACCGGTTTCCGAGGCGTCCTCTCGCCTTATTCTTCCATGCTTCCGCCCTCTTTCCTTTCTAGCGTCGGGCCGCAGAACAGGACGATTTTAGGCCGGTCGGCCTAAAATCTGAATCCTGTTCGCAATTAAATAGTTAGAGCATGATGTCGTCCGAAAACCGCTCACATTTTTCGGCATCATGCTCTAAAACGTTCCTCAAGAGGATTCAAAAGGGATACCCATGCAAGGCCTGTTCAAGCGCGCGTCCGTCTCGCTCTTCGCTCTCATGCTCATTCTGCCGGCCGCGGCCCATGCGCAGACTGCAAAGACCGTCCCAGAGAGCCAGATGCAGATGCAGCTCTCCTTCGCGCCGCTCGTCAAACAAACGTCAGGCGCCGTCGTCAATGTCTATGCGGAAAAGATCGTCCAGCGGCAGTCGCCCTTTGCCGGCGATCCTTTCTTCGAGCAGTTTTTCGGCCAGCAGATGCCGAACCGTTCGGAAAAGCAGTCCTCGCTGGGCTCCGGCGTCATCGTCGAGGCGAACGGCACTGTCGTCACCAACAATCACGTCGTCGAAGGCGCCGACGACATCAAGATCGCGCTGTCGGATGGCCGCGAATTCCCTTGCAAGGTGGTGCTGCGCGACGACCGCGTCGATCTTGCCGTCCTGAAGATCGATACCAAGGAAAGCTTCCCGACATTGCCGATCGGCAATTCCGATTCGGTCGAGGTCGGCGATCTCGTGCTGGCGATCGGCAATCCCTTCGGCGTCGGCCAGACGGTGACGAGCGGTATCGTCTCGGCACTGGCCCGCAACCAGGTGGTCAGGAACGAGTTCGGCTTCTTCATCCAGACCGATGCCTCGATCAATCCCGGCAATTCCGGCGGCGCCTTGATGAACATGAAGGGCGAGCTGATCGGCATCAACACGGCGATCTTCTCCCGCGGCGGCGGCTCGAACGGTATCGGCTTCGCCATCCCCGCCAATCTCGTCAAGGTCTTCCTCGCCTCGGCCGATGCCGGCGTCAAATCCTTCGAGCGGCCCTATGTCGGCGCCAGTTTCGATGCCGTGACTTCTGAGGTGGCTGAAGCGCTCGGGCTGAACAAGGCCCGCGGCGCGCTCGTCGTCAAGGTCTCGGAAGGTGGACCGGCGGCCAAGGCCGGGCTGAAGGCCGGGGAAATCGTCACCGCCGTCGACGGCATTTCCGTCGAACATCCGGATGCGCTGCTCTACCGGCTGACGACGGCCGGTCTGGGCAAATCGGTCAAGCTCACCGTCGTCGAGAACGGCCGCGAGGAGCAGCTGCCGCTGTCGCTCGACCGCGCCCCGGAGACCTCGCCGCGCGACCAGCGCACGATCGGCGGCCACACGCCGTTTACCGGCGCCGTCGTCGAGAACCTGTCGCCGCGGGTTGCCGACGAGTTGCGCATGCCGCCGGAATCGGCAGGCGTCGTCGTCTCCGAGGTGAAAGAGGATTCGCCTGCCGCGCGTTTGGGCTTCGAGCCGAAGGATATCATCGTCTCGATCAACGGCACGGATGTGAAGTCGACCAGCGAACTGTCCGAGATCGCCGATAGCGACCCCGGCCTCTGGCGTGTGGAAATCGAGCGCGACGGCCAGCGCATCCGGCAGTTTTTCCGATGAGCAACGATCTCTTCGCGCCGCGTGTTCCGGAGGAGGTCGCCGCCAGGCGGCCGCTTGCCGACCGGCTGCGGCCGAAGACGCTTGCCGATGTCACCGGTCAGGAACACCTGACCGGTGAGGATGGCGTGCTGAAAAGAATGATCGAAAGCGGCTCGCTCGGCTCGATGATCTTTTGGGGGCCGCCAGGCACCGGCAAGACGACGGTGGCGCGGCTGCTTTCGGGCGAGGCCGGGCTGGCCTTCGAGCAGATATCGGCGATCTTTTCCGGCGTCGCCGATCTGAAGAAGGTGTTCGAGACAGCCCGCCTGCGGCGCATGGACGGCCGTCAGACGCTGCTCTTCGTCGATGAGATCCATCGTTTCAATCGTGCCCAGCAGGACAGTTTCCTGCCGGTCATGGAGGACGGCACCGTCATCCTCGTCGGCGCCACCACCGAGAACCCGTCCTTCGAGCTCAACGCCGCTCTCTTGTCGCGGGCCCGTGTCCTCACCTTCAAGTCGCATGACGAGGAGAGCCTGGAGGAACTGCTGAAGCGCGCCGAGGCGATCGAGCAGAAGCCGCTGCCGCTGACCGAGGAGGCGCGCTTCAGCCTGATCCGCATGGCCGACGGCGACGGCCGGGCGGTGCTGACGCTCGCCGAAGAGGTCTGGCGCGCCGCGCGCGAGGGCGAGAGCTTCGATACCGAGGGCCTGACGCGCATCGTCCAGCGCCGTGCCCCAGTCTACGACAAGGCGCAGGACGGGCACTACAATCTGATCTCGGCGCTGCATAAATCCGTGCGCGGCTCGGATCCCGATGCAGCGCTCTATTATCTCGCCCGCATGTTCGATGCCGGCGAAGACCCGCTCTATCTCGGCCGGCGGCTGGTGCGCATGGCGGTGGAGGATATCGGTCTTGCCGATCCGCAGGCGCTGGTGATCTGCAATGCCGCCAAGGATGCCTACGACTATCTCGGCTCGCCGGAAGGCGAACTGGCGCTGGCGCAAGCCTGCATCTATCTCGCCACCGCGCCGAAATCGAATGCCGTCTACACCGCCTTCAAGGCGGCCGGCCAGGCGGCAAAGCAGAACGGTTCGCTGCTGCCACCCAAGCATATCCTCAATGCGCCGACCAAGCTGATGAAGGGAGAAGGTTACGGCGAGGGCTATCGTTACGATCACGACGAGCCGGATGCCTTTTCCGGCCAAGATTATTTCCCGGAGAAGATGGGCCGCCAGACCTTCTACGATCCGCCGGAGCGCGGTTTCGAGCGCGACATCCGCAAGCGGCTGGAATGGTGGGCGAAACTTCGCAAGGAGCGCAATCCGCGCTGACGGGTTTATGCCTGTTGGGTTGGCGAAGGGGGCTCACCCGCCAAGAGCGATCGCTATTGCAACCAGAAGCAACCCGAGAGAAGTCATCGTCATCCCTGCGCGAAAAGGCCTGCCTCCCGAAAATCTCGCCCACGCATAGCCCGTCACAAACAGCAGCATGATGAGAAACAGGTTGCTGACTCTCAGAGCTAGGTGCGCGCTGTCGATGAGAAGGAAAGGGGTCACTGCCGGAATGGAGGTGATCGAGACCAGAAAGAAGACCGCAATGGCGGCACAGAGATCACCTTTCGATAGGGACACCTTCACAGGATCGGCCCGAGATGCAAGCGTCAGGAGTGATCGATAGAGCGTGTCCGCGTCCGCGGCCTTTGCAGAAAACGGTGCTTCTTCGATCGGGAATTCTTTCGCGAGCATCTCAAGCGCCGCAGCTTCGCTTCTGGCGGCTTTAATTTGCCGAAAAAGGCGCAGCCGTCTGCTTTTGTAAAACGTCGTACCCAGAATGAACAACACGGCATCAATGATCCCCCAAGCGACGTTGCATCCGATTGTTGCGACGATCAACTCGTGGACATCTAACCCTTCATCCTCAAAAACGAGCCTTGAACCTACCGTAAATGTCAGCGCCATGATCAATCCGAAAAGGACTTCACCGAGCGCATCGCCGGGATCGATGATATGGGTGATACGACCGATCGGGCTCGAAGTCATGGACTGCCCCCAGGTGATGAAGATCATGGCCCGCTGTTCCTCACGCTCTAGCAGAGCATGAATGAGGAGCCGACTTGCAACTGGCGGCGCGGGGCAAGCCTCGCGACCACAGAACTGTGACCGACGTCGCGGTCT
Source organism: Rhizobium sp. BK112 (assembly GCF_014193215.1). NCBI lineage: Bacteria > Pseudomonadati > Pseudomonadota > Alphaproteobacteria > Hyphomicrobiales > Rhizobiaceae > Rhizobium > Rhizobium sp. BK112. Next base: position 23,926 of record NZ_JACHYZ010000024.1, read on the forward strand.
GATTCATTGATCGCAATCAACGATCGGCAGGATTGGGCGTCTCGTGATCACGGTTTTTCGACAGAGCAGCTTCAGCGCTTGCTTTTGCGCGTCCGAAAGATGCGTGGGTGCTGTAAAATTCAGGAGGGCCGCGGCGTCTTCTGATTTGCGGGCGCCGCGATCACCTTGACGGCGGATTCCGCAAGCCCGTGATGGCCCTCCATGTCTACGACGACATGCCAGTGGCCGCTTTCCGGCACGGCGATCCTGATCGGCGATTTGCGCGCCACGCCACCGATATATTTGAAATCGAGAACCTCGGTGAACCGCTGAAAATTCGGTGACGTCATCAGCCGGACATTGTTCACCGCATTCAACGACACCTCGACGATCGTTCCGGCCCGTTGTTCCTTGATATCGTAATGGGTAAAGCGGAAATTCGGTTTCGGCATTGGTCTCGTGACATCTGAAGTCTCTGCGCCAGTATTTTAGCAACATGCCAGTTAAGGAAAGGTTGGAATTGGTCTCTTCGTTCTCCCGCCGGGAAAACGGCAGGAGAACGCGATTTAATGGATATGCGCCGCGCCGCGTGCAAAGGGCATAAATTCGAGCACAATCCCCGCAGCCGCCCTGTGGATATCGGCCAAGCGGCAGTTGCATTCCGAGGCGGCAAAGTGGAGGGCGGCCGCCTCATTGATGAAGCGCCCGCCGACCAGGCCCTCGCGATCGTGGACGATCCAGCGGCCGCTTCTGTCGGGGCCGACAGTGAAGCGTGAAGAAGAGGAGGCCGTTATCATGAGCCAGCCTCAGAGCCAGCCGAAAATGACGTAGAGCTCGACACAGGCAAGCACCACGCCGAAGACGATGAACGCCTGGGCGGTGCGCCTCTCGCGCATCTGCCGGCTGCCGCGCGTGATCCTGTAGGGGCGAAGAGGCCGGAAACCGGAGGACATGAGATTTCGCATGGCTTTTTGACCTTTGCAGTGATGGCGAAAGGCTACTGCCGCTTGCGATAGGAAATCCATTCGGAGAGAGGGGCGAAAATATAGAAATGGCATAAAGGCCGATGGCAGAAATTTCGAAGCGCGGTGTCGGAAACGCATGATCGCCGCCGTCCTTGCGATATCGAAGCAAACATGGGAGCAAGGACATGTCGAAGATGACGCTGATTTCGATGATCGCAACGGCTGCCGCATTCCTGGCCGCACCCGATATGTCAGGTGCTGAAAGTGGAAGGCCTGTCATCGAGGACAATAAGGCCGTAGCGCCGATGGTCAGGAAGGGAAGCGTGCCGGTCAACGGCATCGATTATTACTACGAGATCCGCGGGGAGGGCGAACCGTTGCTGCTCCTTCACGGCGGCCTCGGGCAGATCGAGATGTTCGCGCCGGTCATGCCCATCTTCACCGACCACCGCCAGGTGATCGCCGTCGACCTGCAGGGCCATGGCCGCACGCCGCTCGGCAAACGGCCGATCGAGCTTCCGGCGATCGGCGCCGATCTCGCGATCCTGGTGAAGCAGCTCGGTTACGACAAACTCGACGTCTTCGGTTATTCCTTTGGCGGCGGGGTGGCGCTGAACATGGCGGCGAAAGCGCCCGACCAGGTGCGCCGGTTGGTGATACTCTCTGCACCCTATGCGCAGAACGGCTTCTTCCCGGAGATGCTGCCGCAGCAGGCGGCCGTCGGCGCCGGCATGGCCGAGATGATGAAGGACACGCCGATGTTCCTCTCCTACAAGGCGGTGGCGCCTGACGTTTCCGAATTTCCGAAGCTGCTCGACGCCATGGGCGCGCTGATGCGTGAACCCGCCGACTACAGCGATGCGGTCGCGAAGCTCACCATGCCGGTCATGCTGATCTATGGCGATGCCGACATGATCCGCCCCGAGCATATGGTCGACTTCTATCACAAGCTCGGCGGCGGTCTGCGCGATGCGGGCTGGATGCGGGAAAACATGTCGAAGAACCGGCTGGCGATCCTGCCCGATCTCACCCATTACGAGACCTTCGCCTCTCCCCTCATGGCGAATATGGCAATGACCTTCCTCGATGGCGGCGGCAAGGCGCCGAATTGGGCCGAGCAGGTCGGAAAGTAAGTCAAGGCGGCCGGGTTTCTCCCGGCCTTTCTTTTTCTCCGCAGTCAGCGGCCGCGCTGGTTTTCCCGATCCAATTGCGTCACCAGCGCCAGGATCGTTTCCGAGACTGGGGTCGGAACGGCACTGAGGCGCCCGAGCGCCACCACCATGCCGACCAGCGGCGTGATTTCGAGCGCCTTGCCGCCGATCAGATCCTGCAGCATCGATGTGCGCACGGCGCCGATATGGCGCGATTGTTCGAGCCGCTGCTCGACGGTCATGCTGAAACGCGCGCCCAAGGCCTCGCCGACGGCGCGGACCTCGTTCATCACTTTACCGACTGTGGTCGAAAGTGCCGGATCCGCCATGATGTCGGTCATCAGCGCCCTGGTCAGCGCGCTGATCGGGTTGAAGGCGGTATTGCCCATCAACTTGCTCCAGATCTCGTCACGAATAACAGCCGTCGTCGTGATGTTGAGGCCGGCGTCGGTCAACACCGCGGCGATCGCCTTGAGATCGGCCGACATCTCGCCTGAGGGCTCGCCGAGCACGAAGCGGCCGTTGTTGGCAAGCTGGATCTCGCCGGGATTGATGACCTCTGCCCCTTGATAAGCGACGCAGCCGATCACCCGTTCCGGCCCGATCAGTCGCCAAAGCCTGCCGCCGGGATCGAGCTCGTCGAACTGCAGCTCGGCATGCCGGCTCAGGATATCGCGGTGAAAATACCACCACGGAATGCCGTTGAGGATCATGACGACGCGGGTGCCTTCCTTGAGGAGGCCTGCAATACCTTCGGCAGCGGGTGCCAGCTGATGCCCCTTGAGGCCGGTGATGACGAGATCCTGCGGCGGTAATGTCCTGGGATCGTCGGTTGCGGTGAGGCGGACATTGAGCGACCTTTCCGCACCGGCTTCGCGCAGGCCGAGACCATTGTCGCGGATGGCGTCGAGATGGGCTCCACGCACGACGACGGAGATGATGGCGTCGTTTCCGGCGTGGCTTGCAAGCTTGACGGCGATAGCGCCGCCGAGCGCCCCGGCGCCATAGATGCAGATGGACTTGATGGACATGCTCGCCTCTTCAGGGTGGTGATCGAACCTAGATCTAGGCCATTCCATACGCGAGGCGAACGCTAATTTGCCGCATGCTGCACTTTCCTGCACTCACGGCGCGCAGCCGCCTCATCCCGGAGATCCGGGAAGCAGCGGCTGCCCCACCTTGGTCTTCAGGCCGAGCCTGTTGCCTCGCTTGGAAAATCCGTGGACAAAGCGAGCTGGCGCCAGGCGGCAAGTTCCTTTTCGACGCTGGCGTGTTGCTCCTCGATGACGGCCACCGTATCGCTGCCGAACGGCATGCGCAGCGGCGGATTGGGCGTATTGGCGAGCGTCATGATGCCGGCGGCAAGCTTGGCGGGATCGCCGGGCTGGGTATGGTTGGCATCAACAGCGAAATTGCGCATGTTGCCGGCCGGCGTGCCTTCGTAATCGGCGATGGAGGCAGGGCTGACCGCCAGCGATGTGTCGGCGAGGAAGTCGGTGCGGAAGAAGCCAGGCTCGACGATCGTCACTTTGATGCCGAAAGGTTCGAGTTCGGCGGCCATCGATTCGGACAAGCCTTCGACGGCGAACTTCGTCGAGCCGTAGACGCCCCAGCCGGGATAGCCGAAATAACCGCCAATTGAGGAAAAGTTCAGGATGTGGCCGGAGCGCTGGCGGCGCATATGGGGCAGCACGGCGCGCGTCACCTTCAGCAGACCGAAGACGTTGGTGGCATAGAGCCTCTCGATCTCTTCGGCCGTGGCTTCCTCGACAGCGCCAAGCAGGCCGTAGCCGGCATTGTTAGCGAGAATATCGATGCGGCCGAAGCGGGCGATGCCGGCAGCCGCAGCCTCTTTCGCCTGCGCCTCGTTGGTGACGTCGAGGGCGACGGCAAGCAGGTTCGGGTGGTCGCCCAACTGCTCGGTCACGGTCTTCGGGTTGCGGGCGGTGGCGATGACGGCATCGCCTGATGCGAGGGCTTCTTTGGTCATCAGCGCGCCGAAGCCGCGGGATGCACCAGTGATGAACCAGACTTTCATGACGAATTCCTTTCGAACTATTCGGTTGGCGGTGGCATCTCTGTGCCGACGAGGTGAATTTGACTGAAAATTCGTTGCTGTATAAGATTTGTTATTCTTGAAGCTATGATGAGCTTTATTCAGTAATGCGCGCCACCGAACTCTCCGAACTCGCGGCTTTCGCCGCCGTCGCGCGGCACAAGAGCTTTCGCAAGGCAGGCGAGGAGCGGGGCGTCACTGCGTCCGCGGTCAGCCATGCCGTGCTCAATCTCGAAGACCGGATCGGCATCCGCCTGCTCAACCGCACGACGCGCAGCGTCTCGCTGACGGAGGCCGGCGAACTGTTGATCTCGCATCTTGACCCGGCCTTCGGCGAGATGGCGGCGGCGCTCGATGCGCTGAACCGCTACCGAGACACGCCCTTCGGCAAGGTGCGGATCAACGTGCCGAATTCGATCGGCCCCTTCGTCATCGGCCGCATCATCGGTCCGCTGTTGACAAAGAACCCCAATTTGCAGCTGGAGATCAACGCGACCGATAGGTTGGTCGATATTGTCGAGGAGGGTTTTGATGCTGGCATCCGCTTCGGCGAGCGCGTCACCGAGGGCATGATCGCGCTGCGCATCAAGCCGCGCATCCGTCTGGTCGTCGTCGGTTCGCCCGCCTATTTCGAGACCCGGCCGAAACCGGCGACGCCGCATGAGCTCAAGCGCCATCTCTGCATCCAGAACATGTTTCCATCAGGTGCGCGCTATGCCTGGGAGTTCGAGAAGGATGGCCAGACCGTGAGCTTTCAGCCGACCGGGCCGCTGTCGCTCGACGATCACGAGCTGATGATGCAGGCAGCACTTAGCGGTGTTGGCCTTGCCTATATCTGGGAGCCGCGCGTGGAGAAGGCGATCGCCGGCGGCGAACTGATCCAGGTGCTGGACGACTGGTGCCAGCCGGAGGAACCGCTCTATCTCTACTATCCGAGCCGCCGCCATATGTCGGCGGGTTTCAGGGCTGTTATCGACGCGATAAGAGCGGAGTAAAAAAGGTCGGGATTGGCATCCGTCACCCTTTTGACTCCCATGGGCGAACTGGCCAATGATGCTGCCGTGACCCGCATCATCGGGAGAGGTTGATGAACGATCGGATTTTGTCTGCCGGTAATCGAAGGCTCGCAAGGCGGCTCGGATGTCTGTTGCCTGCGCTTACTGCGATGGCGTTGCTGGCATCCGGCGTGTCTGCGCAGGACATTGGGCCGCAAAGCCAGGCCTCGCGTGAGCAGGTCGAAAAACTCGTCGGCCTTTGGAAGAAACACTTTGCCGGCGCCGACAGCCTGCAGCAGCGGCGGACGGCCTTCAGAACGCTGATGGAGACGACGCCGGGACCGACGCGCATCCAGGTCCGGCAGGTCGATGCCGACGGCGTCGATGCCGAACTGATGTGGCCCGCCCGACTTCATCACCCGATCGGCCAAAGGGTGATCCTCTATATCCATGGCGGCGGCTTTTCCAGCGGCTCCATCCGCACGCACAGCCTGCTTGCCGGCTCGCTCGCCAAGGCCGCATCGAGCGACGTTCTTCTCGTCGATTATCGGCTGATGCCGGAATATGGCTATCCCGCGCAGATCAACGACACGCTGACCGCCTACCGCTGGCTTCTCGACAACGGCTATCGGAGCGAGAACATCATCGTCGCCGGAGACGGCGCCGGCGGCAATATTGCGATCGAGACAGTGCTGCGGCAGATGCAGGTCGCAAAGCCGTTGCCGGCGGCTGTGATTGCGCTCAGCCCCATTACCGATCTTGCCGCGACGGGCGGATCGATGACATCGAATGCCGAAAGCGATCCGCTGGTCGGCAAGGACTGGATCGAGACCTTGCGCAAGACCTATCTCCGCACCCGGTCTCCGACCGATCCTCAGGCCTCGCCGCTCTATGCCGACATGACTGGCTTTCCGCCGCTGCTGCTGCAGGTCGGCTCCGGCGAAGTCCTGCTGGACGATACGTTGCGGCTCGCCGACAAGGCGCGCCAGGCGGGGGTGGACGTCACCACCGAGGTCTGGCCGGGCATGCCGCATCAATGGCAGCTGTTTCCCTCGCTGCTCGACGATGCCGACCGATCGAGCCAGAACATCGCCGAATTTGCGATCCGGCATTTTGCGGACAAACCACAGGAGTAGGGCCGCAGGGGAATAGGGGGCGCAGGAGCAGGCGCCCTCGGTCATCGCATCATTGCGATGTGCCACGAGACGGTGAGGGCGCCAGAGGCCGCTCCACCTCCCGGCCGACGCTGAGTGTCTTTCGCATATTCGGCTCCAGCCGCTCGATATAGGCGTGGTCGGGTGCAGCGCCCAGCGCATCCAGCATTTTCGAGAAGAAACACCGGGCCGCGGCCGCAGCCGTGACGTCGAAGACATCGGCATCGCTCAGTCCGTGTTTTTTCAACCCGTCTATATCCTGCTGGGTGACCGACGTCGCATCGCGCGCCACTTTGGCGGCAAAGGCCATGATCGCGCGTTCGCCGGCATCGATCGGCGCCTTGTCCGTCTCGTTGACAACTGCCGTCAGCCCGTCGCTGGTGAAACCCTCGCGCAGCAGCACCGAGCCGTGCGCCAGCATGCAATAGGAGGATTTCAGCTCCTTGGCTGCCGCCAGCGTCACCAGTTCATAGCGCCTGAGGCTCATATGGCTGCGAATGCTCGAAAGCAGCGCCGCCCAGCTCTCCATCACCTCCGGCCGGTGGCCGAAGGCCCGGTACATGTTCGGCAGATATCCATAATTCGCCTCGGCCGACGCATACATCGACGTCGTCTTCTCGCTGGCGGATGCATTGGGGGTGTGAATGAAAGCCATGGCGTGATCCTCCTCTATTGCGAGAAGGATAGGGTAGATATGGCGGACAGCAATCCTGAAACGTCAGGCCGCGTCATTGGTCGCGGAAGCGTTACCGCTTCTCTTGATGGGAAGGGTTACGGTGAATGTCGACCCGCATCCTTTTGCGCTTCGAACCTCTATCGAGCCGTTATGCAGCTCGACGATCTGCTTCACCAGATTGAGGCCGATACCCGTTCCGGCAATCCCGATCGACGTCCGGGCACGAAAATAGCGCTGGAACAGCCGGGGCACGTCTTCCGGATCGATCCCCACACCGTCATCGCTGACCGAAACTTTGACGTTTCCTGTCTCTGCCCATGCCGTGACGCGAATTTCGGAGGTTCCAGGCGCGTATTTGACGGCATTGGAAAGCAGGTTGGTAAAGACCTGTGCCAAAGTGCGGGGATCGCCATCGATGAACTCGGGAAGCCCATCTATGTCCAAAACAAAGCTGTGCGTCTTTGCGATCGTCGACTGCCGCTCGCAGCAGGTTCTTATCAATGATCTTAATGCGCAAGCGGTGTAGCTGATATCGATCTTGCCGGTATCGAGGCGTCCGGCCGACAGGATGCTCTCCATGAGATCGACAATCCGGTTCACCGATGCGCGGATCTGATCGACCTTGTCGCTGAGAAATTCGGGTTCGACCGCCCCTCGTTTACGCAGCAGCCGCTGGGCAGCGGCGTCGATGATGGCAAGCGGGGTCCTGAATTCATGCGATGCCATCGCCACGAACTGCCGCTGCAATTCGTTGATGTTCCGCTCCTGCGTGAGCATGCGTTCTAGTTCCCGCGCTTGCCGCTCGACTTCCGCCGTACGACTCTTCACCGTCGCTTCGAGCTGATCGTGATGCCGGCGCAGCTCTTCGGCAAGGCGCACGGTCTTGGTGACGTCTTCATGGGTGGCGACGTATCCACCGTTTTGCATCGGATTGTGGGTGATCTTGATAACCCGCCCATCGGTGAGCACGATGTTCTGGCTGGCTACCGTACCGCGGGCCGTCGCTTCGAAAACGACATCAAAATAGGTCGCGGTATCGGCCGGGCCATTTCCCTCCCGGCTGCGATAGGCCAGGATATCCACGAGTGGCGTCCCCGGTTGCGTCAGCAGGTCCGGCAGATTGTACATCCGCGCGTAGGAGGGGTTGCACAATATCAGGTTCTTGACGGAATCGAACATGCACAGCCCATGCGGCATGTTGCTGAGGGCTGCGTCGAACCGGCGATGTTGTTCGGCCAGGCTGTCTTCGACGCGAATGAGCGTCGAGATGTCTTCATAGCTGAGGATCCAGCCTCCATCCTTCGATGGCGCGCAGGTCAATGAGATCATCCGTCCGTCGGAAAGTACGAACTGAGACGTATGCGGTTTGCCGATCGCCGATCGCCGGGATGCCACCGCACGGCAGTCGGCGCCCAACAATCCGTCGATAGCCATTCCCTTGCGGATGGCGCCTTCCGGAAGGCCGAGAATATCAAGCGTGCGGGAATTGAACGCCGTTACCGCACTGGCAGGATCGAGCAGGACAATGCCCTGAGGCAGGCTCTCCAGAATGGATTCAAACGAGTGTGGCATCATCCGGTCCTGCTTCAGATCTGGTGCGTTGCACGTCTGCGTAGCATTGGTCAGAAACGATAAAGTTTCGCTAATGTCTGTCGGTGGGAACTGCTCGACGGAAAGCTGGGGGAATACGGCTCTCCGGCATTCTTCTATCTTTCTCAGATAGGCGAACCAGCGTTCAGGGGGAAGTTGCTTTGCGTCTGCCTGCAGGCCGCGGCGAACCGTAGGTCGACTTCAGGTGGAACGCCAGGCTGAGCAACAGATAGTCATCCTTGTTGTCGATGTCCTTGCCCATCAACAACTGCGCCCGCTGCAGCCTTTGATAGAGGGTGTTGGTGTGTATGCCGAGGCAGGCCGCTGCCTTGGACGCTGATTTTCCGCTCTCGATGTAGGTTTCCAGGGTCCTGAGAAGGGCGTCGCCGTTTGCTTCCTTCTCGAAGGGAGCGAGTATCTGATCGGCGAATTCGAGGATATCAGCCGCGGATTGTTTGCGCAGCAGTCTGTCGATGCCGGTCTCGCTGTGCATGAGGATGCCCGCCCGATGCCGCATGCTCATGAGATGCGCGGCCTCGACAGCCTGTGCGGCGCCTTCCGGATAAGGATGGGGTGCGCTTTGAATGAGGCTCGCCCCGCAGCACCATCCCTCAGCTACCGCCTGATCTCCGATGGATGCCAGATTCGTCCGCAGGGCCTCCTCGGTGGCAGCGCAAAACAGCAGGAAGACGCCTTCATCGGTATAGAATGACAGCTGGTTGCGGATCGTCGCCGCCTTCAACGCCTGCTGCAGCGTTCTCTGCAGGAACAGGCTCTGGTTCTGGGCGCTCCCTTGCTCATGCCTGATAAAGATGATCTGGCAGTACTTCCTGATCTGGAAGCCGAACCGGACGGCGCCACCCGATGTGGCCTGATCATCCTTTCCTAAAACCTCGAAGTGCTTCCGTTTCCTGCTGTTGAGGATATCGTCGTGTGAGGCGCTGCGGACAATTTCGAGCGCGACGAAAGCGGAAACCACGCCGAGGATCGCCGCGCAATAGCCTGCATTGTCGCCGCGCTCGGAACGAAAGGTTCCGACGACGTCGTCGGCGACACGGACGGGATGCACGAATATGCTTTCTCGCTGGCGCAGGCCACCGTCGAGGAGTGAGGCCGGCACGTCCTTCGTCGTCTTCGGCTCCTTCCATCCCTTGGAGCCGAACGTCGTTCCAAAAATATCGGCATAGTGGAAATCGATGCCGTAATGGGTCGCGATCTCGTCCAGATGTTCGCCGAGCGGCCGGTGGTGCGTGAAGATGGACAGGATGTCGTCATGGGCCGAGAGCGAGCGCGCCAGCTCTGCGTTGCGCCTTTCGATCTCCAGCCGCATCCGGTTGATGCTTTCATTCGACCGAACGGCCTGCTCGTAGGCCTGCGACTTCTTGTAGGCGATGGCAAGCTGCGTCGCCACGGCCGCAAGCAGGCCTACGCTGAATGCGCCATAGGCGGAGCCCTGCCGAAACGACATGACGGTCAGCGTTCCCAGCGTCGTCGTGTCGGTCCTGATGGGAACGCAGATGAGGCTGTGAGAGAGACGCTGTTCGGATAGGAAGCGAACGTTTGGCGCACGCAGATTCGCATGGGCATCTCTGATATCGGCGGCCGAGTTCAGCAGGACGGGTGTTCCGGTCGAGAAGACGCTGCCGGAGATCGATTCCTGAGGCGTGATGCGATAATTGTAATAATCGTCGTCGAAGCCGACTTGTGACACCGGAATGAGGAGACCTGAGGCCTCGTCGTAAAGTCTCAGGACGCCCGCGTCGCTCTCGGCTATCACGCTCAGCGTCTGCTCGAGCGCGTTGACGTTGATCTCGTTCGGATCGAGGGAGTCGAGGACATTGCGATTGATGGCGTTCATGGCCTGGACGGCGCGGTTCTGAAAGCGGATGACTGTGCTGAGTACGATCTCCTGCAGATGCGCAAGGGCGATTTCAGCGTGGGCACCGGGTATTCGCACCTCGCAGATGGCCCCGGCAAAATAGGAAATATCGGCGATCAATATGGCGTCGTCGCCGTCGCGGTGATGGCTGAATCCGATCGCAGGTTCCGGCGCGTCGGTCTCCGAAACCATCGGCCGGCCCGTAACCCGCCGCCAGCTGATGCGAGGTCGATCCCGCAGGCGCAAAAGCGAAGCCTCGATTTCGTCCATGATCGTCATGTTGGCAACCTTGTGTCTTTTCACATAAATAAACCGAGCATGATGTGTGTTTCAACATCCAAAAGCGACTGCTCACATATTAAGCATGTTTTATAAACGCTCAAAAAAGGGGAGCATTCCATGCTTAGTCAAATCAAGCGAAGGCACGTCATTGTTGCGATGCTGTTTGTCTGCTGGGTCGTCGGTTTCCTCGACAAGACCGCGATCAACATCGCCATCATTCCGATCGTCGACGAGTTCCACCTGACTTCCGAACAGTCCGGGATGATCATCAGCGCATTCTTTCTCGCCTATTCTCTGACGCAGCTCGTCGGAGGATACCTTGTCGATCGGCTGGGAACCCGATCGGTCTTGACCTCCGCAGTCGGTATCTGGTCCCTCGGCACGGTCGCATGCGGCGCTGTCAGCTCCGCCATGGGGCTCGCCGTGTCGCGCGTCCTGGTCGGAATGGGCGAGGCTGTCTTCCCGGCGGGAAGCTCGGTCGCCATAACCGAGAACTTCAAAAAGGAGAGCATGGCGAGGCCGAAATCGGTCATTCAGTCGGGAGCCTCTGTCGGCTTTGCCGTAGGCTCGCTGGTAACCACGGCCTTGATCGCCTACTTCAACTGGCGCTTCATGTTCGTCACCCTCGGCTTGGTCGGACTGGTTCTTGCGATCGCGCTCTATCTGGTCATGAAGCCAGTCGCCGGCGCGGCTTCGATCTCCGCCGGCCCGAAAACGGCAAAGTCGGAAAAAGCTCGGATCACGGCGTTGCTCAAGAATGCACTGACCTGGAAGATCGCCCTCTGCTACTTCTTCACCAACATCGTCTTTTGGGGTCTCCAGTCCTGGCTCCCGTCCTATTGGGTGAAGGTCAAGGGCATGAGCATGATGTCGATGGGCGCCTATTCGGCAATCCCGCCGACGCTCGGCTTCCTGTCCTTCCTGTTCTGCGGCTGGCTGCTCGACCGCTATTTCCACAAGAAGGAAAAGTATCTCATCTGCATCGGCGCCCTGGTGTCGGCGGCGTTCATCTATCTGATGGCCAACGCTTCCTCCATCCCGCTGGCCTTCTTCTATCTCACGGTTTCAAACGTCTTCCTGAACGCGATCTCGATCAGCGTGTTCGTGACGATCATGAAACATTACCCCAGCCACTCGGTGGGGACAGCGACGGGCCTGATCAACTCCCTGGCCCAGATCGGATCCTTCGTCTCGCCGACAGCGATCGGGGCCATCCTGCACGCCACAGACCAGAATTATCAGACAGCCTTCCTGGCGATCATCGGCTGCGCTGTCGTGACCTTCGCCGTGGCGGCGACGCTTCCGACCGGAAGCAAGGACGAACTGGTCGCCGATCAAGCAATTCCAGGACTGGTGAAATGACATATATCGACATCATCGAGCGCGTGCTCACCGACAAGGCGGAAGGGCTGCAGTCGGCAGCCAATGAAATCTGGTCTTTCGCCGAAATCCGCTATGAAGAGTACAAGTCGGCCGCATTGCTCGCCGACCTTCTCGAAGCGGAGGGGTTTGCCGTCGAGCGCCGGGCCGGCGGCATCGAGACGGCTTTCGTCGCAAGCTACGGCGAGGGACAGCCGGTCGTGGCGATCCTGGGCGAGTTCGATGCGCTTCCCAATCTCAGCCAGGAGGGCGAGGTCGTCGGATATAAGCCCATCATCCCCGGCGGCAACGGCCATGGATGCGGGCATAATCTGCTGGGTGTCGGTTCGCTGGCCGCTGCCATGGCGCTCAAGGCCTGCAAGGAAGAACTCGGGCTTGCCGGTACGGTCCGCTTCTACGGCTGCCCTGCCGAAGAGGGCGGTGGCGGCAAGGCCTTCATGGCCCGCGAGGGATTGTTCGATGGCGTCGACGTCGCCTTCACCTGGCACCCGTGGGATGAAAACCTGGCCTATCATGCAAGAATGCTGGCGACGAACCAGGTCTATTTCAGCTTCCGTGGCGTCAGCGCGCATGCGGGCTTCGAGCCCCATCTCGGGCGGAGCGCGCTCGATGCCGTCGAGCTGATGAATGTCGGGGCGAACTTCCTGCGCGAGCACATCGTCCAGGACGGCAGGATTCACTATGCGATAACCGATACCGGCGGAAAGGCGCCCAATGTCGTGCAGTCGCAGGCCGAAGTGCTCTACAAGGTCCGCGCGCCGCTGATGGATCAGGTGCGCGACATTACCGAGCGGGTCAAGGACGTGGCGCGCGGAGCGGCGCTGATGACCGGAACGGAGGTCGAGATCACCTTCGATGCAGCCTCTGCCGACCTGATCCCGAACGCCACGCTGGCAGGCGTCATTCACCAGGAACTCGGCAAGATCGGCGGAGCGTCCTTCTCCAACAGCGAGAAGGCGTTCGCGGCGGAGATCCAGAAGACTTTTCCCAAGGACGTTCAAGCGCGCATCGAGAAGCGCGGAACGATCCTCTCCGCACATGTCAACGAGTTTGAGGAAAAGCCGACGTTCCTGCACGGTTCGACCGATGTCGGCGACGTCAGCTGGATCGTTCCCACCGGACAGGTCTACATGGCGACATCAGCCTACGGAACGCCTCCGCATAGCTGGCAGATGGTTACGCAAGGCAAGACCTCCTACGCGCATAAGGGAATGCTTCAGGCCGGCAAGGTCATGGCCGCCGCCGCCGCCAGATGTCTCCAGGACAGCGAGTTGATCGTCCAGGCGAAGCAGGAACACGTCAGGGAACTCGGAGGCGCTTCCTACAAGCCTCTCATCCCGCTCGAGACGAAGCCGATGAAGGTCCGCTAGGCAAATGCGGACGGTTATGTGAGCCATGGAATAGTTACGAGCAACAGCGAGCGGCGAGGGGACTTCAGCCGAGTTTGGCTAGTTGCTCCTCCAGCAGATCAAGGCTGTCCTCTCCGACCTCGTTGACATCATTCGGCATGGGATCGCCGGTCTCCTGGTAAACAAGCCAGGCGACGTACATGGCCGCCGTCGCAGGGCGGCCCTGGCTTCGGACGCGTCGGGTTCGATGCGCTCGATGTGTGCGACGAAAGCCGCGGCAACGGTTGCCAAGCGCCGTGCTTGTTCGCGTTGCGGCAGGCCGGTCAACTCGGCGCGCAGTTTCATGTCTCCATGCTCTCCACTGAGTTTGTCGCAAAGTTTTTAACACAGATAGAAGCCCTTCCGGCTTGTCCCAGAAGGTCTGCCGATTGCGGCGCATTGCTCGTGTTTAGATCGGTCGAAAAAATCGAACGATGGCGCGTAACGGGTCGTCCTTTTAGAACGTTCCAATTCTAGAATGAAGGGTTCTGCGACAATTAGAAAGTCATTACGCCGAAAATAGCCAATAAATGGCATCAGATTAAGATTTCTCTTGACAGAATTGGAACGTTCCAAATATTTAACGATCAATCAACGTTTGGTGTTCGGAGGAAGAGGTGACGAAGGCGCGGGTGACCGTCATCGATATCGCAAAGGCGGCTGGCGTCTCCAAATCGACGGTTTCGCTCGTGCTTCAGGGCTCTTCCCTGGTCAATGAGGGGACGCGGTCCAAGGTCAATGCGGTGATGCGCGAGCTGGGCTATGTCTACAATCGCGGCGCAGCCAATCTTCGCCAAGCCGGCGCCAAATCGCGGATCATCGGGGTCGTCGTGAACGATCTGACGAACAGCTTCTTTGCGGAGCTGGCAGTCGGCGTCGACATGGTCGTTCAGTCGGCCGGATTCGTGCAGTTCCTGTCGAACACCAGTGAGAGCATCGACAGGCAGCGCGAGGTCGTCGCATCGATGCGGGAACATGGCATTTCCGGGCTCATCGTGTCGCCGGCGCGCGCCACCGATGCTGCAGACTTCAAGCCGCTCGTCGCGGCAGGCATACCGGTGGTGGTCGTCGTGCGAAACCTGCCCGGCGCCAAAGTCTCGTCGATCGTCTCCGACAACCGGGCCGGCATGATGTCGGCGGTCAAACATTTGGCGGGGCTTGGTCACAAGCGCATCGCTTTTCTCGGCGGTTTTCCCGACACCGCCGTCTTCGACGACCGCCTTGCCGGTTACCGAAGCGGCATGGAAGCAGCCGGGCTCGACTACCACCAAGAACTTGTCGTCTCGTCGGCGCCGTCGCGCGCCGGCGGGGTCGAGGCGATCGGAAAAGCGCTCGTTCTTACCGACAGACCGACGGCGGCCGTCTGCTTCAACGATGCCGTCGCCTTCGGTGTTTGCGACGGACTGCGCGCGCGCCGTCTGGAGCCCGGCTCCGACTTCGCGGTCGTGGGTTTCGACGACGTCATAGAGGCTCAGGCGGCGGTTCCGGCGCTGACAACGGTCTCGGTCGATCCGCAAGGCATTGGGCGCCGCGGCGCGCAGATGCTTCTCAAGCAGATCAACGCGGGCAAGGCCGAGGCGGAGACGGTGACAACAGCCGTTCGGCTGGTCGTCCGCGAGAGCTGTGGAGCCGGCATGAGCGTCAAAATCAAACAGGACTCTGTCTAATGCCAACGAAGAAGCATCTCACCCCAACCGAAGCGGCCGCGCTGATCCCGGATGGCGCTGTTGTCACGGTGTCGTCTTCGAGCGGTCTCGGCTGCCCGGATCTGATGCTGAAGGCGATCGGCGAACGTTTCGATGCGACCGGCCATCCCAAGGATATTACCACCCTTCACCCGATCGCTGCCGGCGATATGAGCGGCATCAAGGGCGTCGACTATATCGCCAAGAAGGGACTGCTCAAACGCATCATCGGCGGCTCCTATCCCTCCGGTCCGTCGTCATCAGAGCCGCCACTGATCTGGCAGATGATCACCAGCAACGAGATCCCGGCCTACAACATTCCCTCCGGCATTCTTTTCGACATTCATCGTGAAGCCGCCGCCAAGCGACCAGGCGTCCTGACCAAGATCGGCATCGATACATTCGTCGATCCAGAGCGGCAGGGTTGCGCGATGAACGGCCTGGCGTCGGAACATCCGGTGGTCAAGCGTGTCAGCTTCGAAGGCGACGACTGGCTGTTTTTTCCCGCGATCGTCCCCAAGGTCGCCATAATCCGCGCCACCACGGCCGACGAGCGCGGCAACCTCACCTACGAACATGAAGGCGCCTATCTCGGCGGACTTGATCAGGCCCTGGCCGCCCGCAACAATGGCGGCATCGTCATCGCCCAGGTCAAGCGGATCACCAAGGAAGGCTCGCTGAAGCCGCATGACGTCCGTGTGCCCGGAATGCTGGTCGATTATGTGGTCGTCGATCCGGAGCAGAAGCAGACGACGCAGACGCAGTACGATCCGGCGATTTCGGGGGAGATCTTCCGCCCGCTCGATAGTTTCAGCGTCCCGGAGTTCAATGTTCAGAAAGTCATCGCGCGCCGTGTCGCGCAGGAACTTCAGACGGGAAGCTGCGTCAATCTCGGCTTCGGCATCTCGGCCAACGTGCCGCGCATTCTGCTGGAGGAGGGGCTCCACGGCGCAGTCACCTGGGTGATCGAGCAGGGTGCCGTCGGCGGCGTGCCGCTGCTCGACTTCGCCTTTGGCTGCGCCTCCAACGCCGACGCCTACATGCCGTCTCCCTATCAGTTCACCTATTTCCAGGGCGCAGGCTTCGATGCCTCGCTGCTGTCCTTCCTTGAGATCGGCAAAGACGGTTCGGTCAATGTCTCCAAGCTCTCCTTCCGGCCGCATGTGACGGCTGGCGCCGGAGGCTTCGTCGACATCACCGCGCGGGCGAAGAAGATCGTCTTCTCCGGCATGTTCAACGCCGGAGCGAAGCTTTCGATCGCCGATGGCGCGCTACTGATCGAGAAGGAAGGCAAGTTGAAGAAACTCGTCAACGAGGTCGAACATGTCACCTTCAGCGGTAGGCGCGCGATCGAGCAAGGGCAGGATATCACCTATGTCACCGAGCGGTGCGTGATGAAGCTGACGCGCGATGGCATCGTCCTCACCGAGATTGCCCCTGGCGTCGATCTCCAGTCCCACATCCTCGATCAATCGGAGTTTCCATTGATCGTCGCGCCTGATCTGAAGGTCATGGACGCGGCGCTCTTCGCGGAGGCAGCGATCGGCCTGTCGCTTCCAGAAAAAAAGGCACGCACGCTGGAGGGCAGCTTCCATGGCTAGCGGATCCGTCAGAATTGACGTCGATGGACATGTTGCGACGCTGACGATTTCTCGTCCGGAGAAGCTGAACGCGCTCGACCTGGACATGCTGAAAGCGCTGGCGGATGCGGCTGACGAGGTGGAGGCGAACGCCAATGTGCGCGCTGCCATTCTCACGGGCGAAGGAAAGGGCTTTTCCGCCGGTGGCGATATCAAGGCCTGGGGCGGAATGTTGCCTCAGGAGTTCGGTCATCTCTGGGTTCGCCACGGCCACCGTATTTTCGAAAGACTGGCGACACTCAGGGTGCCGTTGGTCGCGGCTCTGAACGGCCACGCTCTCGGAGGAGGGCTTGAGCTTGCGGGCGTCGCGGACATTCGCCTCGCCGAGCAGCACATCAAGATCGGCCTGCCGGAGACCGGCCTTGGCATGGTGCCGGGCTGGTCCGGGACGCAGCGTCTTGTGCGCCGGTTCGGGGCGCAGGCCGTCCGGCGTATGGCCCTGGGTGGCGAGATATTCACCGCCGAGGAGGCACGCCTTCTCGGGATCGTGGACGCGGTTGTTCCCACAGGAAACGCGCTGGCCGCTGCCAAGGAATATGCGCAGCGGATTGCTGCAAGGGGGCCGGCTGCGACCGAGATCGCGAAGTTGATGATCGCATCGGCGAACGGCGAAGACAACGGAACCGCGGTCGAAGCCCTGGGCTCGATCCTCGCTGCGAAGACCGGCGATCTGAAGGAGGGCGTCGCATCATTCAGCGAGAAGCGCCCGGCAACGTTCAAGGGAGAATGGTAATGACGGTCCTCGTCAACCCCACGGCACTGAGCAACCACAGAGCGCGTGATTTCAAGATGCTCATCGACGGCAAATGGGAGGCAGGCTCCTCCGGTCCGATCGAGCGTGTCGCGCCAAGCCATGGTGTCGTGGTCAGCCGCTTCCCGACGGGCAGCAGCACGGACGCCGAGCGGGCGATCGCCGCGGCACGCAGGGCCTTCGACCTTGGGCCGTGGCCGCGGATGACCGCTTCCGAACGTTCCGCCATCCTGCTCAAGGCCGCCGATCTGATTGCGACGCGTGCGGAGGAGCTGGCATTTCTCGATGCGATCGAGGCGGGAAAGCCGATCACGCAGGTGCGGGGAGAAATTGCCGGATCCGTTGACATATGGCGCTACGCGGCAGCGCTCGCACGTGACCTCCACGGCGAAAGCTACAACACGCTCGGCGATGGCACATTGGGGGTCGTGCTGCGCGAAGCGATCGGCGTGGTGTCGATCATCACGCCCTGGAACTTCCCGTTCCTGATCGTCGGCCAGAAGCTGCCGTTTGCCTTGGCCGCCGGCTGCACCACCGTCGTCAAGCCCTCGGAACTGACCTCGGGATCGACGCTCGTGCTGGGAGAAATCCTGCAGCAGGCCGGCATTCCCGATGGTGTCGTCAATATTGTCACCGGCCGGGGACCTGAGGTCGGCGCGGTCATGACGTCGCATCCTGACGTCGATATGGTGTCCTTCACCGGCTCGACCGGCGTCGGCAAGCTGACCATGGCGAATGCCGCCCAGACGCTGAAGAAGGTTTCGCTGGAGCTGGGTGGGAAGAACCCGCAGATCGTATTCCCGGATGCCGATCTTGATGCATTCATCGATGCCGCGGTCTTCGGCGCATATTTCAATGCCGGCGAGTGCTGCAATGCCGGCTCACGGCTGGTCCTTCATAAATCAATCGCTGCCGATGTCGTCAGGCGGATTGCCGAATTGTCGAAGGCGGTGAAGGTCGGCGATCCCCTCGACCCTTCGACGCAGGTCGGTGCCATCATCACGCCGCAGCATCTGGAGAAGATATCGGGATATGTCGCCGGCGCCAGAAGCAGCGGCGCCCGCGTCGCTTATGGCGGCGAGACGCTCGATCTCGGCATGGGGCAGTTCATGTCGCCGACGATCCTCGAAGAGGTCACCCCTGATATGGCCGTGGCGCGTGAGGAAGTCTTCGGGCCGGTCCTGTCGGTCCTGACATTCGAGACATCAGCCGAAGCCATCAGGATCGCCAATTCCATCGACTACGGCCTGTCGGCCGGTGTCTGGAGCCGCGATTTCGACACCTGCCTGACGATCGGGCGGTCGGTGCGGGCGGGCACGATCTGGATGAACACCTTCATGGACGGCGCCTCGGAGCTTCCCTTTGGCGGTTACAAGCAAAGCGGCCTCGGCCGCGAGCTCGGCCGTCATGCGGTCGAAGACTACACGGAGACCAAGACGCTGAACATGCATATCGGCAAACGCACCAATTGGTGGATGCTGCAGACGGAAAAGCCGGCTTAGCCGGCGGCCGAACTACGCTCGAGGAGGGCGGGTGATTGGTGCGGGAATGGGTCCCGCATCTTCCAAACTGGAACTGGGAGGTTCTTCGATGAACAGGTTTTTGACCACGACCGCAATGATCGCATTGGCTCTGGCCAGCGCTAGCGTGTCCGTACGCGCAGCCGACGTGAAGGAAGTGCAGATGCTGCACTGGTGGACGTCGGGCGGCGAGGCAGCGGCGCTGAATGTTCTGAAGCAGGATCTGTCGAAGGAAGG
>NZ_JACHYZ010000025.1:0-35539 GCF_014193215.1 Rhizobium sp. BK112
TTGTACTCGCGGCTGAATATTCGTCTTTGCATTCATGCTCTCCGGTTTCAGGAGGAACACCTTAACTCGATGTCCATGAAACCGGCAGCAGGCCAACGCACAGCTTCAATTCCGTGATCAAATCTTTCGGTACGTCAGGGCGGCGATGGAAGTTTTCCAGAAGGTCCTCGACTGCGCGGACCAGCTGACCGTCTGGGTCAGTAGCGTATGAGACAAATGCGTCATAGGCGAACGAATCCGCAGCCATCGGAGCCCCCCTTCAGACGCGCCGTCGCGATACACCTTCTGATGGAAATGTATCACAGCTGGGACCGGCTTTTCATCACGAAAGATGAATTACCTTCAATAAATTTAGACGAAAGAAGGTCACAACGAGTATATCCGCTTTTGTTGACGGATTTCCGAACGGTGACGCCGGTGTTGTAGAAACGAAACACCGGACGTTACTTTCGATTTGGTGTAACAAAATCGCTATTTCGCACGTATATATATGTGAGAGACAAATTCGACTATACTCCGTCCAAACTTGGAATCTTCTGGTTCCTTCCGACCCGAACTGGCCACCGCTTTATCGGCCTGGCGCACGATGCCGCGCAGGTTGATTTCATCGGTGGCTTCAAGACAATCGAAGAAGGTCTTGTCGACACCTGGCCAAAGGCGGCCGACGGGTCACTGTCGCGCTATGGCTACGAGTATTTTCCAAGTGGTAGGGTCAATTGGCGCGAAGAGGACAACGCGTTCCTAATCCTGGCCGACGCCTCGATCTTCAGGCGCAATCTTCACAAGGTGGTTATCGAGCACTGGAACCTTGGCGGGGAGACAGTGCACCTTTTGACAGACCCTCATTGCAGAACCAACAAGCTTCCATGATTTTTCAGCAGAGGGGACGTGCATGAGCGATGGGTTGCAAATCTGTATCCACAGAGGCACCAATCAGATCGGGGGCAGTTGCGTCGAGATGCAGTGCGCGGGCAAGCGTATTGTAGTCGATCTCGGCCTGCCTCTGGGCGGCGAACTGGAGGCGGCGGAGCTTCCGGACATTCCATCCATAGATAATGTGGAATAATTTTGCGCAGTGCACGCTAATCCGGCACTAGTTTCCGTAATGCTGCGTTTGGTTCCTAAGGATCCGGTTTTTGCTCCGTTTTTACAAGAGCCTTTGCACGCAGAACTTAGTTAAGTTCCATAAATATGCTTACGCGATCTGTTATAACATAACATACGAATATTGAAGACGAGATATCGAACTCCCAGCCTCCTCCCAGGGCAACTCGGCTGCCGTCGCACAGGTCTCGACGGCAGCCACTTTTCTCGGAGGCATCGCAGTCTTGGCTTCTACCGAGATTTCAATGCTGGCGTCCGGTACCAAACCTGCCGCCGACCGCGGCGCAACTGAGCGCGATTTTTGTCATGAAGGAATGGATACTCTCGCCACTTGAAAAGACCTGCCTTCGATGGATTTCTCGGGGTAGGACCGTCGCCGAAATCGCTTTGCTGGAGGGCAAGAGCGTCGCCGATATCGAGGGTTACCTCCAGCGCGCGCTTGCCGCGCTGGAGGCAAGATCAACGGAAGAAGCTCTCGCGAAGGCCAATCTCTCAGAGCCCGAGTGACCGGCTCCGCTGGCGGGACTGGGATCGAAGAATTGCGACGCGCTCGTTGCGCTGCGTTTGGCAAGTTTTGGAGGGTTCGTTGCCGTATCGTGCGCTCTCAAAATATGAAGTTGAACGGGCTGATGCCGGTGCGATGCCGGCGCACGACGCGAGCGCGTTGCTTTCGACGAGCGTTGAACCGCTCCGCCAAGGGAGCGCTGGCCAATATCGACACTACATCGTCGGCCGTTTCAGCGCTTGGGAGGGAAAGTGCCGTTCAGCCCTGAAACCTGGCTTCGATGACGCGCCCGACGCATTCGTTCTTTACCTGCCGTCCACCAACGCGCCGGAGATACGTGCCGGGACACAAAGCTTGCCGACGACGAGAGCAACAGGTTTTCTGGAGGATCTCGCGCACTTCGACGAGCTAACCACTCATGAACATTCCAACTATATCTGCCTTTCCTTCGAAAAGGCGGCGATGGTGCAGCAGGTGAGTGAACTGCTGGATGGTCCTGTCACGACGGATCTCGAATTCGATCGTCTTGTCGATCTGACTTCCGAGAAAGGATTGCGGTTGGCGGCGCTCGGCCATCTTGTTTGGAGTTGCCTCAATCTTTCCGAAGCAGATCGACTATCACCGGCCGCTATCGAGCGGCTGTTTCAGGCGACGATGATCGCACTTCTGGAGGTCGCTCCCAACAGCTACATGCCACGGCTCGAACGGTCGCTCTCGCCGGCTGTCCCGTGGCAGGTGAAAAGAGCGATCGAGTACATGCACTCGAACCTGGCGCAATCCATGACGGTTGCACTGATCGCAGCCGAGACGGGTACAAGCGTCAGGGCATTGCAGGCGGCCTTCCAGCGCTTCAAAGGCGCCACGCCTTTAGGCTATCTCAGAACGATCCGCCTTGAAGCTGCCCGCAGAGCTCTCCTAGGCGATGGCGGCTCACGATCGATTTCCGATGCGGCGCGCAATGCAGGGTTCACCCATATGGGGCGGTTCGCCGCCGCCTATTATCAAGCTTTCGGCGAAACGCCTTCGGAAACGCTCCGGATGCGCTGAGTGTCCGGTCGGTGGGTAGGGTGAAGGCGGACACGATTGTTGCTGAGGCGCGCGAAACTGCCGCAGGACCCATAGGCGTGCGTGATCCTTTATCTCCAGCGGAAGCAGCCCAATCCCGCTCTTTTGTGATGGCGTCCTGGCCCGGCGCCGGATCTTCCACGATCAACCCGTAAAGGGTCCGCTAGCAAGCTGCGGCCGCTTCGGCTTCGCCTCGCGGTGATCGCGCCCGCCGTCGGGCCTTTTGAGGAGCCATCGAGCGGGATTGGCCCGCTCCCGAAGGAGCCTCTCACATGTCGCACGATCTTTCCCTCGCTCAATCCCACGCCTTCCAGCTCTCCCGCGACCTGATGGTCCCGGTCACCCTCTTCTCGGTCGGCGGCGAGTACGGCGTGCTTCCTTCCGACGAGATCGACGCCGATGACGATCTTGAGATCGTCCATGAGTTCTTCCCATGGCCGGCTCATTGAGCCGGCCTGTGCCTCCGGCGTGCCGCTTGCGAGCGGCAGGCCGCAAGGTAGGGCTGCGCCGCGGCCGGGTCTTGCATGATCCGACAATTGCCAGCCGCGCCCTTGCCGCCTTTGCTCTTCGCGGCTGGTGGAAGTGCGCCCGCGAAGCGACGGGCAAGGAAGGCAAAGAGGAAGAGGCATGAACAGGAAGGAAATAGAGGCGCTGCGCGAACGGGTAGGCTGTGCGGCTGTTCTTGAGCATGCGGGCTTCGCCATCGATGCGAAGGAGAGTACCCGGCGGGCGGTGAAGTTTCGGCGTGGCGCTGAAATCATCATCGTGACCCATGAGGGGCGAGGATGGTTCGATCCGCTCAGCGATGCGCAAGGGGATGTGTTCGGACTTGTCGAACATCTCGATCATGTCGGATTTCTCGAAGGCGCGGGCAGGGTCGCCGACCTCGTCGGTTTCGCGATCACGGAGCCGGAATGGCAGGCGCCGGGGCCTGATCACGGCCACGACCTTTCCCTACCCGAGCGTTGGCAGGCACGCCGCCGTCCCTGGCCTGGTTCATCGACATGGGCTTACCTCTGCGGCGAGCGTTTCCTGCCAGCCATTTTGCTCCGCGCGACAATCCGGCAAGACCGCCTCCGGGAGGGTCCCTATGGCAGCATGTGGGCCGCGCATACGGACAATGACGGAACTGTCACCGGCTGGGAGGCACGAGGGCCTGAGTATCGGGGCTTTGCCTCCGGAGGAGCAAAGGTTCTCTTCCGTCTGGGGCCGGACACAGCGTTGCGCCTGGCCGTCACTGAAGCTGCTATCGATGCCATGAGCCTTGCCGCCATCGAGGGGCTGCGTGATGGAACCGTGTATCTCAGTACCGGGGGCGGATGGTCGCCGTCCACGGAGGGGGCGCTGCGGCAGTTGGCCTCGCGACCCGATGCTCTCCTCCTCGCCGCGACAGACGCCAATCCCCAAGGGGAGTTGTTTGCCGAGCGGTTGCGGGCGCTCGCCGATACCGTCGGCTGCGATTGGTCGCGGCTCCGCCCGCCCGAGGAGGACTGGAACGAGACCCTGAAAATCAGGGAGAAAGAAAAGAGGAAAAGGAAGGAAGGCGGCGTGCCGCATTCGCGCCGCCCGCGTCAAGGGAAGCTTCGCCCGGCGGAGCCGGCCCTTGACCCGGCCGGCCGCGATGCCGGCGGCCCGGAAGGTGTCATGAAGGACTGAAGAGGATGGCAAGGTCGATAGGACAGTGCTGCGCTTCGGTCCCGAACCATCTCGAAGGAGCCGCAGATGAATCCCTCTCCCACAATCCGAAAGGTCTTCCAGGGCGTCGCGTCACGCCAGCAAATGTTCCGGATGTTCGACCGGCACGCCCAGCGTCCGAACCGTTGGGAGGGCGACGCCTCACCCCTTTATGCCGGCGAATGGTTCGAGATCACGGAAGTCGAGCATGACTACATGTTCGAAATCCTCCCACCGCTCTGGATCCGCGGCGCGATGTTCGCCATGCGCGAGTTTCTGACCGGCTCGGTGACATCAGTGTTCTTCGCCTTGCGGATCGATGGCGACATCCGACACTTCCATGGCTATTGCGATCTCTCCGATGGGCAAGCGGTCGAGCGCATGCGCGTGGCAATCATCGAGCGTGAGAGCCGGCCGGTGCGCGCCATGACGCGCGAGGAACGCCTGGAGCATATCTGGAGCATCACGGCGGACGACTATCGTGGCTATGCCGGAGATCGCTGGGATGAAGCCGTGCGCGGCAAGCGCACGATCATGCTCTACGGCGGCGCGGTGGGCAGCACTCTGAAACTGCTGGACGAACTGACCGACGACGAAATCGCAGCCAAGCTGCCGGTGCAGCTGCGCCACCTCCCCTCACCGATCGCCGCATGAAGGAGGCTTCACGATGCTTTCCTTCCCGCTCACATCCGTCCGCGAGGTGCTCGCCCGCGGGCGTGCCGATGCGGAAGCCCATGGCGGCTTTCGTGACCCCCATTACGGCCTACGCTCTGGCAAGGACCAAAAACCGGGTCTCTGGCTCGTCGGCGACCAGGGCGTCTATCTGATGTCCAACGGCAAATTGCCGGATGGCGCCAAGCCTTTGGTCGTCTATGCCGAGGAATGCGATCCCCGCACCAATGACGACTGGTTCGCTGTCAAACGCCGGACCTTCGGCGGCGATGACGGTGTCGATTTCATCGATGCGGAACAGCTCGAAGCCATGATGGCGGCGGCTCCGGAGGCGACGCACCTTCGTGTCGCATTCCTTCAAGACTCGATGCAGCTCTATCTGGTCGCGAAATCCTAGACATTTCGCGACCAGCCCGGCCCGTTTGGCCACAAAACCCAAAACCCTGAGCGTCCTTCAGTCCCGCAAGTGCTTCCCGCGGGGTGATGACGCTCGCCTATCTGCGAGGAAAATTTCATGAGCAACGATCCCTTCACTCACGACATGTTCGGCAGCAGCGCGCTGTCATCAGGCCTTGGCCTGGGTGTCACAGCGTTCGGCGGCTTCGAGCCGGTCGCTGCCAATGACGACGACCCCGAACCGCCGCCGCCCTCTCCTGCCCCCGCTTTGCCGGCCGCGGCGATTGAACGTCCGGCGCCCCGGCGGCAAGGCAACCGGTGCAACTTCTACCTCGATGATGCAGATCGAGGCTTGGCCGTATCCTGGAAGGATCGCGCCCGCGCCAATGTTGCGGCAATCCTGATCGCGAACAACATCGAGAAGCAGGATCGACCAGCCACGCCGAAGGAGCAGGCGCAACTCGTCCGTTTCACCGGCTTCGGCGCGAGCGAACTGGCAAACGGGATGTTCCGCCGCCCCGGGGAAGTCGATTTCCGGACCGGGTGGAGCGAGCTCGGCGGCTCGCTCGAAAGCGCTGTTTCGGACGCCGATTACACGTCGCTCGCCCGCTGCACGCAATATGCCCATTTTACGCCGGAGTTCATCATCCGGGCAATCTGGACGGGCTTGCAGCGCATGGGCTGGCGTGGCGGCCGCGTGCTCGAGCCCGGTATCGGCACGGGCCTATTTCCAGCTCTGATGCCGGCGGCGTTCCGGGACAGGACCTTCGTCACCGGCGTCGAACTCGATCCTGTCACTGCCCGGATCGTCAAGCTGCTGCATCCGAAGGCCCGCATCATCAACGGCGACTTTGCCCGCACCGATCTGGCGCCGATCTATGATCTCGCGATCGGCAATCCACCCTTCTCCGACCGGACCGTCCGGTCTGACCGAACCTATCGCTCGCTCGGTCTACGGCTGCACGACTACTTCATCGCCCGATCGATCGACCACCTGAAGCCTGGCGCCTTTGCCGCCTTCGTCACCAGCTCCGGAACGATGGACAAGGCGGATGCGACAGCGCGCGAGCACATTGCCAAGACCGCCGACCTGATCGCCGCGATTCGATTGCCGGAAGGCAGCTTCCGCGCCGACGCCGGCACGGATGTCGTGGTCGATCTTCTCTTCTTCCGCAAGCGTAAGGCCGGCGAAGCCGAGAACGATCTGTCATGGCTCGATCTCGAGGAGGTGCGCCCCGAAAGCCAAGGCGAGGGTGCAATTCGCGTGAACCGTTGGTTCGCGCGGCATCCCGAATTCGTGCTCGGCGATCATGCTCTCACCTCCGGACCCTTTGGCGAAACCTACACCTGCCTGCCCCGCGCCGGCGAGGACCTGCAGGCGTTTCTGGAGGGGGCCATCCGGCGCCTCCCCGAAGGCTGCTATGACGGCGAGCCGACCGCAATCGACATCGACCTCGAGGATGAGCTTGGCGAGATCGTCGATCTTCGCCCAGGCGACGCCAAGGTCCGTGAGGGTAGCTTCTTCATCGACATCAGGCGCGGTCTCATGCAGATGGTCGACGGCGCACCCATCGAAGTCAAAGTCCGCAAGGGGCGCACCGGTGACGGCATCCTGGAAAAACACGTCGGCATCATCAAGAAGCTGATCCCGATCCGCGATGCCGTGCGCGAGGTACTGAAGGCCCAGGAGCGGGATCGTCCGTGGCGGGATCTGCAGGTTCGGCTGCGCATCGCCTGGTCGAGCTTCGTACGCGACTTCGGCCCGATCAACCACACCACGGTCTCTATCAGCGAGGATGAAGAAACCGGCGAGGTGCGCGAAACCCACCGCCGCCCCAACCTGCAACCCTTCCTCGACGATCCCGATTGCTGGCTGGTCGCCTCGATCGAGGAT
Source organism: Rhizobium sp. BK112 (assembly GCF_014193215.1). NCBI lineage: Bacteria > Pseudomonadati > Pseudomonadota > Alphaproteobacteria > Hyphomicrobiales > Rhizobiaceae > Rhizobium > Rhizobium sp. BK112. The sequence goes on from NZ_JACHYZ010000025.1 coordinate 7,311, forward strand.
TACGACCTCGACACCGATACGGCGAAACCAGGCCCGATCTTCTCCGAACGGGTCATCGCGCCGCCTGCCCCGCCAGTCATCACCAGTGCCGCGGACGCGCTGGCCGTGGTGCTCAACGAACGTGGTCGCGTCGACGTCGAGCATATCGCCGAACTGCTGCACAGACACGCCGATGCGGTCGCCGACGAACTCGGCGATGCGATCTTCCGGGATCCCGCCGATGGCTCCTGGCAGACGGCGAACGCCTATCTCGCTGGCGCGGTCCGCACCAAGCTCGCGGTCGCCGAAGCCGCCGCGGCGCTCGATCCAGCCTACGAGCGCAACGTCCGCGCGCTTCAGGCGGTTCAGCCGGCCGACCTTCGCCCCTCCGACATCACCGCGCGCCTCGGGGCGCCGTGGATCCCGGCGAGCGACGTCGTGGCTTTCGTCAAGGAAATGATGGGCGCCGAGATCAGGATCCATCATATGCCTGAGCTTGGGAGCTGGACCGTGGAGGCACGGCAGCTCGGATTTAGCGCCGCCGGCACATCCGAATGGGGCACCAGCCGCCGCGACGCTGGCGAACTGCTGGCCGATGCGCTGAACAGCCGCGTGCCGCAGATCTTCGACGTCTTCAAGGACCTCAATGGCGAGCGGCGTGTCCTGAACGTCGTGGATACCGAAGCCGCGCGCGACAAGCTGCAGAAAATCAAGGAAGCCTTCCAGAACTGGGTCTGGACCGATCCCGATCGCACCGACCGGCTGGCGCGGGTCTATAACGACCGGTTCAACAACCTCGCGCCAAGACGTTTCGACGGCTCGCATCTCAAACTTCCCGGCGCCTCAGGCGCCTTTGTTCTTTATGGGCACCAGAAACGCGGCATCTGGCGGATCATCTCCTCCGGCTCGACCTATCTTGCCCATGCCGTCGGTGCCGGCAAGACGATGACGATGGCAGCAAGCGTCATGGAGCAGCGCCGCCTGGGGCTGATCGCCAAGGCGATGCTCGTGGTCCCCGGCCATTGCCTGGCACAAGCGGCGCGCGAGTTCCTGGCGCTCTACCCGAATGCCCGCATTCTCGTTGCCGATGAGACGAATTTCACCAAGGATAAGCGGGCGCGCTTTCTGAGTCGCGCCGCGACCGCGACCTGGGACGCGATCATCATCACGCACTCCGCCTTCAGGTTCATCGCTGTGCCGTCTGCCTTCGAACAACAGATGATCCACGATGAGCTGGAGCTCTACGAGGATCTCCTGACCAAGGTCGACAGCGAGGACCGCGTCTCGCGCAAGCGCCTCGAGCGGCTGAAGGAAGGCTTGCAGGAACGTCTGGAAGGGCTTGCGACCCGAAAGGACGATCTGCTGACCATCTCCGAGATCGGCGTCGACCAGATCATCGTCGATGAAGCCCAGGAGTTCCGCAAGCTTTCCTTCGCGACCAACATGTCGACGTTGAAGGGCATCGATCCGAACGGCTCGCAGCGCGCCTGGGATCTCTATGTGAAGTCCCGGTTCCTCGAAACGAAGAATCCGGGCCGCGCCCTGGTGCTCGCTTCCGGAACGCCGATCACCAACACTCTCGGCGAGATGTTCTCGATCCAGCGCCTGCTCGGCCACGAGGCCCTCGCCGAGCGCGGCCTGCACGAATTCGATGCCTGGGCGTCCTGCTTCGGCGATACGACGACCGAGCTGGAGATTCAGCCGTCGGGCAAATACAAGCCTGTCAGCCGCTTCGCGAGCTTCGTCAATGTCCCGGAACTGATCGCCATGTTCCGGGCCTTTGCCGATGTCGTCATGCCGGCGGATCTCCGCGAATACGTCAAGGTGCCGGATATCTCCACCGGCCGGCGGCAGATCCTCACCGCCAAGCCGACGCCGGCGTTCAAGGCCTATCAGCAGATCCTCGATGCCCGCATCAAGGCGATCGAGATGCGCGAGGGACCGGCGCAGCCCGGCGACGATATCCTGCTCTCGGTCATCACCGACGGCCGCCATGCGGCGATCGATCTGCGCCTTGTGATGCCGGCGAACGACAATGAGGAGGATAACAAGCTCAACCTCCTCGTCCGCAATGCCTTTCGGATCTGGCAGGAGAGCGCCGACAGCACCTATCTCCGGCCGGACGGCAAACCCTTCGAGCTGCCCGGCGCCGCGCAGATGATCTTCAGCGATCTCGGCACGATCAATGTCGAGAAAACCCGCGGCTTTTCCGCTTACCGCTGGATCCGTGACGAGCTCGTTCGGCTCGGCGTTCCCCCGTCCGAAATCGCCTTCATGCAGGACTACAAGAAGACCGAAGCCAAGCAACGGCTGTTCGCCGACGTGCGCGCCGGCCGGGTTCGGTTCCTGATCGGATCGTCGGAGACGATGGGAACGGGCGTCAACGCCCAGCTCCGGCTGAAAGCGTTGCACCACCTCGACGTGCCGTGGCTGCCGTCGCACATCCAGCAGCGCGAAGGCCGCATTGTCCGGCAGGGCAATCAGCACGATGTCGTGGACATTTTCGCCTATGCCACGGAGGGCAGCCTCGACGCTTCCATGTGGCAGAACAACGAGCGCAAGGCCCGCTTCATCGCGGCGGCGCTGAGCGGAGATACATCGATCCGCCGGCTCGAAGATCTCGGTGAAGGGCAGGCGAACCAGTTCGCCATGGCCAAGGCAATCGCCTCCGGCGACGAGAGGCTGATGCAGAAAGCGGGTCTCGAAGCCGATATCGCGCGACTGGAAAGACTGCGCGCCGCCCATGACGATGACCAGTATGCGGTGCGCCGGCAGATGCGCGATGCGGAGCGTGACATCGAGGTCTCGACCCGCCGCATCGGCGAGATCGGCCAGGATATCGGTCGGCTTGTGCCTACAGCGGGCGACGCGTTTGCGATAAAGGTCCTTGGCAAGGACTACGATGAGCGTAAGGAGGCTGGTCGCGCGCTGATGAAGGAAATTCTCACGCTCCTCCAGCTCCAGCAAGAGGGCGACGTTCACCTCGCATCCATCGGCGGCTTCGATCTGGTCTACGAGGGCGAGTGCTTCGGAAAGGGCGATGGGTATCGCTACGCCACCACGCTCCAGCGTACCGGCGCCGACTATGAAGTCGACCTTGCGGTCACCGTGACGCCGCTCGGCGCCATTTCCCGCCTCGAGCATGCGCTGGACGGGTTTGAGGAGGAGCGGGAGCGCCATCGCCATCGTCTGGAGGAAGCGCACCGGCGGCTTATCTCCTATCGCTCGCGTGAAGGCGGCACTTTCGCCTTCGCCGACGAGCTTGCCGAAAAGCGTCGGCAGCTTCGCGACGTCGACGATTCTCTTGCCGCGTCAGTTCAGAACGACGATGCGCCGGCGCAGGCTGCTTGATCTGAGGCATCGATTTTGATGCAACGCAGCAATTGCATAGCTGCATTGCACAATATTTGCTTTCCTTCCGCCCGAATTTTGAGCATAGTGCTCACAGCTGATGCACATGGCGGATTTCCTCCCAGTGCCGCCGCAGCAGCTGTTCCCCTCTGGAGGTTTAAATTACCTTCATACCTATAGGGCCCGAGTTTTCTCGTGGCCCTCTTTTTTTGTCCTGATTTTTCGTTTGTGCCACGACCGTGACGATCGCGTCGTCGGCGGCATCACCGCGCTCAGGAAATCAGCTCGACACGCTCGATCGTTTGGATCAGCCGCGCTCTCGCATCCGCCGCGTGGTTCAGGACGGTGACGACGTCAGAGAGGCTCGCATCCTTCAAACCGACTTTGTAGATCGCAATTCCAGCTTCGACACTCGCGTCCATTGCCTTCAGCTCCTCGAAATGCTGGGCAGGCCTCCTGCCGGGCGAATTCCAACGTCTCCGTGAACGCCAGGATCTCGTCTGTTCCCGGAACGACCTGGTAGGCAAATATCGCGTTCGCATCGTGCATTGGAACCCCCTTGAGTTGCGCACCAACCTACGGCGCCTTCCTGGCCGCCGTGAACTCTCAAAAGTGGGAGTAGGAGGGTGAGAAGAAGGAAAAGAGGAAGGAGGAAGGGAAACCGGTCGCAGATCGGTCCTCCCGTCGCCGCTTTCGCTCAACCGCCGCCTCCGCATCCCGGCCACTCGTCCCGCGCAGGGCTGTCGGCCCCGCTTGTCCTTCGCAGCAGGGACGCTCGGCCGCAGTTGCGCCGGTCCGTCCGCCCTGCGGTCCGGGAGGTGTCTTCGAAAAAAATGAAGACAGGAAGGACCGGCAAGCGAGCCGCGTCCCGCATCCCGGAAGAGGAAAATCCCATGCATATCATGAAGGTCGATCCGCGCTCGTTGAAGGACAACCCCGACAATACCCGACAGTCGAAGTCCACCCCGCAGGCGGATGCCCTGCTGCTCGCCACGATCAAAGCCGTCGGCATCATCCAGCCGCCTGTCATCTTTCCGGAGGCCGGTGGTGGGAACAGCTATGTCATCGAAGCCGGCCATCGGCGCACCCGCATGGCGATCGCCGCAGGCCTCGAAGAAATCGAGGTCCTCGTCGTCGAAGCTGCCAACGACAATGGCGCCATGCGGTCGATGGTCGAGAACATCGCACGCGAACCCTTGAACCCGGTTGACCAGTGGCGCGGCATCGAACGCCTGATTGCACTCGACTGGACCGAGGAAGCAATTGCCGTTGCGCTTGCGCTGCCCGTCCGGCAGATCCGCAAGCTGCGTCTGCTCGCCAACGTCTTGCCCGCCATGCTCGATCAGATGGCGCTCGGCGACATGCCGAACGAGCAGCAGCTTCGAACGATCGCGGCCGCACACCTCGATGAGCAGAAGGAAGTCTGGAAGGCGCAGAAGCCGAAGAAGGGCCAGTCTGCCACGTGGTTCCAGATCGCCAACGCGCTCTCCAAGACCCGCATGTATGCCAAGGATGCGAGCTTCGGCGACGATCTCAGGGAAGCCTACGGCATCGAATGGATCGAGGATCTGTTTGCCCCTGCCGATGAGGACAGCCGCTACACCACCAATGTCGAAGCCTATCTCGGCGCACAGCAGGAATGGATGACCGACAATCTGCCCAAGAAGGGCGTGATCGCCGAGGTTACGCAATGGGGCGACGCAAAGCTGCCGCAGAAGGCGAGCCGCGTCTATGGCAAGCCAAGCAAGGGCGACCACACCGCCATGTACCTGGATCGGAACGGCAAGGTTCAGACCGTCCACTACCGGATGCCCGAGGAGAAGAAGACCGCGGGCAAAGGAGCCGTCGTTGGAGGTGGCGCCACCGCTGGCGACGACGTGATCGACGCGTCGAAGCAGCGTCCTGATGTGACGCAAAAGGGCCACGACATCATCGGTGACCTCAGAACGGACGCGCTGCACGACGCGCTCGCTCGCGCACCGATTGAGGACGACACGCTGATGGCGCTCCTCGTGCTCGCCTTTGCCGGTCTGAACGTCCGGGTCGACTCTGGTGCAAACGACACCGTCTTCGGTGCGAAGCGGTTCGCTCGCCATGCGGTTCGGTTGCTCGACGGCGGCGGCAAGCTGTCCTTCGACATCGACACATTGCGGGTTGCCGCGCGTTCGATGCTGGTCGATGTGCTTTCTTGCCGCCGCGGCATGTCGAACAGCGGTATTGTTTCGCGTATCGCCGGCGAGGCCATCGGCGCGGATGGCTATCTCCCGAATATGGGCACGGAGGATTTCCTGCTTTGCCTGTCGCGGCAGGCACTTGAGACGTCGTGCAAGGATACCGCGGTTCTGCCGCGGCCGAAGGTCCGCGAGACCCGCGCGGCCCTCGTCGAGCACTTCAAGGAAGGGCATTTCGTCCATCCGGCAGCCCTGTTCACCCCCGATCCGAGGGAACTTGCCGAACTGATCAAGCAAGGCGAGATCGTCGAAGAGGAGGACATCGTCACCTCCGAAGAAACCACGGATCGCCTTGAAGGCGAGCTCGCCGATGGCGGTACTCCCGGCGAAGCGGCCGATCGCGCCGCGGCCGATCCGGAGGCCGGGCACGATGCGTCTCCGCTTGTGCCGGAAGACGGCGCTCCCGACGCGGACGAGACCGCCTACGGCATTGCGGCCGAATAGCCACCTTCCCTTCCTATCCGATCGACACCCGCCGCCGGCCTTCCCGGCGGCGGCTTTGTTTCCATCAACCGCAGAATTTCAAGGAGATGTCTGATGTCTGCGTCCCTGATCTACGACCTAGCTCCGATCGGCTCCATTGTCGCCTGGTCCGACGGCAACCCTCGCCCACCCGAGCGTTTCAAGAAGAAACTGGCGGCCTGGCAGACCCGTAACAGCAAGGGCCGCCTGATCCGCAAGGAGGGTCCGCGCCAATCCGGCAATTGCGCCTCGCCGGGATATTTCACGCTGCATGAGTCGGACTTCGGCGGTAAGAATACCATCGTCATGCGGATTCACCGAACCTTCGGTCTCGATTCCGATCTAACCTTCAAGGTCCTGGAGCGCCCAGCACTCGGATCGGTCCGCGTCTTCGATCGAGGCGGTTCGAACGCCGAACTCGTCCATGTCGCCGATGATCGCGAGGCGGCCGCGGCCTGGCTGAAAGAGCATGGATATCCGAACGCCGTGCTCCAAGAGGTGACCGCCGACGAGGTTGCGGCTGCTCATGTCGAAGGGAGGGCCGCCGCATGAGTATGCCCGATCTTCAATGCGACAGGGTTCCGATCACCGGCGACGCGACGGTGGAGTTCGGCGCCAGCGCTGATGGCTTTCCGGTCGCCCGGATAGCTGATACCCTCCTGGCAATGGTGCTGGCACGCGATGGTGCCGGTTTTCTCGCGAGCGCTTTTTGCCTCACTCGCCCGCTGTCAGAGATGACGCGTGACGATTTCCACGGTCACGAAGGCCGCCTCGAAGATGAGGCAGCGTTTCGCGCGCGTGTGTTCGAGACCGCGCAGCATAAGCGTGAATTATCCGCGCTCGGGCGGATCCAGACCCGCATGGCAGCGAATACGCCGTGGGGTCAGTCGCAGTTCGCGACGATCTATGCCGAGGGGATTGTGTCCCATATGACAGCCGGTCATGGCGGGTTTCACCTGTCGGCCGAGCGGAATCTGCGGGTGTCTTCCCTATTGCGAAAATCCTCGCCCTGGTACGAGGAGGATGCCGAATGGGCCATCGTCGCTCATACCTTCCCGGACCTGTTCACGGCCTATGAGCGCAAATGTGCGGACGACACGATCCGCAACAGCTGGCCGTCGGCCTGGGAGGCGATCCATGGCCGCGAACTCGCACCCGGCCAATCCTGGACGAAGGACCGAGACGCATTCGAGCGCAGGCATGCCGGCGACTGGGTCGTGATCTCCGCGATCTTTTCCACCTACCATGCCGACATGACGGAGGTGGTCGCAACCCGCGGCGGTATGCAGGATCACCGGGCCGACGATCGGCGCTTTCTCGTTCCAAGCGGTGAATACGCAACCCGCGGGCCGTTTGGCTTCGTCATCGATGAGCAGCGTCACGCTGTCTATGACGGTCCTTCGGACTTCATCGGCTGGCGTCAGCGGAGGACCTGAGCATGAACCCAGTCAGTCCGTGGGTGCTTCTTTCACGCATGGAGGCGGCGCGGCGCGAAACGTGCCACCACCTCGATCTTGTCCATCGGCAGATTGCCACGCGTGCCGAGCGCCTGGCCGTCACCGAGAAAACGAAAGCCAGGAACCGCACGCACAAGCGATCGGGCTCGCGATGGACCCGGTCCGACGAGGTGCTGTTTCAGGATCACGTCGATCGGCTGGCATTCGAGCGCCGCGGCGAACTCGAGGCGCTCACCCGAAAGCTGAAGCGTCAGGACCGCGCCATCACCACCCTGCGTCTGAAGCTCGGCGAAGCTGATTGGCGCCAGGCTGCATGAGAGGCGGTCGCCGGGGCGTACCGGCGGAGTGCATATTCCGCATGTTCGACGAGGGGTCTTGCCTGGTTGGCCATCGGTTCCGGCATTCGGTTTCGGGGTGCAGGTTACAATCACGTGCCGGCCTGCCCTTCGTGTTCGTTGCGGTCTGAACCGGCGGTCGGTCGTTTCAAGGCCGCTGTCGCGCCGCGGAGCGGCCAGGACAGCCTCACTTCGCAAAGCGAACCCGCGTCCTGCGCAGGGTGCCCCCGCTTGGCCGCAACCCCGCTCCGCTCGCTCAGCCGTCCCGGACCTGTGAGAGCGCCCGTCTCTCGCCGGTTCCTTTTGACCGCACCGAAGGGCAGACCGGCACGGGCCGGAGCCGCTTCGGACGAAACCGACGAAAGGAAATCGATATGGCCAAGCCCGCGACCTCCAACCGCCCTTCCGCTCGCGTTGTGCAGCTCCGCAAGGGTGCAACCCTCGAAATGGTCCGCCTCACCTGCCCCGATAGCGCGCAAGCCCTCAAGATCGCCGAGAGCTTCGGCACCGCAGTGGTCGACAGCGACGGGATCCGCGACGAGCATGAGCGGATGATCACTGCGAGTTCGGCAAGCCTCGCCGAAGGTCTCGGTGAGAAAGCGATGCAGATCCATCTCCAGCGCATCGTCGGCGCCTTCGTCGGATCAGCGCATGGTGCCGGTCAGTTCTACTCCCGCGCAGTATCGGAGGCCCGCGAGGCCACGGCCAAGGCATCGAACGATGCCCGCGACGAGGATCTCGATGGCCCGGTCGGATATGACAGCGCCGCCCAGCGCAAGCGCGAGTTCGCAGCAGACATGGGAGTCCAGGCCCATGCGCTTCGGATGGCAGCCGAGGGCGCCGTCGCGGCCTACGAACAGGTGATCGGTGAGGCCTGGAAGCCGTTTGATCGCCCGGTCGACAATCCGGGCGCTTCACTTGACCGTAAAGCCGCCGATGCGCAAATGGCGGCGCTCGGTTAAAGCCATCATGCGGGGCATCGGCCCCGCCCTCCTTTTTTCCGGACTGTATCGGCCGGCTCCACTCAGGGGCCGGCCTTTCTGCATGTCCATGCCCGAGCCTAGGGAAAGATGGGGGAAGGGAGTCGGAGAGACGGCCGATTGCGGCCCGTCCCTGTCGTCGGTCCTGCAGGAGCCGGCCTGTCGCCGCAACGGCTTCGCCGTCCTCCACGCTGTTCCGGCCGTTCCGGTGCCCTCCAGGCCATGCCGCTCCTGCCTTCGGACCCCCGCGACGGGCCGCGATAGGCGCGGCCCCGGAAAAGGAGGGTTAAGATATGAGCAGGAAAACCGAAGGCGAACGTGCCGACATCTACACGAGGATTACCGACCGGATCGTCGCCGATCTGGAGAGAGGGGTTCGCCCCTGGATGAAGCCGTGGAACGCCGCGAACACCGAGGGCCGGATTACCCGGCCGCTGAGACACAACGGTCAGCCCTATTCGGGCATGAACGTTGTCCTCCTATGGTCCGAGGGGATGGCGAGAGGGTTTACCTCTCCGATGTGGATGACCTTCAAACAAGCGCTGGAGCTCGGCGCCTCGGTCCGCAAGGGCGAGACCGGCTCGACCGTCGTGTTCGCCAGCCGCTTCACCAAGTCGGAGACCGACCGCAACGGCAATGATGTCGACCGGGAAATTCCCTTCCTGAAGGCGTATTCCGTTTTCAACGTTGACCAGATCGATGGTCTACCGGACCATTATTACCATCGTTCGACACCGGCTCTGGATCCGGTCGAGCGCGTCCAGAATGCCGATCTGTTCTTCCGCAATACGGGCGCGGTCATCCGGCATGGCGGATCGCAGGCCTATTATTCGCCAGTAACAGACAACATCCAGATGCCGCCGTTCGAGACTTTTCGAGATGCGGCTTCCTACGCAGCGACGCTGAGTCATGAAGGTGTCCACTGGACGGCGAATCCACGACGAGTGGGCCGTGATCTCAGCCGCTACGCCAAGGACAAGAGCGAGCGGGCCCGCGAGGAACTGATCGCAGAACTCGGCAGTTGCTTTCTCTGCGCGGATCTGGGGATCGCCCCGGAGCTGGAGCCCAGACCGGATCACGCCTCATACGTTCAGTCCTGGCTCACCGTTCTCTCAGACGATAAGCGAGCAATCTTCCAGGCGGCGGCACATGCTCAGCGCGCGGTCAGCTTCCTACACGGTCTCCAGCCAATTCTGGCTGACGAAAGGGCGGTTGCCTAGACGACATCAGAGTCGGTCGTTGTCACCCGCTGCGGCCGACAGCACGATCGGATCTCTTGTCGGTTCAATATCGTGCTCGGATGTGAGATCCAGCTTTCCCCAAATCGACGCTTTCCGGTCGTTGGCCTTAGGTTTTCGGGATTGCTTGATTTCGACGATAAACGGCTTTGTCTGACGCATAGATCCTCCAGGCGACGAATCGCAAGGTCACGTTATCCGGTTGCAAAGTGGACGCAACTCTCTGATCGGCTGGCGGTCGCGCAGAATCCGCCGCGACGTAAGGACGGGGCGACGACGTCATTCGGTGCACTTTTCGGATGCCGGCAAGCCAGTGACGATGGCGACCATCGCCTGTTCCTCCCATCGCTGTCATAGGCCACGTCCTCCGCGGGCTCGATGAGGCATGTCTGATCGGCGAGCGGCTTCGCCTCGATCGTTCTCCCGCAACGGCCATCCGAAACTTTCTTCCCCAGCGGCTCTGCCGCATTCCTCGCGCAGCAACAAAGTTCCTCCCGGCCGCCCTCCACTTCGTTACGTCCTTTCAGGTGCGGTCCGATCGTCTCCAATCCTTGCGACAGCCATCGAGGCCGCGAAGGGCGCGGCCCGAAACAAGCGAAAGGAACATGACAATGGCTACCATCGGCACCTTCACCTCCACCGAAACCGGCTTCACCGGCTCGATCCGCACCCTCGCCCTCAACGTCAAGGCTCGCATCGCCCGCATCGAAAACCCCTCCGACAAGGGCCCGCACTTCCGCATCTACGCCGGTAACGTCGAACTCGGCGCCGCCTGGCAGAAGCGCTCAGAGCAAACGGATCGCGACTACCTCTCGGTCAAGCTGGACGACCCGAGCTTTCCGGCCCCGATCTACGCAACGCTCGCCGAAGTCGAAGGCGAGGATGGCTACCAGCTGATCTGGTCCCGTCCCAACCGCGACTGAGGTCATCGAGGCTCTGCCCGTTGGGCGGAGCCTCTCCCGTCAAATTGAGAAGCCGGAACCAGGCATCGAGCCCGGTTCCGGCTCTTTCGGTGCCATACGGAAACGGAGATAGCTGCTCAGATTCTCCGATGGTGCCGGGCCACGCTGGCGGCCTCAAGGACGAGCGGTTCCCCCAATTTCGCATCGACGCCGGCGGCGCCAATACGAAATCGGCTCCCCCACTCGCCGCCGTTGGCGGTCGCTTGCGCGATCCCTGACCCCGCCACCCTTTCCCGCCCCGCGAACTCGTCTTTCACGAACTCAAGGAGATGAGACCATGACGATCGAACAGCACATCGAGGAACTGCGGGCCGAGCTGAAAAACGCGTGCGACGCCACCGCGCGCCGCCAGATCGAGGTCGAGCTCGAACTTGCCCGGGCCGAGCTTGCCGTGCAACTTGCCGAGCAGGTCGGCGCTATCAAGGCAGAGCCGCCCTTTTGAGGCGGCTTCTCTCCTCGTTTCAAGCCCGAGCTTCGTTCGGCAATCACCCTTCCCGAATCCAGCACTTTCCGGCTGAGGAGCAACGCGCCGTCGCCTCTCTCCTTTCGACACAGCTGTCATCTACGTCAGGGATGTTGCAGCCCCTGCGTCACGCCACAACCTTGCGCCACCAGAATTTTCCCCGCCGCTTGCGGCTCCTCGCGCAATCAAAATTCAGGTGCCTCCAGGTTCTCCGCTCGCGCTTCGACCGTTCCGGTGTGGCCCTCCTTCGAGGTCTGCAGTCGATCCCTGCGATGTCCGCAATTCGAAAGGAGAACTCATCATGCAACAACTCGCACAGTTCCTCGCTGCCACGGGCCGCCGGCTCCGCAACCTCGGCAAGGTGATCTGTCACTTCTTCCGCAAGGGAAAGCTCGGGCTGAAGCTCGCGGTCAAGATCCCGTTCTTCGTCGAGATTGAGCTTTCGTTCGAAACCGACTGGGACCGGCGCAAATGACGCGCCCCGGGGGGCCGCCTCGGCGGCCCTCCTTTTCGTCGCTCGAAACTCACAGGCGGCCGAGGTCAGCTTTGCGAGTGCTGAAGCCCTGTTCTTGGCAAATATCCGCGAGCACGCTTTTGTTTCAACAGATCGAGGAACAACAGAACCGCTTCCTCTTCCCGTTCGAAAACATGCTGTTTCTCCTGCCCGCGCTTGCCGATCCTTCCCCAGCGCCGGGTCAGGCAAGCGTCTCCGAACATCGTTTGCTCGATCTCCATGGCATAGTACCGGGCCACGTTCTTGGCTGGGTCCGTTCGTTCGACATAGAGCTGGTAGCGTTGCAAAATCATTCCTGCATGATCGTCACTCGCCGCCACCACGTCCAACGACATATGTGAATCCTACAAGTGCGACCGATTCATTTTCGTGAAGAATGGCGTGCGGGCGAGGCGCTGATGGCGCACGGCTCTAGTCGCGCCGCGACCGGGGCCCGCACGCGGTCTCCGCCAGCTGGGTCACGATCCTCTCGCAGCAAGAAACATGCCTCTGTCAAAAATCGTGGTTAGGCGCCAGCCGGAAGGTCTCATGGCCATCAGAGATGGCAAGCGGTCGCGTCCCGTCAGGACGCGTTTCTATCTCTCTCTGACATACCATCTTGCACCCGCCGTTCCGGCGTCAAGGACATCGCGGCCCCTCCAATTTCCACAGTGCCGCAGGCGGCACAGAGAAAATCGGTTCCTCCACTCGCCGCAACGCGGCCGCCTTCTGCGGTCCCTGACCCCTCACGGACTACGGTGCGGACACCTTTCGTCAGAAACGAAAAGGAGACTCTAGTGACAAAGCATCAAATCACTCGCCTAATTGGAGAAAACCAGAAGCAGCCGGATCAACAGCCGGATTGGCTTGATGACTTGCGTCGAAACTTCGATGCGGAAGTGCATCTTCCCGCCGATATCTCGCGCGAATTTCTGTCTGCTGCGCTGCTTTGGGCAATCGACAACAAGGTCGATTTCGGTTTGTTCCACGAAGCCGGTAAGATCATTATCGCGCATTTTGGCGGTGACGAGACCTATCTCCCGTCGCGGTGGTCCGATAAACGATGGCACATCGGTCTCGAAGACAAAGAGCCGTTCTTCGAACCTGACGAAGACTATTGAGGTTCAGACCAGAGGCGGTTTGTCCCCTCTGGTCTTTGCCTTTTTCATGTGAGCGGTTCCAGGGCTCTGCCGCCCCACTCAACCTCACCCCATGAAGGAGGGCTACGCCCCTCCTTCAAACTTCCTCCTTTGGGGAAAGGGGACGGTTCCCTCCACCCTTTCCCCAAACCCCTGTCCCTCTCCCGTGCAGGGGAAATGATGATAGCCGTCATTGGCCCTGGCACCAGCCGTGTCGCGCGCCATCCCATGGCCGGGCGAGGCCCTCCTCGATCAAAACATCGCCCAGCGAATGGCCCGAACGAGACACGGTTCGAAGTTTCCGTCCATATTTGTCCTCGTCGCGGAACCCGGCCGATAGCGAAAACTGTCCGGCGTTGAGCAGCGTCAGCAGGCGGGATTTTGCCGCTTCACCTTTGATCCGTTCAGCCTCGCAGCGGGGCGGGCTGAGTTCTGGCGTATCGATATCGGCGATGCGGATTTTCTCGCCCCCGAACCAGAAGGTGTCGCCATCGACGACGCAGTTCGTCCGACGGCTTTCGCCGCAAAGCACGAATAGCGCCGATAGCGCATCTTGGGCAGGCGCTTTGACGAAAGCAGCACCGCTGTCGAGATGACCATTGCGATCAAGATATAGCCAGCCGGCGGCGCCGATCACCACGGCGCAGACGATCGCGCTCGGAATGCGTCTGCCGCGACGGGGGCGGTAACGATGTGACCTCGATCGAGACGCATTGAAGCCGGGACGATCGTTCGTGACCTTCCGATTTTTCCTGAACGGTATGACGTTCTTTTCAACCAAGGTTTTATCCCTCTTCGCCCGCAGATGTTACAGCCGGTCTGGTTTCATCGGCGTTTACCACAGGCGTTGCATTCGAAGCTTTCATCCCCCTTCCCCCCTTAGAATGAAACCGGTTCTCACCTACGCAAGCCTTCATATCCTCGCGTCGGAACCAGATGGCGCGGCCGCATCTGAGCGGCGCGTTGCCGGCCGTGAAGACGATCTGTTCATCGGCCCGCATCCGCAGAACTTCGTGCGGCTGGATTAGCGGTCGTGCCGCGAGCTGCTTCGAGCGTGTTCGCGATGATCCCTTCGCCTGGAAACTGCGACTGACCTGGTCGATCTCGACCGTCGTCATGCCACAGCGGCGCGAGATGTAGTCCGCGGTCTCGGGATCGTTGATCGCGGCGAACGAAATCCAGCTGGCACTCTCGAACCACTTGCTTGCCGCGTCGCGACCGCCATAGGTTTCACGCATCTGGCCGATCGACTGGTAGATCATTGTCAGTGTGATGCCGTATTTGCGTCCGGCGTCGCGTGCCGTTTCGAGAATCCGCATGTAGCCGAGGCGCGCGACCTCATCGAGGAGAAACAGCGCGCGCCCATTGAGCTGTCCGTCGCGATTGTAAATCGCGTTGAGAAGCGAGCCGATGACGACGCGGGCAAGACCCGAATGGGTCTCCAACGTCTTGAGGTCGATATTGATGAAGACGTCGGTGTTTCCCGTCGCGATGTCGCTGGTCGCGAATTTTTTTCCAGACACCAGCGCGGCGTAGTTCGGATAGGAAAGCCAGTGTGTTTCCTTGACCGCATTGGCATAGACGCCGGAGAAGGTTTCCGGCGTCATGTTGACGAAGGCTGCGACGTTCTCCTTAACGAAATCCGAGCCGGAATTGTCGTAGATGTCTTGCAGCCGCTTGCGCAATGTCGGTTCCGGCTCCGAGAGATTCATGCGCACCTGCCGAAGCGTCTGTTCCTTCTCATCCGTGTGGCCGGATAGGCAGACATCGGCGACGAGCGCCGTGAGGAGCTGAAGAGCTGACGCCCGGAAGAAGTCGTCTCGGACTCCGCGCGCGCCGCCGCTGTCGCTCATGATCCATGACGCGACGGAGGCGATATCCTCCTCCTTCGTACCTCCAAAACGGCCGACCCAGTCCAGGACGTTGAAGCCGACGTCCGGCTTCCTTGGATCGAGAACGAACACGTCCCTCCCCGCTCCGGCGCGATGCGCGGAGACCATCGGTGCGACCTCGTTCGATGGATCGAGCACGATCAGCGTGCCGCCCCATTTGAGCGCCGTTGGGATCGTTACCGACGTTGTCTTGAAACCGCCGGAACCGGCAAAAACGATCCCGTGCGACGAGCCGAAGGAGCCATCAAAGCACAGCAACGGCGACTTGCCACCGGTGCCCCACGTCTCAGCGCTATCGGCTCGAAACGCTTGGCTCCCGACACTGTCCTTGTCGACCCGATAACGCTCGCCGATGACGATACCGCCAGTATCGGGAAACAGCTTCGCCGATTCCGTCAGCTTCATCCAATCCGCTTCGCCATGGAGCGCCCGCTTGCCCTGAATGCGTTTCGGCTCGGCTCGTGCGAACGCCGCATTGCCGATGAGCACAACGCGGAGTGCGAAGCAGGCACACATGAGTGCTACGCCCGCTCCGATCGCCGTTGCTGGATCGAGATAGGCCAAGACCGACTTGTCGGCGTTAAGCGTCTCCGTGAAATCGGCAAGGCGCATCGTTTCGCGGGTAGCCGCGATCAGGATCGTCTCGCTGCATCCGGCAAGGACACCCCAACCTGCCTGCTTGATGTTGATCGAGCCGGCGCTCGCGAACAGGAACAGAATTCCAATCGCCGCACTTGTTACATAGGGCAAGGCGATCCCCGTGCGCCCCCATGCCAGTCGTGCGGCCTCGGTCTTTCCGAAGCCTGAAAGCCACTGCTCGATCCCGGTCATTCCGATGACGACCAGGATCATCAACGTCCCTGGCACGACGACGAGCGCAATCCTATTGATCGTCATTGCCGAAGGCCTCCACGCCGATCGCCGTGAGCCTGGACCGCTCGCCCTCGTCGCTTTTGATCCGGCGGGCGGCATCGAGGAGCGCGCCCAGCAACAGCGCGCGCTTCTCGTAGCGCAGCCCGGCTTTGACGATCAGGCCGCCGAGCTCGATCTTTTCGCGCGTGTCCTTCTTGCGGGCATCGGATGTCATGGTCCTTGCCATGCGCTCAAGCCTCGCCAGCGCTGCCCGCGCCCGCGCCAGACGCGTCCGATGCCTGTCCGCTGCTGTCGCCAGCGCCCTTCTTCCCTCCGGTCGTAGCGCCCTGCCCTCCGCGAAATCGCTTGCTCAGCTGCTCAAACGCTGCCTGAAGCTCCGCCTCTTCGATCTCGATCTCGCCAAGGCCTGCCTTGAGTGCGATCCTGCCGATGCGTTCGGCTTCCCTTGTCTCGGCGACCTTGAGCTGTTCCTGCAGCCTGGCGATTTCGTCGCGGATTTTCGAGGATGGCTTCTTCATTCCGATCGTCTCCCTGGGTGAGAAAGCTTGTCTTTCGAACCCAGTTTTTCGGAACAGAGTGCGGAACGCACTACTGTGAATCCTACAATCGCCAAGGGCGATGCTTTCGGGAATGATCCCGGCCGTTCCGAAGGAGCGGCTTCCAAGGGCGCAATTATACGTCGCTGGCGCGACGTGTTACTGAGAGAGCCTGGTGGCCGCCGCTCCCCACGAACCCTTTGGTTTCGTTTGCAACCGGGAGAGAACTCCGCCGTGGCCGTCCCTCACTTCTCCGTCAGCGTCGTCGCCCGTGGCTCCGGCCGCAGCGCCGTCCTGTCGGCGGCCTACCGGCACTGCGCTAAGATGGAGTTTGAGCGGGAAGCCCGGACGATCGACTACACGCGAAAGCAGGGGCTCCTGCATGAGGAGTTCGTGATCCCTGCCGATGCGCCGGAATGGGTGCGCAGCATGATTGCCGATCGCTCGGTCGCCGGCGCATCCGAGGCCTTCTGGAACAAAGTGGAGGGCTTCGAGAAGCGATCCGACGCGCAGCTCGCCAAGGACGTCACCATTGCCCTGCCGCTCGAGCTGACGGCCGAGCAGAACATCGCGCTCATGCGCGACTTTGTGGAGCGGCACATCACCGCGCAGGGCATGGTCGCGGACTGGGTCTATCACGACGCACCCGGCAATCCTCACGTCCACCTCATGACCACATTGCGCCCGCTGACCGAAGACGGTTTCGGTTCGAAGAAGGTCGCGGTGCTCGGCCCGGATGGTAAGCCAATCCGAAGTGATGCCGGCAAAATCGTTTATCAGCTGTGGGCCGGTAGCACTGAGGATTTCAATGCGTTTCGCGACGGCTGGTTTGCCTGCCAGAACAAACATCTCGCGCTTGCCGGCCTCGATATCCGCATCGATGGCCGTTCCTTCGAAAAGCAGGGTATCGACCTCGAGCCAACCATTCACCTCGGCGTTGGCGCCAAAGCCATCGAGCGCAAGGCCGAGCAATCCGACCACAAGTCGGAGACCTCGACTCCCAAACTCGAACGCATCGAGCTTCAGGAGGAGCGCCGCAGCGAGAACGCCCGCCGCATCCAGCGCCGTCCGGAGATCGTGCTCGACCTGATCACGCGGGAGAAGAGCGTGTTCGACGAACGCGATGTTGCGAAGGTGTTGTATCGCTATATCGACGATGTCGCTCTGTTCCAAAGTCTGATGGTCCGCATTCTGCAAAGTCCGGAAGCGCTCCGGCTCGAACGCGAGCGGATCAACTTTGCGACAGGTATTCGGACCCCCGCGAAGCACACCACGCGCGAGATGATCCGGCTCGAAGCCGAGATGGCCAATCGCGCGATCTGGCTCTCCGGTCGCGCCTCCCATGGCGTCCGTGAGGCGGTGCTGCAGGCGACCTTTGCGCGCCATTCCCGTCTGTCGGATGAGCAACGAACGGCAATCGAGCATATCGCTGGGGCCACGCGGATCGCCGCCGTCATCGGCCGCGCGGGCGCCGGCAAGACCACGATGATGAAGGCTGCGCGCGAGGCATGGGAAGCGGCAGGCTATCGTGTCGTCGGCGGCGCCCTGGCGGGCAAAGCGGCCGAGGGATTGGAGAAGGAAGCGGGCATCGGCTCCCGCACACTGTCGTCGTGGGAGCTTCGCTGGAACCAGGGTCGCAACCAGCTCGACCACAAGACGGTGTTCGTGCTGGACGAGGCCGGCATGGTGTCGTCACGGCAGATGGCGCTGTTGGTCGAAGCAGTCACCAAGGCCGGCGCCAAACTCGTACTTGTCGGCGATCCGGAACAGCTTCAACCGATCGAAGCGGGTGCCGCCTTCCGCGCCATTGCCGATCGCATCGGCTATGCAGAACTTGAGACAATCTATCGTCAGCGCCAGCAATGGATGCGCGATGCCTCGCTCGATCTCGCTCGTGGTAATATCCGCAGGGCTGTCGATGCCTACACCGCTCATGGTCGAATGATTGGTTTGAGACTGAAGGACGACGCGGTCGAGAGCCTGATCACAGCGTGGGACCGCGACTACGACCCTTCGAAGACCAGCCTGATCCTCGCACACCTCCGCCGCGACGTCCGAATGCTCAACGATATGGCGCGCGCCAAGCTGGTCGAACGCGGCGTCGTCGCAGACGGATTTGCATTCAAGACAGAGTACGGAACGCGCATGTTCGCGACCGGCGACCAGATCGTGTTCCTCAAGAACGAGGGCAGCCTTGGCGTCAAGAACGGCATGCTCGCAAAGGTGCTTGAAGCCGCCCCTGGCCGGATTGTTGCCGAGGTTGGTGAAGGCGAGCACCGCCGGCAGGTCACGGTCGAGCAGTGCTTCTACAACAATCTGGACCACGGCTATGCGACAACGATCCACAAGAGCCAGGGCGCGACTGTCGACCGGGTGAAGGTGCTTGCTTCCCTATCTTTGGACCGGCATCTGACCTATGTGGCTTTGACGCGCCATCGTGAGGATCTAGCCGTCTACTACGGCAGTCGCTCCTTCGCGAAGTCCGGCGGCCTCATCCCGATCCTGTCGCGCCGGAACGCCAAGGAGACGACCCTCGATTACGAGAAGGCGTCGTTCTATCGCCAGGCGCTGCGCTTCGCGGAAGCGCGGGGCCTTCATCTTGTCAACGTCGCCCGCACGATCGCACACGATCGCCTCCAATGGGCCGTTCGGCAAAAACAGAAACTCGCCGACCTCGGCGCCCGTCTAGCCGCCATCGGTGCGGCACTCGGACTGGTCCGCGGCAGCAACAAACACTCCATCCCGGACACAATCAAGGAGGCCAAGCCCATGGTATCAGGCATCACCACCTTCCCGAAATCACTCGACCAGGCTGTCGAGGATAAGCTCGCCGCCGATCCCGGCCTCAAGACGCAATGGGAGGACGTCTCGACCCGCTTCCATCTCGTCTACGCAAAGCCGGAAGCTGCCTTCAAGGCGATCAATGTCGATACCATGTTGAAGGACCAGTCGGTCGCGCAGTCCACCCTCGCGAAGGTCGCCGGCGCCCCCGAAAGCTTCGGTGCGCTGAAGGGCAAGACCGGTGTTCTCGCCAGCCGTGCCGACAGGCAGGACCGGGAAAAAGCCATCGCCAACGTGCCGGCGCTCGCCCGAAATCTTGAACGTTACCTTCGTGAGCGGGCCGAGGCCGAATTGAAACATGAGACGGAGGAGCGCGCGGTCCGGCTCAAGGTTTCGGTCGACATCCCGGCGCTCTCTCCAGCCGCCAAGCAAACGCTCGAACGCGTGCGCGATGCGATCGATCGAAACGATCTTCCGGCTGGCCTCGAATACGCGCTGGCCGACAAAATGGTGAAGGTCGAACTCGAAGGTTTCGCCAAGGCGGTTTCCGAACGTTTCGGGGAACGGACCTTCCTGCCTTTGGCTGCGAAAGACACTGATGGCAAGACTTTCGAGACCGTCACATCGGGCATGACGGCCGGCCAGAAGGCGGAGGTCCAGTCCGCCTGGAATTCCATGCGTACGGTCCAGCAACTTGCCGCTTATGAACGAACGACGGAAGCGCTCAAGCAGGCCGAGACTCTGCGGCAAACCAAGAGCCAAGGGCTCTCGCTGAAATGACCGGGGCTGCAACCCGCCGGTCGATGATCACGCAGCAACGACGAGCCATTGTGGTTCTGTCGATGGCGGCGGTGGCCGCCATCCTGCTGGTGGTGACTGCCGTCGCCGGCGGCTACCGCATCAATCTGACACCGAGCGAGCCACTCGGCCTGTGGCGCATTATCCCGCTTCATCGACCGGCAGCAGTCGACGACCTCGTGTTCATCTGCCCGCCGGAAACGGCGGCGATGCGGGCAGCGAGGGCACGAGGCTATCTCCGTTCTGGTTCCTGCCCTGGCGGGGTCGCACCGTTGATCAAGACAGTGATCGCCGTTGCAGGACAGCATATCGAAATCGGCGTCAGCGTGAGCGTGGATGGGTGGGGAGTTTCCTCTTCCAGTCTCGCACTACGAGATGGAAAAGGCCGGCCGTTGACGCCCTTTCCGAGCGGCATCGTACCGCCAGGATATGTCTTCCTGCATTCCGCATTCCCCGGCTCCTATGACTCCCGATATTTTGGCCCGGTACCGATCTCCGGCATTCTCGGGCTGGCGCAGGAGGTGTTCACCTATGTGCCGTGATTACCTTCGGCCGGCGCTGCTGATATTCGTTTCGATCGCAATCGGCGTGGTGGGCTGGAGCGGCCACGTGTTGCTTCTACCCGTCGCGCTGGGGTTTCCGCTTCTGTGGTCGATCTCGCGAACGAGATTAGTGGCGGCACTTGTCTCCGCCGGATATTTCCTGGCCGCATCACGTGGTTTGCCGCAAGGCGTAGCGGCGTTCTATTCGTCGGACATCTGGCCGGGCCTTCTGCTCTGGCTGTGTGCGTCTTTGAGCTTCGTTGCCGTGCATACGGTCCTCTGGACGAAGAACAGCGGAGATCGTCCGTTTCGCTATCTTCTGGCGGCCATCATCATGTCGATCCCGCCATTCGGTATCACGGGCTGGGCTCATCCAGCTACTGCTGCGGGTGCTCTGTTCCCGGGATTGGGATGGTGGGGCCTTGGCTTCATGACAGCTGGCCTTGCGGGCCTCGTAACCCGCATTTGGCCAGCTGTCGCCATCACCTTCGCAGGCCTTTGGCTGTGGTCCGCCGCATCGTGGACCGAGCCGGGTCTACCCAATGGCTGGCTCGGTGTCGACCTCGAATTGGGCGCTTCGCTCGGTCGGGACGCCGGTCTTCACCGCCAGCGTGACCTGATCGCAACGGTGCGGAATGCGGCCAGCGATGGCGCACGCTTTGTGGTGCTGCCGGAAACTGCGCTCGGTTTCTGGACACCGACCGTGGCGCGGCTTTGGATGAGCGCGTCCGGCGATACCGATGGGACGGTCATCGCCGGTGCCACGGTGCTCGATGCCGCCGGCTACGACAATGTCCTCGTCGCGATCGATAGGAAGGGCGAAAGCAGCATCCTCTATCGCGAACGCATGCCGGTCCCCGGCTCGATGTGGCAGCCGTGGCGATCCTGGTTCGGAGAAAGTGGTGGCGCCAGGGCAGATTTCTTCGCAAACCCGGTCGTTTCCGTTGGTGCCAGCCGGGCGGCCCCGCTGATCTGCTACGAACAACTGATCGTTTGGCCGATCCTCCAGTCCATGCTCCACCATCCCGATCTCGTCGTTGCCGTCGGAAACGGATGGTGGACCGAAGGGACGTCGATCGTCGCCATTCAGCGCGCCGCTGCCACCGCATGGGCAAAGCTCTTCGCAAAACCGCTTGTTATTGCCTTCAACACCTGACTGCCCAGGAGACATCATGCTCGACGCCGCCCTGATAAAAGAATGCGCAGACCCCTCCCTCAAGCCCGCGATAATAGAGCAGTTCGTGATGGCAGCGGGCTCGGATGATCCCCTCGCTGTTACCGTTAAATCGGGCGGCCGATTGATACTCGTTCCGAAAGCGGCTTCGACTGAGGAGGCGATGGCGATCGTGCGCCAATACGCTGGTCAGGCCGTCGTCCGCGTCGGCCTGACGCAGTTTCCCGCAGGCGTTGGAGTCAAGGAAGCGACCGATTTGAAGCCCGATCTAGTCGACCCCTGCCAGAACCTTCGCAAAGGCACGGCGATGTTCGCCAAGGTCCTCAGGATCGTTGCGAGATGGTATGGCAACCCCACGAGCAAAGACGTCTTCCCGCAGATTTTCGAGGATGCGATTTACGCATGGAAGACCGGTGAGTTCGAGGGCGTGAGCGTGTTTCAGGCGGAGGATCCGGGAACACCGGTTGGTGTTTCGCAGCAAAGTAGAGAGAAGATCCCCGCCGAGGAGGAGGACGCTGACGCGGAATCAAGAGAGGAACAGCCAGAGGCGGAGCAGGATGCTGGGCGCGCGGGGATACGGATCGATCTGTCGCGCATTGGTGGTCAGCAATAGCATTGAGTTCGTCTCGCCTTGCGAAACGGTTCTCGGCGAGGTGGAATTTTAGTTTGAGTCCAAGGCAGAAAATTAGTGTGAGTCAAACTCATAAAACTAGTGCGACTCAAAGACGCGAAACTAGTGTGACTCAAATGCAGGATATTAGTGTTTGTCAAAGGCGTCAAATTAGTGCAACAACAAAGCACGGAAGTAGTGGTCCGCTACTCACACACCGTCGCCGGAGGCCAACGTGGCGAAACCCAATGAACTGCTCGCGGCATCCCTGGCTGAACTGAGGGGAGTGACGCAGAACGGCACCCGATCGGTGGTGAAATCCGAAGAGCTCAGCCGTGTCCACCGGGAACGACTACAGGACAATGGGTTCCTCGAAGAAATCATGAAGGGCTGGCTGGCGGTGAACTCGCGACCGTCGGCCAACAACAGGATCGATGCGGCCTGGAGCACCGTCTACTGGGAGTTCGTTGCCAGATACCTGGACGACCGTTTCGCGGGTGAATGGCGACTCTCCGCAGAGGCCTCCGTGGCTCTATGGTCCGAAAACCACTCCATCCCGGGGCAGGTCATCGTCAGAAGCTCGAAAGCGAACAATCAGCTTGTGAAGCTACCGAGCAATACGTCGCTCTATCTGCTGCGCTCAAAGGAAAACGAGCCCGCCGAGACGAGAGAACGATTGAGATTGATGCCGATGGAAGAGGCGATCTGCAATCTGTCGCCGGAGTCGTGGAGAACGTCAGCGACCGATGTCATCGCAGTCATTGGCTCAATCCGCGGAACAAGCACGCTGCTTCAATACCTCCTGGACGGCGGCCGGAGCCACGTTGGCGGTCGCATCGCGGGAGCCCTGCGCCATCTCGGCAGGACAAGGGACGCGGACACGATCATCAAGACCCTGGAATCGGCGGGCTACAACCCGCACGAGGACAACCCTTTCGACCCGACAGTCGATCTGGTCACGCTGGATGCGCGACGAACTCAGGCGCCGTCCGCTACCCGGATCAAGAACCTCTGGGCGAAAATGGGGAAAGACGCCCTCAATCACATCGGATTCGAGCAAGTGCGGATCAACGACCGGGACGGATATATCGCGGACATTGATGAGCGTTATGTGGCAGACGCCCTGAACTCGCTTTCGATCGAGGGTTACGAGGTGTCGGAAGAGCTGATCCGGAGGGTACAGGACGGTCAATGGAAACCGGACGAGGACGCGCAGGACTACGAGACCAAGAACGCGCTAGCTGCCAAGGGATACAGACTGGCTTTTGAGGAGGTGCGCGATGACATCAGGAAGATCCTTGATGGAGCACCTACCGGCGAACTGCTCGAGGCACGGCACCAGGATTGGTTCCGAGCCATGTTCAGCCCTTCGGTAACCGCGGGTATCATCAAGGCGCACCAACTCGCGGGTTACCGATCGCACAATGTCTATCTGCGGGGATCCTCGCATGTCCCCTTACCGCCGCATGCAATCGCCGACGCCATGGACGCACTGTTCGAGAGCATATCGGAGGAATCTGATGCGCGCGTGAAGGCAATCCTCGCCCCATTCCTATTCACCTATATCCACCCGTTTCCGGACGGGAACGGACGCACGGCGCGCTTTATTATGAATGCGCTTCTTGCCGAGAGCGGAGCGCCGTGGACCGTCATACCTGTCGCGCGCCGTGACGAGTACATGAACGCCCTGGAAGAGGCGAGCCAGCACGAAAACATCGTGCCTCTCACGAACTTCGTCTCGGAGCTGGTGAACGCGCCACCACCATCCACGGAAGCCAAAGCCGCGTGGAAAGACAACTAGAGTACCCGCTTAAGTCGGCCATATGCGTGGCGCCTGAATGGATGCGGCGCTTAGATATCAGTCACCGGTCGCGGCGTGTGGCGGAACTCGCGGCATTCCAAGCATGAAGACGGATTTCTGCCAGTAGCGTTGGCCCGATCGTCATGGCATTGCTTGCAGCCTGCTCCAAGATGTTGTCCATCATCGAATTACCTCAGCGTACGTGCGGATCCCTGTCCCGGCGCAGGCGAGACGCGACGATGGCGTTAGTTTCCGGCGCCAACAGATCGTGCTTTTCAGCAAAGGCGGCAAACAGGCCGCGGGCGGTCTCCGCTTCGATTTCGCCGCGTAGCGCGGCACCACACGCCTTAAGCGCAACGGAGTGCGCGTGATCTCTGAGCGCCGCCGGCCACTCGACGAGATGCCGGTACGCATCCATCGCGCTGCGAACCTCCGCCGGAAAGCCGAGTCCGACAAGAATAGAAACAGGCTCTTTGAACATATCGGGTTTCATTGCGCTCTCCTTCCTAACCCGCGATGTTGACGGGCGCCGCCGCAGCGACGCCCTCTTGATGGGTTCTGCTTAAGCGGCCTTCTGCGCTTCGATCTGCGCGGGAGGAGCCGACGGCTCAAGAGTCGCCGCAGTCTCGATGGCGATTTTTCGCGGCTTCATTTCCTCCGGAACCTCACGAACGAGATCCACGGAAAGCAGACCGTTCTTTAGATCCGCTCCGTTCACCCTGACATGGTCGGCGAGCTCGAACCGGTGTTCGAACGGCCGGCCGGCTATGCCGCGATGAAGGTAGGCTTCGGTAGCCGCCTCTTGCTCTTTGCCGGTCACGGTCAGAAGGTTGGACTGGAATGTTATGTCGAGATCGTCCTGGGCGAAACCTGCCACCGCTATCGAGATCCGATAGCTGTCATCGCCAGTCTTGACAATGTCATAGGGCGGCCAGTCGTTAATCGAGCGGGCGCGCTGAGCATTTTCGAGAAGATTGAAGACCCGATCGAAACCGACGCTGGATCGGAACAGCGGTGCATAGTCGTAGGATGTTGCCATAGCCATATCCTCCTTGAAGCAACATGGGTACGGAGCGCCGAAAGATGGCGCTTCCAGCAAGGCCAGCCCTATCCTCAGCGGCTGGCAGCTATCGATTTGGTTTTTGAGAATTTCGGATGCAAGACCAGCGCCTGAGAAAATTAATCGAACCAGTCGATCGAGCTCATAACTTGCAGCTATATCCCGTACGCCCTCACAAGAGGCGCACGCAGATTGCCACCGACGGCCGAACCGCGGAATTCAGAGCCGGCAATCAAACGTGGGCTGCGCAGGAAAACAACGCTTGCCCTTCAACGGCACTATTCAGCGATCTGGTCTTCGGGCCATCTCTGGTGCTCCGATGCAGTGGCGCTTGAAATCCTCCATCGCTCGTCGAGGCTTTGCCACTCAATTCCATTTTGCAGCTTGGGAGCAATTGGCTTGCGCGATCCCGACTCGCCTTTGACATCGTCACACGGAGACCGCGATGACGTGCGCCGTGGGCCGAGCTCATCAAGCCTCGGTCGAAAAAAGAGCCAGGCAACGAAAAATCCGGACTCAAGTCTCAGTGCAAATTGAACTCGCCTTCAACGCGGCGCCATTCGTTCGGTCCGATCAGGCGCTGATGCGTATAGCGGACGGAATGCAGCGGCCCGTCAAGGTTGGTCTGCCAGAAGTCGAGGAACTTCAGCATTTCAGGGAAATCAGGAGCCAGATCGTAATCCTGCCAGACATAAGTCTGCAGGACGGATTCGAAATCGGGAATGCGGTAGAGGATGTGCGCGGTAGTAAGGCCATAACCGTTGAGCTGACGCTCCAGATCCGATGAAAATCGCATGCTTCGTCTCCGTTTCGTAACAGTCTGAAGGTGGCGCAAATTTTTTCCGCCATCAACGAATTTTTGAACGCTCAAGGCCAGGTTGTTGTTCCTTTCCAGTGTGTTAGCAGCCCTCTCCGAGGAGTGCTAATTTTTTCGTTTCGCCCTCTTGAAATCGAAAAATCGCAAAACCAGATCATTTCGCGCAAAAGGCTCGATCGAGATTTTGCACCCGCCCGGACTGGTCATCCGGTCCGGCCAGGGGATTAACGTCATCATTTTTGCTCAACGGAGGAAAACATGTCGTTCCGACCGCTTCATGATCGCATTCTCGTCCGCCGGGTCGAATCCGAAGAAAAGACCAAGGGTGGAATCATCATTCCCGACACCGCCAAGGAAAAGCCGCAGGAAGGCGAGGTCATCGCCGTCGGGCCTGGCGCGCGCAACGAGGCCGGCCAGATCCAGGCGCTCGACGTCAAGGCCGGCGATCGCATCCTCTTCGGCAAATGGTCCGGCACCGAGATCAAGATCAATGGCGAGGACCTGCTGATCATGAAGGAAAGCGATGTCATGGGCATCATCGAAGCCCAGGTCCAGCAGAAGAAAGCTGCCTGAGACGATAACCCGCCAATCCAACCCATCAGTCAGATAGCTGCCTATTGAGGAGTTAACGAAATGGCTGCGAAAGAAGTCAAGTTTCACACCGATGCCCGTGAACGCATGCTGCGTGGGGTCGACGTACTCGCCAACGCGGTGAAGGTGACGCTCGGCCCCAAGGGTCGCAACGTCGTGATCGACAAGTCGTTCGGCGCGCCGCGCATCACCAAGGACGGCGTTTCGGTCGCCAAGGAAATCGAACTGGAAGACAAGTTCGAGAACATGGGTGCCCAGATGCTGCGTGAAGTGGCATCGAAGACCAACGATCTAGCCGGCGACGGAACCACGACCGCAACCGTGCTTGCTCAGGCAATCGTCAAGGAAGGTGCGAAAGCCGTTGCGTCCGGCATGAATCCAATGGACCTGAAGCGCGGTATCGACATCGCCGTCGACGCCGTCGTCAAGGAACTGAAGACCAACGCTCGCAAGATCACCAGCAATTCCGAGATCGCCCAGGTCGGCACCATCTCCGCGAATGGCGATTCCGAGATCGGCCGCTATCTCGCCGAAGCGATGGAGAAGGTCGGCAATGAAGGGGTCATCACCGTCGAGGAAGCCAAGACCGCCGAAACCGAACTCGAAGTCGTCGAAGGCATGCAGTTCGATCGTGGCTACCTGTCGCCTTACTTCGTGACCAACGCCGACAAGATGCGCGTGGAGTTCGAGGATCCCTATATCCTCATTCACGAGAAGAAGCTCTCGAACCTGCAATCCATGCTTCCGGTTCTCGAAGCCGTCGTCCAGTCCGGCAAGCCGCTGGTCATCATCGCTGAAGACGTCGAAGGCGAAGCACTTGCGACCCTCGTGGTCAACAAGCTGCGTGGCGGCCTGAAGATTGCAGCCGTCAAGGCTCCGGGCTTCGGCGACCGCCGCAAGGCCATGCTGGAAGACATCGCCATCCTGACGGGCGGCACTGTCATCTCCGAAGACCTCGGCATCAAGCTCGAGAATGTCACCCTCAACATGCTCGGCCGGGCCAAGAAGGTGGCGATCGAGAAGGAGAACACCACCATTATCGATGGCGTCGGCTCCAAAGCGGAAATCGATGGCCGCGTCGCGCAGATCAAGGCCCAGATCGAGGAGACGACCTCCGATTACGACCGCGAGAAGCTGCAGGAGCGCCTGGCAAAGCTCGCCGGCGGCGTTGCCGTCATCCGCGTCGGCGGATCGACCGAAGTCGAAGTGAAGGAGAAGAAGGACCGCGTCGACGATGCACTGCATGCAACCCGTGCGGCCGTCGAGGAAGGCATCCTGCCGGGCGGTGGCGTTGCGCTGTTGCGTGCCGTCAAGGCCCTCGACAATCTTGATGCCGCCAACCAGGACCAGAAGGTCGGCATCGAGATCGTTCGCCGGGCGATCGAGGCTCCGGTCCGTCAGATCGCCGAGAACGCCGGCGCCGAAGGTTCGATCATCGTCGGCAAGCTGCGCGAGAAAACCGACTTCTCCTACGGTTGGAACGCCCAGACCGGCGAATATGGCGACCTTTATTCGCAAGGCGTCATCGATCCGGCCAAGGTCGTGCGCACCGCGCTCCAGGATGCTGCTTCGGTTGCCGGCCTGCTGGTGACGACGGAGGCTATGATCGCTGAAAAGCCCAAGAAGGAAGCCGCTCCGGCGATCCCCGCCGGTGCCGGCATGGA
>NZ_JACHYZ010000026.1:0-35153 GCF_014193215.1 Rhizobium sp. BK112
GAAGCGATGGCGCTTGTAGCTGACAGGACTGTGGCTCATCACAGCGGGGTAGCCGCAAATCTCTTCACCGGCAGTTAATTTGACATCACCCACGCCTCGCATTGCGCGTCCGCGCAGGCGCGCCATTTTGGTCGACAGACCGGGGTGAGTAGGCCGTAGGAATTTCACCTACCGGCCTCTCGCAGAACGGTGCGTGAACCTCTCGATTCACACCGCTCCCATCAGGTAAACGTGTTCGTTCCGAACGCCTTCCAATGTACGAACAGCCCCGGATTTTCCCGCGCCAGCTTTCGCAAGAAGAGGCTGGCACGTGTTTTACGGGACTGAAAGCGCTTGAACTTTCGCCTGATCCAAGCCCTGAGTTTCTGATTGACGTAATCAGCCAGAGTGGACAGGGCCGAACGGCTGTACCGTCCATAATAGGCAATCCATCCCCGGAGGAGTGGATTGAGCTGTCGGGCGATTTCAGCCAGCGTCCCCGGCGTCTGCCGCGGGATGTTCAAGCTTTTGATCGTCGTCCGCATCGACTTCAGTGCCGTTGGGCTGACCGCAGGCGTGTAGCCACAGAAGAACTCGTCCCGCTGTGTGTTCGCCACCCGTCGCGGCCGGAACTGATACCCGAGAAAATCGAAAGCGACATTCGGATACGTTCCTCGGCGCCGTTGATCCTTGCAGTAAACGATCTTGGTCTTTGTCGGATGCATCTGCAGTCCGCACGCTGCCAGCCGAGAACTCAGCTCCACCTTGAGGGCTTCGGCTTGTTGCTCGCTCTGGCAGTGAACAAGACCATCGTCGGCATATCGACACCATGGTAGGTCGGGATGCATCACCTCACAATCGATTCATCGATCGCAGGATCTGCTCTAGCAGTCAACCTCGATGTAGCGATAAGCGCACTGGCCATCGGTGCAGAAGTATATCCTTTTCTTTCCAGCCACGCATGCGCTCTCGGCGCAGGCGTCACCCTCCGTGGCTACAGTGCAGTTGAGAAAGCGAGGCGTCATCCGATCAGCCCAAACGCCCTTATCGAACGACTTTTCCGTCTGGATTGTCAGGCCCATCTCAACTGCTTCCTGGATATTTCTTGGATTTCCGTTCGTTGCCATTTTTTCCCTCTACTGTCCTCTCACTGCTTGTCCGATCAATGTTGCGAGCCTGACATCTTCCGCGTCCCGCGCGAGCTGATAGTTACCAAACTCGTCCTTGCTTGCTGGACCCATCGTGATGTTGACGCTATCCGTGCGGCTGCGCGACAGATTGAAGAAAGTCGTATTGTCATTGACGGTGCGGCGATTGAAGCTCCAGCCCGGGTTTATACCGCCGCCATAGGTGGAAACGAAGATTGCTTCGTAGTTGAACACGCTGAAAGGCGTGTCGAGCTTCTGGCGATCGATGTTGCCTGGAACACGCGCAAGGAAGGCCTTGCGCTGCAGCCACTCGGCAATCTGGAGGTCGCTCGTCACCTTAAACGGGCCGAAATGTTTGCAGGGGATGGTTGCGGCGTCCGAGAGAATCTCCGGTACCGACCATGTCAGCGCTGTTGTCTCGGTTCTCGTCGCATCGGCGCCCGCATCCGCTCCGAGAGCCAGGCTGAAGACCTCCGGGTGGTTCGTATAGGAGAAATTTGGGCTGAATTTACTCGTCTCGTTGGCTGTGAGTGTGAATGTGACCTTGGCTGCCCAATCGTTAATCCAACTGGCGTCGTAGCCCTTTCCGGGGCCTTCCGAACTGTACTCGTGCAGGACAGATGACACCCCTTGTTTGAGCTGGCATTTGACGAGATTGACCAACGTATTTTCTTTATCGCGTTGGTCGTCAGAGTTTTCCAGCAGCGTTTGCATTTCAGGGATCGTTACCCCAAAGCATCCAGAAACCGGCACGCAAAGAAGTATTACCGCCGCAATGCGGCTGCGAAATAAGCGCATATTGTCGATCCCCCAAGTTTTAATAAGGTTAGCAAAATATTAATTGAATGCACCAAAAAATTGCAAAGCATCCGTTGCTTGGCGAGATCGGCTGATCTCTGTTGCATAAATGCAACTAAAAGAAAAGGGAGAAGGCTAGTCGATCGAGATCGTCAGAGAACAATCATTACGTGGCGGACAAATAGTAAACCTTCGCAAACAGCGACCCTGTCATAGAGATTTCTCAGAAATAACTTCCCATTATTCAAATATACTAATTTTGATGGTTGTATTCTTTAAGTGAGATGATACCACTTCCCAAGAGTAGAATAAAAAAGGGGAGTTATGATGCGGTGTGGAACCTCAGTTGCCATTTGTGTCATCTGTCTTCTCCTCGGCGGGTCCGCTAAGGGAATTTGAAGTTGTTTGGATTGAAGCGGTTAGCGCGGATCGGCCTGAAACGTTCAAGGGGTCCGTCAATCTCGTTCCAGAGATAGTCGCCTGTGAGTGCGATATGGACCTATGGGAGCGGTGCGACCCGGGAAAGCAACTCGTTCGGAATCTCGATGCCCTGACCTCGAACGTAGTCGATAGCACGGCTGAGATAGACTGTGTCACAGGATGATGGCGTTCCTGGATCGAAGGCCAGGTCAGTGGAGAACAGTCCAGGACGATCACTATTATGCACGGCTTCCGCAACGATCTCGATCATCTGGGGTTGCAGTATGAATCGATCCTTTCAGACCTCTCGCGCTTCTATTTCTCGACGGCCTGCCGCTTTCTAGCAAGCTTCAAGATCTCCTGGTTCGACTACAGCTCGAACAAAGTGCTGCCCGATCGAGCAATGAAGTTCTTCCTCCAGGGTGGCAAGCATTTCGAGGCGCGACCGGAGGATTTCCGCAACGCGTGCGAGCTTTGGATGTGGCATGTCGCCAGACAAGGCGACTACGATCGGCAGCCTCGCCGACCACATGGAGCAGGCAGTCAACGAAGCCAGCACTTGCCTTGACATCATAGCCGACGGCATAGGCCAACGACGATCGCGCGATGAGGTGACCCTCGACGGCCAAACTTGGGAAATTGCGTTCACGACCGAGGGGACGGAGTTCGCAGCAAGGAACGGGTATCAGGGGAAGACGATCTTCGAGCTTACAGATTGGCTCGCGAAGAACTATCCGCTGCGCTTCAAGCGGGATCCGGTCCCGGGCTAGGAGAGGCAAGTGAAACGGCTCCGTTCGAGCGGGAACCCGCATTTGGCGTTGGAGAAGGACCACTCGTTCATGACTTACACTGCCTCGTTCCGCGACGCTCTCTATGACGGCGCGACACAGGTGGAAGCCGAGATCGATCGCCAGATCAACATGCGCCGCGGCAAGTAACGGACGACGTATACCGGGGTAGCGATGCGACGCATTTGGATCTCGGTCAGTGCGCGGCCGGTGACAACCGCGTCAATGGTCCGACCGCGATGAACACGTTATTCCTTGGTGCTCAAGCTCAATATAAAACCCGTATACTTCAAGCTCCGGCACACGAGAATCTCGTGTTTTACTGATATTTTGATTCTGGGCGTCTATGTTTACGTCTTTCCGAGTATTTTGGAATATGTTTTACTATAGGTAATCGTAGATTCGTACGAGGCAAGGATTGATATGGATCTAAGCAATCCCGACGTTTTGAGGGAAACCATAACCTCCATGTTCAACGAACAGGCGCGCCGCACTTTCCTAAACTTTCGGTCAATCGGGCCTGATGTGATCGAGCCTCTGATTGCACCGGGGTTGCGATGGAGAGACGGCCTCGAGAATGTCGATCCACAGCAGTTACGGGAGGCAATTGCTGCGGTTGTAGAAGAGCTCAACAATCCAAGCAGGCCGAGCACTACGATCAATCCCTCAACGGTCCAGGAGGCTATGGATAACTCGAGATGTCACTATCTGTGGTTTTGCTAATGAGGGTTGAAGCATGCCAAACAAGGATGGTCTGGATTCGGCGATCGAGTTCACCAAGCTCCTAATCTCTCTCGATAGCGCATTGATCGCATTTGCGAGCGGCACCTCATTCCTTGCCACACTGCCCGAGCCATGGCAGCGGATTTCGCTCGTCGGTGCTTTGTTTTTTCTATTGGTCAGCCTGACCGCCGGCGCCTTGGTGCTCATGAGGGCCGCGACCATGCTCAGCCACCAGAACTACAACCTCTCAGATCCTCACCTCAAAGTGCCAGGCGTGCTGAATGTCTTGTGTTTTGCCTGCGGTGCAGCGGCCATAAGCCTGCTCGCGGTCTTCGTAATATTCCAGAGCGCGCCGGACCCGGCGGCAAAACCTCCGATCTTCTGCTTCATGTGTTACATGAAATGAATAGGTGCTGTAATGGACGCGCCAACTTACGTTGCTCTTCGCAAGTCGGCACTCGGTCTGGAGGATTGGTTTCTTGAGCTGATCCCGAAGGACGGGAAAAGGGGCACCGATGTGAGAAAGCTCCCCCCTTATCTCCGCCGACAAGCGTATCGCCTTGGGATCCGTGGAACGCCTCGCGAAATCCTCCAACAGCTCATCCTGCGTGTCGATGTTGTCGATGACGCGATGTGGGAATTGCTGGAAAAATTCCCGCCACCCCTATGCTTCACACTGAAACCATCGCCCGAGCTCGCCTACGGAACGGTGAACGACGCCAATTTCAATGGAGAGGTCAAGCGTGTCTATCACGGTACCGGCCTCGCCGTCCTCATCAGCTACGGCTCCTACATGGCCCTGGACTACTTCGGCGCGCTGCAGGTGACGCTGTTTCATGTTACCAAGCTCCTGAGGCAAAGAGCTTGTTTTACCTTGCGGGTGATCTGGTCTGGGGCTCTTTTTTTGGTCTCGACGCATTCCCCCATCATAGGGCGCAATCGTGCGATCAGCATGCGGCCCCTGAGGCCTACATCTCGTGTACGCTGGGGGTATAAGAAGAACGATCGGTCACTGTCACTGGTCCAAGGCTTTGATCCTGTCGCGCAGTTCCGCGTCGCCCTGGTTCTCGAGCAACAACGCGCTAAGCAGCAACCGGGCGACGTCCGGCTGGTTCCATTTTATTAACTCTTCCGCGACCGCCCGCCGGGTCTTGGGCCAGTCGTCAATGTCGACATCCCACTTCTTCATAGATTTCAATGCCTTGAAATGCGCTACCGCCTTTTCCCGATTTTGTTCGATCGTATACAGCTGCCCCAGACGAAAATGGGCGAGGTCGGAGGCCTCCAGGCCGAGAGACACTTCCTCAAAGCGCTCGATCGCCTCACCATAATCTGCTCGAATTTCGAAGTAGAGCAGCGCGAGATTGGCACGCGATGACCCGAAGTTCGGATCGGCATTGTGAGCCTCGTCGAAATATTTTTCTGCGCTTGCCGCCAGTGTATCGAGGTCACCGCAATTGTTACGGCGCGCGATGGCGGCCAAGGCCGCATCAACAATGC
The DNA here is from genome assembly GCF_014193215.1 of Rhizobium sp. BK112. NCBI lineage: Bacteria > Pseudomonadati > Pseudomonadota > Alphaproteobacteria > Hyphomicrobiales > Rhizobiaceae > Rhizobium > Rhizobium sp. BK112. The sequence goes on from NZ_JACHYZ010000026.1 coordinate 5,357, forward strand.
CGAGATTATTCCAGTGCCAAGCCCATATCTCCCCCCGCTGGCCTCCGAGGAATCGATCATGGCTCTTCAAGGCGGCCCCGCGAGCCGCCAGGGTCTTGCGCATCTGTATGGCCTGCGTTCGGACCTCCTTTTCGGACTTCTTTTTCCATCTGGGCTTCCAGATCTCCAGATGGATCGACAGATAATCCCGGGTCACCTCGGTCAGGTAGTAAAGCGGCTCCACGCGGACACGTTTATCACCGCAACACTCCCAAAGAGCGCGAACGAGCCCGGTCTGCCCCAGCGGAATCCCTTCCTTTGTCAACTCTTTGGAGAGCGCGTCGAGATCGATGATCGATTCGCGAAATCGATCAAGATTGTAGGTTTCGACATATGCTGCCACGAGATTGTACTTTGCTGCCGTTCTCAGGAAAAAGATGTCGCTTTTGCCAAATTCCTTGAAGATGCGAATGGCGTCTTTTTGATCCTCTTCGCCGAGTACCGATTTCGTGATTCCGAGATAAAACTTCGGTAGCAGCTCCCTCGGACTGATCGTCAGGCTCTTTTCGAGCGCGGCTTGGGCGTGCTCAAGAAACGGCTTCGACGACGTCTCCTCATACCGGCGAAGAAAGTGCAGGGCTTCGATGAAGAGGCCGGCTGCTTGAGCATCGATGAATCTCAGCGCCGGTATGGCTGCCAGCTGTGAGGAGAAAGCAATGGTACTCATGTTCGCACCAGACTGTCTCCATAGACCCTGAACGCCAGTTGCTGTCCAATGTCGCGGTAGCCGAGGCTCGTGTCATCCGAGAGCGACGGAAGTTGCCAGACCTTCTCGGTCTGACCGCCCCATCTCAAGATGGCATTCACATACGGCTTGCTGTCGATCGTTTCGACGCGAATTTCGAACTGATATGTGTAGCGGTCGAAGACGGCCTGCAGCATTGCCGCAAGACGGCTGACGTCCAAGCCCTGTACCTTTAGATCGGGTCCGACGATGTCGCCGAGGGACAGGGGCGCGAGGAAGCGAAGTCGCCCCATGCCGGGAATACCGCTCTGGTCCCGACGCCGCCGCAGTTCACGCATTGTGGTGACAAATTCGTCAAAAGCGGCGTTGCGTTGCTCCGGTTGTGCACTTCCGGCCACCGTGACCTTCCAGTCGAAAGGCCGTTTAAGGAGGGCCGCCAGCGTCTTTTCGAACATACGGCCAAGGCTGCGGCTCCAGAGGAACGCTATGATCAGACAGGTGACGCCGGCTGCGACCGCGTAAAGCAAGTAATCGATAGGCCACCACCGATTGAACGGAGCACCAAGATAGGCTCGGATCCCCAGGGGACTTGTGTCCTTGTCACGCAGGGCCGCCTCAATACCCGCAAGGGCATCGCCTGCAATGGACGCATTTCGGGAGGCGGTCGCCTCGGTGAATTCCGCGATCGCTTTGTCCCAGTCACCCGCTGCCAGGAAGGCTTTGCCAAGCCGAAGCCTTCTGACGTCGGCCTGCACCGAATCGTGATCGCTCGACTTCGCCTTCATGGCGAAGGCATGAGACAGACCGGCTCGGCCAGCGATAGCGAGGTCATCATTCGACGACATCGCGACCTTGGTGAATGCCTCGATTGCTTGGTCCCATTGCCGGGCTTGCAGGAGACTACGCGCCAGAGACAATTGCCGAAGTTCGCTCGCTCGTTTTTCCACTGGACCAGACGAAGTCGACACCCGGCCATGGTCTTCTTCCTGCGCCGAAGCGACCGCTGGAAGCGCAACGATTGCGGCCAGGACGAGAATTGCACCGATTGATCTCCCCAACATTTTTGTCATGGGGGCGCTGGTCTCCTCCTCGCGACGCCTCCTCTGGTTCCGCCGGATCCATTGCGGACCTGCGGAACGCAACGCGGTATCGTCCGCGAGAACTGCGGGGATGCCACATGGAATTCAATGAGCCGGTACCGTGGTGACCTCGGGGTCAATGCGCACGACACGCCCCAACTTACTGTCCACCGTTCGACACGATATCGCCGACACGCTGCACGCCCTGGAGTTCCGCCTCACGGTTCTCCAATTCAGCGTTTGTAAGCTTCACGGCCGTTGACAATGATGCCCCCATGAGTTGCCTCTCAGGACCAGCGAGGCTTTTGACCTGCGCTACCACGGGACGATGATCGGAATAGCCTTCCGCGTCCTTGCTGCAATAGGACGCTTCCGGAAAGAGAATTTCGGCAGCTCCTACCGTCCCCGTCGGCACATAGATCTGATCAAGCATCGAGTTGAAATCGGGGCTGCACTGCGTCTTGATCGCAGTGACAGGCCTTAGCCATATCCTGCCGGAGCCTGGGCCGAGGGACGTGAAAGCGGGAAAATTCGCACTGTCGGGATGATCGTCACCGGGTTCAATGGGGATGTTCGTGTCGCCGAGCACAATGTTCGGAACAGTCGATTTGGCCAATTCCTCCGCCAGCAGAGCCGCCTGATGCGTCCGCGTGCCTGGCTCGTTGCAGCATTTCAAGTGCACTGTCGTTACTCTGAACTCGTCACCCGTCTGAAGGTCCAGAAGACGCAGACTGAGCGCACCACGCAGGGACCAATCGGTCCTCCCATATTTCGTGCCATCCGGCTTCGACCTGATGAGATGGAGCTCGTTGGTTTCCAGTTGCCGTAGGCGGTCGGTGCGGTAAATGATGCCAAGCAGATCAGCCTCGCGATCGACATTAACGCCGCTTTCGCTGATCACAAAGCGCCAACGCCCGCCCTGTTTGGCAGCAGCCTCTGTATAGGCCTTAAGCGTATCGGCGCTTTCGACCTCCTGGACGGCAAGTAAATCGAAGCTGCCCATGGCAGCGATCGTCTCCGCCACCTTTGCCGGCTGCGTGTCGTCATCAGATTCGGTATTGAACGTCGCAATCCGAAGATCGGCAGCAATTGCTGAGCCAGCAAGCACGCAGCACATTGCCAGACATGCGAGAAAGTTCATCTTCCCCCCCCCATAGCTCGTGCCAGAACGCGTCTCTTCTTCCCGCCGTCACTTGTTGTCCGAGCAAACGCGGAAAAGCATGATCGCAGAATTTCTGCCATCCGATCGCAATCTAACGATGCATATCAGACTTTAATTCCGCATAGGGCGAGTGGCCAGCCCCTGCCGCGGTTCATTCGGGCTAACTCGATCTGGTAACGCAGCCGATACAAGGTTTGCCCGTAACGTCCAGCCGGAGAAATATCGCTTCTTCCAGGGTTTCCGAGGTCTCATCGACCGCGTCGCCCGATGCGAGCAGGCCGTAATCGAATTCATCGAGCGCCCGGCAGCGGCGCTACCTATGCGCAAATGTGGCGCCTAACAGGATTAAGAGTTCAGAAACACCCTGGCCTATTCCGGCGATCGCCGTCGACGAACTTGCCCAGGTCACCGCCGGTGCAAGAACGATGAAACCTGCTGCGCCCGCGACGACGAGGTTGGCGATGATGCTCGCCTGATCACCGCCATTCCCAGTGACCTTGAGCTCCGCCTGGACGGCGCCAGAAACCTTGACGTTGCCGCCGGTCACCGGCTGAAGCGTAAGGAGTTTCATGGTCGCTGAGTAGATGATGGCACCCTGGACCGGATCGAAGCTGAGGCTTTGGAAGCTTTGATCACTGCCGATGCTACCGCCGATGACGGGCGTACCGTCAAGGCCGACCCGCAGCGAAATGGCGGCGAACATGTTTCCGATGGACGCCCGGGACTCCACCTTGAGCTGCGAGCAGAGATTGTCGAGTGCGGCACCCCCGACGGTGCGAGCGACACCGCTTGCGACCGCGGCTTCGAGCGCCGAGAAATTCGGCGACACTGCACATGCCAGTGGGAACGTATTGCCCCAGCTGACTTTCATCGGCCCGCTGATGGAAAGTTCGACGCGAATACCTGGCCCGTCCCAGATCGCCACAGGTTGATGACTTTGGATGCTATATGTCAGCGACGGCAGCCCGCTGGCCGTTTCCGGAAGTTCGATGACTTCAATTCGAGGCGACCAGCATGAGTGGGACGCCCCCCGGTGGGGCAAGGCCAGGATGAACAATCTGCATAAGGCGTTGCCAGGTTGCGCCATTGGGGTCGACGCGAGCGTCGTTGGCAAGCCCTTGGACGATCTGAAAGGTCCTAATGGCCTCGCAGAGTTCCGCCGAGGCAAGACCCTCACCGATAGGCGGCAGCGCAGCCAGCGAGGTGCCGCCTGCCGGCGCTTGGACGGCGCCGAGCAACTCGGCCACCTGTTGCTGATCACGTGCAGTGTTCGGGCACTGCGTTCCAATATCAGTCAGTCCGACCGCCTGGCTTAGTCCCCAGCCCATTTTTGGCCCTCCAGCGAGGCCACAATGTTACCACCAAGAACTTAAGGCCAGCAACCAAATAAAACCATCATAATTAGTATAGCGTTTCGAAGTTGCAATCCACGCTGGAATAGGTATAGTTATTGTGATGGTTCTAATTTCGGTTTCCTTTGGCATTTTCCGCATAAGTATATGCTGGAGAAGCATTTATGATTTCATGTCAATCGGCTGGATGGCGGGGGCGAATACTCCTCGACGCTGCTGCTTTGCTGTGTCTTAGAATTGCAGGAACCCTTTGGCCTAACTGGTACCGACGCTGATCCGGACTAGCATGCAGCTCCCCCTGAAAAAGGACACGCCGACAGCTGCGGGGGGCTTCCAGTTCATGGGCGGCGAGCCGGTAGTCGCCACCGCAACATTTTCTCGCGACCCAGTCAATGATCCGGGAACAATGAAGGTCGCCGTCGGCATCTCCTCACAGGGGCCGCTCGGCATCGTCTCGGTCATCGCGACCAAGGCGGTCGACGTCAATAAGATCTTCAACATCGCCGCCGGGCTACGGCGGGTCGCATAAGTTCTCATTCCGTTCGCTCTTAGCGTACGATTTCGCACTCCTCTTGTTCCGCCCCCTATCGGCCGCGCTTTGATGCATGGCGATGCTCCTGTTCAGGCCCATACCAGAGATAGTGAGCATCGACGGCTGCACAAGTCGGCAGGTTGCTATCAGGAGCGTGCCGATCCAAGCAATAACGTCGAGCGGCCTTCTTGACGATCTCCTCCCGACCTTGTTCATTCCTGCTATGTTCAAGCCCGCAAACGCCGTGCAGATCAGAGTTTCTATCGACGAGATCCAGCCGCAAGTCTGGCGTCGATTAGTCCTCCCCAACCATTGGAACCTTCAGCACCTGCATCTCGGAATTCAGGCCGCCTTCAACTGGTGGAACTATCATCTCTACGAGTTTCGAATTGGTGGTCTGCGCTATGGCGATGTCGAGGTCCTGACAGAGGATGCGACCGACGACGATCCTCGAGTCTTCGATCAGGAAGAGGTTCGCTTGCTGGGGGCGGCTGAAATGGACCTCCTTTCGGCGCCAGTCATCCGAGATACTGAACACGCTCTGCACGAACCTACCCTCTTCTCCGAAAGGGAGCAGGCTCGGGCGCTCGCGTCCGGCGTCCGGGGACTCGGGAACGGGAAGTATCCGGCCGCCGCCGGCCTTGCGCCATTCCAGCAAGCCTCTGAGAGATACGGCGTCGTTATCGAGCTGAGACAGCCTCACCGTGCGCACGTAAACCTCGATGCGGGCTCCGTCGCTGCGGTAGTGCCCCTTCAGCCGGCAGTTATCTCCCGACGCCATCTGCCCGAAATCGAACGTCACCATATGCGCCTGCTGCGGCGCGAGGCGTAGCGCGGCTAGGTTCGCGCTAAAGACGTCCCGCCATCCCGGCTCGGGGGCGGCCTGCGCTTCCTCCTCCCACAGGGGCTTTTGCATTTCCAAATAGTCGTAGCGAAGCATTGCCACCGCCGAGGCCAGAACGGCGATGCCGACGATCGCTTTGCGTAGCAACGGCTGGAAGCGCCGCGCGGATGAGGGTGCGGAAATGGCAGTATCGCCGGCATTTTCCCCGCACAAGAAGGATAAGACGGCCGCGTGGACGACCGGGTCCGAGTAGTAGGTGCTGTGGATCAGGGTATCCAGCGATGCGCGCTTGCCGGGTCTCGTCATCACCGATACCGCCGCTCCGGGCACCGTCGCCGGAACCGGAGCCGGCTGGACGTCCACGACGGCCGCGCCTATGAATCCGGTCCAGCCGAACGCATATTTGAGGCCGCGCGCGAGTGCTGGCACCGTGATCACCAGCAGTGTAGCGAGAATGGCAGGGTACAGGCAGGCTAAGCCAATGGCCGCGACATACGCCGAGTTCATCGAGACAAAGGCTTCGGTCTCGGGCACGAATGCGTTGCCGTTGCATTGGGCGAGATATAGCACTGCCGCGATCAGCGGGATCGATCGCGTGCAGGCGACGATCACCGACCACAGGAAGAACGGCGAGGACGTCAGTAGGGCCAGCCCGCTCAGGTACAAGAAGGCCTCGTCGCGGGGCGAACGGACGACCAGTCCCCTCACCGGCAAGGACGGGACCGTGAGCCGGCGGAGCAGTTTTGCCCGCTGCCGCACGAGGAACCCGAGGAGCGCGGTGTTGAACCAGATCCGGACGAGCGTGGCCAGCCAAACCGGAATAAAGTAGACGACGGCCATGATCCCAAGCGACATGGCGATCGAGACCAGCACGATGACCGGAGTTTGCAGAGCGTAGGGAATGGGACCTGCCGGCAGCAGGGCCTTGAGAGAGGGCAGATACCGGATCACCGCGAACACCATGAGCCAGAGCGCCGCGATATAAGCCGCGAAACCGATGATGCGGGAAAATAGGCGCACCGCCGGCCGTACATCCATGCGGATGAAGCGGAAGAAGGGCGTGCCCAAGAAAACGACGCCGGAAACCACGGCGGCGGCCGCCTTGTCGCGAAGGGCGTAGAGCGCCACATTGCCGCCGTGGCTGTGGGCCACGATCGCGACGCTCGCGGCGGGATCCTCCTTCGCGATCTGCCGGATACGCAGGGCAAGGCTCCGGCCGGCGACGATCCGCGCCATGTGGGAGTTGTCGCCGCTCCAGTCGAACGTGACGGTCTGGATGTCCGAGCATGCGGCGTCGAGCGCCTCGAACAGAGGCGACCCGAGGCGGCTCCATTCCGCGCCGGGCGCGAAGGTTCCATGAACCAGGACGACTGTCAGCACGCGGTTGCCTCCCACATCCGGTCGCGCGGCAAATCCGCCGATATCACCCCTGCCATCCAACGTCTCCGCTTGGAGATCGCCCCTGCGGTTTCAGAGTTCACCTTCGGCGACTATGCTCCCGGCAGGAAACGACACGCAACTGCCGACAGGCGGCTCATGAAGGATTTCCTGCTGTTTTGCATCAAGTGCACCGCCGGGTTCTGGCCGATGACGGTTCTCGGCGTCCTGATCGCGTTCGAGATGGCGCGGACCTCGTTCTGGATGCCCGACCATCAGAGTTCTTCGTCGCCGCCGCACCTCCACCCCGCCGGGTGTTGGGAAGGCGAAAAGTCGGCCTGAATGGCCGAAATAGCCGCGCAAAGCCGCTTGCCGGGCTGCTAACACCGGCAACACTTCGCCTAAGGGGCACGACCCCGATGGGTGCGGGCTCGCACATTGTCAAATCTCTGTAGTATGCTCTGCCAGTTCCAGCGCATCCTCGATGTCCACGCCCAGATACCTAGCCGTGTTCTCGATCTTGGTATGTCCAAGCAGGATCTGAATTGCATGAAGATTGCCCGTGGCTTTGTAGATCATCGCGGCCTTCGTGCGTCGAAGCGAGTGCGTGCCGTAATCTTCGCTTCTTTGCCCAATCGCGGTGACCCACTCATCGACCAATTTGGCATACTGGCGAGTGCTGAGATGATCGGCATGATCGACCCGACTGGGGAAGGCGTACTAGCTTGCTGTCGATCGCGAGATCGAACAGCGCCCGGTCTCTCACGCGCCCCTCTCTATCTAGGAAGAAACGAATTGCCCAAATCTGGCGCTGGTTCAGGGGCTTCTTTACGCCGACTTTTCGGCCGGCGTTCCACGCGGCGCGCCCCGGTGGAGCAGGATGTGAGCTGCCGTCTAACAAGGGCTTCAAGGGAAATCAAGGCCACTGCAAGTATCGTGCGTTGTGCGACCGGCTACGCCCCCAATCTTGATAGAGCCTCCAGAGACGCCTCTATTTGTATCAGTCCGTATCCCTGCAATTCTTGTGAGGTTTCCGGCATAGCGCGCGCGCCTTCAAGTAAGGCCTGTCTTAGCTGAGATGGCGTTGCGGCAGGCTGGTACTCTTTCATAATCGCCAACATCCCGCTCACGACCGGCGCGGCAAAGGAAGTGAAGCCACTTGTTTGTTGAGAATAGGTGTCGTGGCCAGTTGACGGTGCAGTCCAAGGAGAAGGCGCTACAATGTCAGGCTTGATCCGACCGTCGTCGGTTGGCCCTCGCGCGCTTTCGATGCTCATCTCTTTACCAGTTGGATCAGACGCGCCCACCGTAATCGCGCCTCTAGCATCACCGGGAATAGTAATCAACGAACCATAGTTACCCGCCGACTTGACTACGCAGATCCCAAGCTCTTCCAAACGATCCACCCCGCGGGAGAGAAACGACGTTCCATCTAACGGTGGATACGGTAAGCTTTTCGACCGAGTAACCCCCCAGCTGAGGTTGATAATTCGCATACCGTCGAGTGCTGCTGCCTGCAGCGCCTCTGCGGCAATCGACATACTACTTTCAGCGCCTGATACCGGGCTTTTCGACGGCGTAAAAGCATAGCTCCGAATTAGTGCTGCTGGTGCCACGCCAATAAAAGACGTGGTCTGGGATCCATCGAAGCCATCGCCTGCGGCAATGCCAGCGACCCGTGTAGCATGACCAACAACGGTGCTGAAAATCGGGCTTTCGAGATCAATGCTTTGCCAAGCTACAGTTGCTCTGCCCTTGAGGCTAGGATGATCTACATCCACCAATCCATCACAGATTGCAATGCCAACCCCCGTCCCCATCAGCCGGGTCCCGTTAAAAGTGAAATCTTTGGGAGGACTTATCGCCGGAATCGAACGGTCAAGCTCGCGGTCAACTCTCTGATCCAGCTCAAATGTTGGGGGGGTACCGAAGGACCATTCACCAAAGTATGCGAGATCACGCGGATCGACGTATGCTGCTACAGACTGAAACAATGGAAGGTAGCGAGTTACGGAAGACCGCTCATGCTTGAGAGTCGATTGCATACGCCTGACGAACGCCTGACCCTCAGAGGCTTGTGGCCGAAGCGCGTCAATATCATTGCGATCTTCGACTGCGGCGCCAACGCCGCAGACGATACACGGAACCCGGATATCGCTCGCTTCAATTCCGAGCTCAATGGCCAGCGACAAGTACCCAAGTAGTGAAACATCTAGCCGCCCCGCAAGATCATGCGAAAGGTTAAGCTCAGAAAGCACATGCGCTTCCATTTCGCCCTTGTCGCTGAATGGCAGAGAGGGGTCGCGGCGTATACCCATGCTATTGCTCAAGATCTCCGGACGAGTCGTCTTCGACCCGTAGTGACGGATATTTCCGCAGTAGGTTTGCTAGCGTTTCGAAAGGGACCACTACAGCAACGGCGCCGAAGAGAGGCAACCGTCGCTGCACCTGGCCGCTCCCGAGCAACGCTTCGGATATCGAGTTGACGTCGAGCTCCTCGCTAGGCTGGCCGACGTGGATCACAACAGCTACTTGCTCCACCAAGGGGTCGCGTCCCCGGTTGGAGGCCAAGTCGAGCTTCTTAGTTACCGCGATGGGTATTTTGGCTGCAATATCTTCTGGCAACCACCATCGCTTTGCTGAACCAGACATTCCTAGGCTACCGCCGCAAGCCGACCCTTATTCACCTCAAATACCGAGTCGAATGTTTCATACAACCGGCTGACTGGAACAGCCAACGTAAGATAGTTGGCACCTTCTTGCGCAGCGAGGCCGCGCGATACAAAGCTGTCGAGCATCCTGGCTACCTCTGATGAAGAGACTTCTCCCCCAAGGTGCTGGCTCAAAGTCTCTGCGGCCACACTTGGAGACATAATTCTCTCCCCCATCAGCTGAAATAAGAGTGCAGTTGTTCCCTTCAATGCAATCCGGGTGACTTGCGCTGGGACACGACGGTCTTCGATGAGAACAGCCCCGTCCGGCAATCGGAACATCTTTAGCTCGGCGCCTAATGCGTGCGCTTCGCGCCAACGTTGGGCGGCGACCCGAAGGTTGGAGTACGCGGCCGGGTCACATCCACCTTCCAGCTCGAAATCAAAATGATAAGCGATCTTTGAGAGGTCCAACCCATTCACGCCTTCATAGATCTCGGAGTACGCAAAGTGTGGTCGAACCTCCGTGATCCCCAGTTCAGCCGAACTTGTAAACATGGGGCTAAAGCGCTCGAGAGCTAGCCCGCTTATTCCTTCCGGGGGCTTAAGATGGTACAATATTGGCATTTCCGCGGCTTGTGTATCGTACCACTCCGCCTTCTCGTCCTTTAAGCCGTACAAAAGATTCCAGCTGACATCGATACCGAAATATTTCGCCCATTTAAGCAGCAAAATGTTCTGCAGTTTCTTCACACCCTTTTTCATTAGTCGCAGCACGTCGGAATTCAAGCTCTCTATGCCAGGCTGGACTGTCCGGACTCCAGCATTAGCCAGACACCTCATATCCTGCAATGAAACGTTGGCCTTGATTTCATAGAAGAAACTCAAGTCGACAGCTTCCTGACTAAGCCTGGGCAAGAGCGTATGAAAAAAGTCTCGCGAAATAATGTTGTCTACTACCTGCACATGGTGCGCACTGTATTTTTTGGAAAGGATACTCAGCTCATCAAACACGCGATCTGCGCTCTTGGCACGAAACACCATTGTTTCATTGTTCAGTCCGCAGAAGACGCAGTGTTGTTTCTGCCCCCACCAGCAGCCACGGGAGGTTTCGATAGGTATAGTTCTCGGAAAAGTCGCGAACACGTCATCAAGACCGAGCCGCCTCACCGAGTCGTAAAACGCGTCATAGTCAGGAGGCGGTAACGACGAAACGTTCACTGATCGAGGCTGTGAAGGTCCGGAAACGATGTGCCGCCCATCCCGCCGAAGTAGATTAGGGATGTTTATTAACGGCCAGTTTTCGAGGACTGCCTCCACCAATAGCGGAAGAGTGTCATCTCCTTCACCGTCACATACGAAATCTACATATGGAGCCGCCTCCATCCATCCCACCCCCATCTCGCCGTGGACATTAGCCCCCCCAAGCACGATCTTTGTGGAAGGAAAGCTTTCCTTTAGAGATTTCGCCAAGGCGAGAACGGCCGTCTGTTGCTGAAACGTCGTAGTAAACCCAACCAATGCGTATTTGCCCCAGTCCCTCGACTGGACCAACGAGCTAACGAATCGCGGAGCAACCTCGTTTGCCACCCGCTCCACATAGGTAGAAAAACCATTGGCGCCCCCTGGGAATAAGCTTACAAACTTGTTGTCCCGGATGCGCGAGAAATAGGGGGATGACCAAGAGCAGTTCAGCCTACGCCCCGTTAGGGCGGGCGCGAATAGCAGATCACCCAACATGAAATCACCAAGTCGGCAAACGAGATCGTACTCTGCCAAGCCTGTCTCAGCGGCGAACTCTAAGTTCGGGTATAAATCTTCGCAAGGCAGGTTCTTTTGCCTCAGTATGGCCGTAAGTAGCCCCGTAGGCATAGAAGGATAGCGAGCGATGACGTAAGGCATGTTAACAAGCGCAAACATGAGATGCCACCATCGTAGCTTCTTGATAGAATCAAATTGAGAGTAGAGAGATCACGTCTTCTCTATTGAGACTTTCCACCCTTCCACACCGGCATCCTTTAATTCCTTAATGCGCTTAACAATTTCGGGGTTGGTTATCTCAACCTGCTCGACGACCTCCATATCGTCAAGCGTGATCTTGATTTCGTCGTCGCTATTGTTGTCGGTCATGTATCAAGCCCTCCAAAATACAACAAATAATAAGATTACACACCATAAAGATGTGTCAAGTTATTTTTCTAGTCTTCGGGCGCAAGGGCCTTCTGGCTGATCGAACCGAAATGTCGCTTTGAGCGGCCATCCGACTCGGAGCATAATGCCGCTTCGACGCGAGGGTACGCTGGTTGCCCTCGGAATTGGTGGAAAGCAGTCACCTTTTCGGCTTGACGGACCGTCCGCTTTCAGGTGTGGGCCGGGTCTGCCCGATCGTCCGACATGGAGGCGCTAAGCCGTCGTTGAGCGAGAACCGTAGAGGGCGTCGAAGCAGATGCTGGAGCAGCATCTTCGCCTTGAAAAGATTCGAACCACCGACCCGTTGAGACTCACCATCGAGAACAAAGCCTAGCGCGTTGGCAAAGTGTCTGGCCATTCCTGCGCGCCATGGAGGACGCGAAGAATACGAACCGCTGTTTCGGTAATTGCATACGCCGCGACGTACGGCGTGCCGTTAATTGCCAGTTCGCGGGTGCCAGCAATTCTGCCAACACGACCGCTCGCGGAACGCAGACCAGATAAGCTTCACGATTTGCGTGCACCAGCGTTAAGGCGAGCTGCCGCTCGACGTTCAGCGAAATGCGCCTCGACTTCATCATCTGAGACGTCCGGTCGAATATCGTTCAGCGCTTCAAGTACCTTGGTGCGAAACCAAGCGTCGTTGGCCTCGCTGCCTGAAAGAAGCTCCAGCGGCAGCGCACCTTCGTTGGCCGTTCGGGTGAGTAAGATACGAACCGCATCAGATACGGTCAGCCCCATATTTCCAAGCACTGCGGAGGCACGATCCCGAACATCGGCATCGATACGAGTTTGTACCAGTGCATTTGCAGCCATAGCGATCTCCACTTTTTGGCGAAATGATAATGCAAATGAATGACAAACGCCATAGTGCTTTTAGGACCGCCTTCGCCCGTTCTCGTTCCTCTAGTTGCTCTTGAATGTCTCTGAAGCGACGAGCGCAATCTCAATCAATCTGTCAAAGCTGGTTAGAGATGCGGCGCCGCTGGCCAATTAGAAATGCGACGCTCTGGCTGTCCTGGCTCTGACGGTCAGCCCCCGACCGAACCGGCTGGGCCGGGTTGCAAGGGTAGGGAGGGGGTGGGTGATGGCGCTCCCCTTCGGCTTTAGCTTTGAGACTATGCCCGCCCCTTCATTCCGCCGCCTCCATGCGCGCTAGCGCCTTCTGCCTTTTGGCAATGACCTCCGGATCGTTCATGAAGTCCGTCCGCCGGCCGGGCTTGCGGCCGCGCTTCTGATAGCCGTTACTCGTGCTACCGTCGCGAACGCCGAACATATGATCCTTCTGCCCGGTGCGTCGGGGACCGCTTTTGCTGCGCTGCTCGTCCCGCCCGGCCTGCAGTTCTATGATCATCGAGAGCACGTCATCCAAACGCTTGTTCTCGACAACAACTGAGCGATGAACCGAGCGCAAGGTATCAAAGGTTCTGTAGGGCAGGACGTAACTCTCATGCATAATCTCGAGGCGTCCGTCCGGATAGTCGCAAACCACGACCTTCTTACCTGCCAAGGGTCTGGAGAGGGCACTTGGTTCAAGAACGAAGAGGACTTTGTCGTAGCGTAGCGTCAGGGATTGCGACAGCGTGCGAGCTTCTTTCCTACACATGGCGCCATCCAGGTTCTCATGATCGGCCAGCGGCCGGTGCATATCCTTAGGATTACGCGGCTGCTTGCCGAACCGGGAATTGAAATCTGCCATGAATTCCGGCGCATAAGCGTTGGCTGCCTCAATCGTATCGATGCCGCGAAGCCGCAACTCCTTGACCAGCCGATCCTGCAGCGTCTGGTTGGCGCGCTCCACACGGCCTTCTTCGAAACCAGGCCGGCCGCACCGGAATGGTCATAGGCCTGCAGCAGCCTGTGCATCTGACTTCGGCTGAGCCCAAGCAGCTCGGCGGCCTGGACGACGCTCAGGCGCTCGTCACGAATCTTCTCAATAACTTCGAGGCGATGCAATTCTTTCTGCGACATGGTGATCAAAGGACATGACGACTCCGACCGCTCATGGCCTCGACCAGGCTGAAGGTCGTCATCCTTGCTCCCAACGTTGGCATTGACCAGCGCGTCGAGAGGCGAGACTGTCGCATCTCTAACTGGCCCAACTGTCGCATTACTAAATAGCCCCTACACAATCGTGTGGGATAACCGTTATTTATGGAACGAATGCGATGCCATTCGTGGCGGTGATTGCGGCTTTCCTGTCAGCATAGGGTCTCTGCGGCTCGAATCGAAATCTCCCGGATGTGCTGACGGAAAACCTGTCGGAACTCCCTGAAGTTATCGAACCCGAGAGCAGTGGCCACTCTAACGACGGTTGAGCGCGACACTACGCATCGGTCTGCAAGCGATTGCGCGGTGCCGAATGCTACAATTTCCGGATGGGCGAGAGCCGTGCGTGCGACGCGCTCCTGTTGCTCTGGGAGGCTAAGCCCGGTTGCAACAATCATATCCTTGAGCTCGGCGATGGTCGTCGGCTTTCGAATGGTTTTTTCCGTGCTCATGTTCGTGCTTCCGGTGCATGTTCGGCTATGACTTATTGGGAAGGATCGCTGGATGTTGACATCTGACCCGTGAACTTTGCCTGGATGGAACCACAGGCCTGCGCCATGTATCCTCTCGGAGGCGCGATCGCGGGGTCATGCCCGCTTCGACGACGAGCCATCCGGCACAATCTGCATTCTCAACAAAGCGGACGGATCGAAGTCTACGAAACCGTTCCTTCGGATGGCGAACATTCCCGCAGTTGCAGCAGCTTGTTGATCGAGTCCTTCGCGTCGCACTGTCCTTCGGTAAATCATTAGTATGCGGCGGCTCGATCCGAAGTTCGGGCCGCCGCTAGATCGAACAGGAGGAGTTGTCCGACAGAAGTATTTTGCTTCGCCGAACGGTCAGCCAAGAACCTCTGCCAATTTCACGGGGGATCCGTTCTTGGCAGACTGGGTTGCCGCCTCCGCCATGGCGAGCGCTGCGACACCATCATCAAGCGTGACCGGCAGAGCCGAGCCTGTCTTCACAGCGTTGACAAATGCTGCCCATTCCGCCGCATAGGCGGGCATGTAGCGTTCGAGGAAGAAATAGGTGGGCTTTGCGCCCGTCACACCGGAAGTCGTGGACTTGACCAAGGTGTTTTCCAACATGTTCTGCGCCTGTAGCAGCCCTTCGGAGCCGAGAAGCTCCAGCCGCTGGTCATAACCATAGACGGCTCGGCGGCTGTTCTTGATCACGCCGATCCGGCCATCCGCATAGGCAAGGGTCACGACGGCGGTATCGACATCGCCTGCCGCGCCAATCTCAGGATCGACGAGGGACGTTCCGACCGCCGAAATGCTCACCGGAGCCGCGCCCATGAGAAAGTTCGCCATGTCAAAATCATGGATCATCATGTCCCGGAACAACCCGCCCGAGACCTTAATATAGGCGACCGGCGGCGGAGCCGGGTCGAAAGAAGTGATTGAGAGCAGTTCCGTCTTGCCGATTTCACCCCGGTCGGCTGCTGCCTTGAGAGCCGCAAAGTTGGGATCGAAACGGCGGTTGAAGCCGATCATCACCGGCTTGCCGGTAGCGGCGACCACCTTCTGGCAAGCCTGAGCCCTGGTAAGGCTGAGGTCGACAGGTTTTTCACAAAGCACGGCCTTGCCTGCTGCCGTTGCCCGCTCGATCAAGTCGGAATGCGTATCGGTGGAGGTGGCAATCAGCACGGCATTGATGGCGGGATCATTGAGGATCGCTTCGGTCGAGCGGGCTTCCGCGCCATATTGGGCGGCGATTTTCTCAGCGGCGACGTGATTGATGTCGGAGACGGCCACAAGGCGGCTGCCGGGATTGGTGGAAATGGCGGTGGCATGGACGCCGGCGATACGGCCCGCGCCCAAAAGGCCGACGTTCAGAATGGTGGATGACATGGATGATCCTCTTCGGAAAATAGCGTTCAGATAGTGAAAGCGGTGCGGAAGCCTTCGAGTGCAGCTTCCGGATCACCAGAGGCAAAGGCTTCCATGCCGACCGGCCCCGCGTAGCCCATGGATTTCAGAGCCTTTGCGACGCCATGCCAGTTCACTTCGCCCGTGCCCGGCTCGCAACGGCCGGGATTATCAGCCACCTGAACTTCACCGATCCAGGGCAGGCAGGCTTCGCACCAGCGGATAAGATCACCTTCGCCGATCTGGGTATGGTAGAGATCGAGATTAATACGCAGCTGCGGGCGGTTGACGGCCGCAACGAGGGCAAGCACGTCTGCCGTCGAGCCGAAGGGGCAACCGGGATGATCGATTGGGTTGAGGTTTTCCAGCGTGAAGACCTGACCTTCGGCTTCTGCCAGATCGCAGATGCGGTTGAGTGTATCGCGAGCCCGCTGTTCCATGCCCGGCGCGAAGGCACCGATCTTCGGAATCGGAATGCCCATGTCGCCAAGCCCCGTGCCATGCAGATTGAGCCGGTGGACACCGAGCCGCTTGCCGACCTTCGCCGTGTCCTTGGCAGACGCTAGAAGCATCTCGCAGCCATCTGCATCGGTGAGCCGACCTACGAGATAGCCATTCATGATAGTGAAAGTGGCACCGGTTTTTTCAAGCGCATCAAGATTCCAGGCGGGCCAGTTCCACAGGCCGACGCCGAAGCCCATTTCCTTCAGGCGGCTTGCCCGCCATTCGATTGGTTCGTCGCGCCAGAGCATTTCGGCGCAAGCGGCAAGTTGGAAGCTCATCTTAGATTTCCTGAAGTTTGAAATCGGCCGGTGCAACCGGCATGACACCCTTGAGAAGGGCCACGGATTTTTCGAGGCCCTCAAGTGAGTTGAGAAGCACGTCCTCATGTTCAATTGAAAGCCAGCCGTCGTAGCCAGCCATCTTCAGGCGATAGCAAAACTGTCGCCACCACTCCTCACCGTGGCCGAAGCCGAGCGTGATGTAGGACCAGGAGCGGGCCGGAATGTTGGTCAGGCTGCCGTTTTCGAGGAGGCTGGTCACTGCCTGCTTGGGCGCATTCAGGAATGTGTCCTTGGCATGGACGTGATAGACTGCATTGCCCAGTGCTTCCGTCGCGATCAGCGGATCGGCTCCCATCCAGAAGAGGTGGGAGGGATCGAGGTTCGCGCCAACGATAGGGCCGACTTCGTTGCGGAGCCTGAATAGAGACGGCACATTGTAGACGCACTGGTTGCCATGCAGTTCGAGCGCAATCTTTTCCACACCGCATTCATTTGCCAGCGCCACGATCTCGGTCCAGAACGGGAAGAGTTTCTCTTCCCACTGGTATTTGAGGATCGCCTGCGTTTCCGGCGGCCAGGAAGAGACAACCCAGTTCGGCATGGTATCGGACGGATTGCCCGCAGGCAGGCCAGACATGGTGCAGACCGTCTTGATGCCCATCTCGCCTGCGACCCGGATGGTGTTCTTCAGACCTTCGCCCTGAGCCGGATCGGTCGGGTGAAGCGGATTGCCATTGGCATTCAGGCAGATCACATCAAGCCCACGATCTGAAAAGCCCTTGAGGAAGTCCTTTTGCGCGACCGTGTTACTCAGCATGGATTTGAGATCGAAATGCGGTGCGGTCGACCAGCCGCAGGTGTTGACCTCTATACCGGAGACGGCCATGCGGGCAGCGGTGTCGAGAAGGTCTTCAAGCGGCATGCCGCCGAGGCTGTCAGATACAAAACCCAGTTTCATGCGTAGAACTCCGGCTTGGAAATCATGGTGACGAGCTGCTTTTGCCCGGAAGCGAGTGCCGCTACGCCTGCCTCGGCGGCAACGGCTGCGGCATAGCCATCCCAGCAGTTTGATGCGATCTCGGGAAACACGTCTGTGTCGACGAAGCGTAGGAAGGCGCGGTTCTGGCGGCGATAGGCATCGAAGTAGCGGGTCCGCCAATCGGCATCGTAGCCGGTGTGGCCGCCAAGCGAGCGTTCGAGATGGGTATAAGCGACATGGCTCATGGAAATGCTCGCCTGCTCGCCCACGAGTTCGGCACGAACGTCGTAGCCGTACGCAGCGTTGTTGTTGATCTCGATGTTGACGAGCTGGCCATCGACGGTTTCGAGGACCATGAAGACGGGCGCGACGCGTCGATCGGAGCGTTTCGGCTGGAAGGCAGAGATCCAGGTATATTCGGTGCCAAGTACATGGCGCACGACGTCGAACTCATGCGGGGCGGAATTGGTGATTGCCATGGCACCGGTGAAGTCGGAGGCTGGCGTTTCCACATTGCGGTGGAAGTTGTGCATCATCAGGGCTCGGCCAAGCGTGCCATTTTCAATTGCCTCTTTCATCTCGACATAGGACTGGTCGTAGCGCCGCATGAAGCCGAGCTGGACGAACTTTTGACCAACTTCCTGTTCGGCCTGCATGACTGAAAGGCACTCGGCCGAGGACTGCGATAGCGGCTTTTCGCAGAGTACCTTCTTGCCCGCGTTGATGCACACGAGTGACAGCGGCGCATGAGTGAAGTCCGGGCTCGCGACGATCACCGCATCCACATCGGCACGGGCAATCACGGCTTCCGGATTGCTTGCCACGTCTGCTGCACCATGGGCATCGGCGACCTTACGAGCGCGGACTTCATCCATGTCGCAGACCACCTGAAGGCTCGCGCCCGGCATCTCCTCCGCGACGATCTTGGCGTGGTCAGCGCCCATCAGCCCCGCACCAATGACTGCTACACGCACCATTGGACAAACTCCTTCCATTCGGTTGACCCAAAGCCCAACCGGTTTCATTCAACAAATTTACTACTTGGCGGCTATGCCAATATCAGTCATTGAGCGGGCGGTGGCGGAAGACCGTCATGGGTCTCCATATAGCCTTCAATAGAGGCTTCGAGACTAGCCATGGATTCACCGCCGGCCATCAGATCAGCGATCTGCTCGCGTGTCTTTTCCCCCTTGCGAAAGTCAGCCGCAATTGCACCACGAATGAGCACTGCGAAGTGATCCCCCACTGCCATGGCATGCATGACCTGGTGGGTGATGAAAATGACTGCGAGGCCACGACGCTTGGCTTCATTGACGATACGCAGTACGTGAGCAGCCTGCTTGACGCCAAGGGCTGCCGTCGGCTCATCAAGGATGAGAACACGGGCTCCGAAATAGACAGCACGGGCAATCGCGAGCGACTGGCGTTCCCCTCCGGAAAGGCCACCGACCAAACGATCCCCGTCGGTGATGCGTGTGATCCCCATTTTCTGAACCTCTGCAACTGCCACTCGGTTGGCGGTTTTGCGGTCAAAATACTTGAACGGTCCCCAACCCCTTGTCGGCTCCGAACCCATAAAAAAGTTACGTCCTATGGACATCAAGGGATATGTCCCACCGAATTGGTGAACAGTAGCTATCCCGCGTTCCTGAGCCTCACGGGGACTGGAGAAAAGTGTGGGCTCGCCATCCATCAGAATTTCGCCACGCGTCGGCTGATAGACACCAGACAGGGTTTTGATGAGCGTGGACTTACCCGCGCCGTTGTCGCCAAGGAGGCAGAGCACTTCGCCCTCGACCACCTTGATGCTGATATCGTTCAGAGCATCAATATGACCAAACGATTTGTCGACTTTTCGAAATTCGAGAACGGGTTTCTTAGCGGACATTGCGCTCTCCTTATTTCTTCTTGGACGTCGACCAGCTGGTGGCCAAATGACGAAACGTGTCGTTGAGCAGGACAGCGATCAAAAGCATGACACCGATAATCAGGAAGGACAGGTTTCTGTCGATCTCTGTGAAACCAATAGCTTGGGTTACGATCGAAAGGGTGAGCACCCCGAAGACAATGCCCATTACAGTACCAAAACCACCTGTGAGGAGAACGCCACCGACGACCACGGCGATAATGGTGTTGAAGATTAGGCCAAAATTAGCCTGAGACGTTGCGGAGCTGAATGTCATCACCTGAAGGACACCAGCGAAGGCCGCGGACGTGGAACACAGCATGAAGAGGGCAATCTTCATCCTGGTTACAGGAATACCTGCGTTTCTCGCGCTTTCTTGGTCACCACCAAGAGCGAAGACCCAGCTTCCCTTCGGAGAGTAGTGCAGAAAGAAGACGAATGCTGCGATAAGGCCGCCCCACCAGAAGACGGAAGAATTGAAGCCATATACCTTCCCGCCGAAGAGCGATTTTGCCCAATCTGGCGCGTGATAGAAGGAATTGGTGTTGTTGATGAAGAAGATCGACAGGTAGAGCGTGATGCCTGCCACTGCAAAGAGCGTCGCCAATGTCACGATGAACGACGGCACGCGTGTGTGAGTGACGATGTATCCATTGATGAAGCCGATCAGTGCACCGATGGCAAGCGCTGCAGCTACACCGACTAGCACAGGCATCTGATAGTGCTCGCAGACAATCGCAACTGTCATCGTAGACGCGGGAAGTACAGCACCGGTTGAAATATCGAGTTCACCGGCGATCATCAGGAACCCGACCGGAATTGCAATCATTCCTATAAGTGACGCGAAATTCACCCACGTCGTTACACCAGCTACTGACAAAAAGTTGCGGCTATATCCGAACATCGCAAAAAGGATGAATACAGCCACGAAACCCATGAAAGCACCAGCGGCAGGGGTGCGAAAAAAGGCCTTAATGGATGAAATGGCCGATTCACTCTCGACGGCGGGTGTTTCAACGGTGCTGGTTTTTAGGTTTGTAGCGGTCATGGAAGCAAAATCCTCAGTTAACGCAGACGAGGGGAGCATGGATGAGACCCGGCCAGGTTAGCGGCCAGGTCTCAGCCTCAGGCCAGCCTCAACGCGCGCCGAGCTTGACGCCTTCGATTGCGGAACCAACATTGGTCTTGTCGACAATCGCCGGACCAGTCAGAACCGGCTTCGTTGCAATCGCAGTGCCGAACTTCAGGTTTGCAAACAGCATGGAGGTTGCGAGGAATCCCTGCAGATAAGGCTGCTGGTCGATTGCGAACGTCTGGCTGCCCTTCGAAATGCGATCCAGAACCGAGGCGGACATATCGAAGGTGCCAAGCTGAATCTTGCCAGTCTTGCTCTGCTGATCGATGGAGCTAGCGGCAGCATCTGCAGCCCAAGCAGCGAGCGTGATGACGGCGTCAATGGACGGATCGGCGATCAACTCGGATTTGATTGCTTCAGAGGTACCATTCATGTCCTGATCAAGGTTAGCAGGAACACGGAGGATGAAGGTGTCTGCGCCAGCCTTCTTCGCACCGTCTTGAACGCCCTTGCAGCGGGTTTCGAGGTTTACGGCACCTGGGTTCTGGATGTGGCAGAGGATTTTCTTTGCACCATGAGAAGCGAGATACTTGCCCCCCTCAACACCTGCCAGATATTCGTCCGACCCGAAGTAGTTTAGCGAGCCGTAATTATCCATCTCGCTCTGGCCAGCGTTGAAGGAGATGATCACCACGCCCTTGTCCCGCGCAGCCTTCAGAGCAGGGGTTTCGGATTCTGGCAGCCAGTTCGGGATAGCGATGCCTTTAGCACCCTGGGCTACAGCCTGTTCGATTAGCGAAGCGAGGTCGGGGCCGAAGTTGTCATAGTTCTGGGTCTGCATGAAATTGACGGTGCCGCCGTTAGCCTTGACCATTAGCGAAGCATCATCGACGCCCTTCTTGACCATGTTCCAGAAGCCGTCTTGGGCCGAACCCACGATGACAGCGATATCCGTGTCACCCGCATGAGCGGTGGATGCCAGCATGAATGCCATGGCTGCGGTGGCGATTTTCTTGGTGAGTGACATGTCGAATTCCTCCTCAGGTTAAAGCCGCATGGCTGCGGCTCGACATATTTTTTGGCCGTTCGGCCGATCCCGGTAGGCACGCGCAGATCCGCGATCTCAACACAACGACGTTGAGCCTCCTCGTCCAAATATTGCGCTGGGCCTCCCCCCAAAGCGCTGACGGCTCCTAGATCGCTAAGCACTGTCAACGCGCAATGAATGCTACGTTGACATCTTTCAGGTCAATCTGGATTATTGTCACTTCAGAAAATCGTCTCAAATCATTTCGGTAAATCGAATGAATGATAGTTTTTGAAATGACCGAAACCAGAGTAATGGAATTTTTGACATGAAGAGACCAACCATTCCAGACTTGGCAAAAGCTGCAGGTGTATCCGTGTCGACGGTCAATCGCGTACTGTCCGAGCCTGAATCGGTGCGGAGCGATACGCGCACACGCGTTTTGGTAGCCGCTGAGGAAATCGGCTTCTACGGACTTGGCACCATCAAACAGGCGGCGAAGGCACAAGAGGTGACCCACCGCGTCGGGATTTTGCTGCAGCGACGGGAGAGACGCTTCTATCGCCTACTCGGCGATTCAATTGCGCAAGCTGCGGAAGCTTATCCCGCCTGCAATATCGATCTGACGGTCGAGTACATGGAAGACCTTACGCCGGAGAAAGTCGCGGCACATATTCAGTCGCTCGGTGGGCGATGCGAAGCACTTGCGATTGTAGCGCCACAACATCCTGCCGTTGCTGACGCGATTGACGCAGTTCTTGAAAGCGGCGTGCCGGTCGTTTCACTTATCGGCCCCCTCACGGCCAAGGGAGGCATCAGCTTTGTCGGGCTCGATAATTGGAAGGTAGGACGCACTGCTGCCTGGGCGTTTGACCGCATGGTGAGACAGCCGGGGAAAATAGGCATTCTTGTGGGCAGCCACCGATTGCGAAACCAGGAAATGAACGAAAGCGGGTTTCGTTCGTACTTCCGTGAACACAATTCGGAATTCACGCTGCTCGAACCGTTGCCAACTTACGAGTCAGCCGTGGTTGCCCGTGAACATGTCGAAAAGCTGCTGACAGACCATCCGGATATGTGCGGATTATTCATCTCAGGGGGTGGTGTTACAGGTGCTATAGCTGCACTCAGGGCTACTCCAAAACGGGAAGACTTCGTTACCGTAGGCTATGAACTCTTTGAAGATACGCGGGCTGCTTTGATAGACGGTACGATTTCGCTGATCCTGTCACACCCCATAGAGCGTTTTGCATCAGAGACTATTGCAACTCTGGTGAAAGCGAAGAACGCAGGTCCCGACAACGGGGTATTCAGGATCACGTTTCCATTCGATATGTACAGCCCGGAGAGCGTTTGATGACGAGGTGGATTCCTAATGAAAATTCCGGCTTTTGATTTTCAGTGTATCGATATGAAGGTCGGGCACGAAAATATCCCTCGGCTTGACCGCCGGCGCCCGATCCCGCGAATCCGGACTTCCCGGCGATCCATGGGCGAACTCGTCACCGCGACCCGTCGGCAGTTTGAACTCCCCATCACGATCCGCCAGTGCGGATAGGTCGCCCGACAGATCAAACAGCTGTTGGGCGATAAGGTGCACGACGTCCCCTTCCCGTTGGATTCGGCCGTTGATCGCCATCATGCTTGACCCGAGCACAACGCGCCGGCGCCGTTCGAAGAGCTTTGGCCAGACTACGATGTTTGCCGGACCGGTCTCGTCCTCGATCGTCAGGAACATCACACCCTTTGCCGAACCCGGCATCTGACGGACGAGAACGAGGCCCGCGGTCATCAACCAACGGCCATCGCGAGCAGACATGGCTTCTCGGCAGGTGACGATGCTTCGAGCGGCAAGGTCCTTGCGCAAAAACGCGATCGGATGCTCGCGCAGGGTCAGGCCGGTATGGCTGTAGTCCTGGATGACGTTGTGCCCATCTGTCATCTGCCGGAGTTCGACATCAGGCTCCTGCTGCTCGGCGATCGTCTTCAACTCACGCTCGGCCGCGGCAACAAAGAGCGGCAATGGCTTGTCGCGCAAAGCTTTGATCGCCCACAGCGCGTCTCGTCGTTGAAGTTCGAGCGATGGCAGAAAAGCATCGGCTTCAGCCAGTTCGACCAACGATGCTGCCGGAACGCTCGCGCGCCGCCACATGTCATCGATGCTGTCGAAGGGCTGATCGGCGCGGGCCGCCACGATGCGTGCTGCGTCGACTGCGGCCAGGCCACGGACCAGACGCATCCCCAGGCGAACGGCATGGCGGCGCTCGTCACCCACTACCGGCTCGAGCGTGCAGTCCCAGCGAGAGCGGTTGATACAGACCGGCCGGATCTCCACACCGTGGTTGCGGGCGTCGCCGACGATCTGGGCGACTGCATAGAAACCCATCGGTTGGCTGTTGATCAAGGCCGCGCAGAACGCGTCCGCGTAATGGCATTTCACGAAGCTGGAGGCATAGGCGATGAGCGCAAAACTCGCGGCGTGGCTTTCCGGAAATCCGTAGGAGGGGTCATGACCTGCCACGGAAGTTTCATCCGGCTGCGATTAGAGCCTCGGCGGCTTTGAATACGCCAACTGGCGCGGTGGGAGCAACCGGCGGAAACGCGAAGCTTTCATCTTGCGCAGCGTTGGAGCCGGTTGCGGCGATGCTCCCGGCGTAGCCTGCCGGGGTCTGGTATCCGAGCGACGAGTGTGGCCGGAAATGGTTATACAACACGACGACAGAACACCCACGGGACCGAGGTTCGCGAGCTTCTGTATCCGTGGCATCCCTGGTCCGGACGGCTTGTTCACGTGCATGAGGCGGTGTCCAAAGGGACGCATATTTTCCGCTGCAGCCTTTCTGGTTCTTCTTCTGGTCGACTTCTTGAGGTCCCAGCATGGATGTTCGACCGATCAGTGAGTGGTTGTTGGCGCAGCCTGGCGGTCCCGCACGTCGATCTCGCAAGCCTGCATACTTTGGCAAGATTGCTGAAGGACGCTGATGGCTCATCGCAATCTTCGGTAATGGGCGCAGCATTGGTCTCTCACGAAACGAGTCGGAGAGATGTTCATGCCTCGCCAGCCCATGACATGCCAGTTCGATCTGTTCTCGGCCCCGCAGCGGGGGAAGACGGCAGGGACGCCGCAATGGCCGGAGTTGCCGGAGGAGACCCGCCAAGCGTTGACGGTGCTCATCGTGCGGCTGTTCGTCGATCACGCAAAGTGCGGACATGCCTGCCAACAGAAGGAGGCCGGTCATGATGCATGAGAAGATCGCGCCGCATCATCTGGAGCGGAAGGCCATCCTCTATGTTCGGCAGTCCTCGGCTCACCAGGTTCTGCACAATCGAGAGAGCAGCGCCCTCCAGTACGCCATGTGCGACCGTCTGGCAGCGCTTGGGTGGTCACATATAGAGACGGTGGATGACGACCTTGGTCGTTCGGCCGCCGGCGGCGTGACCCGCGCTGGATTTGATCGGATGGTGGCGGAAGTCTGCCTTGGCAAGGTAGGCGCCGTGGCCGCGCGTGAGGTATCGCGCTTCGCCCGGAACAGCCGCGATTGGCAGCAACTCATCGAGATGTGCCGCGTTGTCGATACCGTCCTGGTCGACCAGGAAGCAGTTTATGCGCCCCGCCAGGGCAACGACCGCCTGCTCCTGGGTTTGAAGGGCAGCCTCAACGAGTATGAACTCGATCTCTTGCGTCAGCGTTCCCTTTCCGCCCGCTATGAGAAGGCTCGCCGCGGTGAACTCGTCGTCACTGTTCCGGCCGGCTTCGTAAAGGCCGGTGATGGGATCGAGAAGGATCCAGACCGACGCATCCAGGAAGCCATCGCACTCGTCTTCAACAAGGTCACCGAACTCGGGAGTGCCCGGCAGGCCTTGCTATGGTTCCTTGAGCAGGGGTTGGACCTGCCCGTCAGGTGCGCCAACGGTGACGTCATCTGGCGCAGGCCAAATTATGCCACCATCCACCGGATGATTGCGAACCCGATCTACGGCGGCGCTTATGCTTATGGTAAGAGTCGTTCCGTACCGGGATACGATGGCCGATCTGGAATTCGCCGCAAGGCGCGTGATGAATGGCTGGCGCTGATCCCGGATGCGCACGAAGGTTACATCAGTTGGGAACGGGCGGAGGAGATCCGCAAGATGGTCAGCGACAATGTACCGGCCAGTCGCCATCATGGAGCGCCGAAGCATGGCGACGCTCTGCTTGCCGGCCTGTTCCGCTGCAAAAGGTGCGGCCGGAAGCTGACGGTTCGTTACACAGGAGCCAACCATAACATCCCGCGCTATTCCTGTTGGCGAGGGTTGCTCGACAACGGCGAACCACGTTGCATCGCCTTCGGCGGTCTGCGGGTCGATGACGCGATCGAAGAGGCACTTCTCGGCGTGGTCGAGCCAGGAGCCATTGCCGCCGCCGTCGAGGCGGAACGCAATATGGCCAACCAACGCGATCAGGTTCAGGATGCCCTGATGCGCGACCTCGAGGCAGCACGCTATGTAGCCGACCGGGCATTCCGGCAATATGACGCGGCTGATCCGGAGAATAGGCTGGTGACGTCGGAGCTGGAAGCACGCTGGAACAAGGCGCTGACTGGCGTCGGTGAGATCGAGGCCAAGATTGCCAAACATCGGACAATTACGCCGCATCCGTTCCCCATGTCCGCATCACAGGTAACCGCACTTGCGGGAAACCTTCGCGCCGTCTGGACGGCGACGACAACCGATGCAAGGCTGAAGAAGCGCATCGTGCGCACGCTCATCAATGAAGTGGTCGCCGATCTTGATGATGGAACCTCTGAGATCGTCCTCGTCATTCATTGGGTTGGAGGCGTCCACACCGAACTGCGCCTGCCGAAGCGACACCGTGGCCAAAGAAACGCGACCCCTGACGACATTGTCGACGCTGTGAAACAGCTCGTCTTGATCGCCAATGATGATGTGATTGCCGGTGTCCTCAATCGCAACGGACTGACGACCGGCAATGGCAATCGCTGGACACGGGAGCGGGTCACCGCGCTGAGGTCATATCGCAAGATTCCGGTCTTCCGTCCGCAGATCGACGGGGTTGAGCCATGGCTTAATCTGGGCGGTGCGGCGAAGTTACTCGGGATATCGCCAAAGACGCTGCGTCTGGCGGCCGAGGCTGGCGATATTAAGGGGGCTCATCCGCTACCCGATGGCCCATGGATCTTCAGCCGTTCCAAACTCGCGACCCCGCAAGCACGTCAGATTCTCGATCGTGCCCGGAAGAACCCTCGCCACCCCGCGGGATCGCCTCCAGATCAGGAAAATCTATTCCCTTCAATGACATAGAAAGATGGGTGTTATGAAACAAGATTGTAGTCGTCAGCCCATTCAGCAATGGCGCTGCGGGCATGATCGAGGCCGAAGAAGAGGCTCTCGTTGAGCAACTCGTCGCGCATCCGACCGTTGAAACTCTCGACATAGCCGTTCTGCATCGGCTTCCCCGGCGCGATGTAGTGCCACTCCACCTTGTGATCCCTCGACCAGGCGAGAATGGCATTCGACGTTAGTTCGGTGCCGTTGTCGGAGACAATCATTCCGGGCTTGCCGCGTCGTTCGATCAGCGTTGTCAGTTCTCGAGCAACACGTCGACCAGAGATAGACGTGTCCGGGATCGCTGCCAGGCATTCGCGCGTCACGTCATCAACGACATTCAAGACCCGGAATCGTCTGCCGCAGGCAAACTGGTCGTGGACGAAATCCAGCGACCAGCGGGCATTGGCTTTCGCCTCGACCAGGATCGGTGCACGCGTGCCGACAGCACGCCGCCGGGCCTTTCGCTTGCGAACGGAAAGCCCTTCCTCGCGATAAAGACGGTATATGCGATTGACGCCGGACGGCTCTCCATCTCGCCGAAGCAGGATGAACAGCCGACGGTAGCCAAAACGCCGCCGCTCGTTGGCGAGGTCGCGCAGCTTCGCTCGCAGATCGACCTCCGGCGGTCGACTTGACCGATAACGGATCGTCTTGCGGTCGGCAGATATGATCTGGCAGGCCCGACGCTCCGAAAGACCCATGACGGCCTTCATGCGACCAGGCGAGCACGGGCGCGTTGGTCGATGGATGGAGAGTTATCCCTGACATCTGACAACGTCGCTGCCGGCTATCCCTCCGAAGAGTTCAGTGTCGATCGCATCGACGAATTGCGAGTGCGTGGCCGGATCATGTTCACTGGCCACGCCTCAATGCCAGTTCGCTGAACCCACAAGTTGTCCACAGGGCAAAACCACGTTGATTTGCCTCAGCGACAAGGCATTCAGGTGCCAATGTCCACTCCTCCATTCGGCCTCCAACAGATTCCTGATTGACTAAATCACTAGTAAGAACAAAATAAGAACATTGCCTAGAAACGAAAGGGACCACCTGCCAAAAAGACACGCAAACGCATGACACCAACGCTCACCTGGAACGTCGTCAATTGCCAAAAAAAGGCCCCGCTTTTTTGGGAGCGGGGCAGGCTCAGGTGTACGAGTGGACCGCATGGCGAAGTGTCGTGTGGCTTTACACATCTCCGCACGGCGAGGCACCTTACCATCAACGAAGACTATTGTCCCCGTACCGAGGAATTCTTTGATTTCGCCGAACCGGGGAGTTGCTGGAAAGGTCGGATCGCACAGGAAGGAAGGGAAGCGGACGGCCCCAGTATGGGGCCACCTGTGCGATCCTTTTCGTCCAACACCAGACAGTCGGATAAGTTCCGTGCGGTTCCGCACCAAATGGTCATTTCCTCGCGAGCTATTTGCCGGTGAGGTCGACCTGCATACCGCTATCGATTGCCTCAACAATCGCCGCCGGCGACGTTTCACCGGCAAGTACCTTGTCGACAGCAATATTCAAGGCTTTCTGGCCTTGGATGGTTTGGTTTGAGACCCGGCGGACCTGACACCACTGCCTAACGGCATTGGAGACCAGTTCAACGCCATGATCATCCAGATAAAGGAGACTTAGCAGCGACATAACCTGCTCCTCCGTCGAGATTAATCGCCTATGGATTCAGATAGGTTCGCGACGCATCTCTTCAAGATGCTTGCGCGGCCTGCCGCTCGTGAGTAACGGCCGCGGAGGCGAGCAGGATCTGCAATAGGTGGCGCGCCTTGACCTGGGTAATCATCGCGGCCAGTTTGTTGCCCGAAATGATCCGATATTGATGATCGCCGATATGGTAGAGGATTTCTATCGCCGTGAGGTCGCTGGAGAACTTTCCTACATATTCTACAGCATTTAATAGGGAGCCGAACTTTTTGTTCGGGGTGCCGTCGAACCAGTTGTGCACTGTTATCGGCATGGTGGAGTTCATTGATATGCCGCTCCCCTTACGCAAGCTTAACGAGAAATACGCATAGCGGAAAACAACCTGCCGTACGACCGTAAAGAGCTGTCTAGGTTACCGGGAGGTTGACATCGCACGAGACGTCAGTTGACCCCCGCTCGATGGCCTTGGATCAAGAAACGGCCCGACCCAGCCTAGTACCTGCAATGAGTACCCCCGCGTGAGCGGGGGATAAATGAGGGGGGTGGTTTCTAGATCTCGCCTTTGGCGCTGAAAATGGCTTAGACGAACGTGCCCCACTTTACAATCAATTACTCTCTGCGGAGTTTTATCAGATCCACATCCTTGGTACCTACCGGAATGTCTGTTTGCGCGGCGAAAAGATTTAACCGTCGCGCCGTAGAAATTTGAACTACAACTGCCGCTCGATATTTGATATTTTATTCTTGGCCGCTCAGCGATCATTTGCTTAACCCCGAGCACTAACTCTTCTGTGCGTTGGGCGGCCGCTAATGTACTGAAAAAGGCCATTTAGCTTGTCGTCTGGACCACCTCACTGTACGTGTGGATCGCGGTCACGCCGCAGTCGTGAGACCGCGATCATATTGGTTTCCGGCGCCAGCAGATCGTGTTTCTCGGCGAAGGCCGCAAACAGGCCACGCGCGGTTTCTGCTTCGATCTCGCCATGCAGTGCCGCGCTGCAGGCCTTCAGCGCAATCGCATGCGCGCTGTCCCTGAGTGACGTCGAACACTCGGAAAGATGCCGGTAGGCATCTATGACGCTGCGAACCTCTGCTGGGAAGCCAAGGCCGACAAGAATGGAAACAGGCTGTTTGAACATATCGGGTTTCATCGCTCTCTCCTTTCCAACCCGGAATGTTAATGGGCGCCGTCGTGACGGCGCCCTTGTTC
>NZ_JACHYZ010000027.1:0-30884 GCF_014193215.1 Rhizobium sp. BK112
CCTGAAGGCCGCAGGTTCAAATCCTGCCCCCGCAACCAAATCCCACACAGACCGCCATACACACTGATACAAAAAGCCCGCCTCGTGCGGGCTTTGGCGTTTCCAGACGTGCGAGTTAATGCCTCAGCAGGTGTCCGCAATAGGGACAGGCGATGATGAATAGCCGATCTGCCTACATGCCCGTTCGAGTGTCTGAACCACGCCTTCGCCCCGGTAGGTCAAGCGTGCATAGTCCTCGGATCAACCCATTTATCGGTTCTTAAGCAAAGAATGACAGCTTAGCTCTAATCGGTGGTGAGGGTGCATTCGTGGTAAATGGTTTGATGTCGCGGGTTCGCATTCAGACGAAGGTGCTCGTACTTTTGGCGCCATTCGTCATTAGTCTATGCGCAGTGGGACTGACGGGGTACTACGCGTCCAGCCTTCTCGAGGGACGCATGGAGATCTCCAACCATGTTTTGCAGTCCCTGAACGGGTTCAAACATGTTTCTTCCAGCATGACCGGCTTTCTGATGAAGCCGTCGCAGGAAGCTCGTGATACCGCGCTTGCCGACGCCCGAGAGCAACTGACAAACCTGCAGCAGACGATCGAGAGGCTAAGGCCGACGACCGATGTGGGGCTTCTTGACCGGGCGCTTGGTCAGTCGCAAATCATACCGCAAAAGATCGAAGCGATCTGGCAAATCGAAACGGGACAGCAGAAAATTCTCAGCGATGTGGACGCTGCTTCCGCGGCACTTCTTGACCTGCAAGGGCAGGTTGGCAAGCGCTCGTTCATGCTGATGGCCAGTGCGAAAAAGATGGAAAATGCCAACAAGAGCGGCCTGAGCAATTCCGTCTCCATCAGCGCCGCCGCCAGTATCGCGACAAAACTTCGCAATGACTATGCGAGCATGACGACGCCGGCTGACAAAGTTGGCCTGTTAGCCAAATATGCCCCCGATTTGCAAAAGGCAAAGGAACAGCTTTCGCCTGCTGTAGGGACCGACAAACAAGCCATCGCCGCCCAGTATGCCGCTGCTGTGGATGCTGTCGCCAACGCTTCGAAGGTGTCGCCTGACACTTTGGATGTTCCAGCAACGGATACCGCCGTCGCCGATCTTGCTGCAACTGGCGACAGTCTCAAGACGATTGGCGACGATCTGATGCGGACCTCCGTGTTGGCGCTTGCCGCGTCGGACAAAGATATCTCTCAGGCGACCAATGTCGGCAACGAACTGCGCGCCATCGTTAACAGCAATAACGAGATCCGCGTCGGCTTCGCCGAACTCGCCGGCAATCCAGACGATGCGCGAGTGAAGAAAGTCCAGCAGTCGATCTACATGTATCAGACCGAGCTCGGCCGTCTCGCCGGCGTGGTGAACGACGATCCGGTCTTTGCCGAAATTCCGAAGAAGGCTCAACCCGTCCTCGATCTGCTTGCGGCGAACGCGGCAGCGCTTTCCGAAGGTGCGGTGCGCAAACTGGCTGAGTTCGACAGCGCTGCGGGGCAGATCGACAACACCTGGAACCTGCTTGCTCAATTCGCCGAGACGCAGAGGCAAAATGCTGGGCAGGATCGTCAACAGGCCAATAGGATATCCGGAGGCGCGATTGTCATCGGCATCCTGATTGCTATGACCGCGGGTGCCGCACTGGTCGTCACCCTGAAGGGACCGATCACCCAGATTACCGCAGCGATGCGCAAGATCGCAGAGGGACGGCTCGATACCACAATCACCGGCGAGGCACGGGGCGACGAAATCGGGGAAATGGCTCGTGCGCTTTCCGTCTTCAAACAAAATGCGCTGTCGAATGTCGAAATGGAACAACAGGCCGAGATCGCACGCAGTGATGCGGAATCTGAGCGCGCCCGCAACGAACTCCAGCGACGTAGCGCCAAGGTCCAGGTTGACGCCGCAATCGAGGCGCTTGCAGAGGGGCTCACGCGGCTGTCGCGCGGGGAGTTGAATTTTTCGATCGATACGCCCTTTGCCGCCGAACTCGACCGGATCCGCACCGATTTCAACATGTCGGTGGCGGGTCTCAGAGAGACGCTCTGCGATATCCGCGAGACGTCTTCCCTCATCAACGACAATGGCCGACAGATGGCGGAAGCCGTTGATGACCTGGCCCGTCGAACGGAGAAGCAGGCGGCTGCACTTGAGGAAACCGCAGCGGCAGTGGAGGAGATTTCTTCCGCCGTCAATACCTCGTCAGGACGGGCAGCAGCAGCGCTTGCGCTTGTCCAGCGCGCCAAACAGGGTGCCGACGCCTCGGCTTCAGTGGTCCAAAACGCGGTTTCGGCCATGGGACGGATTGAGGACGCGTCGGGTAAGATCGTTCAGATTGTCAGCGCCATCGACTCCATCGCTTTCCAGACCAATCTCTTGGCCCTAAATGCGGGAGTCGAAGCGGCGAGAGCGGGTGAGGCCGGCAAGGGCTTTGCTGTCGTGGCACAGGAGGTGCGGGAACTGGCGCAGCGATCGGCTCGTGCAGCCAAGGAAATCGGCGAGCTCATCAACAATTCCGTCCGCGAGGTTGCGTCCGGCTCCGAATTCGTCGGCCGCACCGGCGATGCGCTGATGGAGATTTCCAGCGAGATCGTCCACATCGTCGGCCATATTGAACTCATTGCCTCGTCAAGCCGCGAACAGGCAACGACACTCCATTCGATCAACGCGTCGGTCAACGATATTGATCGTATGACGCAGCAAAATGCGGCGATGGTGGAAGAGACGAATGCTGCCACCCAACAGCTATCGTCCGAGGCGCTTGCACTTACCGACATGATTGCACGCTTTCGGCTTGAAGGCCGCGAGAGCCCGGCTTCAAGAGGGTACGAGGCTGCGGCATGACGGCAGCATGTATTCGCAAAGCACTTGCTTTGAGATGCATGGTTTCCGATCAGAAAGCTGATGAGCGATACGTTTCCCTTGATCAGTTTTCAGGCGCACGATAGTTGCTAAATTAGCAATATTCTAATATACGTGGAGCCGGCGTTTTAATATTTTCGCAGCCGCAAGCAACGTCCCTCAAATTGGCGGGCGTTTATTATCCTATTCAGCAGGGCGTTCGATTTCATGAAGTAGATTAGAGATTTATAGGGGGGAGGAATAATGGGAAAATGGGCATCTTCTCTACTGACGACTCCGCATGGAAGGCGTCGTCTTCGGTTTGCTATCTCGGGATTGCCACCACTCTGCGCAGTGGTGCTCTTCGCAGGCGTCGCGTCTGCGCAGGCGCCGACTGAGGAGCAGCGCAATGCGATCAGGGCGGAATGCCGTTCCGATTTCATGGCGCAATGTTCCGGCGTCACGCCGGGCGGGATGGAGGCACTCACCTGCCTGCAACAGCATAGCGCCACACTTTCAGCCGGCTGTAAGAAAGCTGTGTCGGCGGTTAGCAAACCGAAGTCGACATCGGCGGAGCCGTCTCCGGCCGCGCCGGCAACCACCGGAGCGGTCACCCCGGCGCCTGCGACCGGCGCGCCGGCGCATCAGCCGACGCAGGCGCAGCGCAACGCCGTCAAATCAGCCTGCCAACGCGATTTTATGGCGCAATGTTCCGGCGTGACGCCGGGCGGCGCAGAGGCGCTCAGCTGCTTGCAGCAGCACAACGCCGCTCTGTCGGCACCGTGCCAGCAGGCCGTTGCGGCGCTCGGAGGGGCAGCCGGATCAACCCCGGCCACCGGCGGCGGCGCTGCGGCGGTCGCGACCACGCCTGCTCCTCAGGCCATGATGCCGGCCTTCTCGCCACGCGAGGAACTGATGATCCTGCGTGAAACCTGTGGATTGGACTTCCGGGCCTTGTGCCGGATGGTGCCGCTCGGCGGAGGGCGGGGTATCGCTTGCCTCCGGGACAATCTGCAACGCGTGTCGCCGGCCTGCCACAGAGTGTTGACTTCGGGATTATAGCCTGGTCAGACCCCGATCTGTGAAAGCGGTAATCCGAACAGCATCGCGCTTCAGCGTCATTCGGTGAGCGCAACGCGGTAAAGACCGGCAGGTGGCCGGTCTGGCACATGCACAGTTTGCGTCTGCACACTTCATCTCCGGCCGGAATCGGTTCGGCACCTGCATATCCGATGAAATCAATGACGGCACATATGAAAGGCATTGTCATGTCATCGACTTTCTGTTTCCCGCGATTGAAGCGGATGCTTGTTTATACCTCGCTCGCCGCCGGCCTGGCGCTGCCAACGAGCGCTTGGGCGGATGATGCAAAAGCCCTACTCAAGGCGATGTCCGATTTTCTGGCGGCGCAGAAGACGATATCCTTTACTTATCAATCGTCGCTCGAAGCCGTGACGCCCGAGTTCGAGAAGCTCCAGTTCGTCAGCTCCGGGACAGCCAACCTGACACGTCCCGACAAGCTGCGTGTCACCAGAACCGGCGGTTTTGCCGATCTCGACGTCAGTTTCGACGGTTCGTCGCTGACGGTGCATGGCAAGAACCTCGACGCCTATGCCAAGATCGATGGCAAGGGTTCGCTCGACGAACTGATCAACAGGCTTATGACCGCGGGGGTCGAAGCGCCAGGCGCCGATCTCTTGTCCTCCAACGTCTATGATGTGCTGATGTCTGAGGTGACCGATGCCAAGCACATTTCCAGTGCTTTCGTGGATGGCGTCGAATGCGCATACCTGGCCTTCCGAACGCCTGAAATCGACTGGCAGATCTGGATACAGACCGGCTCGCAACCGATACCGCGCCGTTACGTCATCACCAGCAAGCACGTCGTCCAGGCGCCGCAATACACGCTTGAAATCAGCGATTTCAAAAGCGGCGCCGATGTCGCGGCCGTTTCCTACAGCATCGAAGTTCCGGCCAGTGCGAAGACGGTCGATCTCAGCGAGCTGCAATCGCTTGATGAGCTTCCGGCGCCTGCCGATATGGGAGAGGTGAAATGACCTATAACAAGCTGTTCTTCGCTCTCGGCCTCGCCGGCGTCGTGACATTCACCGACATTCGCATCGAGGTGCAGGGATTTCTGCCGTTGTCGATCGGCTTCGCCACGCCGGCGGGCGCCGTCATCGGCAGGCCGCTGACGCCGCTCTCTTATGCGGGCGTGGCCCGTCGGACGACGCGGCGGGTCGTCACACGCACGACGACGACCATCGCCGTGCTTCCGGCAGGCTGCCGCTATGGTCCCTATTACGGCGGCTACTATTATCGATGCGGCGCGTATTATTACGCCAAGAGCGGCAACGTTTATGTGCAGGTGATCGTCCAATAATGCTGCGGTCGTCTATCGGACGTTCGATGTCTCCGCCTCCGTCACGCTCGCGGCCGTGTTTGCGGTCGCTCCGCGCCGTTTCAAATATTCCTCGAGGCGCTGCAGCAGGACGTAGAAGGACGGTACGAAGAGCACGGCAAGACAGGTCGAGGCGATCATGCCGCTGAAGACCGATATGCCGATCGACTTACGGGCCGATGCGCCGGCGCCCGTCGCCAGCACCAGCGGCAGGACGCCGAGGATAAAGGCGAAGGACGTCATCAGAATTGGCCGGAAACGCAGCCGGGCGGCCTCGACGGCCGCATCCAGGATTTCCATGCCTTCCGCCCGCTTTTCCCGCGCATATTCGACGATGAGGATGGCGTTCTTCGATGCAAGTGCGATCAGCAGGATAAGGCCGATCTGCGTATAGAGGTTGTTGGCAACACCCGCAGCGGTAAGTGCTGCTACCGTGCCCAGCAGAGCGAGCGGCACGGCGAGTATGACCGCCAGTGGCAAGATCCAGCTTTCATACTGACCGGCGAGCACGAAATAGACGAGCAGCATGGCGAGCGCGAAGATGAAATAGATCTGCCCGCCCACGGCCTTCTCCTGATAGGAGAGCGCCGTCCACTCGAAGCCCGTGCCCGGCGGCAACGTCTGGTCGGCAATCTGTTCCATGACGTCGAGCGACTGGCCGGAACTGAAGCCGGCGGCAGGACCGCCGACGATGGTTGCTGTGGGGTAGAGATTGTAGAGGCTGATCAGGGAAGGACCTTGCGTCGTCGTGACATCGACGACCGTGCCGAGCGGCACCATCGTCCCGTCGCCGGCTTTGACCTTAAGATTGCGGATGTCTTCGGCGCTGACCCGGAAATCGGAGGCGGCTTGTGCATAGACCTGAAAGGTGCGGCCAAATTTGTTGAACTGGGTCACATAGCTCGATCCGACATAGCCGGAGAGAGCGGAAAAGACCTGGCCCACGGTAATTCCCAGCGTCTCCGCTTTGATGCGATCGACGGAAACAGCCAGCTGCGGCACGTTCGAGCGAAAAGGCGTGCTCAGCCTTTGCAGCGACGATTGGGCACTGCCGTTCCTGACGATCGTATCGGCAAGCGATTGCAGCAGCGGGTAGTCGGAAATGCCGTTCCTGATCTCGACCTGCATGGTAAAGCCGCTGGCATTGCCGACGCCCTGGATCGGAGGCGGCACGATCACCAGCGTCTTGGCCGTGAGCACGCTTTGCAGCGCGCCGTTCAGATGTTGGTAGATCGACAGCAAGTCCTGCCCCTTCTGCTTGCCGCGTTCATCCCAATCCTTCAGCACGACATAGGCGACGCCGGCATTCTGCAGGCTGGCATTGTTGTCGAGAACGGAGATGCCGCTGATGGTCAGCACCTGGTCGACGCCGGGTGTGGCTTCGGCGATCTTGCCGACCGCGTCCATGACAGCATCGGTGCGCTCCTTCGAGGCACCGTCCGGCAATTGCGCATTGATCAGCACGTAGCCTTGATCCTCGATGGGCAGGAATGCCGTCGGCAGGCGGGCAAGCCCCCAGGCTGCGACCGCGATCAGCACCAGTGCCGCGACCGCCATGATTCCGGCGTGACGCGTCATCGATCCGATCAGCCCGGCATAGCCGCGCTCGCCTTTGTCGTAGACCCTGTTGAAGCCGCGATAAAGGATGTTGCGTTTCTCGGGCGGGGCCGGCGGACGCAGCCAGAGGGCGCATTGCGTCGGTTTCAGCGTGACGGCATTGATCGCGCTGATCAGCGCGGTCGCGGCAATCACGAGGGCGAACTGCCTGTAGAGCTGTCCGGTCAGGCCGGGCAGGAAGGCGGCTGGAATGAAAACGGCCATCAGCACCAGCGTGATGCCGATGACCGGGCCGAGCAGTTCCTCCATCGCCTTCTCGGCGGCCTTTCGGCCGGACATGCCCGCCTCGATGTGCCGGGCGACACCTTCGACGATGACGATGGCATCGTCGACGACGATACCGATGGCGAGAACGATGGCAAAGAGCGTCGACAGGTTGACGGTGAAGCCCAATGCCGCCATGGCCGCGAAGGCGCCGATGATGGTGACCGGAACGGTGGTCGCCGGCACGAGCATCGCCCGCCAGTCCTGCAGGAAGACGAGAATGACGATGAGAACGAGAACGCCGGCCTCGATCAAGGTGACGTAAACCTCGTCGATGGAGGCCTCGACGAATTTCGTCGTGTCGAACGGTACATGATATTCGAGGCCCGGCGGAAAGCTCTTCGAGAGCTCTTCCATTTTCGCCCGCACGGCCTGTGCAACCGAGATCGCATTGGCTTCCGGCAGTTGGAATATGCCGATGCCGGCCGCCGGCCTGCCGTTCTGCATG
Source organism: Rhizobium sp. BK112 (assembly GCF_014193215.1). Lineage (NCBI taxonomy): Bacteria > Pseudomonadati > Pseudomonadota > Alphaproteobacteria > Hyphomicrobiales > Rhizobiaceae > Rhizobium > Rhizobium sp. BK112. The sequence continues at coordinate 7,565 of NZ_JACHYZ010000027.1, forward strand.
AAGGACTGGCTGTAGGTCTGGGCGCCCAGTTCGACGCGGCCGATATCGCGGATCCGGGTCACACGGCCGCCCTGTCCGCTTTCCACTTTGACGACGATATCCTCGTAGTCGGCCGCCTCGTTCAGCCGGCCATTGACGTTCAGCGTATATTGGAAGACCTGTCCCTTCGGCACCGGCGGAATGCCGATCTGGCCGGCGGCGACCTCCTGGCTCTGCTGCTGCACGACGCTGACGACATCCTGTGGGGTCAGGCCGCGCGCCTGCAGCAGGTTCGGATCCATCCAGATGCGCATGGCATATTGACCGGCGCCGAACACGGTGACGTTGCCGACACCTGGCAGGCGGGCGAGTTCATTCTGCAAGTTGATGACGGCGTAGTTCGACAGGAACAGGCTGTCATAACGGCTGTCTGGTGAGGTCAGGCTGACGAAACCGAGGATCGCCGTCGACTTCTTCTGCGTCGTCACGCCCTGAAGCTGTACCGCTTCGGGAAGCGATGACATCGCTATGGCAACGCGGTTTTGTACCAGGACCTGAGCCTGGTCGGGATCCGTGCCGATGGCAAAGGTCACGGTCAGCGAGTAAGTGCCGTCGCTGGCGCTGGTTGACTGCATGTAGAGCATGTCCTGCACGCCGTTGACCTGCTGCTCGATCGGCAGCGCCACGGTGTCGACCAGGGTCTGGGCGCTGGCGCCGGGAAAGCGGGTCGTCACTTGCACCGTCGGCGGAACGACATTCGGATATTGCGCCACGGGCAGTTGGATGAGGGCCACCGCGCCGATGAGCACGAAGACCAACGCCAGGACGTTGGCGAGTACCGGTCGCTCGATGAAGAAGCGCGAGATCATGCTGCTGTCCTCAGACGTTCAGATGAACCATGATGGCGAATTCATTGCGTGGTGGTCTTGGCCTTGGCATCGCCGGCGGCAGTTGCCGGCGGGTTCATTTCCATCTTCTCGGGCGTGACCTTGCTGCCGGGAATGGCCTGCTGGATACCTTGGGTCACCACCCAGTCGGCTGCATCGAGGCCTGACTCGATGACGCGGAGCGAACCTTCACGCTGGCCGGTCTTGACCTGCTTCTGCTCGATGACATCGTCCTTGCCGAGAACGAGCAGATAGCTGCCCAGCTGGTTCGTGCCGATCGCATCGTCGCGCACCAGTAGGGCCTTGTCGTTATGGCCGACCGGCACACGGACCCGGACGAAGAGACCGGGCAACATGGCGCGGTCCTTGTTGTCGAACACGGCGCGCACCTGAAGCGTGCCTGTGGAGGCATCGAGCTGCGGCGATACGTAATCGAGATGGCCCTTGTGCGGATAACCTTCTTCCGTCTGCAGGCCGATTTCCGCCGGTATGGTTGGAAGGTCCGTCTGCTTGAAGGTGTGCCCCTGCTTTGCCAGGGTTTCCTTGATCGTCAGCACCTGGGTTTCGCTGACGTTGAAATAGGCATAGAGCGGATCCAGCTGCACGATGCTGGCGAGTTTGGTGGGACCGGATACGCCGACCAGCGCGCCGATATCGACGAGGTGGTCGGTGACGGTGCCGTCGAAGGGGGCAAGCACTTCCGTGTATCCCAAGTTGATCGTCGCGAGCTCGAGATTGGCCTGGGCATTGAGGATGGAGGCATTCGCCTCGTCGAGCGTCGCCTTGGCGCTGTCGACTGCGGTCTGCGTGGTGACCTGTTGCTTCGATAGATTGAGCTGTCGGTCGTATTCCTGCTGCGCGCCGACCTGAGACGCCTGTTGCGAGGCGAGCGATGCCTTTGCCTGATCCAGTTGCGCCTGATAGGTGTCGCGCTCGATGCCGAAGAGCTTGGTGCCCTTCGTTACCGTCATGCCGTCCTGATAGTCGATGGATTGGATGTAGCCTTGAACGCGCGCCTCGATATCGACGGAATTCAGCGGCGCCGTGTTGCCGGTGAGTTCGAAATAGAGGGTGACCGGTTGCTGGACCGGCTGGGCGACGCGAACCGGAGGTGGTGGAGGAGCAACATAGGTGTTGCCGCTTTCCTCGCAGCCAGCAAGAATTGCCATGCCGGCGAGCGCCACAGACAGGCACAGACCCTGATACAATCTCACACGCATTGCCGCCGCCCCGATGTTGAAGAGCCCCAGTCTTCATGCGTGCCTCGGCGGAGACGACCCCTCTCCGAAAAGTTCCGGGCATGCGATATTATGTCGCGGCATTGCTAAAAATTGCAATAGCTGCTGGTGCACAATTGAACTGTGTTGGAGTCATCTCTTGAGAGACGTCAAAACACTACGGTTTCCCGAGCCGTTCGATGGCGGATTGCAGAGGGGCATCCGAAACACGGATCAGCCCGACATAGGGATTGGCCATATCCGAAACCAGAAAGATCGCGCCGGCGACGGACAGGGCGCAGACAAGCAGAATGGACAGCACCGTCGGATTGGCCGGCGCCTGCAGCCCGAAGGTCGCAAAAAGCAGCCCGAGCCAACAGACGAGAACGGCAAGGAAGGCCCAGGGTAAACCCTCCTTACCGGATTCGACCAGCAGCCAATGGGTCTCGGCCAGCATGCCGCTCACCTCAAGAGCGCGCGCCTGCAGAGAGCGCTGCACGGCATCCTTCGGCAGCAGGGATCGAAGGTCGCCCTGAACCGCTTCGATATCCTGATATTCTCCCAGCGCCTTGGCGGATGGCTCGTCGGTCGTCTCCGTCGTCCAGCCGCGGCTCAGCCGTTTCTCGATGAGTTCACGCAGCAATTGACGCGCCTTGTCGGTTTCCGGCCCGTATTGCGCCATGACGCGGTCAAGCAGGAGCACCCGCGCCGCCGCCGTTCTCATCTCCACTTCGGCATTGTCATAGCTCGACTTGGCGGATGCGATAAGAAGGCCGAGCGCCAGGGCCGACAGCGTTCCGACCACCGCGGTCGCCAGCCTGATGACATCCTTGGATTCGGCATTGAGATGATGATCCGGCAAGTGGGCGCGCACCATCAACCCTATCGATGTCGCCGTCGACAGAAAGATAAATACAAGCCCGCCAAGCAACAGTGAGCTCAAGTCCGGCCTCCGTATCGTTCACGATCCTGCAGCCACTATGATCGCCAAAATATGCAAATCTCCCATTATCATAGCGGAAGACGGTCGAAGCTTGGAACTCTTTACTTTCCTGATCTTGCGGCCGGGCGTCATTGCTGGAAAATCAGCAGCACATAGGCCAGGAAAAGCACCAGATGGACGGCACCCTGCATGAGATGGGTGCGGCCGCTGGCAAAGGTGATGATGCTGACGGCAAGAGTGAGCAGGAGCATCACAAGATCTCCATGCTCGAGGCCGAGTGTTACGGGGTGTCCGTAAAGCTGACTGACAACAAGCATCGCCGGCACCGTCAGCCCGATCGTCGACAGCACCGAACCAAGGAAGATGTTGACGGAGCGCTGCAGATTGTTGGCGATGGACGCACGCACGGCGCTGATGGCCTCGGGCGTGGCGACGAGGACGGCCATGACAACACCGCCAAATGCGGTTGGAGCATGCAAGGTTTCGATAATGTAATCGATCGGCCGGGCAAGCTGTTCGACCAGAAAGACTACAGGACCCATGTAGGCGAAAAGCAGGATGGCATGAGGCCATACCGGCCCATGGCGAGGAGCACGTTCGCCGGGAGGTTCGTGACGGTTGCTGTCGTCGCTGAAATAGTCCCGATGGCGGCCGGCCTGAAGAAACAGAAACGTGGCGTAAAGGCCGACCGATATGATGCCCAGTATCAATTGCCGCGCCGCCGATGGATGTTGTCCGTCCGGGCCTGCAAGAAATGTCGGCATCACCAGGCTCAGGGTCGCCAGCGGTACGATGACTCCGAGATAGGCATTGGCGCCCTGCAGGTTATGCTGTTGTTCCGGTCGCCGCCATGCACCCAGCAGCAAGGACAGGCCGACCATGCCGTTCAGGATGATCATGACGACTGCAAACAGAGTATCGCGCGCAAGCGTGGGATTGTTTTCGCCGTGAAGCATGACGGCCGAAATCGCCATCACCTCGATCGAGGTGATGGCAAGCGTCAGAATGAGCGTGCCGTAAGGCTCCTTCAGCCGCTCCGCCAAGTGATCCGCGTGCCGCACTACCGACAGAGCGGAACCGAGGACGGCAGCGAACAGCCAGACAAAAACGACAGTGAACCAAAGCGGATCGGAAAGCTGTCCGAAGAGCTGCTCCTGGAAAACAAGAAACGCCAGGCTGGTCGCGACGCTGACGCCCAGGAACCATTCCTTGCGTAGCAGGCTGTTTGCGCCGACAGCGCGCAATGCCGGACCGTGCGTCATTGAAGCCACCCGTCTTCTGGCAAATGTCGCCGCAATGCGATCCCCAAGACCATTGTGTCCGTCCGCTGTCTCGCGCCCATCACGTGGGCAGGCGGAGACGAGGCTGCCTCAAGGCGAACCGAACCTCAAGCCAGATCGTGTGTCATTGACTAAAACTTGCAGGTCTCTCTCGTCTGATCATCCACTGACGGCGGCTCACGTCGCATCTTCCGTTATTCGCGGCCGGTCGCCGGGATTGCCGCGCCGGTGACGACGGCTGCGGCCGGCGAAATCAGGAAGGCGATGAGGCGGGCGATCGATTGCGGCGAGACCCAGCCGTCCGTCTTCGCATCGGGCATGGCCGCGCGGTTCTCAGGCGTGTCGATCGTCCCTGGCAGGATACAGTTGGCGGTGACGCGGTCGTCGCGGCATTCGGCAGCGATCGCTTCGGTCAGCCGGATAACGGCGGCTTTCGAGGCGGCGTACGCGGCCTGCCTGGCGCCGGCCTTCAGTCCGGGTGCGGCAGCAACATGAACGATGCGGCCGTAGCCTGATGCCTTCATGGTCGGGAGAACCGCGGCGCTGATCGTCAGGGCGGTGCGGGCGTTTGCAGTCATCATCGTCTCCCATTGGGCAGGAGCGTCCGGTCCGACCGGCCCCATCTGGAAGCCGCCGACGGTGTTGACCAATGCGCTAACGCCGCCGAAACGCTTGACGGCCCGCGCAACAGCGGCGGCGCAGGAGGCGTAGTCGGTGAGATCGGTTCCGGCGATCGACAGAAACTCGGTGGAGGCGGGAAGAGTGGCGGCCAAGGCTTCCAGCTCGTCGCTCGAACGGTTCATGCAGACGAGTTTTGCGCCGGCGCCGGCAAGCTCACGGACAACGGCGCTGCCGAGGTTGCCGCCGGCGCCCGTGACAATCACGGCTTTCTGGTCGTTCATGATAGTTGATCTCCTGACGGTGCCGCTGCTGGACGATGCGCGCATTGTTGATCCAGGCTGCGCGCCAGCGCAAGCCCGCCGCAAGGCTTATGTCGACACGTCTTGCGGAACTGCCGGCGAGTTGCCGCGGGCAGCTTCGTCTATCATCACCCGATGGTCGTGCCGGCCGGCTGTCAGTGATATTTCGCCCGTTCGCGGCCGAGGATGACAGGCGCGTCGAGGCTTGAGATGGGACGGGTGACATCGCCCGGGATGTCGCCGGTAAGCTGGAGATCGAGATAGCGGGCGCAGCAGACTCGCAGGAAGGACGTGAAGTTTCCGAGATCATGTCCGGCATCGATCGATTCATGGTGCAGCCGGGTGATCAACTGAACGACATTCATGCCGTCGCGCCGCGCGATTTCCTCCAGCTTCGACCAGAAGAAGTTTTCCAGCCTGACGCTGGTGACCATGCCGTCGATGCGCAGCGACCGGGTGGTGCTTTCCCACAGCCGCGCATCCGCCTTGATGAAGAGTTCACACATGTCGTCCTCCCGTGCCGCCCTTCTAGGCGGCGTTGGTTTCCAACAGGGCTGCGGCATCCAGCACAGCCATGAACTGGCGTAGCCATGAGGGATGCGCCGGCCAGGCCGGCGCCGTGACCAGATTGCCGTCCGAGACCGCATCGCTGATGGCGATGTCGGCATAGATGCCGCCGGCAAGTTCGACTTCCGGCCGGCAGGCGGGATAGGCTGAGCAGGTGCGGCCCTTCAGCACGCCGGCAGCGGCAAGCAGCTGCGCGCCATGGCAGATGGCGGCGACGGGTTTTCCGGCGTCGAAGAAATGGCGGACGGATTTGATGACGTCGGCATTGAGGCGCAGATATTCAGGTGCGCGGCCGCCGGGGATGACGAGCGCATCGTAATCTTCGGCCCGCACGCTGTCGAAAGTGGCGTTCAGCGCAAAATTGTGGCCGCGTTTTTCGGAATAGGTCTGGTCGCCCTCGAAATCGTGGATGGCGGTGGCGACGGTCTCACCGGCCTTTTTGCCGGGGCAGACGGCGTCGACCGTATAGCCGCAGGCAAGCAGCGTCTGGAACGGCACCATCGTTTCGTAATCTTCGGTGAAATCACCCGTAATCATCAGGATCTTCGAGGCTGGCATCGTTTCCTCCCTTTGAAACCAACAGGCGGAGAGTAGCAAAGCGCGAGAGGCAGAGGGTACTATGGGAATACTACAGGCGAAATTCCCTGGAACAGGATGATTTTAGGTCCGGTTGGCCCACAATCTGAATCCCGTTCTAAATTAGCTAGTTAGAGTATGATGTCGCCCGGAAGCCGCTTACACTTTTCGGCATCATTCTCTAGATCGCCTTGACCGTCACATCCGGGATGGCGAGGGCCTCGCCGCCGCCGAAGAGGCGGGAGCGGGTGAGGAAGCGCTTCTCGCGGCCGTTGTCGAGCGAGAACATGCCGCCGCGGCCGGGCACAACGTCGATGATCAGCTGCGTATGCTTCCAAGCCTCGAACTGGCTGGCGCTGATATAGACCGGCACGCCGCCGATCTCGCCAAGCTTGACGTCGCTGTCGCCGATCATGAAGTCATCGGCGGGATAACACATCGGCGAGGAACCGTCACAGCAGCCGCCGGACTGGTGGAAGAGGATATCGGGATGATCCCGCCTGATCTCGCCGATCAGAGCGAGTGCCGCGTCGGTTGCAAGAACACGCGGTTCGCCGTTGACGGTCGTTTCCATTGTTCTTCCTCCGAAGTTTCGGGAGGGGTTTGAGACCCTCCCGCCATGTTGCATCTCAGAAGAAGCCAAGGGCTTTCGGGCTGTAGCTCACCAGCATGTTCTTGGTCTGCTGGTAGTGGTCGAGCATCATCTTGTGGGTTTCACGCCCGATCCCCGATTGCTTGTAGCCGCCGAAGGCGGCATGGGCCGGGTAAGCGTGGTAGCAATTGGTCCAGACGCGGCCGGCCTGGATCTCGCGGCCGAAACGGTAGCAGCGATTGGCGTCTCGGCTCCAGACACCGGCGCCGAGGCCGTAGAGCGTGTCGTTGGCGATTTCGAGCGCCTCCTTCTCGTTCTTGAAGGTCGTGACCGAAACCACCGGTCCGAAGATCTCCTCTTGGAACACGCGCATCTTGTTGTGGCCCTTGAAGATCGTCGGCTTGACGTAATAGCCGTTCGCCAGTTCGCCGTCGAGATCGTTGCGCGAGCCGCCGGTCAGAACCTCCGCACCTTCCTGCTTGCCGATATCAAGATAGGCGAGGACCTTTTCCAGTTGCTCCGACGAAGCCTGGGCGCCGATCATCGTCGCGCTGTCGAGCGGGTTGCCCTGCTTGATCGCCTCGACGCGTTTGACGGCCTTTTCCATGAAGCGGTCGTAGATCGATTCCTGGACGAGGGCGCGGCTCGGGCAGGTGCAGACTTCTCCCTGGTTGAGGGCAAACATCGCAAAGCCTTCGAGCGCCTTGTCGAGGAAGTCGTCGTCATCAGCCATCACATCGGCGAAAAAGATGTTCGGCGATTTGCCGCCGAGCTCCAGCGTCACCGGAATGAGGTTCTGGCTGGCATATTGCATGATCAGCCGGCCAGTCGTCGTCTCGCCGGTGAAGGCGATCTTGGCGATGCGGGGGCTGGTCGCCAGCGGCTTGCCGGCTTCGAGGCCGAAGCCATTGACGATGTTGAGTACGCCGGGCGGCAGGAGATCGCCGACGAGTTCGGCCCAGAGCAGGATCGAGGCGGGCGTCTGCTCGGCGGGCTTCAGGACGACGCAGTTGCCGGCGGCAAGCGCCGGAGCAAGTTTCCATGTGGCCATCAGGATCGGGAAATTCCAGGGAATGATCTGGCCGACGACGCCGAGCGGTTCGTGGAAGTGATAGGCGATCGTATCATGGTCGATCTCGCCGATCGAACCTTCCTGGGCGCGGATGCAGGAAGCGAAATAGCGGAAGTGGTCGATCGCCAGCGGAATGTCGGCCGCCATGGTTTCGCGGATCGGCTTGCCATTGTCCCAGGTCTCGGCTTGGGCAAGCAGTTCCAGCTTGTCTTCCATGCGTTGGGCAATCTTCATGAGGATATTGGAGCGCTCGGCGGCGGAGGTGCGGGCCCATTTTTCCTTGGCCGCATGGGCAGCGTCGAGCGCAAGATTGATGTCTTTTTCATTTGAGCGGGGAATGTCGCAGAGCTTGCCGCCGGTGACGGGCGTGACGTTTTCGAAGTATTTGCCTTCGACCGGCTCGCGCCATTCGCCGCCGATATAATTGCCGTATTTCAGTTTGAACGGCGACTCGACGATTTTCTGATGAAGCATGTTATCCTCCCTTGATGATCCAGGTTCCCAAGCGAACCAGTGGGAGGAAAATGAATATGTTTTGGCGCAGGGACTAGGGTGGGTCTTCCATACCGCAGTGCACAGTGTCGCAGAGCTGCGACAGCATCGGGTCGCGAGTGCCGCAGCGGCGGAACCCTTGAGGCTGATCAGTGGAGATCGAGCTTCTTCATCTTCCTGTGCAGCGTAGCGCGGCTGATGCCGAGCGCGGTCGCCGCCCGTGAGACGTTGCCGCCGGCGCGCGACAGCGCCCGAAGCAGCGCTGCCTTCTCCGCCTCGATGATCTCATCCTGCTGCGAGACGCCAGCCTCATGCAGGGCATCGGCGGCCGGAATGCCGGCGGCGATGCGTCTGTCGTCCAGCTGCAACGCGATGCGGGCGGCGCGCGTCGCGCCGAGCACCAGATCGTGCCTGTCGACGGCGAGCAGAGCGGCGGCGGAATTGGCGCCGGCCGGGACCATGAGGAAACGGGCGCCTGTAAAGGCCGAACGGAAGAGGTTGAGCTCGATGCGCATCGCCGCATCGCGCACGGTTTGCGTCAGGATCGCCAGCGTCATCTCGTTGACGTCTTCGCGGCAGGTGGAGATATCAAGCGCCGCGGCTAGCCGGCCACGATGATCGCGGATCGGCGCCGTCGTGCAGCTGAGGCTGGTGTTCGAGCAGAAAAAATGCTGATCGCGGAATATGGCGACGGCACGCTCGTCTGCAAGTGCGGTGCCGATGCCGTTGGTGCCGATGCTCGCCTCTGTCCAGATCGAGCCGGTCCAGAGGCCGAGTTCGCGGAATTCCTTGTCGTCGCCGGCAGCTCCCCGGCGCTCCAGCGCGATGCCGTTCTTGTCGGTCAGAAGCAGGCAGCAGCCGGCTTTGCCGACGGTGGTAAAGAGACGATCGAGCTCTCCCGTCGCGCTGGCGATCAGCTGTTCGGATTGCTCGCGTGCATTGCGGAATTCCTGATCGGTAAGGCGCAGCGGTGCCCGTTCGTCCTCGGGCGCGAGCTGGTGCATGGTCATGCATCGACGCCATGAGGCGACGACCGGAGAACTGGCTGCGGCGGAATCGCGCTGGGCAGACGTGTAGACGTGCTCGGCGTGCGCTGAGTGTTCGTGCATCGGCTCCTCCCACCGAAGTTCAGCATAGTCTGATGGAAAAGCGGCCGGTTTGCAATTGCAAGTGTCGACGGCCATCCCCCCTTCGCCCCGGCAATCAGGGCACAATGCTGAAAAGCGTCAGCGATCTTTGCACGACATCATCCGTCATTTCATTGATCTAGATCCGGTTCGAGATCATCGGCATCGACCGCAACAGCCAGGCCTCGATGCCGCGCGCGGCCGCCCGGCCGGTCGCCAGGCAGGCGGTGAGAAGATAACCGCCTGTCGGTGCTTCCCAGTCGAGCATTTCGCCGGCGACGAAGGTGCCCGGCAGCGCCTTCAACATGTAGCCTTCGTCGATGCCGCTCCAACAGATGCCGCCGGCCGAGGAGATCGCTTCGGCGATCGGGCGGGTTTCGATCACCGGCACCGGCAGGGCCTTGATCAGGCCGGCCAGGCGTTCGGGATCTGTCCGGTCGCGCTCGGGCGCGAATTCGCGCAGCAGCGCGGCCTTGACGCCGTCGAGGCCGGCGCTCTTGCGCAGGCGGTTTGAAAAGCTGGATTTGGGGTCCTGCCGCGCAAGATCGTGGCGCAGCCTTTCGATGGTGCGGCCGGGTGCGAGATCGAGCGTCAGGACGGCGCTGCCATGGTTCAGCAGTTGGTCGCGGAGGCTGGCGGTATGGGCATAGATCAGGCTGCCCTCGATGCCGCTTCCGGTGATGACGAATTCGCCGGGAAGGGTGCCGACCTCGGAGGTTGCGGTGACCGATTTCACCGGCTCGCCGGCGAAACGCTCGCCGAAGTTTTCGCTCCAGTCGACGACGAAGCCGCAATTGGCGGGTTTGAAAGCCTCGATCTCAACGCCCCTTGCCGATAACAAGGGTAGCCAGCTTGCATCGGAGCCGAGGCGCGGCCAGCTTGCGCCACCGAGCGCCAGCAGGGCTGCGTCACAACGGATGATGCTGCGCCCTTCGGGCGTTTCGAAGACATAGCCGTCTTCAGCAAAACCGATCCAGCGATGGCGCGTGCGCAGCGTGACGCCCTGTGCTTCCAGCCGCCTGAGCCAGGCGCGCAGCAAAGGCGAGGCCTTCATCACCTTCGGGAAAACCCGGCCGGATGAGCCGACGAAGGTCTCGGCCCCGAGGCCTGCGGCCCAATCCCTGATATCATCTGGGGTAAAGGCATCAAGGGCGGCGCGTAGATGGACGGAGGCGGGGCCGAAACGCGTGGCGAAACGGGCATAATCCTCGGAATGGGTGATGTTGAGACCGGATTTGCCGGCCAGCAGGAACTTGCGGGCGAAGGTCGGCATGGCGTCGTAGACCGTCACCGCATGACCGGAACAGGAAAGCAGTTCGGCAGCCGCGAGACCCGCCGGGCCGCCGCCGATGATGGCAATCCGCTTCTGGTTCATAGAGGTCTTCGCCCGATTCTGTCTGCATTGAGTTTTGGCGCGGGCGCGGATCGCCTGCAAGGGCTGAGATCAGTGGTGCGGATGCGTGCACTGGCCGTGGTCGGCGAGAACCTCGATGACGCGGCATTGATCGACGCGGCCGTGGCCGCAGCCTTCCACCATGGTTTCCAGCTCGGCCTTCAGCGCCTTCAGGCTGCGGATGCGCTGCTCGACCTCGATGAGGCGGGCCTTGGCGATGGCGTCGGCCGAGGCGCAGGACTGGTGCGGATCATCTTGCAGGGTGAGCAGCGTGCGGATCGCCTCGATCTCAAAGCCGAGTTCGCGGGCGTGGCGGATGAAGGCGAGGCGGCTGACATCGGCCGGTTCGAAGGAGCGCTGGTTGCCCTCGCTGCGGCTCGGGGCGGCGAGCAGGCCAATGCTTTCATAGTAGCGCACTGTCGGCACCTTGACGCCGCTTTGGCGCGCGGCTTCGCCGATCGTGATCTTTTTCATGATTTTCCTCTTGCACCTCTAGTCGCTAGAGGATGTAGGAGAGATGCTTCTATTTGACAAGGAAGCGGATCATGGCTGAGAGCGAGACACGATACCGGGTCGGCGGCATGGATTGCGCCGCCTGCGCAAACAAGATCGATACCGCGGTCAGACGCGTAGCGGGTGTCGCCGATGTTTCCGTTTCGGTGATGGCGGGCACGATGACCGTCCGGCATGACGGCAGCAGCGATCTCAAGGCGATTGAAAGGAAAGTGACAGGGCTCGGCTATTCCGTCGCCCCGCTTGCCGGAAATGCTGCGCCTGTGCATGCCAGCCCGCAGCATCGTCACGACCATGGACATGATCACGACGACCACGCGAGCCATGACCATGACGGCCACGATCATGCGGGTCATGACCATCCGCACGATCACGGCGCGAAGGAAATCGAGGGGCTGCACGGACACGACCAAGCGCCGATGGCCGGTCCCTGGTGGCAGAGCCGGAAGGGCCGGCTGACCATCTTTTCGGGTGGCGCACTCGTTGCCGCCTATGCCGTCGGCCAACTCGTACCGGCGATTGGTTCTTATGCCTTCATCGTCGCCATGCTGATCGGGCTGGTGCCGATCGCGCGGCGCGCCGTCATGGCCGCCTTCTCGGGAACACCGTTTTCGATCGAGATGCTGATGACGATTGCTGCCGTTGGCGCCGTCATCATCAATGCCGGCGAGGAGGCGGCAACCGTCGTGTTCCTGTTCCTGGTCGGCGAGTTGCTGGAAGGGGTGGCGGCGGGCAAGGCACGCCAAAGCATCCAGTCGCTGGCGGCCCTGGTGCCGAAGAATGCGCTGCTCGAAGACAATGGCCAGACGCGGGAAGTGCCGGCGGAAAGCCTTGCTGTCGGCGCCATCATCATGGTGCGTCCGGGGGACCGGATTTCGGCGGACGGCATCATTGTTTCCGGCGAGAGTGCGATCGACGAGGCGCCGGTGACGGGGGAGAGCACGCCGGTGCGCAAGGGCGTCGATGCCGTCGTTTTTGCCGGCACGGTGAATGGCGATGCGGTGCTCAGGGTTCGCGTCACGGCGGCGGCCGCCGACAATACCATCGCCCGCGTCGTCAAATTGGTGGAGGAAGCGCAGGAATCGAAGGCGCCGACCGAACGCTTCATCGACCGCTTCTCGCGCTATTACACGCCCGGCGTGGTCGTGGTCGCAGCATTGGTTGCCATCGTTCCGCCGCTGCTGTTCGGCGGGTCGTGGGACGAATGGATCTACAAGGGCCTCGCCATCCTGCTGATCGGCTGCCCCTGTGCGCTTGTCATCTCGACGCCGGCGGCAATCGCCGCTGCGCTTTCGGCGGGGGCGCGGCGCGGGCTGCTGATGAAGGGCGGCGCGGTGCTGGAAACGCTCGGCAAGGTGACGATGGTCGCCTTCGACAAGACAGGCACGCTGACCGAGGGCAGGCCACAGGTGACCGACATCATTTCCTTCGGATTGAAGGAGGCGCAGGTGTTGTCGCGCGCGGCGGTGCTGGAGCAGGGATCCAGCCATCCCTTGGCCCTGGCTATCCTCAACCGCGCCAAAGCGGACGGCGTTCCCGTGCCGCCAGCCTTTGAGCTGGAAGCGCTGCCGGGCAAGGGTGTCAGCGGCAAGGTCGGCGGCGAGACGCTGGACCTGTTGTCGCCGCCGGCTGCCCGTGCGCTCGGGGCGCTCAGCGCGGAGCAGGATGCACGCATCACGGCGCTGAACGACGAGGGCAAGAGCGTATCGGTGCTGCTCGGCAACGGTATCGCGGCCGGCCTGATCGCCATGCGCGACGAGCCGCGCGAGGATGCCGAGGCCGGGCTCGCTACCCTCAAATCGGCAGGCGTCAAGGCGATGATGCTGACAGGCGACAACAAGCGGACGGCGGCAGCGGTGGCCGGCATGCTCGGCATCGACTGGCTCGGGGAGATGATGCCTGAGGACAAGCAGCGTGTTGTCGGCGAATTGAAGCGCCAGGGCTTCATCGTCGCCAAGGTCGGCGACGGCATCAACGATGCTCCGGCGCTGGCCGCTGCCGATATCGGCATCGCCATGGGCGGCGGCACCGATGTGGCGCTGGAGACCGCGGATGCCGCCGTGCTGCACGGACGCGTCGGCGACGTGGCGCGGATGATCGAACTTTCCAAACGCACGATGGGCAACATCCAGCAGAACATCAGCATCGCGCTGGGGCTGAAGGCGGTGTTCCTGGTGACGACGATCATGGGCATTACCGGGCTCTGGCCGGCGATCCTCGCCGATACCGGCGCCACTGTGCTGGTGACGATCAACGCGCTGCGGCTGCTTCGGATAAAGATATAAGCATTCCCCGACTTCATCCTCCGGCGCCCGTCACCGGCGGGATGTCCCATCGACGATTCGGGCCTGATCTCGAATCGAAATCTTTGGACCGGTCATAGGTCGGCTCCCCTCGTGGGGCTTCTCCACAGCCTGCTGTCTTTAAGCTTTGGTTATCCATGTTCTTCACAGGAATGTAGCGATTTCAAACCTGTCGTAACGCAACGCACAAACCATCCGTTGACGCGAATTTGGATTGGCGTACTATATCTAGTGTTCGAGGTTCCATCGATTCGTAAGGATCGATGGCTAAGACGGGAATTCGGTGCGCTTCGCCATCATGGCGCGGCAATGCCGGAGCTGCCCCCGCAACTGTAAGCGGTGAGCAACTGTCCGATTTCAGGTCACTGGAGCATGATGCTCCGGGAAGGCTGGGGCAGGGTGCATCGACCCGTGAGCCAGGAGACCTGCCTCGAACAAAACGTCCACGGGCGGGGTGTCCGGAAGGTCGCGTTTGCATGGCTGCGGGGATCTCCGCATCGCGTTTCGCAGGCCCGAACCTCCGCCCCTGAAACCTTCGCATTGAGCCACTTCGGGGTGAAGTCATGTCAGTATCTCAATTCAGGCTGCCACCCGCGCAATATAAAGGGCACGTCGCGCCCGGCGGCTGAACGAGCCGCATAGCTGCAAAATACAGAGCCTTTTCGACGGATATCGAGAGATTTCCGATCGATGTCCTGCGTCCCAATCGCGTCGTCACGAGGAATACTATGACCATTACCGTCTACAGCAAGCCTGCCTGCGTCCAGTGCACTGCCACCTACCGCGCCCTCGACCGTCTGGGTGTCGATTATGACATCGTCGATATCTCGCAGGATGCCGAAGCGCTCGATCGGGTCCGCAGCCTCGGCTACATGCAGGCGCCTGTCGTCATCGCCGGCGAGCAGCACTGGGCGGGCTTCCGCCCCGACATGATCAGCGCGCTCTCCTGAGTGAGGACAAGCGGTGGGGTTGATCGTCTATTATTCCAGCCGATCCGAAAATACCCATCGGTTCGTCGCCAAGCTCGGACTGCGCGCGGCGCGCATTCCGACCGGTGGCGTTGACGCGTTCCATATCCACGAACCCTTCGTGCTTGTTGTGCCGACTTATAGCGGCGACGGCGGCAAGGGTGCCGTTCCCAAGCAGGTGATTCGTTTCTTGAACGATGCGGAAAACCGAGGACACATCCGCGGCGTGATTGCCGCGGGCAACAGCAATTTCGGCGAGACATACGGGCTCGCCGGCGACGTGGTCTCGCGGAAATGCCTGGTGCCGTACCTCTACAGGTTCGAGCTCATGGGCACGGAAGACGACGTCGCCAACGTCAAACACGGGATGGAACGATTTTGGACACGGGAACAACTCTGACGCGGGATGCGGGCGCAAAACCGCATAACACTTTTGCTCATCCCGCAGGCCAACGCCCTTTGAAAGCGGCGGAAACGCTCGACTATCACGCGCTGAACGCCATGCTGAACCTCTATGACGAGGATGGGCGGATCCAGCTCGACAAGGATCGTTTGGCGGCCAAGCAGTATTTCCTGCAGCATGTGAACCAGAACACGGTGTTCTTTCACAATCTGAGGGAAAAGCTCGATTACCTCGTGACCGAGGGTTATTACGAGCAGGAGGTTCTCGACCAGTATTCCTTCAATTTCGTGCGAGACCTGTTCGACCAGGCCTATGCCAGGAAATTCCGTTTCCCGACCTTCCTCGGCGCCTTCAAATATTACACCAGCTATACGCTGAAGACCTTCGACGGAAAGCGCTATCTCGAGCGCTACGAGGACCGCATCTGCATGGTGGCGCTGGCGCTTGCGCGCGGCGACGAGGGCCTTGCCCGCGACATGGTGGACGAGATCATTTCCGGCCGTTTCCAGCCGGCGACGCCGACCTTCCTCAATGCCGGCAAGAAGCAGCGCGGAGAGCTGGTTTCCTGCTTCCTGCTGCGCGTCGAGGACAATATGGAATCGATCGGCCGGTCGATCAATTCGGCGCTGCAATTGTCGAAGCGCGGCGGCGGCGTGGCGCTGTCGCTGACCAATATCCGCGAGGCCGGCGCGCCGATCAAGCAGATCGAGAACCAGTCGTCTGGCATCATCCCGGTGATGAAGCTGCTCGAAGACAGTTTTTCCTATGCCAACCAGCTCGGGGCGCGGCAGGGCGCGGGTGCGGTCTATCTCAACGCCCATCACCCCGACATCATGCGCTTCCTCGATACCAAGCGTGAAAATGCCGACGAGAAGATCCGCATCAAGACGCTGTCGCTCGGCGTCGTCGTGCCCGACATCACCTTCGAGCTCGCCAAGAACAATGAAGACATGTACCTGTTCTCGCCCTATGACGTGGAACGCGTCTATGGCGCGCCTTTCACCGATATTTCGGTGACGGAAAAGTACCGCGAGATGGTGGCGGATGCCCGCATTTCAAAGAAGAAGATCAAGGCGCGCGAATTCTTCCAGGTGCTTGCCGAAATCCAGTTCGAGAGCGGCTACCCCTATATCATGTTCGAGGACACGGTGAATCGGGCGAACCCGATCGCCGGGCGCATCTCGATGAGCAATCTCTGCTCGGAGATCCTGCAGGTGAGCGAGGCCAGCGAATACAATGACGACCTCTCCTACAAATATCTTGGCAAGGATATTTCCTGCAATCTCGGCTCGCTGAACATCGCCGCGGCCATGGATTCGGCCGATTTCGGCAAGACGATCGAGACGTCGATCCGGGCGCTGACGGCCGTTTCCGACATGAGCCACATTTCCTCGGTTCCCTCGATCGAGAAGGGCAATGAGGAGAGCCATGCGATCGGCCTTGGCCAGATGAACCTGCACGGCTATCTCGCCCGCGAACGCATCTTCTATGGCTCGGAGGAAGGCGTCGATTTCACCAACATCTATTTCTATACGGTCACCTATCACGCGATCCGCGCTTCGAACCTCTTGGCGGTCGAACGCGGCACGAGCTTCAAGGGCTTCGAGAATTCGAAATATGCTTCCGGCGACTATTTCGACAAATATACTGACCAGCTCTGGGAGCCGGCGACGGAGAAGGTCAGGGCGCTGTTCGAGACGGCGGGCATCCATATTCCGACAAGGGAGGACTGGGCCGCGCTGAAGAAGGCGGTCATGGCCTCCGGCCTCTATAACCAGAACCTGCAGGCGGTGCCGCCGACAGGCTCGATCTCCTACATCAACCACTCGACCTCCTCGATCCACCCGATCGTCTCGAAGATCGAAATTCGCAAGGAAGGCAAGATCGGCCGCGTCTATTATCCGGCACCGTTCATGACCAACGACAATCTCGATTATTATCAGGATGCCTACGAGATCGGACCGGAGAAGATCATCGACACCTATGCGGCGGCGACCCAGCATGTCGACCAGGGGCTGTCGCT
Organism: Rhizobium sp. BK112; assembly: GCF_014193215.1. Lineage (NCBI taxonomy): Bacteria > Pseudomonadati > Pseudomonadota > Alphaproteobacteria > Hyphomicrobiales > Rhizobiaceae > Rhizobium > Rhizobium sp. BK112. Next base: position 24,820 of record NZ_JACHYZ010000027.1, read on the forward strand.
GACCTTGTTCTTTCGCGACACGGCGACGACGCGCGATATCAACAGGGCGCAGATCCATGCCTGGAAGAAGGGCATCAAGACGATCTACTACATCCGCCTTCGCCAAATGGCGCTGTCCGGCACTGAGGTGCAGGGCTGTGTGTCTTGTACGCTGTGAGTTGATTTCGGCCGCGAGCCTTTAAGCAAATGGCCCCCGCATCCGCCTGCCGGCACCTTCTCCCCTATGGGGAGAAGACATTTGCGGCAGGCGCGACATCCCCTCTCCCCTCGGGGAGAGGGCAGGGTGAGGGGGCTCCGAGCGCCATCAGATCTATTGAGGACATAATCACCATGAACATCGCCGTAAAGCCGATCAGCCGCGTGCGCGCCGTCAACTGGAACCGTATCGAGGACGATAAGGATCTCGAAGTCTGGAACCGGCTCACCGGCAATTTCTGGCTGCCGGAAAAGGTGCCGCTTTCGAACGACATTCCTTCCTGGGCGACGCTGACGTCGGTCGAGCAGCAACTGACCATCCGCGTCTTCACCGGGTTGACGCTGCTCGACACGATCCAGAATGGCGTCGGTTCCATAAGGCTGATGGAAGATGCGGCAACGCCGCATGAGGAGGCGGTGCTTTCCAACGTCTCCTTCATGGAGGCTGTGCATGCGCGCTCCTATTCCTCGATCTTCTCGACGCTGTGCTCGACGCCCGATGTCGACGATGCCTATCGCTGGTCGGAGGAGAATGAATTCCTGCAGCGGAAATCGGCGCTGATCATGGAGCAGTACGGCTCCGGCGATCCGCTGAAGAAGAAGGTCGCGAGCGTCTTCCTCGAAAGCTTCCTGTTCTATTCCGGCTTCTACCTGCCGATGTACTGGTCGAGCCGCGCCAAGCTGACCAATACGGCCGACATGATCCGCCTCATCATCCGCGACGAGGCGGTGCACGGCTATTATATCGGCTACAAGTTCCAGCGCGGGCTGGAGCGGCTCGGCGAGGAGAGAAGGCAGGAGATCAAGGATTTCGCCTTCGAGCTGCTGCTCGAACTCTACGATAACGAGGCCAGATATACCGAAGCGCTCTATGACGGCGTCGGGCTGACCGAGGACGTCAAGAAGTTCCTGCACTACAATGCCAACAAGGCGCTGATGAACCTCGGCTATGAGGCGCTTTTCCCGGCTGATGCCTGCAAGGTCAACCCGGCGATCCTGTCGGCACTTTCGCCGAATGCCGACGAGAACCACGACTTCTTCTCAGGCTCCGGCTCCTCCTATGTCATCGGCAAGGCTGTGGCGACCGAGGACGAGGACTGGGATTTCTGAGGTTTGATCGCCGTCTCCCCTTATCATTTGCTTCCCTATCGCCCACATTCAGCGGAAACTAAATTCAGTACTCGCCGATATGGCGCAGCAGGAGTTTTTGATGTCGTCTCTTTTGGACAAGGCCGGGACTACCGTCGAAGCGGATGATGGCGTCTGGCCGATCCGCAGGAGACGGATCCTCGACTGGCTGGTGAACGAGACGCGCGGCGAGCGGTTCATCGACAACATCCTGGTGGAGATGTGCGAGAAGCTATTGGCATCAGGGGTGCCGGTGGCGCGCGCGACATTGCATTTCAGGACGAACCATCCGCAATGGATTGGCGCCCGCATCCTCTGGAAGGAGGGTCTGACGGAGGCGAAGATCAACACTTTCGCCTATGGTGTCGAAAATACCCCGGAGTTCCTGAAAAGTCCCGTCAATGCGATCCATCAGGGTGCGGAGGAGGTGCGCAAACAGCTGGAAGACACAGCCGACGGCGACGAGGATTCATTCTATCAGGAACTGCGCGACGACGGTCTCACGGAGTATATCGCCTGGCCGGTCGAGCATACGTTCGGCAAACGGCACGTCGCGACATTTTCCACCAGCCGGCCGGGCGGTTTTACGAATGATCATATCGATTCCCTGCGCGACCTGCTGCCGGCCCTGACCCTCGTCAGCGAAATCCGGCTGAAGAACATCATGGCGCGCACGCTGCTGCAGACCTATGTGGGACCGCATGCGAGCGAGCAGATCCTGTCGGGTGTTACGACGCGTGGCAGCGGCGCGACCGTCGGCGCGGCGATCATGATCTGCGATCTGCGCGACTTTACGGCGATTTCGGATCTCTGGCCGCGCGACGACGTCATCCATCTGCTCAACGATTATTTCGACGCTATGTCCGACCCGATCGAGCGCTATGGCGGAGAGATCCTGAAGTTCATGGGCGACGGCTTGCTGGCGATCTTCCCGCTGAGCAAGGAAACGGCCTGTCATGATCTGCTGCAGGCGATCCGTGAGGGCCAGGAGTTGATGGCGCAATTGAACCAGCAGCATGCGAGCAATGGGCGCGAACCGCTGCGCTACGGCGTCGGCGTGCATGTCGGCGATGTCATGTACGGCAATATCGGCTCGCGCCGGCGGCTGGATTTCACCGTCATCGGGCCGGCGGTCAATGTCGCCTCGCGGCTGGAAAGCCTGACCAAGGAGGTCAAGCGTCCGGTGCTGCTATCGCGGGCCTTCGTCGAAATGGCGGGCTGCGCGGAGGAGATGGACAGTCTCGGCACCTTCCCGCTGCGCGGGCTCGGCGAACCGGTCGATGTCTTCGCCTTTCCAGAGGGCAGGTAGCTCAGACCCCTCGCTTGTTTCCCCAAAGCAGCACGTGCAGTTGAGGCAGCACGCGGGCTGCAAACCATTGGTCCGCCGTCACCTTGTCGACAAGCCAGTGCATCCGATCCATCACACCGTCGATATCAATGCGGGCGTCGTCATCGTCGGGCGGCGGCGGGGTGTGGTTGCCGGGTTGGAGGAACAGGGGAATTTGCGGATAGCGCTCACCTGCCCGTCGGGCGAATGCGTAGTCGGCATCGTCGAAGACGACGATCTTCAGGACGATCTCGGGGCCGCTGGCGGCTAGGTGAAGACAGTGGTCCACCTGGTCCCAATCCGTCGGCATGCCGCTGGATGGCGGTTTGGGGCTGATGACCAGGACGTCGAGATCGCGAAACCAGGCCTGGGCTATGCTTCCCTGCGTTTCCAGTGCAAAGCGGTATCCTTGGGAATGGCCAAGTTCGATCAGCGGCCTTAAGGGTTGTATCGCCGGATTGCCTCCGGAAAGGGAAACCGTCAGTGGCTTTGCCCCGGAGAGTTCGGTGACCTTATGCCAGATCGCCTCGGGGGACATCGGAATCCATTGATCGCGGAACGCGCTGTCGACCGCGTGCAGGCTGTCGCACCAGGAACATCGATAATCACAGCCGCCTGTTCTGACGAACACCGTCGGCAGCCCGATCAAGGCGCCTTCACCCTGGATGGTCGGGCCAAAGATCTCGCTGACGCGAATGGTTCCGCCACTCACGGTCTGTACTCCGCCCAGGTTTTCGGCGTCTCGCTGACGCGAACGGACGATGTCTCCGGGAAGCGCTGCTTGCACCAGTCGTAAAAGTGCCTTGCCAGGAACTCGGAGGTGACTTTCGAATGGCCGAAGACGTCGTTCAGGTGCCGATGATCGAAGGTTTCGTCTATATAGCGCTTGAGCGACGAGAGGTCGTGGTAGTCACGAACGAAGCCGTCATCATTCAGGCTTTCGGCGGAGAGCTCGATGACCACAATGTAGTTGTGGCCGTGGAGCCGAGCGCATTGATGGTCGGCGGGCAGATGATCCAGCTGATGGGAGGCGGAGAGGTGAAACTCCTTGGTGATGCGGTACATCAACGCGCCTCCGTCGCCGAATATTGGGACAGGGCCGCTTTCCAGAAGTCCCGGTCATCGTACTCCGTCGGATCGGGAACGCCGGCCAGATGGAAGGCCTCGCGGCGTTCGACGCAGGTTCCGCAGCGCCCGCAGTGGAGCCTGCCGCCCTTGTAGCAGGACCATGTTTCCGAAAACGGCGTGCCGTGTTTTTCGCCGTCAACCACGATCGCCGCTTTGGGAACATCGACATACGGTGCAAGCAATTTCACGCTGGCATAACCCTCCAGCGCTTCGTTCTGCATGCGCTGGAAGGCGTCGATGAAGCCCGGCCGACAGTCGGGGTAAATGAAGTGGTCGCCACCATGCACGGCGACGGCAACGGCATCTGCCTTTTGCGCTGCCGCCAGACCGAAGGCGATGGCCAGCATGATGGCGTTGCGGTTCGGGACGACCGTGGCTTTCATGGTCTCCTCGGCATAGTGGCCGTCGGGAACCTCGACATTGTCGGTCAGGGCCGATCCGCTGAGATGGCCGCCGATGCTGGCAATGTCGATAATATGATGGGGAACGGAAAGGCGTGCGGCACACTTCGCGGCGAATTCGAGTTCCTTGCGATGCCGTTGGCCGTAGTCGAAGGAGATTAGGCCGATAAGCTGTTTTTCCGCGGCTATCCTGTGGGCAAGCGAAACGGAGTCCAGTCCGCCGGAGCAGACGACGATGGTTTTCATATTTTGGATCCCTTGTTTTGACCGGGTGGGCTGCGACCGGATTACGCGGTGCTTCTAGGACAAATCACGCGTCATGCAAACAGTTTTAAGAGGTCGGCCGTCACAGCCGAGCGGTTAACCGACCGGAAAGTTGATCTGCGGCGGCAGCAGAAGCTGCAGATCTTCGGCGTCCGGATTGTTGATGCGCTGCAGCAGCATGCGGCCGAGATCCTCGCCGGCGGCCGTCAGGTCCTCGTGGATCGTGTCGACCTTCGGCTGCAACTGGCTGAGAAGGCGGGACGTCTCCTTGGCGACGATATCGTAATCGATGGCCAGTAAACGGCCGGCATCGCTCATGCCGCTGATGACGGCGAGCGCCGAAACTTCGCCGGGACAGATGAAACCGTCAGGAGCATCCGGGGCATCAGCGCGGCCGCGAATGAAGTCGCGCAGCACACCCGCCGGTGTATCGAGATCGATGGCCTCAGGGATCTCATAGGCGATGCCTGCTTCGCGCACCGCCGTCATGAAACCATGCAGAATATGCTGGCAGAAGGTCAGCCGTTTCGGCGGCAGGATCACCGCCACCTTTCTGCGGCCCTTGGCGATCAGCCGGCGCGTCGCCTCATAGGCAAAGGTGAAATTGTCATAGTCGACATAGGGGTGCGGCGTCGAAAATTCGGTGCGGCCGTGACAGATGAAGGGAAAGCCGGTTTCGAGCAGGAGGCGGACACGGGCATCGAGCGGTTCGGTGCGTGTGAAGATCAGCCCGTCGGCGAGGTGGTTGCGGATAATGTATTCGGCGGCTTCGACGTCGGTCGTCGACAGGAAGTTCGGGGCGACGACTAGATGGTAGGCGGTCTCTTTCAGCGCCTTGGCGATGCCGTACATGATCGAGGTGCTGAAGCCGACCACCTCCTCGTGCGAATCGAGCAGAATGGCGATGACGTTGGTGCGGCCGGTCTTCAGACGCTGCGCGGCCCGGTCGGGGAGATAGCCGATCTCGCGGGCGATACGGTGCACGCGTTGACGGGTCTCCAGCGAAATCTGCGGCGCGTCGGAAAGCGCCCGTGACACCGTCGTCACGGCAAGACCGGCGATCGTGGCGATCGTTCGCAAGGTCGGCTTGCCGCGCCTGTGTGCGATATCGAAATTTTCGCCGCGTTGCGGCCGGGACGGTTCGGTCACCCTGAGCTTTCCATGGTGGATTTGCCGACACAATAACACGATGAATCCGGCACGCAATCAACGAATGAAAACGTTTTAAATTTTTACGTTTTGTTAATCTTATAGAAAATATCTATTAATTTCAATGCAATGTCGAAATAACCATATTTTTCTCGACAGTCGAGAAAGGACTTGACGATCAAAGAGTTATAACGTTTTAAATTAGCAACCGCGCGGAGGAGCGCGGTCGTATGTCGACCGCCACAATGGGTGGAAAACATCGGGCGGCAGGGAGGGTCCCGCCGCCGATTTGCAAATGGGAGGAAATTCATGCGCAAGTTTTTGAGCTCGGCAGCGATTGCTGTCGTGATGATGGCCGGCCTGAGCGCAGCGCAGGCTGCCGACGTGAAGGAAGTGCAGATGCTGCACTGGTGGACGTCGGGCGGCGAGGCAGCGGCGCTGAATGTTCTGAAGCAGGATCTGTCGAAGGAAGG
>NZ_JACHYZ010000028.1:0-26818 GCF_014193215.1 Rhizobium sp. BK112
GGGCTGTCATTGCTGGTCTTTGCGCGCAACAGGGCCGGCAAGCCGACCGGCAGCAAGCTGACAGCCGACGAACAGGCGAAGCTGAGCGAGCTTCTGAAGAAATAACCGACCGGGCTGAGCCGGCAGACGAGCATATCTGGCCGCGTCCGCGCTGCCCGGGAAGCTGGCGGCACGTTTGGCCAAAAGCAAACATTACAAACATTACCAACTTTTCATTGGCTGGACAGTTCGCAGTAAGGTGCGGCGTCCTATATCTTCATTCATCGACTGATCCGGCGTCGCCGGTCTGAAGATTTAAGAACAAGAGAAGGTGCTCCAATGCTCAAGAATTTCAACGGACGTCCGTCCCTCGCCACTGTGCTCAAGGCTTCTACCGTCGCCGGTATCGCAGCCGCTGTGCTCGCAACCGGCGTTCCGCTCGAAATCACCCGGTCTTATGCCGAAGCTGTCAAGGTTCAGGCGCCTGCCGTTCCGAGCTTTGCCAATGTGGTCGACGCCGTCTCGCCGGCTGTCGTTTCCGTCCGGGTCGAAAACCGCGTCAATCCCGTCTCCGACAACAATGACGGCTTCTCCTTCGATTTCAACGGCCGCGGCTTCGACGACCTTCCCGACGATCACCCGCTGAAGCGGTTCTTCAAGCAGTTCGGCCAGGATCCGAATGACCAGCAGGGTCATCCCAGGCGCTTCGGCCAGAACGGCCCGAATGGCGGCCCGACCGGTCCGGGCGGCAAGGGTCGTCTGCGCCCCGTCGCCCAGGGCTCCGGCTTCTTCATCTCCGAAGACGGCTATATCGTCACCAACAACCACGTCGTGTCCGATGGCCAGGCCTTCGTCGCCGTGATGAATGACGGCACCGAGCTCGATGCCAAGCTGATCGGCAAGGATCCGCGCACCGACCTCGCCGTCCTGAAGGTCGACGGCAAGGGCAAGAAGTTCACCTACGTCAACTGGGCCGACGACAACAATGTCCGCGTCGGCGACTGGGTCGTTGCCGTCGGCAACCCCTTTGGTCTCGGCGGCACGGTCACAGCAGGCATCGTCTCGGCCCGTGGCCGCGATATCGGCTCCGGCCCTTATGACGATTACCTGCAGGTGGATGCTGCCGTGAACCGTGGCAACTCCGGCGGTCCGACCTTCAACCTCAGCGGCGAAGTCGTCGGCATCAATACCGCGATCTTCTCGCCGTCGGGCGGCAGCGTCGGCATCGCCTTCGCCATTCCCGCCTCGACCGCCAAGGATGTCGTTGCCGATCTGATGAAGGACGGCCAGGTGTCGCGCGGCTGGCTGGGCGTGCAGATCCAGCCGGTGACCAAGGATATCGCCGAGTCCATCGGCCTGTCCGAGCCGAGCGGCGCCCTTGTCGTGGCCCCGCAGGCCGGATCGCCGGGTGACAAGGCCGGCATGAAGGCGGGCGACGTTGTCACTGCGCTGAATGGCGAAACGATCAAGGATGCACGTGATCTCAGCCGCCGCATCGGTGCGATGCAGCCGGGCAGCAAGGTCGAGCTTTCGGTCTGGCGTGCCGGCAAGGCCCAGTCTCTCACCGTCGAGCTCGGCACGCTGCCGATCGATCAGAAGGATGCGTCGGCCGATGACAACAACCAGCCGCAGCAGCCTGAGGCACCGGCTTCCGAGAAGGCGCTTGCCGATCTCGGCCTGACGGTCGGTCCTTCCGACGACGGCAAGGGCCTGGCGATCACCGGCATCGACCCGGATTCCGACGCTGCCGACAAGGGCATCAAGGAAGGCGAGAAGATCACTTCGGTCAACAACCAGGAGGTCTCCAGCCCCGAAGATATCGTCAAGGTGCTGAACCAGGCCAAGAAGGACGGCCGCACCCGTGCGCTGTTCCAGATCCAGTCCGGTGAAGGAAGCCGTTTCGTTGCGCTTCCGATCAACGGCCAGGGCTGATCCTTAAGAAAACGAGAGCCGTGCGGACGAAAGTCCGCGCGGCTCGATTCTTCTGAGCTTTGAAGGATGATCGCCATGAGCGCCGCCCCGCAGGAAAATGCTTTGAGCCTTGCCGAAACGCAGCCGGTGGGTAATGTCGGCCGCATGAAGATTCTCATCATCGAAGATGATCTCGAAGCCGCGGTCTACCTCACGAAAGCCTTTCGTGAGGCGGGCATCGTCGCCGATCACGCCAGCGACGGCGAGAGCGGCCTGTTCATGGGGTCGGAAAATACCTACGACGTCATCGTCATCGACCGCATGTTGCCGCGCCGCGACGGGCTCTCCGTCATCAGCGAGCTGCGCCGCAAGGCCATCCATACGCCTGTCCTCATCCTCTCTGCACTCGGTCAGGTCGATGATCGCGTCACCGGTCTTCGCGCCGGCGGCGACGACTACCTGCCGAAGCCCTATGCCTTCAGCGAACTTTTGGCGCGCGTCGAAGTGCTCGGCCGCCGCAAGGGCACGCCGGATCAGGACGTCGTCTATCGCGTCGGTGATCTCGAACTCGACCGGCTCTCCCATGAGGTGCGCCGCAGCGGCAAGGAGATCCTGCTGCAGCCGCGCGAATTTCGCCTGCTCGAATATCTGATGAAGAATGCCGGCCAGGTGGTGACCCGCACCATGCTGCTCGAAAATGTCTGGGACTACCATTTCGACCCACAGACCAACGTCATCGACGTGCATGTCTCGCGTCTGCGCTCGAAGATCGAGAAGGACTACAACCAGCCCCTCCTGAAGACCATCCGGGGCGCGGGGTACATGATCAAGGATGAGGGATGAGCCGTTTCAGGGTTCTCTTCAAGTCCACCGCAGTCCGCCTTTCGGCACTCTATATCCTGCTTTTCGCCATCTGCGCCGCGACGCTCGTCTTCTATGTGACGGCGATGTCGGAACGGCTGCTGACCGGCCAGATCCGCGACGCCGTCCGACAGGAGGTGGAGCAGGTGCAGCGCGCCTATGACACCGGCGGCATGAACCTTCTCCTGCGCACCATGGAGCGGCGCGCCCGCCAGCCGGGCGCCAATCTCTACATCATCGCCGGTCCCTCGGGCGATATTCTCGCCGGCAACGTCGCGTCGGTGCAGCCGGGTGTCTTCGAGGAAATCGGCTGGACCTCCGCGCCCTTCATTTATCAGCGCTATACCGACAGCGGTATCGAGCGGCGCCACAAGGCGATCGCCAATATCTTCGTGCTCGACAACGGTCTCAGAATCCTGATCGGCCGCGACCTCGGCGATCCCGAGCGTTTCCGTCTGCTGGTGCGCCAGGCGCTGATGGTGGCTTTGGCGATCATGGGGCTCGGCGCCATCATCATCTGGTTCGCCATCGGCCGCAACGCGCTGAAACGCATCGACCGCATGTCGGATGCCAGCAAAAAGATCATGGCCGGCGACCTGTCGCAGCGCCTGCCCGTCGGCGGCTCGGGCGATGAATTCGACCGTTTGTCGATGTCTTTGAACACCATGCTGGAGCGTATCGAGAAGCTGAACGAGGGTCTGCGGCAGGTGTCCGACAACATCGCCCACGATCTCAAGACGCCGCTGACGCGGCTGCGCAACAAGGCGGCCGATGCGCTCGATATCAGCGATGGCGAGACGCGGCGCGCAGCACTGGAAGGGATTATTTCCGAATCGGATCAGCTGATCCGCACCTTCAACGCCCTGTTGATGATCTCTCGCGTCGAGGCCGGATCGGTCGCCGCCGAGATGTCGCCGGTGGAGCTTTCGGCGATCGTCTCCGATAGCGCCGAGCTTTACGAACCAGCGGCGGAAGAAGCCGGGCTTGACCTCAGCTCCAGCATCGAACCGGATGTCGAGGTGCAGGGCAATCGCGAGCTGATCGGCCAGGCGATCTTCAATCTGCTCGACAATGCGATCAAATATTCCTCCGATACCGAAGGCGCGGGCAAAGTATCGCTGAAGCTTTCCCGCCGCCCTGATGGTATCTGCCTGTCGGTCGCCGACCACGGACCGGGCGTTCCGGCCGACCGGCGCGACGATGTGGTGAAGCGCTTCGTCCGCCTCGACGAAAGCCGGTCGAAACCCGGGACAGGCCTCGGGCTTTCGCTGGTGGAAGCGGTGATGGAGCTGCACAACGGCCGGCTGGAACTCTCCGATACCGATCCCGACAAACCCGAACAGCGCGGATTGACCGTCAGCATGATCTTCCCGGCCAAGGCTGCCTGATCTCTTCCGCCGAAATACGATCGGTTGAATCGCGTATTGGCGGTTTTCGGCCAAGACCCTAGTTTAATCTCGATCGAAGGCGCGGACTGCGATTCTGCGTCGTCGTTTCCTGAGGTGCCAAAGCAGGGAGAGCGCATGCTGACGAAATCGACGCATGGCCTGAAGGATGTCGCCGAAGGGCTGCTGCGTCCGCTGAACCAGACGGAATTGAAGTTGGCGCTGGCCGACCTTCAAGAGGCCGGCAAAAGCGAGCCGTCGGTGGCGACGATGCTGAAGACGGAAGGGCCGCTTCGCGATTTCATTGCGGCGGTGCTGACGCTGTCGCCCTACCTGCGCGAAATCGCCAATCTCGACCCCGCCATCCTCGCCGGCGCCGTCACCGAGCCGCTGGAGCCGCAGATCGAGGCGCTGGTCGCCGAGGCCAGGGGGTGCTGGCGACCGGACGGCGAGGGGGCGGCACCCGCCGAATCCGTGGTGATGAGCAGGCTACGCATCATCAAGCGCAAGGTGGCCTTCCTAGTCGCGCTCGCCGATCTCTCGCGCATCTTCGACGGCCGGGCGACGACGGCCTGGCTGAGCGAGCTTGCCGAGGCTTCGGTCGCTGCTGCCATCGACCATCTGCTGCTTGCTGCGCATGAGGGCGGGAAGCTGCGGCTGCGGGATCCGGCGGCACCGAGCAACGGCTCAGGGCTGATCGTGCTCGGCATGGGCAAACTCGGCGCATCCGAACTCAACTATTCCTCCGATATCGACCTCGTCGTCTTCTTCGACGAAGAAGCAGGCATGGTACCCGACCCGGATGACGCGATCGAGGTCTTCCCGAGAATGATGCGCCGGCTGGTGCGCATCCTGCAGGAGCGCACGGCCGACGGCTACGTCTTCCGCACCGATCTCAGACTGCGCCCCGATCCCGGCTCGACGCCGCTGGCGATCCCGGTCGATGCGGCGATGATCTATTACGAGGGCAGGGGCCAGAACTGGGAGCGGGCAGCCTTCATCAAGGCGCGCGCGGTTGCCGGCGACTTGGCGGCGGGCGGCGATTTCCTGCGCGGGCTCGCCCCTTTCGTCTTCCGCAAATATCTCGATTACGCGGCGATCGCCGATATCCATTCGATCAAGCGGCAAATCCACGCGCATAAGGGCCACGGCGCGATCGCGGTCAAGGGCCACAATGTCAAGCTCGGCCGCGGCGGCATTCGCGAAATCGAATTCTTCGTCCAGACCCAGCAGCTGATCGCCGGCGGCCGCATGCCGGCCTTGCGCGGCCGGGCGACGGAAGAAACGCTCTGTGAACTCACCAAGGCGAAATGGATCGACGCGGAAACCCGTGACGAACTGACGGAGGCCTACTGGTTCCTGCGCGATGTCGAGCACCGCATCCAGATGGTGCGCGACGAGCAGACCCATCTGTTGCCGGAGACGGATGCCGACCTGAAGCGCATCGCCTTCATGATGGGATTCACCGACACGCCGAGCTTCTCCGAGCGGCTGGTCGGCGTGCTGAAAACGGTCGAGCGGCGTTATGCCCACCTGTTCGAGCAGGAGAGCAGGCTTTCCACCGATACCGGCAACCTGGTCTTCACCGGCCAGGGCGACGACCCCGATACGCTGGAGACGCTGAAGAAACTCGGTTTCACCAGGCCGTCCGACATTTCCCGCATCATCCGCACCTGGCATTATGGCCGCTACCGCGCGACGCAATCGGTGGAAGCGCGCGAAAGGCTGACGGAATTGGCACCGGAGCTCTTGCGGGTCTTCGGCGAAAGCAAGCGCGCCGACGAGGCGCTGCTGCGCTTCGACAGCTTCATCTCGGGCCTTCCCTCCGGCATCCAGCTTTTCTCGCTGCTCGGCAGCAATCCGGCGCTCTTGTCGCTGATCGTCAACATCATGTCCTCGGCCCCCCGGCTTGCCGAGGTGATCGCCGCCAAGCCGCATGTCTTCGACGGTATGCTCGACCCCGGCCTGATGGCCGAACTGCCGACCCGCGATTATCTCGGCGAACGGCTGAAGGGCTCGCTCGCCCAGGCGCGCCACTATGAGGAGGTACTCGACCGGCTGCGCATTTTTGCCGCCGAGCAGCGTTTCCTGATCGGCATCCGCCTGCTGACCGGCGCGATCAACGGTGCGATGGCCGCACGCGCCTTCACCCATCTGGCCGATCTCATCATCGTGGCGGCACTCGATGCCGTGGTGAGCGAAATGCGGGCCGCCCATGGCGACTATCCCGGCGGCCGCATCGCGATCGCCGGCATGGGCAAACTCGGCAGTTTCGAGCTGACGGCCGGTTCCGACATCGACCTGATCCTGCTCTATGATTACGACGATGCGGCCTCTGAATCCGATGGACCGAAGCCGCTCGACGCGACGCGTTATTTCACCCGCATCACCCAGAGGCTGATCGCCGCCTTCTCGGCGCCCACCGCAGAAGGTGTGCTCTATGAGGTGGACATGCGGCTGCGCCCGTCCGGCAACAAGGGGCCGGTCGCCACCCGCATCAATGCTTTCGGCAAGTACCAGCGCGAGGAGGCATGGACCTGGGAGCATATGGCGCTCAGCCGCGCCCGACTGATCTGCGGCAATGAAAGCCTGATCGCCGAAGCCGAGCATATCGTCCAGGAGGTGTTGTCGGCCGATCGCGACGTTGCCAAGGTGGCGCATGACGTCGCCGAGATGCGCGAAATGGTCGACAAGGAAAAGCCGCCATCCGGCCCGTGGGATCTGAAGCTCATCTCCGGCGGCGTCATCGATCTCGAATTCATCGCCCAATATCTGGCGCTGATTGCGCCGACCAGAGGCGTCGGCATTGCCGTGAACGGGATGAGTACCGGCGAGGCCCTGAAGGTGCTTGGCGACCGGCTGATGGCGACAGCCGATCTCGACACATGCCTTGAGGCCTTCGCGCTTTATACCGGCCTCTCGCAACTGATCCGCCTGTCCATTGACGGTCCGTTCGATCCGAAGGAGGCGCCGTCGGGTCTCGTCGAACTCGTCTGCCGCGCCGGCGACTGCCCTGACATCAAGACCCTGGAAGCCGAGGTAAAGCGGCTTTCGAAAGCGGTTCGGAAAATATTCCAGAATGTCGTGAAGCCCGGTAATTCAGGCGCATGATTTCACATCAGCTGGAATGACCGCGAGGATTATCTCGAACATGGGCTGTCGGAATCTCGTTTAGCCGGTCGTCTTCAAGGCAGGCACGCTCGGGAGAACACCAATGACGATTACCATTACCGCCTTTGAACACTCGCCCGATCGCGGCAAGGGGCTGGCGCGTGACATGCGCGTTCGCTGGGCACTCGAGGAAGTGGGGCTGCCTTACGACGTTCGCCTTGTTTCGTTCAAGGCGATGAGAGAACCCGCGCATCTCAGACTTCAACCGTTCGGACAGATTCCGACCTATGAGGAAGGCGATCTCGCGCTGTTCGAGTCCGGAGCAATCGTCTTCCATATCGCCGAGCGTCATGCGGGCCTGCTGCCGGAGGATGCGAATGCCCGGGCGCGCGCGATCGCATGGATGTTTGCCGCGCTCAACACCATAGAGCCGCCGATCTTCGACCGCGCTCTCGCCAGAATCCTGGAGCGCGACGAGCCTTGGTATGAGCAGCGCCTGCATGCCCTCGAGGTCAGCATCCGGAAACGGCTGGACGATCTTTCCCGTCGCCTTGGCGATGCCGACTGGCTGGACGGCGCCTTCAGCGCCGGTGATCTTCTGATGGTGACGGTGCTGCTCAGGCTGAAGGGATCGGATATATTGGACGATCATCCGAACCTCTCCGCCTATGTCGCCCGCGGCGAAGCGCGGCCCGCATACAACAGTGCTTTCGCCGCTCAGTTGGCGGTTTTCACCGCCGCATCGGCCGGCTGACAACGGTCGGATTTTGACGTGGCCTTTAAATATCGTCGGGGATGCGCAGCGAGATCACGGTGCCCACAGCTTCGCGTGAGCGGATTTTCATGCGGCCGCCATGCAGCGAGGTCAGCGAGCGGGAGATGGCGAGCCCGAGGCCGGAGCCGCCCTTGCTCTTGGCATACTGGCTTTGCACCTGTTCGAAGGGCTGGCCGATTTTTGCCAGCGCCGAGCGGGGAATGCCGATGCCGGTGTCGGCGATGGTGACGAGGACTGCGCCGTCGACGCGGCGGGTGCGCACCGCGACGCGGCCGCCATTGTCGGTGAACTTCACCGCATTGGAGAGCAGGTTGAGCAGCACCTGTTTCATTGCCCGGCGGTCGGCCATCAGCGTCAGGCCGGAGCAGATGCGTTGTTCGATGACGATGTTCTTTTCGGCCGCGGGCATGGCGGTGAAGCGCAGGCTTTCCTCGATCAGCGGCACGAGGTCGATGCGCTCGCGGTGCAGCCGGAGGTGGCCGGCCTCGATCTTCGACATGTCGAGAATGTCGTTGATGACGTTGAGCAGATGTTTGCCGCTGTCATGGATATCGCGGGCATATTCGTCGTATTTCAGCGAGCCGAGCGGCCCGAACATCTGGTTCTGCAGGATTTCCGAGAAGCCGAGGATGGCGTTGAGCGGCGTGCGCAGCTCATGCGACATATTGGCGAGGAATTCCGATTTCGCCTGGTTGGCAGCCTCGGCGCGTTCCTTCTCCGCCTGATAGTTGGCGTTGGCCGTCGAAAGCTCGGATTTCTGGATCTCCAGCGTCTGGCGCGAGGCCGAGAGATCGCCGATCGTCGCCATCAGCCGGCGTTCGGATTCGCGCAGCCGCTCCTGATGGCGCTTCATCAGCGTGATGTCGGTTCCGACCGAGACCCTGCCGCCATCGCGGGTGCGCCGCTCGTTGATTTGCAGCCAGCGCTCGTCGGCAAGCTGCACTTCCGTTGTGCGCGAATAGCCCGAACCGTCGGCATCGGCGATCCGCCGCTCGATGACGGGACGGGCGGCGGCGGCATTGACCACCGAGCGCTCGGTGCCGGGCACCAGCACACTGTCCGGCAGGCCATAGGCCTGCTGGAAATGCGTGTTGCACATGACGAGGCGATCGTTCTTGTCCCAGAGCACGAAGGCTTCCGAGGTGCATTCGATGGCGTCGGCCAGGCGCTGGTCGGCTTCCGCGTAGCGCTGGGCGAGCCGATGCTGTTCGGTCACGTCCATGGCGATGCCGATCAGGTGCATGCGGCCGGAATTGCTGCGGATCACCTGGGCGCGGGCGCGCATCCAGACATAATGGCCGCCGGCGTGGCGCATGCGGAAGATCTGATCGACCTGGCCGGAATCACCCTTGGCGATGGCGCGGGCGATCTCGTAGAGCCCGCCGTCATCGGGATGCATCAGCCGCGCGGCTTCGCCGAAGCCCATCGTCTTGTCGGAACCCGGCAGGCCGAGCATGTCGTACATCGAACGCGACCAGAAGAATTCGCGATTCTCGAAATCGAAATCCCAGAGGCCGCAGCGACCGCGCGACAGCGCCGTCTCGACGCGCAGGTTCGATTCCAGGAAGATGTCGTCGGCATCGCGGGCGCGCTTCACCTGGGTGTAATAGGCGTAGAGGATGACCAGCAGGATCGAGGAGATGCCGGCAAACAGCGTGACGTTAAGCGCCAGTTGCTCGCGCCAGAGCCGGCCGATCTCGTCGAGCGAGGTGGCGGCGACGATATAGCCGCCGGCATTGCCCATCAGCGTGATCTCGGCATAGTGCGGCACGCCGCCGATCGTCGTTTCGATGACGCCGGCGCGATCGCCGAAACGCCGGATCGCCGAGACCTCGGGGAAGAAATCGCCGACATTGCTGCCCACATGCGAAAGCCCGGCGGTGGTCGAGGCAAAAACCTTGCCGCTTGCCTGGACGAGCAGCACGAAGGTGCCGTTGTCCAGCCGGTCCTGCGGCAGGAATTTGGCAAGCCGGGCCTGCGCTTGGCCGACGTCGCCGCTATCGAAGATGTCGGCTGCATCGGCAAACACGGCAGAGGCGGTTGCCGCCGAAAGGGCCGTGGCATGGCGGGCCGAGGACTCCAACCGTCCATATTCGCTCATCATGCCGAAGAAATGCGAGGCGGCGACGACGGAGAGGAAAGCGACGATCAGCGCCGGAATGGCCCGCTTCAGCACGAGCTCGGCTTTCGGCAGATGCCGAAGCAGCGGTTCCGATGTCGCGCGGCCTGAAAGGCTGTCTCGCCAGGCTTTCAGCCCGTCAAAATCGACACGCAGCCGTCCTTCGGCCACGGTTGCCCGTCGCACGTCCATCATCTCTTCGCCTTGTCCCTCGTGTGATTCGCGCGCCGCTCGCTCGAACCTGACTTAGAGAATCATGGGTGATTCGCCTTGTCCAGAGGCAAAGGTAAAAATCCGTTAACTATTTATAATTTTGTGCTTTTCAGGCGATTCGAACCGATCGGCGACCGGCCGCCGAGTTTTCGTCGGCGGCCGGTCGAATCAAAACTACCCTTTAAGCGTGCGCTCGACTATATCGCGCACGTCGGTCGAAAGATCGGCCGACTGCTCGATCTCGGTCAGCGCCGAGCGGGCGTGATCGGCCCGCACCGGTTCCAGCGAGCGCCAGGAGCGCATCGAAGTGAGAATGCGGGCGGCAAGCTGCGGGTTGCGCTCGTCGATATCGAGAATCTGGCCGGCGAGGAAGCGATAGCCTTCGCCGTCGGCGCGGCCGAAACCGGTCGGATTGGTAAAGGCGAAGGTGCCGACCAGCGAACGCACCCGGTTCGGATTGGTCCGCTTGAACAGCGGGTCGTCCATCAGGCCGAGGACCCGCTCCAGGGTTTTTGCGCCGGGAATGCCGGCCTGGATCGCGAACCATTTGTCGATGACCAGCGCATTGTCCGCGAAGCGGTCGCGGAAAGTTGCCAGCGCCTCGCTGGTCTCCGCGCTGTCAGGGAAACGATGGGCGAGGATCGTCAGCGCATGGCTGAGATCGGTCATGTTGTTGGTCGCATCGAAGGCGGCCTTGGCGCGGGCCGGAGTCTGTTCGGCATGCGAGAGGTAGGTGAGGGCGGTATTGCGCAGCGCCCGCAGGCCGGCACTTTTCGCATCCGGGCTGAAATCGCCTGACGTCGTCATCGCCGCGTAAAGGCCGGCAAAGACGTCCTTTCCGGCATCGGCGATCTGGTTCAGGATCGCCTGCCGGCCGGCATGGATGGCATCGGGATCGTTGTTGCCGCCGAGTTCGCGGGCGATATCGGATTCGCTCGGCAGAGCCAGCGCCTGGGCGCGGAAGGCAGGTTCGAGGCTCTCGTCGGCCGCTGCCGCAATCAGCGCCTCGACGAAAGTCGCCTCGCAGACGACTGGCTTGCCCTCGCGGGCGTCGCGCGCTGCTTTCAGGAGGTTCGGCAGCGCCAGATCGGTCAGCGCCTGCCAGCGAGCGAAATGATCGGTCTCATGGCGGGCGAGATGGGCGAGGTCGGCCGGGCTCTGATCGAAATGGAGGTTGATCGGCGCCGAGAAGCTGCGGTTGATCGAAACGACCGGCCGCGAGCCAACGCCGTGGAACACCGCCGTCTGGGTGCGGCCGGTGAGATGCAGCACCTCGCCGGCATATTCCGCACCGTCGACCGCGGTCGGTTCGATCTTGCCGCCGTTTTCGCCAAACAGCGCCAGGCTGAGCGGAATATGCATCGGCTCCTTGCTCGGCTGGCCGGGCGTTGCCGGGATCATCTGTTCGAGCGACAGGGAGAAGCTGCCGGCTGCCGCATCATAGCTGCCCGATGCGGTGACGAGCGGCGTGCCGGCCTGATGGTACCAGAGCGAGAATTGCGTGAGATCGCGCCCGCTCGCATCCTCGAAGCATTTGACGAAATCCTCGATCGTCACCGCCTGGCCGTCATGGCGGTCGAAGTAGAGATCCATTCCCTTCTTGAAGCCGTCCTTGCCGAGCAAAGTCGCGATCATGCGCGTGACTTCGCTGCCCTTTTCATAGACGGTCGTCGTGTAGAAGTTGTTGATCTCGCGATATTTCGTCGGCCGCACCGGATGAGCGAGCGGGCCGCTATCTTCCGGGAACTGCTCCGATTTCAGATGGCGCACTTCGGCAATGCGCTTGACCGGGCGCGAGCGCTGGTCGGACGAGAATTCGTGGTCGCGATAGACCGTCAGCCCTTCCTTGAGGCACAGCTGGAACCAGTCGCGGCAGGTGATGCGGTTGCCGGTCCAGTTGTGGAAATATTCATGTGCGATGATCGCCTCGATATTGGCATAGTCGGCATCGGTCGCGGTCTCGGGATCGGCGAGCACGTATTTGGCGTTGAAGACGTTGAGGCCCTTGTTCTCCATTGCCCCCATGTTGAAGTCGGAGACGGCGACGATCATGAAGATGTCTAGGTCGTATTCACGTCCGAACCGCTCTTCATCCCACTTCATCGAGCGTTTCAGCGCGTCCATGGCATAGGCCGCGCGCGGCTCCTTGCCGTGCTCGACATAGATCTTCAGCACCACCTCGCGGCCGGACATGGTGGTGAACGTGTCTTCGACGACGCCGAGATCGCCGGCGACGAGGGCGAAGAGATAGCTCGGCTTCGGATGCGGGTCGAACCAGGCGGCGAAATGTTTGCCGGGGCCGTAGCCGGCGCCGCCGAGGAAGTTGCCGTTCGACAGCAGCAGCGGGTTGGCGTCCTTGTCGGCGATGATGTTGACGGTGAACGGCGCCAGCACGTCGGGCCGGTCGGGGAAATAGGTGATGCGGCGGAAACCCTCCGCCTCGCATTGCGTGCAGTAGATGCCGCCGGTGCGGTAAAGGCCCATCAGCTGGGTATTGGCTTCAGGGTTGATGATCGTGGTGATCGTCAGTTCGAAGGGCGCGCTCTCCGGCAGGTCGCGCACCGTCAGGCTTTCCGGTGTTGCGTCGTAGCGCGAAGGCTCCAGCTCCACCTGGTCGAACAGCAGTCCCGACAGAGCCAGCTCATCGCCGTCGAGGACGATCGGCGCTTTGAGATCGGCGCCGGGGCGACGATGAAAGATCAGCCGCGCCTCGACCTTTGTCTCCGTCGGGTCGAGCTCGAAAGTGAGGTCCACGCGTTCCAGCACGAAGTCGGTGGGACGGTAATCTGCCAGATGAATGACCTGGCCGGTATCTGTTCGCATGGTGTTTCCTGAAGACCGTTATTAGACAACCGCGGAATACAGAGGCGGGCGCACTCTGCCATAAATTTTGCCGGGCATGATTACATTAAAGTCTGAACTAAAGTTAAAGCAAATTGCCCGCGAACACGAAGTTCGCGGGCAAAATACCTTGTTGGGGCTGATGAACGTGGTCGCCAGGGGGAATGGCTCTACTTAAGATTGAGCGCAGCCTTGATTGTCGCGTCGTTTTCGGTCTGCTGCACGACGACGCCGTACCAGCCGAGCCCGTCATAATCCTCATAGCCGAGCGTACGCGCGAAGGCGACGATCGAACCGTTATTGTCGTAGTAGCTGCCTTTTGCCTGGCCGGACGGGTTGGCGAGCGCGAAATGGGAAAACAGCAAGGCAGGATTGGTGGTGGCGATGACCCGGCTCTTGCCGTCGAGCAGCATGACCGTCGTTCTTTCCGCCAGCTGCGGCGGCAGGTTCGCCTCTTTCTCGACGATCGCCTGGCCCTGGTTCTGCCAGTCGAAATAGACGCCGAGCGTGCCGATCAGCCGTCCGTCGAGCTTGCCTTCTTCGCGGATGCCTGTGGCATAGACGAGCGCATGCCTGTTGTCGTGCAGCGGGCTCGCTTTGACCTCGTCGACAATGTAGGCGTCGCCGGAAGCGCAGCCCGATGCGGCGCGGAACCACGGATCGCCGGCCAGGCTCGTGCCGGCGATCTTGCGCTGGAACTTGGGATTGGCCGATGCGATCACCTTGCCCGAGAGATCGGTCATGACGAGATCGAGATAGACGGTGTAGAAGCGGTTGATGGCGCCGAGACGCTCCGCCGCAAAGGCGACGATTTCCCGGTCCGGGTTGTGCAGCGCCTGCCAGAGCGCCGGGTCCGTCGCCCACCATCGCACATCGGCCGTGCGCTCGAAGAGATTGCGGACAATGAGCTGCACCAGCGTCTGCGCCAGATCGGTGAGGCGAACGCCTTCCATCTCCTCGACCAGCGAATCCGCCATGGCGCGGCTGAGGCCGATGCGGCCGAGCACGTTGTTCTCGAACCGGCCGGTAATGTCGGTTGCGATCTGCGCCAGCCGCTGCACCTCGTTGGCAACGACGGCAAAGCCCTTTCCGGTCTCGCCGGCGCGTGCCGCCTCGATCAACGCATTGATCGCCAGCAGCTTGATCTGCTTGACGATATGCGTGTTGTCGGCGCTGAAGCGCTCGAGGTCGGTGCTGATGCCGTCGGTGACGACGCGCATCGAGCGCGGAGTCGCATTCTGCGACTGGGCAATGGTTTCGGCGCTAAGCGGCTTCATCAAAATGATCCTGGCAGGAACGGGCAATTGTTTGTGGCGAAGAAAATTTCGGGATAAGCCACAAACGATGCTTGCCTATGGTTTTCAATTGGTTAACGCCGAGCGGTCAGCGGTGAACATTTTAGGGTGAAACGGCTCAAGACAGAAAGATTTAAGGGCGGTGGCGCGGTTGAGGCACGGTTGCGCCTGTGGCCGAACGCGATTTTATGATTCTCATGCGTGGCTTGCGGTTTTTTCGCCCATCGGGATTTTCTTTCGCTACGATGGCAGATGTCATCCATTGCGTTCCCGAGTCGAACGCGTCTCCCCATTCCGCTTAAGTCGATATAAGAGCCAGGATCATGCACTCGGTTCTCAGAAACCCGATGAGAGGCATTGCGCTGAAAGTCTCGTCGGTCGTGGTCTTCCTGGCCATGCAGACCTTCATCAAGCTGGCCGGCTCAGACATCCCGCCGGGTCAGGTCACCTTCTGCAGGTCCTTCTTCGCGCTCTTTCCGATCATGGCCTACCTCGCCTATATTGGACAGTTGCGCGCCGCCTTCTACACGTCCAATCCGATCGGTCACCTCAAGCGCGGCACGATCGGCATCATGTCGATGGCTTTCGGTTTCTATGGCCTGCTGCATCTGCCGCTGCCGGAGGCGATTGCGCTCGGCTACGCCCTGCCGCTCGTCGCCGTCGTCTTCGCTGCGGTTTTTCTCGGCGAGACCGTGCGTATCTATCGCTGGAGTGCCGTCCTGGTCGGCATCGTCGGCGTCGCCATCATCTCCTGGCCGAAACTCACACTGTTTCGCAACGGCGGCATGGAAGCGGAACAGGCCGTCGGCGCGCTCTGCGTGCTGCTCTCGGCCGTTCTCGGCGGCATGGCGATGATCCAGGTGCGCCGCCTCGTCGAGGAGGAGAAGACGGCGACGATCGTGCTCTATTTCTCGATCACCGCATCGGTCTTCTCGCTGGCTTCTCTTCCCTTCGGCTGGCTCATCCTGCCGTGGCCTTCGGCGCTCTACCTGATCGCTGCCGGTTTTTGCGGCGGTGTCGCGCAGATCCTGCTGACGGAAAGTTACCGCCATGCCGACGTCTCCACCATCGCGCCGTTCGAATATACCTCGATCCTGCTCGGCGGCATCGTCGCCTATTTCGTCTTCGGCGATGTGCCGAGCGTGACCATGCTGATCGGCACCGCGATCGTCGTCGCCGCCGGCATCTTCATCATCTATCGCGAGCATCAGCTCGGCATCGAACAGAGAGAGGCGCGCAAGGCCTCGACGCCGCAAGCCTGACACCCGCAAGCACATGATATCGAAGGTTTTAACGCGGGGATTGTCCACGCTTGATGCTTGCTCTCAAAGCATGAAAAGAATGGTGAATTCTTGGGATACCACCGGCCTGCGGAATGTGATTGTTGAAGATGAGAGAGTATCATTTATTCCAAGCTGTGCATGTTTGAATGGCCGCTGATGCCGGAGGAGCTCTCGGTGTCGTTGCTCCGAACGCTGGCCTGCGAGCGGAGGTGGAGAAAAGCATAATGACATTCACAGCGGCGCAATTGGCGGGGAACCCTTCCTTTCTGATGAGCATCCGCTTTTTGGCTGGGCAGATGCGCGGCATGTTCGATGCCGGTCCGCGGTTGGCGCGACTGCTCGCCTCGCATCAGCGCTGGCTTCTGACCCAGACGGCCTATGCCCTCAACCTGGAATATGATCCGCGCGACCCGACCTCGGGTTTCACCGCCGTCCGGCTGACAGGACGCATCACCGGGCACAAGGTGGCGAGCCGTAACACCGTGCTCGCCTTCATCGAAGAGCTCTTTACCTACCGCTTCATTGTCCACACGCCCGGCGACGAGCGGCGGCGGCCACGTCATTTCGAGCCGGCCGATGTCAGCCATCAGGCGATGTTTGCCTGGATTCTCGGCAATCTCGCTGCGCTCGATCTGCTCGACGGCGGTCAAAGGGCAGTCTTTTTCCAGGCAAACCCATCCTTGATGCGGCTCGTTCAGCCGCGCATCGCCCGCCATTGCCTGGAAGATGCCGCCTGGCGCGAGCCGCCGGAGCAGGTGGCACTGTTCCTCTGGACGGAAGCCGGCGGCCTCGTCGTCGACAACTTCATCGCCCGGATGGATATAGAAAGCCGCGAGCCGGACAGGTTTTCCGTCGGCCGCGTCGAAACCCGGGCGCTCGCTGCCGATTTCATGATGTCGCGCACCCATCTGCAGCGTGTGCTGGCAAAGGCGGCGCAGCGCGGTTGCGTCGGTTGGTATGACGAGCCGCGCAAGACGCACCTTTGGATATCGCGGGATTTCGTCGAGGAATATTGCGCCTGGCAGTCGGTCAAGTTCGCCTATGTCGACGAAGCTTTCGAATGGGCGAAAGCCCAGATCGAGGATATGGCCGGCTGATCAGAGAACGATCGCCGCAGCGCCTGCGCCAATACGCTCGCCGCCATCAGCCGGCTTGACGGAAAGCTCCCGCTCATATTCCCGCGCGGCGCAGACGGCGACGCGGATATGCTCGAAGGTTTCGATGTTGCGCAAAAGCGATATCAGGATCGTCGACATTGGCGTTACTCTTGATACGAAAGGGCGGCAATTCGAGGTGCGACAGCATCCTTTGCGCGTCCGAAGACGCGCAGCGGCTGTCGGCGGCTGCCGCTCAATATTGCTGGAAGTCCGAGAAAATCGCGTCGGGGCGCGCCGTGCGGCTGTTGATGCCGGTGCCGCGGGCAATCATCTGTTCGTTCGTGGCAAAGCCGTAACGGCTGTAGCCCTGAGTGGAGCGAACATGGTCGCCGGCGAGGCGAAGGGTTTCAAACCCGCAATGGATAGGACGAAAACGCTTGTTCATGGCCTTGGTTCCTGTGATTCCTCCCAAGACACATCTTCATATTGCGATGCAGCATTGATTTCGCAATGCGTCACGGCGGGATGCAGCCATGCGAAAGGTGCATGGCTTGATTCATAAAATATTCAACATTGACTAATTTCTAAGCAAAGAGAGGGACTTAAGCTTTACTTGAAAGGCCAGCAGGTCGTTCCAGGCCAGCCGCTTGTTGACAGGTGCGGTTAATAGATCCTGCGGATGCAGGCTGGCTATGGCAGGAATGACACAGTCCGCAACCGCAATCTCCTTCCAACGGCCGCGCAGGCCGTGAATCGTGTCGTTTTCGCCGAAGAAGAAACGCGCCGAAAAATTGCCGAGCAGTAGGATCGCCTTGGGTTCGGCAAGCGCGATCTGCCGTTCGATGAACGGGCGGCATATGTCCATTTCCGCCGCCGACGGCGCACGATTGCCAGGTGGCCGCCAGGGGATGACCTGCGTCAGCAGAACGGTCGAGCGCGTCAGCCCGATCGCCGCCAGCATCTTGTCGAACAGCTGGCCGGATTTTCCCGAGAAGGGCACACCTTCACGATCGTCTTCGGCGCTCGGCGCCGAGCCGATCACCATGATCCCGCTTTCGACATCGCCGCTGGCAAAAATCGTCGAGCGGGCGCTGTGCTTGAGATTGCAGCCGTTGAAGGCTTCGATCGCGGTCTTGAGCTCTGCGAGCGATCGCGCAGTTTCGGCGACGAAACGCGCCTGCTGCACCGCCTCGCCATCCGGAATGGCAGGCTGCGGGCCGGACGCTGCGCGTTCGGCAGGCGCCGAGCGCGCCGCTGCATTCGGACGCGGCGGTGTCTGGCGTTCGCCGGCGGGCGGCTGTTGCTGCTGCGCCTGTGTCGCCGCCGGGCGGCGGGCGGCCTTCATCGCCTCGAACTCGGCGAAGCGGTCGATCGCCTCTTCTTCCAGCAGCCATTCCACGCCGGCATCCGCATGGAAATGCAGAAGTGCCGCAAGCTCGGCGGGGGAAAGGTCGTTGGCGGAGATCATGCGACAGGTTTAGCGGAGAGACAGTGGCATTGAAAGGGCAGGCGACGGATTGCAGGCCCTTGTCAGTGCTATTGCACAGTCCATTGCCCGATGTCGTCGCGTTCGCCGATCAGCGCCAGGCCATGGGCGATCGACAACAGCTCGCCGCCGCTTTCGATCCGGTCGCGCTCGAAGCGTTCGGTGAAGATGCGGCGCACCGCCGGTACGAAGGAGGTACCGCCGGTCAGGAACACCTTGTCGATCTCCGAGGGCTTCGTCTCGGTCTTCTCGAGCACGTCGTCGAGTGCACCTTCGATGCGGGCGAGATCCTCGGCGATCCAGCCCTCGAAGTCGCTGCGCTTGATGCTGCGACGCCCGCCGCGACCGAGCGGTGCGAAATCGAAAGGCGCCTCTTCCGAGGCCGAGAGCGCCATCTTCGTCGCCGACACCGCCTGATAGAGCGGATAGCCCTCGTCATGGTCGATGAGGTCGATGAAGATTTCGAGCTTTTCCGGTTCCAGGCTGGTGCGCACCAGCTTCTTCAGATCCTCGAATTCGCGCGTGGTCTTGAAGATCGACAGCTGGTTCCAGCGGCCGAAGCTGGAATAGTAGTTGGACGGCACTTCGAGAATCTTGTCGAAGCTCTTGAAATGGCTGCCCTTGCCGATCAGCGGCGCGACGATGTTGTCGATCATCCTGTAGTCGAAATGGTCGCCGGCGACGCCGACGCCGGAATGGCCGATCGGCGTTGCCGTCAGCTTGCCGGCAACGGTCTCGAAGCGGATCAGCGAATAGTCGGTCGTGCCCCCGCCGAAATCGGCGACCAGCACGGTGGCGTCCTGCTTCAGGTTCTGCGCGAAGTAGAAGGCGGCGGCGACCGGCTCGTAGACATAGTGGATTTCTGGGAAGCCGAAGCGCGACAGCGCCTCGTTGTAGCGCTCGGTTGCCAGGGCCGGATCGGGGCTGGCGCCGGCAAAATGCACCGGACGGCCGGTGACGATGCGGCTGACTTGAGAAGGCCAGTTGTCGCCGGCATAGTTGCGCAGGCGCCTGATAAAGATCTCCATCAGATCTTCGAAATTATGCCGCTTGGCGAAGATCAGCGTGCCCTGGAACAGGGCGCTCGCCGCAAAGGTCTTGATCGATTGCAGGAAGCGGCATTCGCCGGGATTGTCGATGAACTGCCGGATCGCCGCATGGCCCGCCTCCACCTTCAGCGCTGATGCGCCGAGCTGTGCATCCTTCATGAAGGAAAGCGCCGTGCGCATGCTGTCGGCCGTGCCTTCCGTGCTCGTGAACGCCATCGAGCGCGTCGCCCCGCCATCCGCCAGGGCGAGAACCGTATTCGTCGTGCCGAAGTCGAAACCCAGCGCCTGAGCCATGCCCGCACCTCTTCATGTCGATTGTTATTGGAGACGGAGCTTTACTCCGCAAGGGCGAACGAACGCCCGGATCAAGGAGGGCGGGTGATGCCACAGAGGCGTGACACATTCAAGAGGAGTGGAAGTTGATGTGATCGCGGCGCACTTCCTCTCCCGGTTGGAAGAAGAAGTGCGCCGCAAGGGCTGATCGGCAACGCCGAACTCAGAGGGCCGTCATCACTCGGCAGCCATCGCCCTTACCTCCTGCACCTTCGGCTCCTCGACCTTCTTCTGGCCCATCAGCCGGCCGAGGTAGTTTCCGAAGCGGTCCATCTCGACGAAGATGACGGGGGTGATGAACAGGGTCAGCATCTGCGAGACAACAAGGCCGCCGACGACGGCGATGCCGAGAGGCTGGCGCAGCTCCGAGCTTGCGCCGGTGCCGAGCGCGATCGGCAGGGCGCCGAGCAGGGCGCAGAAGGTCGTCATCATGATCGGTCGGAAGCGTCGCACGCAGGCCTCGTGGATCGCCGCTGTCGCCTTTTCTCCGGTCGTGCGCATGGTCTCCACCGCCACGTCGATCATCATGATCGCGTTCTTCTTGACGATGCCGATCAGCATCAACAGGCCGATAAGGGCGATGATCGACAGGTCGAAGCCCATGATCTTCAGAGCCAGCAGCGCACCGAAGGCGGCGGCCGGCAGGCCGGAGAGGATGGTGAGCGGATGGATGAAGC
Source organism: Rhizobium sp. BK112 (assembly GCF_014193215.1). NCBI lineage: Bacteria > Pseudomonadati > Pseudomonadota > Alphaproteobacteria > Hyphomicrobiales > Rhizobiaceae > Rhizobium > Rhizobium sp. BK112. The sequence goes on from NZ_JACHYZ010000028.1 coordinate 20,416, forward strand.
TTTCATAGAGCACGCCGAGCACGACATAGATTGTCAGAATGGCCGCCAGGATCAGATAGGGCGTATTGCCCTGCGACTGCTCGAAGATCTCAGCCGTGCCGCCATAGGAGGTGAAGACGTCGGCCGGCGTGGCGATGTCCTTCTTGATCTGATCGATCGCCGCCGTCGCATCGCTGAGCGAGACGCCTTCCGGCAGGTTGAAGGAAACGGTGGTCGAGACCAACTGGCCCGTCTGGTTGATGGTGACCGGGCCGGTGGTGCGCTGGACATGCGCGAAGTTCGAAAGCGGCACCAAGCTGCCATTGGACGAGGCGACACGGATCTCCGAGAGCTTCTGGTCGTCCCAGGGTTTGCTGGTGTCGTATTCGACGATCACGTCGTAGCTGTCGCCGGTCGACTGGATTTCCGCCGCTGAATAGCCGCTGAAGGATTCCTGCAGCGTCGTGCGCAGCGTGTCGTTGTCGATACCGTAGGCTGCTGCCCGCTCGGTATCGATGACGATATTGGCCTGCAGCGCGTTGTTCTGGGCGTCCGACGTCACGTCGGTGAACAGCCGGTCCTTGCGCATCGCCGCCTGGATCTTGCCGGCCCAGAGGTTGGTCTGATCGGCACTCAGCGCCTGCACCACCAGCTGATACTGGCTGGCGGTCTGGCGGCCGCCAAAGCGCAGGCTCTGGTTCGGCGTCACGAAGGCCTGCAGGCCAGGGATCTTGTTGATCGCCGTGCGCAGTTCGCGCAGCGTCTGGTCAAGCGGCGGGCGCTCTTTCTTGTCCTTGAGTTCGACGAACATCGAGCCGTTGTTCTGCGGTTTGTTCGGGTTGCCGCCGATCGTCGACATCACGTGGTTGACCGCCGGGTTGGCCTTGACGGCCGCTGCCGCCTGCTGCTGCAGCGCCTCCATTGCGGAATAGGAAATATCCTGGCGGGCCTGCGTGCTGATCGTCAGGCGGCCGATATCTTCCTGCGGGAAAAAGCTCGTCGGCAGCGTCATGAAGAAATAGACCGTCAGCGCCACCGAGCCGAGGAAAATCCCGAGGATCGTCAGGCGATGTCGAAGGCACCAGCCGACCGCCCGGTCATAGCCGTTGAGCGTCCGCTCGAAGCCGGCATCGAAGATGCGGATGAGCAGCGGCGGGCGGCTGTGATTGTTGGACAGGCGCGAACCGAGCATGGGTGTCACGGTCAGCGAGACGATGGCCGACGAGATGATGGCGATGGCGACCACCATGCCGAATTCGTTGAACACGCGGCCGACGACGCCGCCCATCAGCAGGATCGGGATGAAGACGGCGATGAGCGAAACCGACATGGAAATGATGGTGTAGCTGACTTCGCCCGCCCCCTTGATCGCCGCTTCCCGCACCGGCATGCCTTCCTCGACATGGCGCAGAATGTTCTCGAGCATGACGATCGCGTCGTCCACCACCAGCCCCACCGCGAGCGTCAGCCCCAGGAGCGAAATGTTGTCGATGCTGTAGCCGAGCACATACATCATGCCGAAGGTCGAGATCAGCGACAACGGAACGGCAAGTCCCGGAATGATCGTTGCCGTGGCGTGGCCGGTGAAGAGGTAGATGACGAGAACGACGAGACCGATCGTCAGGAGCAGCGTGAACTTCACGTCGGCAATGGCGGCGCGAATGGGTTTTGCCGCGTCGTTCATGACCACGGTGTTGACCGAAGGCGGAATTTCGGCGTGAAGCTGCGGCAGCTTGGCGTTGATCGCATCGACCACATCGACCGTGTTGGCATCCGGCTGACGCTGGATGGCGAGGATGATGCCGCGCTGGCCATCATACCAGCTGCCGGTATACTGGTTCTCGACGCTGTCCTGCACATCGGCGATGTCGCCAAGGTGGATCGGCGCGCCGTTCGGATTGGCAATGACCAGCGAGCGGAACTGTTCGGCGTTAATGCGCTGCGTATTCGCCGTGATCGTCATGCTCTGCGAATTGTTCTGCAGCGTTCCCACGGGCTGCTGGCTGTTGGCGGCAGCAAGCGCCTTGTTGACGGTGTCGATGCCGATGCCGCGGGTCAAAAGCTTGTTGGGGTCGACCTCGACGCGCACGGCGTAGGTCTGGGCGCCATAGACGCTGACCTGGGCAACGCCGGGAAGTGTGGAAAGCGATGGCGAGATGATGTCCTCGGCGATCTCGTCGAGCTTGCTGCGCGGCATGGTGTTGCTCTGCACCGAGAGCAACATGACCGGCGCATCGGCCGGGTTCGTCTTGCGATAGCTCGGCGGCGTCGTCAGGTTGTCGGGCAGTTGCCGGGTCGCATGCGAGATTGCCGCCTGCACGTCGGCTGCGGCCGCGTCGATATCGCGGTTGAGGTCGAACTGCAGCACGATGCTGGTGCTGCCGAGCGAACTGGAGGCGCTGATTTCGCTGATCCCGGGAATGGTCTCGAACTGCTTGATCAGCGGCGTCGCAACCGAGGTCGCCATCGTCTGGGGCGAGGCGCCGCTCAACTGCGCCGAAACGTTGATCGTGGGAAAGTCGACCTGCGGCAGGGCCGCGACCGGCACGAGTTGGTAACCGGCAAGGCCGGCCAGAATGACGCCGATGGCAAGCAGCGTCGTCGCGACAGGGCGCTGGATACAGAAATTGGGGATCATTGCTGAGCTCCGACCGTGATCGTCTCGGACTGCTGCTGCCGAGGCTCTTCGGCGGAGGCGACATCAAGCGTCTTTTCGTCGAACTGCTCGTTGATCGCCTGCTGGTCGCTCAACTGGCCCTGGCCCTCGACGACGACATGGTCGCCAGCCTGAAGGCCGGATTCTATGGCGGTGAAGCCGCCATTTGCGCGGGCGATGGTGACGGGAGTCAGATGCGATTTGCCGTCCTTGGCGACGAAGGCGAAGAAACCCTCGGGACCGGGGCTGACGGCAACCGTCGGCACCACCACCTGCTGTTCGTCGTTGTTGAAATGCACCACGATGTTGACCGACTGGCCGGGCCAGAGAGCGCCGGAAGCATTCTCGAATTTCGCCTTGGCGAGGATCGTGCCCGATGCCGTGTCGACGGTGTTGTCGTAGAAGCTGATCTCGCCCTTCCTGACCTGGCCCTTGGCGGAACTGGGCGCGGTGCTGACCTCGACCGGACCGGCTGCCAGAGCTTTCTTCAGCTCACGCAGATAGCGCTCCTGCAGGTGGAATTTCACATAGATCGGATCGTATTTCGCGATGGTGACGATTGCCGAGCCGGCATTGAGGAAGGCGCCCTTGCTGATGGCGATATCGCCGAGCCGGCCGTCGAAGGGAGCGCGGATGTCGGTGTTCTCGAGGATGATCTGATCGGAGGCAAGCGAGGCCTTGTCGGCATCGACGGTGGCCGCGGCGGTGTCGCGGGCGGCGACCGCCTGGTCGAGGCTCTGCTGGGTGCCGGCCTTCTGGTTGAAGAGATCCTGCGCGCGCGTCAATGCGGTCTCGGATTCCGACAGGGTTGCCCTGTCGCGCACGATCATCGCATTGTCCTTGTCGACAGCCGCCTTGGCCGTCCGGTCGTCCAGCTTGGCGATCAGGTCGCCGGCTTTGACGGTTGCCCCATCCTGCGCATGGATGCTGACGATCAAGCCCTGTTCCTGTGCGGCGATGGTCGTATTGTCATCGGCATCGGCCCAGCCGGAAGCGGTCACATCCGTCGGCAGCGTCGTTTTCACCGCTGCGACTGTTTTGACGACGGTCGGGCCACCACCGCCGCGTCTGCGCCCACCGCCCTGATGTTGCCCACCGTTCTGCGCTTGATCGGTTTGCGCCTGATCGGCCTGCTGCCCGCCGCCATTGCCGGCTGCCGGCTGCTTGATGAACTGCGAGAGGTAGGGGATGCGGGAGGCATAAGGGATCAGATTCCCGAATTGCCAGACGCCGACGGCGGCAACTGCGATAACGCTGACGGTGATCCAAAATTTCTTCATGGGCGAGACCGGTCTTTGGGCAAGGTTGCGGGGGCAAGGTTGCGAATTTTATGCTCTGATTGAGCCGCTTATATTGCGGCGCAAAAAAGACATAATTCCCGGAGCGCGATCACTAAGTGGTTATAACGGCTTAAATTTTTGTAATGAATATTCCGTAATATTCAAACTATACTAATATAGATCCAGTGTAACCCGATGGCCGATGCGCAGGCGGTTTGCCCGGCGATAATGTCGATCTGCATGCCGTCCATCGCGCGGGAAGAACACGGGGAAAAAACCAGAGAAGGCAGGTCGTCATGACTGAGTTGGATGCCAGCGAGTTTCGCTCCCTCATCACAAGCGTATTTCCTGAACTCACGGCCTCCGTCTTCAAGCTGGCGGCGAAGGGCTGGGATTCGATGGCGGTCGACGTCGATGACACGCTGATCTTCAAGTTTCCCCGCAATCTCGGCGCGGAGAGAGCGCTTCAGAAGGAAGCCGCCTTGCTCGACATCGTTCGTCCGTCGCTGTCGATGGCGGTTCCAGACATGCGCATTCATGACGGGCCGCCGATCTTCTCCAGCCATGCCAAGCTAGACGGCGAGCATCTCATTGCCGAAGATTACGACGCGCTTCGCGAAGGCGATCGTCAGCACCTCGCAGAAGATCTCGCCCGTTTTTACGCCGAGTTGCACGTGCTCGATGCCGATCGGCTGCGCTCGGCCGGTGCCGGCCCCATTCAGCCATGGCAATCGCCGGAGGCGGTGCGAACGAGGGCCTTGCCGCTGCTGCCGCCGGACATCAAGAGCTTTGCCCAGGCCATCATTTCCGATTTCGAAGCCTTGCCGCCCGATCCTTTTGGCAGCATCTACGGCTTCTTCGACGGCCATGGCTGGAACATGGCCTTCGACCATAGGCAAAAGCGGCTGAACGGCATTTATGATTTTGCCGATTCAGGCTTTGGCCCGTTGCACCAGGAATTCATCTATTCGAACTTCATCTCGCCCGATCTGACCGCCCGCATCGTATCGGCATATGAAATGCTGACCGGACGCAGGCTCGACCGGCGGCGCATTGCGATCCTGACGGGTTTCCATCGTCTTTCCGAACTCGCCGAACTGGCGGACGATCCGGCGAACGTCGAACAGATGATCCGAAGTGTGGCGACATGGGCGGCGGCCGCCCGCGTCGGCTGAGAGGCGATGGTCAGACGGACCGTGCCGCGCCGCCGTCGCAGCGGATGAGCGAGCCGGTGATGTAGCTTGCCGGCTGGCTGCACAGGAAGGCAGCCGTTGCGGCAAATTCCTCCACCTTGCCGTAGCGGCCGACCGGAATGCGCGCTTCCTTGTCGGCGCGGATTTCCTCGAGGCTCTTGCCCGTTCGCTTAGCCGCAGCCCCATCGAGATCGTCTAGCCGTGCCGTCAGGATGCTACCCGGCAGGAGCAGGTTGGTGGTGATGCCGAAGCCTGCGACTTCGGAGGCAAGCGTCTTGCTCCAGCCGGCAAGGGCGGGGCGCAGCGTATTCGACAGCGCCAGATTGGCGATCGGTTCGATCACGCCGGATGAGGCAACCGTCAGGATGCGGCCCCAGCCCTGCGCCTTCATGCCGGGCAGCAGCGCGTTGGTGAGCGTGATCACGCGGGCGACCATGGAGAAGAAATAGGTCTCGAGCTTTTCGCTCGTCATCTCCTCCGTCGTGCCCGGCGTCGGTCCGCCGGTATTGTTGACGAGGATATCGAGCCCGCCGAACTTTTCCTTCACCGCCGTCGTCGCCATCTCGACGAAGCGTTCGTCGCCGAGATCGGCCCAGATCCAGTCGGCCCGGCCTTTGCCTTCGCTGTTGATCGCCTTGCAATTGGCTTCCAGCTGTTCGCCGCTGCGCCCGCAGAGCAGCACGTTCGCGCCTTCCCGCGCCAGCGCCACGGCGATGCCGAGGCCGAGGCCGCGCGAGGAGGCGAGGACAAGCGCCCGTTTGCCTGTGATGCCGAGATCCATGATATCCTCCGATATTTTTCCCGCGATGTATAAGGCGCAGGCGGCGGAAAAGGAAAGGGAATGTCGCCGGGTTGGTGGCGTTTGATAATTGACGTTGACGTAAACGTTATATAATTCTGACTGGTGAGGCATATCATTGTGCGAATTGGAAGATTGGCTGTCGTATCCCGGCTCGACAATGCTTTCTCGTTTTGACAAGAAAGTGCCATGACGGGGATGACGGCCGCGTGCGGCCAAGCGGAGACGAGTGAATGACCGAGACGACTGATCTGCCCGAACGCGAGAGCATGGAATTCGACGTTGTGATCGTCGGCGCCGGTCCGGCCGGTCTTGCGGCGGCGATCCGGCTGAAGCAGGTCAATCCGGAGCTTTCGGTCGTCGTGCTGGAGAAGGGCTCTGAGGTCGGGGCGCATATCCTCTCGGGCGCCGTCGTCGATCCGATCGGCATCGACCGGCTGCTGCCCGGCTGGCGTGAGGAGGAGGGGCACCCGTTCAAGACCGAGGTCAGCGCCGA
>NZ_JACHYZ010000029.1:0-25899 GCF_014193215.1 Rhizobium sp. BK112
CCGATCGACACCACGACCACCTCTTCGGCCTTGCCGGCTTCCTTCAGCCGCAGCGCCTCTTCCACCGAGATCTCGTCGAACGGGTTCATCGACATTTTCACATTGGCAAGCTCGACACCCGTGCCATCCGGACGAACCCGGATCTTCACGTTGTAGTCGACAACCCGTTTGACGGGCACGAGTATCTTCATGGGTGACCCCCTTTATTTCTAGACTACCGGCCGTCAGTGCGGCCGTTCGGCAAGCAATGCCCAGAAGGCGAAGAGCGGCGTGTCGAGCGACCTCATGGCATGTTTGATGCCAGGGAGATTGTAGAAGGATCCGCCGATACCAGGCGAAAACCAGTCCCCTTCCCCCTGCTGGAATTCTCCCTCGGAAAGCACGAGGTAGACTTCCTCCGGTGCATGGTCGTGATCGGGGTAGCGCATGTGAGGCGCCATCAACGTCACGCCGATCCACAGGTCGCTCCGCTCCTCCAATCCTCCCGGGCCGATGATCATCGCATTGGCATGGCCATCGACAAAATTGTCGCTGGCCGTGTGGTCATACTTGGTGCGCCGACGCCATTCAAGCATTGGCTCGATGCCTTTGAACCCCTCGATCAAACGCGCCAGCGAAGGATAGGACGGATCGATCGAGAGCGCCACATCAAGGAGCGCACACACGGGCAATCGACTTCCTTCCCCTGCGCGTGCATCTCCCGGGCATTCCAGCGCCGTAGAAATCTGACGAATCGAGCGACGGGCTTCCGGCGCCCTGGCAAATTGGTCGAAAGCCACGAAAGCCGCATCCACGAAAATCTGGAGGCTTTCATTGCGCAAACTCATGTCATCACCTCCCGAAACGACCCGCCGACAGGCGGCTGATCTTGCGATCAGATATCTTTTGCGATGCGCAGTCCGTCATAGACGGCGGCATGCGTGTTGCGTGCGGCCACGGCATCGCCGATCCGGAACAGCTGGAACCTGCCGTCGGGATTGCGGACGATGGACTGGGGTTCTCCAGACAGAAGCTGGTCGTGCGACATCTCACCGAGATTGCTCGAATTGGGTTTCAGTTCGAAATAGAGCTCATCGAGCGGGATGGTCCCATGATTGACGACGATCTGGTCGAAGCTGTGCTGCCTGGCAATCCCGCCGTAATCGCTGCCGATATGAGCGACCAGCTGGTTGCCGCTCTTCTCGACGGCTTCCAGACGGTAGGTGACGGTGAAGGTCACGTCGTGCTTCTGAAGAGAACGCATATAGGGCACCAGGTTCATGGCCATGACCTCAGGCGCGAAGGACCGGTCCGGCGTCATGATCTCGACCTTGGCGCCTGCCTTGGCGATGAACTCCGCCGCCTGCAGGCCGGCATGGTCGCCGGCATCGTCGAAGATCAGCACGTTGGTTCCAGGCTTCACGTCGCCGGAAATGATGTCCCACGAAGAGACCACCAGCTCGTTGCCGCTCGTGAGAACCTCGGTATGCGGCAGGCCGCCGGTCGCAATGATGACGACATCGGGATTTTCGGCCTCGATGGTGTCGGCTTCCGCCCAGGTGTTGAAGTGGAAGGTGACGTCGTATTTCTCGCACTGGCTCATGCGCCAGTCGATGATGCTGATCATCTCCCTGCGGCGCTCACTCTGGGCGGTGAGCCGGATCTGACCGCCGGGATTGTTCGCCGCCTCGAAAACGACGACCTGATGGCCGCGTTCCCCGGCGACGCGCGCCGCTTCCAGACCGGCCGGGCCGGCGCCGACGATGACGACTTTTTTCCTGGCGTCGGCCTTCGCCACGATATGCGGCATCGTCAGTTCGCGGCCGGTGGCGGCATTGTGGATGCAGAAGGCGGCGCCGCCCTGGTAGATGCGATCGAGACAGTAATTGGCGCCGACGCAGGGGCGGATATCCTCTTCCCGTTTTTCGATGATCTTGCGGACGATGTGCGGATCGGTCATGTGGGCGCGGGTCATGCCGATCATGTCGACTTTCCCGGCCGCGATCGCGTGACGCGCGGTCGCGACGTCCGGTATCTTGGCAGCGTGGAACGTCGGAAAATTGGTCGCGGCCCGGATTTCACCGGCAAAATCCAGGTGCGGAGAGTTTGCCATGCCCTGGATCGGAATGACATCCGTCAAACCCGCATCGGTATCGATGTGGCCCCGAATGACGTTCAGATAGTCGATGAGGCCGCTATCGCGGAGCCGCTTGGAAATCTCCATGCCTTCGGCCTTGCCGGTACCGCCGGGAAGACATTCGTCGGCGGTATAACGAACGCCGAGGATGAAGTCGTCACCCACCCTTTGCCGGATCGCCTTGAACACATCGAGACAGAAGCGCATGCGGTTTTCGAGAGAGCCGCCATAGGCACCATCGAGTTCGTTGGTCAGCGGCGACGCGAACTGGTCGATCAGATGGCCGTAGGCCTCCAGCTCGACACCGTCCATGCCGCCCGCCTTCATGCGCTCCGCAGCATCGGCGAAATCCTTGATGATGCGCTCGATGTCCCAATCTTCCATCTTCTTCGGGAAGGCGCGGTGGGATGCCTCGCGATGATGCGACGGCGCCACGACCGGCAGCCAGTCGCCCTTGTCCCAGCGCGTGCGCCGGCCGAGATGGGTGAGCTGGATCATGATCGCCGCCCCCTCTTCATGCACAGCGTCGGTCATTTCCCTGATCCACGGGACGATCTCGTCCTTATAGGCGAGCAGGTTGTTGAAAACCGGCGGACTGTCCCTGGACACCGCGGCCGAGCCTGCGGTCATCGTCAGCGCCACGCCGCCCTTTGCCCGCTCCACCGTATAGGCGCGATACCTCTCCTTCGGCATGCCGTCTTCCGGATAGGCAGGCTCGTGGGAGGTCACGATGAGACGGTTGCGCAGCTTCAAATGCTTGAGCTGATAGGGCTGAAGAAGGGGGTCATTCGACATGGGCCGTGGTTCCGGATTAAAAACGTCAGAGGAGACGCTAAGCATAATGTACATAAGTGTCAACGAGGAAAACAAACGGGTCGTTATTTTCGACACTGATGTACATTTTTCTTGTGCGTGGTTTGATAATTTGATAGGAAACACCCCATGGATCAGGCTTTGAACGACACTGGCTGGCGCGGATCACAGGAGGGATGGCTGGAAGCAGCGTATCACTCCCTGCTGGATTCCGGGGTGGATTCGGTGAAGATTCTGCCGCTGGCGAAGAAGCTCAATCTCTCTCGCACGAGCTTCTACTGGTTCTTCAAGGATCGGGAGGAGCTGTTGGCCGCGCTTGTGGCGCGCTGGCGCGATAAAAACACCGGCAACATCGTCAAGCAGTCGGAAGCTTACGCGGAATCGCTTGCCGAGGCGATGCTCAACGTCTTCGATTGCTGGCTCAACAATGATCTGTTCGACGCCAGGTTTGAATTCGCCGTGCGCAGCTGGGCGCTGCAGTCCGACGAGATTCTCGCCGAAGTCCGGCAAGCCGATCAGCTTCGCCTGGAAGCGCTCAAGCGCATGTTCATCCGGTTCGGACTACCAGAAACGACATCAGATGTCAGAGCGCGAACAACTTACCTCGTTCAGATCGGCTATATCTCCATGCAGTCCAGGGAGGAACTCGCCGTCCGCATGAAACGGATTCCAGAGTATATTGCGATCTACACCGGCGAAGTGCCGCAGCAGAGGGAGCTCGATCGCTTCTTCTCCCGGCATGGCCATAGGCCCGGTTAGGGAAGGCCGAGATGAGCGTTTCCTTGAGGATCGGTATCATTGGCGGCGGCGGATGGCTTGGCGGAGCAATCGCCGGCTCGATCCTCGATGCCGGCCTGGTCGGTCCTCGAAATCTCTCCCTCTCCTATCGCAGCGAGCCGCCGCGCCGTTTCCCGAATTCTTTCCTGACCACCGACAATCAGGAGCTTGCCGACCGCTCGGATGTGATCCTTCTCTCCGTTCGTCCGGCCGACTGGCAGGCCCTGGAGTTCGATGCCGGCGGCAGGCTCGTCATCTCTGTCATGGCGGGCATCCGCTTGGGCGCACTTTCGGAACGCCACAACACCGCTCGCGTCGTCCGCGCTCTGCCGAATGCCGCTGCCGAAGTAACCAGATCCTATACGCCCTGGACTGGCACAAGCGACGTCACGGAAGACGATCGAGCAGTCGTCCGCGCCATTTTCCAGGCATGCGGATCTGAGGACGAGGTCGGAAGGGAAAGCGACATCGACTATCTCACCGGCCTTTCCGGATCCGGACCGGCATTCCCGGCGCTGCTCGCAGCCGCCATGATGAGCGACGCCGTCGCCCATGGCCTGCCGGCGGAGATTGCGCAGCGGGCCGTCAACACGGTGATGACAGGCGCCGGCCGCCTGCTGGAGCGCCGTGACGAATGTCCTGACGACGTCGTTCAAACCTTTCTCGCCTATCGCGGCACCACCGCAGCAGCCATCGAAGGCATGCGCGCTGCCGGGTTCAACGCTTCCGTCGCCAAGGGACTGTCGGCGGCATTCAAGAAATCGGTGAGTATGGGAGACGCTTCCTGACAACCGTTGGAGCGGGTTCCTGCGGCGCCCCGCTCGTCAAAATCGGCCGCTAAGCAGAGGGAACGAAATGAAAAAACTACTTGCATCGACATGCCTGACATTCGGCCTGATCGGCGGGGCGTCTTTCGCCAGCGCCGCCGAATGCGGCAGTGTGACCATCGCCAGCATGAACTGGCAGAGTGCAGAGGTTCTCTCTAACCTCGACAAGTTCATCCTGAACGAAGGTTATGGCTGCGAGGCCGACATCACCGTCGGCGACACCGTCCCGACGATCACCTCCATGGCCGAAAAGGGCCAGCCCGATATCGCGCCGGAAGCCTGGATCGACCTGCTTCCCGATGTCGTCAAGAAGGGAACGGATGAAGGCCGGATCGTCCAGGTCGGCTCTCCGCTGCCCGATGGCGGCGTACAGGGCTGGTGGATTCCCAAATATGTTGCCGATGCCCATCCCGATATCAAGACCATCGGCGACGTGCTGAAGCATCCGGAACTCTTCCCCGATCCGGAAGATCCGAAGAAGGGCGCCATCTACAACGGGCCGCAGGGCTGGGGCGGCACCGTCGTGACCACGCAGCTCTACAAGGCCTTCGAAGCCGAGAAGGCCGGCTTCACCCTCGTCGATACCGGCTCAGCCGCCGGCCTCGATGGTTCTATCGCCAAGGCTTACGAACGCAAGGAAGGCTGGGCCGGCTATTACTGGGCGCCGACCGCGCTGCTCGGCAAGTATCAGATGGTCAAGCTCGAAGCCGGTGTGCCGCAGGATGCAGCCGAATGGAAGCGCTGCATCACCGTCGCCGATTGCCCCGATCCGAAGCCGAACGCATGGCCGGTCGATCACGTCGTGACCTTGGTTGCCAAGCCCTTCTCGGAAAAGGTCGGGCCTGAGGTCATGGACTATCTGACGAAGCGCTCCTGGAGCAATGACACGGTCAACAAGCTGATGGCGTGGATGACCGACAACCAGGCAACCGGCGAAGATGGCGCAAAGCACTTCCTGAAGGAAAACAAGGACCTCTGGACAAAGTGGGTCTCGCCTGAGGCAGCCGCGAAGATCGAAGCTGCGCTTTAACGCCGACTATTGCGGTGCGCTCAAAGCGCACCGCCTCTCGCTGCCGATAAAATCAAAAAGACTGCCGCGGCTCTTTGAAGAAAAAGGGGAACCGAATGGAATGGTTTTATAAATTCCCGCATATGGATGATGATGCCCTTCGCAATCTGAAGAAGGCGATCGATGACGGCTTTCGCGCCTTTACTCGCAGCTATGGCGACGCGATCGAAAGCCTCTTCTCCCCGCTGCAGCATTTTCTCATCGCCGCCGACCGCTTCATGACGCAGACGCCGTGGCCGATCATCACATCCATCATCCTTGTGATCGCATGGTTTGCGAGCCGCAGCCTGAAGATCGTCTTCGGCTGTCTCGTGACACTGCTGCTGATCGGCTATTTCGACATGTGGGACGATACGATGCGGACGGTCTCGATGATCTTCGTCTGTACCGTGCTCTCGATCGCCATCGGCATCCCGATGGGGATCCTGATGGCGCGTTCCGACCGGCTGCAGCGCGTCATCAACCCGATCCTCGACGTCATGCAGACCATGCCGAGCTTCGTCTACCTGATCCCTGTCGTCATGCTGCTCGGCATCGGCAAGGTGCCGGGACTGATCGCCGTCGTCATCTACGCCATCCCGCCGATGATCAGGCTGACCGACCTCGGTATCCGCCTGGTCGACAAGGACGTGCTGGAGGCGGCCGACGCCTTCGGGACATCGAGCTCGCAGAAACTGTTCAAGGTCCAGTTGCCGCTGGCGCTTCCCACCATCATGGCCGGCATCAACCAGACCATCATGATGGCGCTCGCCATGGTCGTCGTCGCCTCGATGATCGGTGTCCAGGGTCTTGGCCAGCCGGTTCTGAAGGCGATCGCCAACCAGTACTTCACTCTGGGCATTTTCAACGGCCTTGCCATCGTCGGCATCGCCATCATCTTCGACCGGGTCAGCCAGGCATATGGCAAGAGGCTCCAGAAGCATCGGGAGATCGTCCATGGCTGATCAACGTTTCGGCGGCATCAAGATCCGCCATCTCTACAAGATCTTCGGTCCCAATCCTGCCGCTTACGTCGATGCCGTCCAAAAAGGATTGTCGAAGACCGAGCTCAACCAAAAGCATGGCCACGTGCTGGGCTTGAGCAATATCAATATCGAGATACCTTCGGGCCGCATCCAGGTCATCATGGGCCTTTCGGGTTCGGGCAAATCGACCCTTATCCGCCACATCAATCGTCTGATCGATCCAACCGCCGGCGAAGTGCTTGTCGACGGCGTCGATGTCGTGAAAATGAACGAGACCGAATTGCGGGCGTTTCGCCGGCACCAGACGGCCATGGTGTTTCAGAAGTTCGCGCTTCTGCCGCACCGGAATGTTCTCGACAATACCATCTTCGGCCTCGAAGTGCAGGGCATGGAGCGTTCGAAAGCCGTCGACGTCGCCATGCGCTGGCTGGAGCGGGTCGGTCTCAAGGGCTTCGAGCAGAAATATCCCAACCAGCTCTCCGGCGGCATGCAACAGCGTGTCGGCCTGGCGCGCGCCCTTTCCAACGATGCGCCGGTCCTTTTGATGGACGAAGCCTATTCGGCGCTCGATCCCTTGATCCGCACGGATATGCAGACGGTCCTTCTCGACATTCAGAGGGAGATCAAGAAAACCATCGTCTTCATCACCCACGATCTCGATGAAGCCCTTCGCCTGGGCGACCAGATTGCGATCCTGCGCGACGGCGAAGTCATCCAGCAGGGCACCAGCCAGGACATCGTCCTGCGTCCGGCGGACGATTACATCGCCAACTTCGTCAAGGAGGTTAATCGCGGCCGCGTCATCCATGTCGAAGCCGTCATGACCCCCCTGCATTCCGGCGCAGTACCCGGCGGATTGACGATTGCGTCAGGCACGACAGTCGAAGAGGCCGTCCGGATCCTGGCATCGGCGCCGGACGACGATGCCAGGGTGATTTCACCATCAGGCGAAGCATTGGGTCTCGTCACCTTCCGCCAGCTCGCAGGCGCGATGGTGAACTCGCAGGAGGTGGCTCCCCGACGCGATAGCGCCCTCTCGGTCGCACTCTGAAGCTCAAATGCGGCCGTCTCTCCGTTTCGTTGGCGATACCGATATCGGGCACGCCATCGCAGGAAATGGAAAGTCGGCCGCCTGACGCTTGGGGATCACCATGTCGAAACTCTTCCCGCGTCTGTTTTCGCCCGTCAGTCTGCGCGGACACATTTTGCGCAACAGGATCGTCTTCGGCGCGCATACGGCAAACATGGCGAACAACGGCGTGCCCGGCGACCGGCATGTTGCCTATTATGCCGAGCGTGCGATCGGCGGCGCCGGAATGATCGTGGTCGAACCGATGCCGGTCCATCCCGCCGCCGTGTTGACGCGCGGGAATTTTCTTCCCGGCGACGATAGTGTCGTCCCTCATTTCAGGAAGGTCACGACGGCGATCAGGGAAAACGGCGCGGTCGCGATCCAGCAGCTCTACCATGTTGGCGCGCATGGAGATTCCGATAATTCATACCACCCGCATTGGTCGCCGTCCGGTCTGCCCAGTTATCACGACAGCGACGGCTCGCATGCCATGAGCGAGGCGGAAATCTCAGAAACCATCGACGGATTCGTGCAGGCGGCGCGCCGCTGTCATGAGGCCGGTTTCGATGGCGTGGAGGTCTGGGCGGCCTATCTCGGCCTCATCGAGCAGTTCTGGACGCCCTGGTCGAACCGGCGAGAGGATCAATGGGGCGGTTCGCTCGAAAATAGGACACGTTTCTCGCGCGAGATCACGAGCCGCATCCGGGCGGTCTGCGGTCAGGATTTCATCATCGGGCTTGCGATCAGCGATGAGCCCGATCATAGCGTCGCGCTGACGCGGGACGAGCTTGCCGAGATCGTCGCCCTCCATGACGATCTCGGCCTCGTCGATTACGTCACCTGCGGCTCGGGCGGCTATCTCGACTTCCACAAGCTGATGCCGACATTCCTTTACCCGGAGAAGCTCGGCGCCGATCTCGCTGCGACGATCAGGCGGTCCGTCAAGCATGCGCTCGTCATCGCCGAAAGCCACATCAGAACGCCGGAGAATGCCGAAACCGTTCTGGGAGAAAGAGCGGCGGACCTCGTCTCGATCGTCCGCGGCCAGATCGCTGATCCCCATCTCGCCCGAAAAGCCGGCGAAGACCGCCCCGACGATGTTCGCGGCTGCATTTCGTGCAACCAGATGTGCTGGGGCCGGCGCTCGCGTGATTATTGGATAAGCTGCCTCATCAACCCGTCGGCCGGACGGGAATACCAATGGGGCGGCGACCGCTTCAGCCCGGCCGGCCAGCCGAGAACGGTGCTGGTCGTCGGCGGCGGGCCTGCCGGTCTGGAAGCCGCCCGCGCAGCCGCGGAGAGAGGCCACCGGGTCATCCTCGCGGAAGCCTCCAGCCGGCTCGGCGGCAATTTCCTGCTGGCCGGACTGCAGCCTCGCCGCGCGCAGATCCTCGACCTCATCGGCTGGTACGAGCGGCAGCTGACGAAACTCGGTGTCGAGATCCGGCTCAACTCTTATGTCGAGGCATCGGATGTCGAAGCGATCGGCGCGGATGCCGTCATCCTGGCGACAGGTTCCTATTCTCCCGACACCGGCTTCCAGAAGGCTCTGCCTTCGGTCGAGACGCTGCCCGGCATCGAAAGGGGAAACGTCTTCACGATCGAGGCTGTCATGGCGCGGCAGGCAAGGCCGGGCAAAAGGGTCCTGCTGCTCGACGAGGGTGGCGGCTGGCGCGGCTGCGGAACCGCCTGGAAGCTCGCCGAAGATGGGCACCTGGTGACCATGCTCTCGCCCGACCCCTTCATCGGCAAGGAACTTCAGCGCACCACCGCCGACGTACCGCTGCGTCGGACCTTGAAGAGGCTGGGTGTCCAATGGCGTCTGGAGGTCAGCGTGCTGGCGTGGCACGGCAACGGCGTCACCCTGCTGGATCACAATACCGGCGAGCATTTCTTCGAGGAAGGCGACAGCCTGGTGCTCGCCACAACCAATGCAGCCGCCAACTGGCTCGGCGAAGAACTGCGCTCGAGCGGTCGCCATATCGTGGAGATCGGAGACTGCGCCGCCCCGCGCCAGGCGCCCTATGCCTTCTATGAGGGCAGGCGAGCCGCATTGGAGCTGTGATGACCGGGCAGAGGATCAGAATGCCGATCGACGAGCTCCGCCAACTGGCGCTCGAAGCCTGCCTCGCCTGCGGTGCCAGCCAGGCCATGGCGAAGGCGCTCGTCGATGCAACGCTGTCGGCTGCCCGTTTCGGGCGCCCCGAGCTGGGTTTTCCGCATTTCGTCGATTATCTCGCCAGCCTGCGCGAGGGGCGGATCAACGGAGACGCCAAGCCCGGCTTCAACCATGTGCTGCCGGCCCTGATCCAGGCCGATGCGGATGGCGGCATAGCGCAGCTCGGCTTTGACCTCATTTACGACGACTTCACGAAACGCGTGAAAACCTTCGGCATTTCAGTCTTCACGCAGAAAAACAGCTATACCGCCGGGGAACTGGGATATTACATCAGGCGCCTGGCTCAGGACGGATTGATCTCCATCGCCGCTGCCAACGGCCCACCATTGATGGCCGCCGCCGAGGGCGGTGAGCGCGTTTACTGCACAAATCCGCTGGCCTTCGGCGCGCCCATGCCGGCCCCTTTGCCGCCTCTCGTCATCGACCAGGCGACGAGCGCTACGGCCTTCGTCACCCTTGCCGAGGCGGCCAAGGCGCAGTCGCCGATCGCTCACGGCATCGCCATCGATGAGACCGGCGCAATCACCACTGATCCGGTCAAGGCGATGCTCGGCGCGCTCCTGCCCTTCGGCGGCTACAAGGGCGCCAATATCGCCCTTGTCGTCGAGATGCTTTCCGCGGGTCTTTCCGGGGCCGCATGGTCGCTCGATGCAGGCCACTTTCTCTCGGGCGAGCATCCGGTCAATGCCGGAATGACCGTGATCGCGCTCTTTCCCGCAGCAGTAGATCCGGATTTTCAGGCGCGAGCCACGGCCCAATTGGAGCGGCTGCGCGCCAAGGGAGTTCGCATCCCCGGCGACAGAGCGATGTCCGCATGTACCGCGGAAACCGATAGCCTCGAAGTCGACGCAGCGGTGCTCGAAACGATCCGCCGCTTGTGCCTTCAGTGAAAGCAAATCATTACCAAGCCGAAGAAGCGCGCGCACTGCGGACCAGTGCGCAACCATGGCGACAATGTCCTCGTTCGGCTAATTGAGAAACTAAAGATCTCTATCCACTTTGCGCAGCGCATTGCGCAGAACAGACGGCTTCAGGGGAGCGGCTTCATATACATTTTGCGCAAGATCAGTCCAGACTGCGTCACGAAAAGCCGCTCGGCCGACAATATCGGGACCGGACAATTGCTCCATAGCTGAGGAACAGTAAGATCAATCCCGACCAATGCCATGATGGTTTGCGGTCCTAAAACCAAACCCGTTCATCCATCACCCCCAAAAGGATGGAAGGGATCATACATACGCACTGCATCCCGTGCGTATGCCTGCATGCCTGTCAGCCTGCCGAAGGCCCTCTTTAAGCGGTCCACTATAGAACCTTCGGCAGGCGACTGCGCGACTTGCGAAATCGGGGGCCCACTCGATAAGCTTCAGATATCGCTCCTCTCGGCAAGACCCGCTGCATTTGAGCCCGCCGAGCGCGGCCGCGTTTTTCTCGGACGTGCCAAGGCCGCTCTATCACTTTGAATCAAAATCCTAAAACGCGTCGCATGAATTCGCATTGGCGCGATGCGCTGTATAGTGGCCTGGCGGATACAGGCGATAAATTTACCCTTCTGCGTAATCGTTTCATCATCAGCCCGATGGCTTGCCAACTGTTCCGAGTTCTGCCAGTTCCTGCCGTCAGGCTGCGAAAAACGGATGCGATGGGAACTCTTGGCAATGCATTTAACGGGTTGGTTTTATTGACGCTTGTCACGCCCGCGTTTCGTCTGCATCGGCTTACGCAAACCACCGATCCCGATGCCGACACCACGTGCAGATTCCCCTGCTCCGCTGAGACCTGCTGCGCTGCATGCTCCGATCGGCTAATATATAGCCACGCCTCAGCAATCAATCACGTCCACAGGCCCTGACGAAGCGGAGGAGGATGGTCGATGGTATCAGGCGAAGCGATTGGAGGTACGCGCATCAATATGTCAGCGCTATCATGGATTGCGCCGGCATCGGCGAGCGACGGAGAAGGACAAGTCAACACAGCCCCATTGAAACGATAGGAGCGGCATGACGGAAAATAGCACTGCCCCATTCTCATTTCGATTTAGCGGTTCGTCCTTCGACAACATGGTCGAAACGCTGGGCGGCGCCTTTGGCGCATTTGATGCCGAGCCTGTCGGCCGCAGCCAGGACTTCCATTGGGGATTGGATTTCTCGGCATGTGACAGTGCCGTCCTGCTCACCGGTTATCATGAGGCGGAATTTCAGTTCAATATCGAGCCGACCGTCGATACGGCCGAATATCTGTCGATCGTCGTGCCGCGCAGCGGCGGCATGGGGGTCACCTATGGGTCGCGCGTCGCCGAGGCCGGGCAAGGAAAATTGCTTCTTTACAATAATTTCGAGCCCAACAGCGTCATCATGCATGGGCGATCGAACGTCATCGACGAGTTGCTGATCAACTGGCCGCTCATCCTCCAGACGATCGGCCAGACTTTCGAGATGCCGTTCAGCGGCTCTCTCGACCTGCTGCCCGAACTGGATCTGTCCAAGCCGGAAGGCCGGTTGATCAGCAATCTCACGGAAACGATCATCGCGGGCATGCGCGACGATGGTCCCTTGCTGCAGTCGCCGATCGCCATGGCGCATATGACGCAGGCGCTGGCCGATCTGGTCGTGCGCCTGGTGCCGCACCGGCTGTCGCATTTCCTGGAGAATGGCCCGGCCCTGATCGCTCCCCGGCATGTCCGCCGGGCGATTGAATTCATGCACGCCAATATCGATCAGCCGATCACCATGCCGAAGGTCGCCGAAGCGGCCGGCGTATCCAGCCGGGCGCTCGAAACCGGTTTTCGTGCCTTCAGGGGAACCTCTCCCGCCGCCTACCTCTTGACCCTTCGTCTGCGTGCGGCGCGCCAGGATCTGCTCGATCCCGAGAGCAAGGACACCATGAAGGCCATCTGTCTCAAATGGGGCTTCTTTCATTTCGGCCGGTTTTCCGCGGTCTATAAAAACACCTACGGAGAATACCCTTCCGACACCAGGAAGCGCGTGATCCGGCGATGATGGCCTCGGCTTGCGGCGAGTAAGCGGGCAGCCCGCGGCCGACGCAAGGGGCTACGCCTCGTCCCTCGGCGGCAATGTGTAATGCACTCTCATCGTCCTTGGATCGCGCTTGACGATCTGCAGCACGCCCTCGCGTTCCGCCAGGGCGTTGAGTTCCCTCAGCACGAGAGAATGCGCTATCCCCAGCATGCGCGCAAAGGTGCGGCTGTCACGCGCAATCCCCAGCTCCGCGGCGACGAGCAGGCCGGCTTGTATCGACGTCAATTGGGCATCTCTGCCTTGCGCCGCCGCGACGAGGGCAAGAAAGCGATCGACCTCGGCTGCCTCTACGCTCACGCGGCTTTTCGCCGGCGGAAGGACACCATGATCGATTTCGAAGTGGGCGTATCGCTTTCCCTGCCGGCGCTGCCAAGCGGCACGAGCACGTTCAGTTCGGGGTAATAACCCGCTATGCTTCCCCGGGGGATGTCATAGGGCACAAAGCGGAAATTCTCAGCGATGCGCTCGATACCGTCCTCATGCTCGCCGACCACGTCGACCCGGTCGCCGGCCTCGGCATGCATCGCCTGCAGATCCGCCGGGTGAATGAAGATGACCTGCCGCTCCCCGTAAACGCCGCGATATCGGTCATCGAGGCCATAGACCGTCGTATTGTATTGATCGTGCGACCGGAAGGTCTGCAGGGCGAAACGCCCCTCACCCTTTCGCGCCCGCTGATGCACCGTCTCTTCCGGAAGCGGCTCGGCAGAGAATGACGCCTTGCCTGCCGGCGTATCCCACTCCCGATGGGCGGCCGTGTTGCGCAGGTGGAAACCGCGCGGCTTGCGCAGGCGCGCATTGTAATTTTCGAAGCCCGGGATAGTCGCCGCGATATGATCGCGAATGCGGTCGTGGTCGCCGGCGAGCTCTGTCCAGTCGACCACGGCGGCGCCGACCGTCGCTTGCGCAATGCCGGCAATGATGGCGACTTCCGAGAGGAGATGCGGTGAGGCAGGGCGATTGATGCCGGCGGAACCGTGCACCATGCTCATCGAATCCTCGACGCTGACGAGCTGGGAGTTGCCCGCCGCGTTCATATCCATCTCGGTGCGCCCGAGGCACGGCAGGATGAAGGCGGCCTCACCGGGCATGAGATGCGAATGATTGGGTTTGGTGGCGATGTGCACCGTCAGCTTCAGCCGCCGCAGCGCCTTTTCGACAAGGGCGCCGTCGGGAGTGGCGCGGGCGAAATTGCCGCCAAGCCCGATGAAGGCCTCGGCCGAGCTGTCGAGCATCGCGCCGATGGCGGCAAGGACATTGTGGCCATGTTCGCGGGGAACGGCGAAGCGGAAGTGTTTCTCCAGCGCATCGAGGAAATCGTCCGACGGCTTTTCGTTGATGCCGACGGTGCGGTCGCCCTGCACGTTGGAATGCCCGCGAACCGGGCAAAGGCCGGCACCCGGCCGGCCGATATTGCCGCGCAGGAACATGAAATTGGCGATCTCGCGGATCGTCGCGACCGAATGCAGATGCTGGGTCACGCCCATCGCCCAGGTGCAGATGACCTTCTCGGCGTTGATATAGACATCGGCCGCCCGTTCGATCTCCTGCCGGCTCAGTCCCGATTGATCCTCGATCTCAGCCCAACTCGTTGCCTCGACCGCTGCCCGATATTCCGCAAAACCCGCGCAGTGTTCGGCGAGAAATGCATGGTCGAGAACGGAGGGCAGACCGGCGGCGACCGCTGCCTCTTCCGCAGCCAGCACGGCCTTCGCCATCCCGCGCACCGCGGCCATGTCGCCGCCGAGTTGCGGCTGGAGATAAAGGCTGGCGATGTCGGTCGAACCGCCGCGCAGCATCTCGATCTTGTCCTGAGGATCGGAGAAGCGCTCCAGGCCGCGTTCGCGGATCGGATTGAAGACGACGATGCGCGCGCCGCGGATCGCCGCCCGGCGCAAGTCGCCGAGCATGCGGGGATGGTTGGTGCCCGGGTTCTGTCCGATCACGAAGATCGCATCGGCCTCTTCGAAATCCTCCAGAAGCACCGTGCCCTTGCCCACACCGACCGCCTGGCGCATGGCGATGCCGCTTGCCTCGTGGCACATGTTGGAGCAGTCGGGAAAATTGTTCGTGCCATAGACGCGCACGAAGAGCTGGTAGAGGAAGGCCGCCTCGTTGCTCGCCCGGCCGGACGTATAGAATTCCGCCCGGTTGGGATGATCGAGACCCTTAAGAATGGCTCCGATTTCGGCGAAGGCATCCCCCCACGCGACCGGCAGATAACGGTCGCTCGCCGCATCGTAGCGCATCGGATGCGTCAGGCGGCCGTTGAGTTCCAGCTCATAATCCGTCAGCCGGCGAAGCTGCGATACCGTATTGTCAGCGAAGAAAGCGGGCGTTGCCCGCTTCTCCGTCGCCTCCCAGGCGACGGCCTTCACACCGTTTTCGCAGAACTCGAACGACGATCCGTGTTCCGGATCGCCCCAGGCGCAACCCGGGCAATCGAACCCATCCGGCTGGTTCGCCTTCAGCATCGTCCGCGCCCCGGAAATCGGCATGCCGCTTTGAAGCAACTGCTTCCCGCAGCTCTTCAACGCGCCCCAGCCGCCGGCTGCCGCCGATTTCTTGCCAATGAATTTTTTGTCCATGCGCCCTGTATTGTCGAAGCGAGGAAAACATCAAGGCCGCAGGAGCGATGGATCGATAGGAAAAACCTATCAAGGATTCAATCAACCAACGTCCTTCATGGCATGCCGTTCGTCGGGCGAATGTGCCAGGATGCGATTGCGGCCTTGCGTCTTGGCGTCGTAGAGCGCCGCATCGGCCTCCGTCAGGAGACGGTTCGGGTTGACCCTCAAGGTGGCGCCGGTCGCGCAGGATATGCCGATACTGGCGGTCACTCGTCCGAATTCGCTGCCGGAATGAACGATATTCTCCTGGTTTAGGAGACGTGCGAATTGCTCGGCAACGATCATTGCCCCTTTCGCACTGGTCGCCGGAAGCAGAACCACGAATTCCTCTCCGCCGTAACGTGCGACGATGTCTGCCGGCCGGCTGACGGACTGGCGAAGGCACTTGCTGACGACACGCAGGCATTGGTCTCCGGCGGGATGACCGTAGGTGTCGTTATAGGCCTTGAAGCGGTCGATATCGACCATCAGCAGGCTGAACGGCGTGTTCTTCCTGGCGCTGCCGGTGGTCTCGCGTGCGAAAGCTTCGTCGAAGGCCCGACGATTGACGATGCCGGTGAGCCCGTCGGTCTCGGCAAGGGACTTCAGTTGCTCCGCCGACAGCCTGAGCGCGATTTCCGCCTGCTTCGTCGCGGTGACGTCCGAGACGACGGCCATCGCCGTGCCGTCTTCGGCAAGCCTTGTCCGGATGCTGCGCCAGTCGCCGTTATAAAGCTGGACCTCTTCGTCCTTGTTGCTGTGCAGCGCAGCACTGGCGACCTTGATCCATTCTTCGAGGTCATTGTCCGGAATACCGGTGCGCTCGTTTGTTTCGGCGACGCGGCGGAGAATGTCGCTGATATGGGCGCCAACCACGCGCGCATCCCCGGATAGCGGAAAGGCGGTGCGATACTGCTCGTTGCAGAAAACAAGGAAACCCTTGCTGTCGTACATGGCGATACCGTCGGACATGCCGGCCATCGCATGCGACAGCAGGTTCTTGCTTTCGCGCAATTCCCGCTCCAGGACGGTACGCTCCGTAATGTCACGTGTTACGCCCGCAAGGCCGATCACCCGCCCCTGCCTATCGCGCAGCGGCACCTTGGAGGCGAGCAGGGATCTGCCTTCGATATGCTCGGTAGAGTCGATCAGAGGCACCCCGGTGTCCATAAGCTGCTGTTCGAGATAATACAATTCTTCAGCGAGCGGGCGCGACAGGAGATTAAAATCTGACAATCCGGTCATCTCCGCCGTCGTCTTGAAACGATAAAGGCGGATCATATTTTCGTTGACGGTGATGAACCGGCTGTTTCGATCCTTCACGTAGAGATAGTCGGGCGACTGCGAAAATGCGGTCACCAATATGCTTCGCTCCAGCGCCCATTGTTGGGTCTTCAACAGAATGAAACCACACAGCGCAGTCGCCAGGCAGTTCAATACGGTCATGGGCAGACCGATCATGGCCAGCACACGGGCGTGCACCAGGGTGGGAAGCGTCGCCATCAACACGACAAGAGAGGCGCCGAGCGCGAGGCCCAGCAGGCCAACGTCCATGAGCCGGGGAGATCTCTTGCGGATCCAGAAATTGCCAATCAGGCCGATGCCGGTCGCGACAGCAATCGCGACGAGACCGTCGATCATTGCCGTGCCGCCGACCCAGAAGCGAAAGGCCATCGCCAGCGACGCCGCAAAAGCCGCCGCGATCGGCCCGCCGAACATGCCCGCCAAAGCAAGCGGCGAGAAGCGCAAGTCGATATAGAGGCCGGGATTGAATTCGACGGCCAGCAATATCGATCCGATCGAGGCCGCGCCGGCTACGATTCCGAAGGCGATTTTCTCCTG
The DNA here is from genome assembly GCF_014193215.1 of Rhizobium sp. BK112. Lineage (NCBI taxonomy): Bacteria > Pseudomonadati > Pseudomonadota > Alphaproteobacteria > Hyphomicrobiales > Rhizobiaceae > Rhizobium > Rhizobium sp. BK112. The sequence goes on from NZ_JACHYZ010000029.1 coordinate 17,308, forward strand.
CCTGGCCGAACTGCGCTGAAACTGGATCGAAAAATGCGCCCAGAGCGAAATGGCCAGGCACACGAAAGAAAGGTTGCCACCGAATTGCGTCCAGATGCCACTCACTGCGTTGGATCCACCTTCCAATACATGTACCGAACTGATCATAGGGCAACACTGGTTTGAGCTTAGTTAAATCGGAGACCCATCAGGCTATTTCATTTGCAGATGCGTCTCCGGGCCGAAGCGAGTGCTGGAGACGGTGAAGTATGCGCAGGGCCTTGCTGCCAGATTTGACGACATGAGAAAGACGCTGAACCGGATTGAAAGGTCATGCCCGAAGACGGCAGGAGACATCATGTCCGCAATGCGCTGCAGTTCAACGGATAGCGCCCGATGCGATAAGGCATGCTTAACAACTGCATCCTGGGCCTCGGGACATCTATCCGGATAGCGCAATAGTTGCGCTATCCGGATAAGCATGCGCATTTGGACTATCGTGTTGCGCACCAAAGCGCTCGTGAAGCTACGAGAGAGATCGCGCCGCTGCTGTTCATAACGCACCCGCGGTCACGATCCCGGCTCTTTCACTACTTGCAGATCGCCGCAGCCAAAAAGCCACGCATCGCCTCGCCATAGGGCGGCCGCATCATGTATTCCGCTTCCACCATCTTGCTCTGGTGATAGACGGCGCGCGGATGCGAGAAAGTGAGGAAGCCGAATTTGCCGTGATAGGCTCCCATGCCCGAATGGCCGACGCCGCCGAAAGGCAGGCCTTCCGCCGTGACGTGGCTCATGCAGTCGTTGACCGTCACCCCGCCTGAAGTCGTATTGTCGAGGACACGGCGTTCCTCCTGCCGATCCTGGCTGAAATAGTAGAGAGCGAGGGGGCGCGGCCTGGCATTGATACGATCGATGACGTCGGCGATATCGCGATAGGCAATGACGGGCAGCACCGGTCCGAAGATTTCCTCCTGCAGCACGCGCATGTCTTCCGTCGGGTCGAGGATCAGGGTCGGGGGTATGCGATGGGCCGATTGCTGGGAGAAATTCTCCGCCGCCGGGTTGATCTCGACGATCCCAGCGCCCTTGGCCCTGGCATCGTCGATCAGGCCCTGGACGCGGGCGTGATGGCGGGCATTGACGATCGAGGTGTAATCGGGATTTTCCTTCAACGCCGGATACATCGCGCCAACCGCCGCGACCGCGTGTCCGGCAAAGGCTTCGACGCTTTCCTCGGGCACATAGACATGATCGGGCGCAAGGCAGATCTGGCCGGCATTCAGCGTCTTGACCGTCATGACGCGGCGCGCCGCGTCGGCGAGATCGGCCGAGCGGCCGACGATGACGGGCGACTTGCCGCCGAGTTCTAGCGTCAGCGGCGTCAGGTTTTCCGCCGCCGCGCGCATGACATGATGGGCGATCGCGGTCCCGCCAGTGAAGATCAGGTGGTCGAAGGCCAGTGACGTGAAGGCAGTGCCCGTCGCGGGTCCGCCCTGAACGACTGAGATTTCCGTTTCGTCGAAGGCGCCGGCGATGAGCTTCGCCATCAAGGCTGATGAAGCCGGCGTCACCTCCGAGGGCTTGATCATGGCGCGGTTGCCGGCGGCGAGAATGCCGGCAAGCGGCGCAAGGGCGAGCTGATAGGGGAAATTCCAGGGGCTCAGGATTCCGACAACCCCCTTCGGCTGATAGACCACTTCAGCGACCGCATCCGGAAACAGTGCCTCGTGCTCTTCCGGCTTCAGCCATTCGGCAAGATGGGCCTTGGCATATTTGAGCGAACCGACGCAGGTGAAGACGTCGAGAAGCAGGCTCGCCTCGACGCTGCGGCTGCCGAAATCGTCCGAGAGGGCCGCGGCGATCGCATCCTTATGATCGACCAGAAGGGCGATGACGCGGTCGATGCGATCGATGCGGGTCTCGATGCTTGGCGGCCCTTCCCTCAGGAAAGACGTCTTTTGCCGGTCCAGCAGCGCCTTCATGGCATCGGCACTGGTATCGGTGGCGATCGGGGTGACGGTGTTCATTGTTTCCTCCCTTGAACGGTGTCAGACGGCCGGCTGGCGTACGATCGGTTTCAGCACGATGCCCTTTTCCGAATCCTCCACCGCCTGGTTGATGTCGGCGAAATCATAGAAGGTGACGAGCCTGTCGAAGGGGAAGCGCCCCTGCCGATGCAGGTCGATCAATAGCGGGATCAGCACGTCCGGATTGGAATCGCCCTCGACGATGCCGCGGACCCGTCGTCCGCCGGAGAGGATATGCGTAAGGTCGAGCGTCAGCGTCGCGCCGTGCGGCGAGGCCCCGACGATGCCGCAGGTGCCGCGCGGCGCCAGCACCCGCACACACTGGTCGATGACGGCGGGCACGCCGGAGGCATCGATCGCATAATCAACGCCGGCGCCGGTCAGCGCCATGATCGCGGCAACCGCGTCGCTTGTCTTGCCGTTGACGATATCGGTGGCGCCGAGTTCCGCCGCAAGCGCCAGCCGCGTCTCGTTGACGTCGACGGCGATGATCCGCGAAGCGCCGACGACCCGCGCCGCCATCACCGCGGCAAGACCGACAGAGCCCATGCCGAAAACCGCGAGCACTTTTCCCGGTTCGACCTTGAGCGCGTTCATGACCGCGCCGGCGCCGGTCTGGATGCCGCAGGCGAGCGGCCCGAGCAGCGCCAGATCGGCATCTCCAGGCACTTTCACGATATTGCGTTCATGGCACAGCGCATGGCTGGCAAAGGAGGATTGCCCGAAAATATTGCCGTGAACCCGCTCCCCCTCGCATGAGAGCCCGCTCGAACCATCGGCACGCGCACCGAAGAAATTGCGCGGGAAGAATTCGTGGCAATAGGTTTCCTCGTGATCATTGCAGCTCGGGCAATGGCCACAGGAGTTGAAGGTCATGACCACATGATCGCCGGGCTTGACCTTGGCGACACCCGGCCCGACCCGCTCGACGATGCCGGCGCCCTCGTGGCCGAGCACGACCGGCTGCGGCACCGGCAGGTGCTGGTCACGCATGACGATATCGGTGTGGCAGACCCCTGTCGCCACGACGCGAACCAGGATCTCGCCCTCGCGCGGCTCCTCCAGATCGAGCCTTTCCAGCGAAAACGGCATATGCGGCGCACGCGCCACCGCGGCATGGATTTTCATTCTATCCTCCTCCCGAGATCAATCTGCGCCCTCAGCCGCGCTTGTAAGCGCCGAGCCCCGGCTGATAGGTCTTGTCGTCGAGGAACTGTTTCAGCCCCTCGTCGCGCCCCTTGGTCTTGTCGAGAAACAGCATCTGCTCCAGCTTGGCGTAGATGTAATCGTCGGCGAGATCCCATGGCAGGTTGCGCACCCGCTTGTAGGTGTCCTTGGCGGCCTTCAGCGTCACCGGGTTCTTTTCGAGCAGGCTGGCGCAGATCTTGCGGACCCGGGTTTCAAGCTCGGCCAAAGGCACCGCCTCGTTGACGAGACCCATTTCCGCGGCCTTGCGCCCATCGAACAGTTCGCCGGTCATGATGTAGTAGAGCGCGTCGCGATGGCGCATCACTTCGGCGACAGCACGGGTGACGTTGCCGCCCGGCAAAATGCCCCAGTTGATCTCGGAGAGGCCGAATTTCGCCTCCTCGGCGGCGATGGCGAGATCGCAAGACACCAGCGGCGTGAAGGCGCCGCCGAAGCACCAGCCGTTGACCATGGCGATGGTCGGCTTTTCGAAATACATCAGCCGGCTCCACCAGTTGCCGGACTGGCGCCGCGCCTTCAGCGTGGCGTCACGCGGCTTGCCGTCATTGTCGCGGAAATATTCCTTCAGATCCATGCCGGCCGACCAGGATTCGCCGGCGCCGCGCAGGACGAGGACGCCGCAGCGCTCGTCGCCCTCGAGTTCGTCGAGCACCTCGAGCATCCGGACATTCAGGGCCGGATTCATCGCATTGCGCTTTTCCGGACGGTTGAGGGTCACGAAAGCGATGCCACTATCGAATTCGACCAGAACCGGCGATTTCATTTCAGTCATGGTTTACTCCATTGGTTTCGGCGTGAAGGCGCAAGCCGCGTCACAAGGCCTGTCGTTGAAGGGTTTCGTCGGAATGGAACTGGCGCAGAACATGTTTCTGCACCTTGCCGGAGGCGGTGCGGGGAATGCTCTCGACGAAGAGGATGCGGGCCGGACGCTTGAAGGCGGCAAGCCTTGCCGCGCAATGGCCGGCGATCTCATCACCCGTTGCCACGGCACCCGGCCGCAGCACGATATAGGCGACGCCGCATTCGCCCCACCTGAGGTCGGGAATGCCGACGACCGCGGCATCGAGAATATCGGGATGGCTTGCGAGCGCCGCTTCGACCTCGGCGGGGTAAACATTCTCGCCGCCGCTGATATACATATCCTTCAGCCGGTCGACGATGCGATAGAAGCCGTTCGCTTCGCGCCGGCCGAGATCGCCGGTGCGGTACCAGCCGTCGGTGAAAGCGGCCGCGGTTTCCCGCGGCTTGTTCCAGTAACCCGGCGTTACCGCCGGCCCGCGCAGCCAGAGTTCGCCAATCTCGCCTTCGTCAACGTCGCGGCCGTCCTCGCCGACGATGCGAATGTCGAGCAACGGTGCGGGAAGACCGACGCTGCCGGGATTGTCCTGCACGGCGCGCCGGTCGATCGGCACATGCAGCACCGTTCCGGCCTCGCTCATGCCGTAACCGTTGACCAGCGCAACGCCGTCGTCGAGATAGCTTTCGATCAGCGCCCGCGTCAGCGGCGCGCCGCCGACGAAGAGCGCATGCAGGCCGGAAAGCGCCGCGGCGCTATAGGCGGGGTCGTTGCGCAAGGCGAGCGCGATCTGCGGCACGGCGAAATAATGGGTGATGCCGCGCTGCCGGTCGGCAAGGGCTGCAAGCGTGCGCGCCGGCGTGAAGCGGTCGGAAATGACAAGCGTGCCGCCCAGCATCAACGTGGTGCGCGCCACCGCGATCAGCCCGATCGTGTGAAAGAACGGCAGGTCGCACAATGCGACGGAACCTCGCCCGATCTCTCCGACCATGGAAAAATTGATGGCGGCGAAAAAGGCGTTGCGGCGGGTGATGACGACGCCCTTCGGCTGCCCCGTCGTGCCCGATGTGTAGAGAAGCACGCAAGGTTCATCGGCATCGATAGTCACCGGGCCGGCCGGACGGCTCGCCTCGATCCGCGCGGCGAGCCCGGCCGGGCCATCGGCCGTCGATATCAGCGCCATTTCGGGATCGACGCCCGCGACGCTTACCGCCGTTGCCGCGAACTCCTCGTCGTGAACGAGCAGAGCCGGCGTGCAATCGGCAAGGATCGGCCGCAACTCCGCGGCGTTGAGGCGCCAGTTGAGCGGCACGTAGATGGCGCCGGCGCGCTGGCAGGCAAAGGCAAGCACGATCGAATCCACCGAATTGCGCGCCAGCATGGCGACACGCGCCCCATCCCGCCGCGCCCCGAGCATATCGTTGAGCAAGCCGGCGCAGCGGGCGATCCGCGCATCGAGCCCGACATAGGTAAGCTGCCGGCCGGTGGCGATCTCGAACAGAGCCGGACGGTCCGGTGCGACGCGCGCGCGGTAAAGGATCGGATCATCCGTCACCAGTCCGCAATCTGCCGACGAAACCATCCCGGAAAAGGAATGCGCCATGTTCTCCTCCCATGCCCGCCGCTCCTCTGCAGCCGGCATCAAATTTGTATGTAACACATACTAATATTTTTCAGCTGAGATGCAAGAGGCTGTTCAAGGCAAATCCGACCGTTCGAATGGACGCGGGGAAATCCGCGATGCCGATATTGACTAACCCGCTGATTTTGATGGTTATGACCCCGAACGAGGCGAGAGCGAACCATGGGCACAAAATCACCGCAGGACGATGTCGAGGGCGAAGATGCCCCCGCGACGCCGGCGCTCGACGTCGGCCGCCTTGGCGATCTGCTCGGCTTCCATCTGCGCATGGCGCATGTCGCAATCTATCGCGACTTTGCCGAAACCATGGAGGAGCTGGCGCTGACGCAGAAGCAGCTCGCCGTGATGGAACTCGTCGCCGGCAATCCCGGCGCCTCGCAGATCGACCTTGCCAACACGCTCGGCACCGACCGGGCGACGATGATGGCCCTCGTCAACCGGCTGGCCGCCCGCGACCTGATCGAACGCCGCCCCTCCGCGGCCGACCGCCGCCGCCAGGAATTGCATCTGACGAAGGCGGGACGCGCGGTGCTCGCGCGGGCGCGTGAGCTGATCGACAAGCACGAACAGCGTTTCCTTGAGCTGTTTTCGCGCGACGAAATGGACGCGCTGCTGATGGCGCTGAAACGGATATACAAGGGGAACTGAAATCCCCGCGCGCTTGGGAAGTAAGCCGCATCCAAGCTGATAGATTTCGCTTGGGAAAGTCCCGTGTTATGATCCCGGCCCTGGCGTCGTCCGCCGTGGGTTCTGCACACGGAGACTTGTCTCATGAGTGAAATGGACGTGCTTTTTGCCACCCTGCGACAGGCGGCTGACCCGCAGACGGTTGAGTGCATCGAAAACGTCGTCAAACATGGCTCGGATCGCGATCTCAATCGCATCAATGCGCTCGCCTTTGCCGACAAGCATCATCTCGATGAAGAGAAAACCATTGCGGCGCTTCTGCATGCCGCCCGCATCGGCGTCTTCGAAATGACCTGGAATGTCCTTTGTCCGGGATGTGGCGGCGTCCTCGACAGCGGCGCCACCCTCAAGGGGGTCGTCCAGGACACCTATCATTGCGCGCTCTGCGCGGCCGGATACGAACCGACCCTCGACGAGATGGTCGAGGTAACCTTCACCGTTAGTCCAAGAGTGCGCAGGATTGCCGCCCACGACCCCGATCGGCTGCCTCCGCTTGAATACTACCGCCAGATCTTCTTCAGCTCCGGCGTCGACCTGCCGCAGGACTTAGAGGCGAAGTTCGATCGCATCCAGCTGGAGATGATCGAGTTGGCGCCGGGCGAGAAGGCTTTCGTCTCGCTGCAACTGCCGGCGCAGTTCGTCATCATCTTCGATGCGGTCACACACTCGGCGCAGTTCATCGACGTGCAGGGCGAGCCCACCGACGAACGTCAAACCCTGTCGATGATCATCAGCCGGACGCATGCGCTGAACGAAACGCTGACCCTGCGTCCCGGCCTGCTGCGGCTCACCCTCGAGAACCACACCGATCGCCGAGTGGTGCCGAATGTCTGCATCGCCGGAGACGAACTGCACGACCTCCTGGGCCGCAGGCGGCCTTTCCTGACAGCCAAACGCCTGCTGACGAACCAGAGCTTCCGGGACATCTATCGGACCGACACGCTCGACGTCGACCAGCGCCTGAAGATCACCAGCCTGACGTTCCTCTTCACCGACTTGAGGGGCTCGACCGCGCTCTACGAGCGCGTCGGAGATCTCGCCGCCTTCGATCTGGTGCGCGCGCATTTCAGGGTTCTTCACGAGATCGTCGCCACAGAGGCCGGAGCCGTGGTCAAGACCATCGGCGATGCCGTGATGGCGACCTTCCCCAGCCCGGACCGCGCGGTGGCGGCAGCACTCAGGATGCGCGAGGCGATGCTGCGGCTGAATGCCGAACACGGCAGCGACGATCTTCTGCTGAAGATCGGCATTCACGAGGGACCATGCCTCGCCGTCAACCTCAACGACCGGCAGGACTATTTCGGCCAGACCGTCAATATCGCCTCCCGCGTCCAGGGCCTTGCCGATCCCAATGTGATCATGACGACGGAGGCAATCGTCGGGGATGCCCAGGTTTCGGAGATCCTGCGCGACGGCGGCATCTCATCGGTCTCCCGGCTGGCGGAGCTTCAGGGCATAGGGCGCGAGGTGAGGATTTTTGCGCTGTCGTGAGCTGGGTTTGCTCTTTGAGGTCGGGCCAAGTTGAGCGGTCTCCGCTAACGGTCCGAAGCGGATTTTCATTGGGCAATCAAAGTTCAGCAGCTTCGCGCCTTCTTACCAGTCGTCGCGGCAGAACTTACCATTGCCCGAGAGGGGACTTCCGTTCGTTTAGACACTACTGCTGGACACTATCTGCGGTCATCCTATCAACAAGCCAAGGCCGCTTCTTTCACGGTAGCGACCCCGACTTCACAAGCCGGCAATCACGACTAGAGCGGTTCAGCTTTTAACGGAAGCGCAGAACCGCTCCATCCTTTTGTTTTTGCGCAACTCCCGGCAAAACCGCTTCGCGCTTTGCCTGGGAAATCCGCTTCGCACTTTTCCTGGAATTGCACTAGGCGAGGGATCACCTCAGAGCGTGTCGATCAGTCCTCCGTCCACACGCATGGAAGCCCCGGTCGTCGCGGATGCCAAAGGCGAGGCGAGGTAGGTTACGAGGTTGGCGATCTCCTCGACGCTCGCAGCTCGTTGGATAATCGAACTTCCACGATGTTGCTTGACGAAGTCCGCAGCGACCTCCTCGATCGACTTGCCCGTCTTCGCACGCTCTTCGGCAAGCATCGCCTCAACGCCTTCGGACAGTGTTGGGCCGGGGAGGACCGAGTTGACGGTAATGCCCGTACCAGCCATGCGCTTGGCGAGCCCGCGGGCAACCGCGATATCGGCGGTCTTGCTAACGCCGTAGTGAATCATCTCCACTGGAATATTAA
>NZ_JACHYZ010000030.1:0-22904 GCF_014193215.1 Rhizobium sp. BK112
GTTGCCTTTCTTCCGCTCCGCTCCACGCAAACACTCGCTTTATCGACTTCGCGCGGTTCACGATCGGATCGATTGCCTCGAATTTTCTTTTGAAATAGATCGACCGCCAATCGGATGGGTAATTTGATGAGGCAACCGTGTGGCCCGGTCGGATGTATAGATAGGCGTAGCCGGAAAAACCCGCTTGATGGGCAAGATGGGTCAAAGCGTCCTTGAGAACATTCTCATCGCCCCGAAGCGCGGCAAGGTCGATCAGTTGGCCCAGCCAATGTTGCATATTTTACTCCGTAAATTGTCAGGTGGGACAGATCACGAGGCGATCATTAAAAATTGTACCTGTAGCGTGAAAGCAATCATGGAATGCATTCAGTTTGGGACCTAATAATGCTGGAGCCAACCCTTGCTATGCCGGGAGTGGATTTTCTAAGACCAACCGGCCCGTATTTCTCCGTGAGATCAGGCGGGTCGTCACATAGTTCTGTTCGCTCGACGGATTGCGGTTGTTTCTCCATTGATTATTCCCAATCGCCTGCTGTCACTGACCCTTCGGCTGCTCTCAGGGGGCAGGAGCAGATATGTTTAGCATGGAGAAATCGCCTCGTTGGGCCCTGCATTCTGATCGCCGATCACCTAGTTCGCGAGCCTCGTCAAAAGATTAGTAGCCCGTCAAAATCAAATTTTGCATCGCTTGTACGTTTCGGAAGTCGAGTTCGGATAGCAAGTCGTTGTCGCTGGCAAAGTCCCTGCCATAGCAAGCACTGAGAATCTCCACGCCGCTTCTGTGAAGCGGGACTTCTACATTTGCCAGTTCTGCGAGCCTGATCGCGGGATTCAGGCCGAATGGAACGTCTTCAAGCACATAACGTGTATCGACGTTCTTCGGCCCCATGGGATCTTTACCGCTCTCGACCAGAATGCTGGAAACCTCAGTAACGGTTTCAGCACGAATTCCAAAAGAGTTGGCGAAATGATCGAGGATAGACGGAACCGATTTTCCCAAAGCTGCAGCAATGGCCAGACGCTCGCGATCAAGGGCTTCCACGAGCCTGCCAACGGCGGGTGTCACGTTGGCTCTTTGGCCCCAGCTTTCTCCCCGTTCGATACGTGTGAGGTTGCAAAGAGCGGTCGCGAGGTGGCTTTGCGGGTTGATGTTGCTGAGAACGATCGTGAGGATATCGTCTTTGACTACGAAACGGTCTCCGAATAAATCTTCGCACGTTCCCATGACTTCATCAGCGAAGGACGCAGGGACTGTCCCCATATCGACTTTGCCCCGAATAGCTCCGACCTGAATTTCGGTATGGGATTGCGCTTTCGATGTGAGAGCGGTGGTGTTCCACGCCACGATGGGGATCTGCATCCCTCGGTCTGCCAGTTTCTTAGAGAGGAAAAGGGCCGAAAACGAAAGATGGGCACTGATGATGACGGTGTGCCGCAGTTCGATGTGGGGGAGCAAAGCGTCCAGAACGAAACGATGTCCATAGGCCGGAAGAGCGAGCATTATCACGTCGCTTTCCGCCAGTTCCTTCGCATCGCGGCAGATCCCGGGACGGAAAGATCCTGAGATCGCCCCACGAACCGTAAGCGAGGCGCCTTCCATCAAGGCTTTCGTTCTCTGGCCAGAGGGAGACCAGACGCTCGCGTCATGACCGCGTTGCAGCAAAAATGCCGCATAACCCATTGCGATTGCACCGGCGCCGGCGATTCCGACTTTCATTTTTGATACAACCCTTTCTGACGACGAGCCAACCACTAGGTCCATTCATTGGCGCATGTCGTGAATTTCATGATTTCGACGAACCCTGTCGCTTGGAACAGGGTGGCATCAGTTCGTATCATCCACCCTGACCAGATGGCCTTCCGATACTTCCCGGTATTGCCTTTTAGGTGGTTCATATCCGATCGGCCTGACCGGGCTCTTCAACTCGTCACCAGCCATGCCTCGGCTGATCCTGCGGCGAACTGGATCAGGCACAGGCACCGCCGCCATCAGCTTTCTGGTGTAGGGGTGCTGCGGGTCTTCAAATATGGCCGCGCGCGGCCCGATTTCGACGATCTCGCCGAGATACATGACCGCCACACGGTGGCTGACGCGCTCGACGACGGCCATATCGTGGGAGATGAAGAGGAAGGCGAGATTGAGGCTCTGCTGCAAATCGAGCAATAGGTTGCAGACCTGGGCCTTGATTGAGACGTCGAGTGCCGAGACCGCTTCATCGGCGACGATCACTTTTGGGTCAAGCATGAGGGCACGCGCGATCGCAATACGCTGACGCTGGCCGCCGGAGAATTCATGAGGAAACCGCCGCATCATATTCGGTGACAGGCCGACCTTTTCCATCAGGGCCGCGGCCTTGTCGCGAGCCTGAGAGCTGCTGCCGAGCCGATGCTGAATAAACGGCTCGACCAGCGCCGATCCGATGCTCAGGCGCGGATTAAGCGAGGCATAAGGGTCCTGAAACACCATCTGGATCGAACGCCGCATTTTCCGCAACGAAGCGTGATTAAGCTTCATCACGTCCTGTCCGTCGACCACTACGTTTCCGCCTGTCGGGTTCACCAGTCGCGTAATCGACCTGCCGGTCGTGGATTTGCCGCAGCCCGATTCTCCCACCAAGGACAGCGTTTCGCCCTGGAAAAGGTTGAAGGACACGTTTTCAACGGCATGTACTGCGCCGGCCTTGCGACCAAACATGCCGGAACGGAGATGGAAGCGCATCGTCAGTTCTTCAACGTCGACGATCGGCGCCTTGTTTCTGACGACAGTGTCCGTGACGTCGGGCAGCAACTGTGGTTCGCCGGTCTTCGCGTCAAGAACCGGAAAGCGCAGCGGCAGCTTCCGATCACCCATGGAACCGAGGCGCGGTACGGCAGAAAGCAGCGCTCGCGTATATGGATGCTTCCCACGGTGAAAGATGTTGGCCGTCGCTCCTGTTTCGACCACATCGCCCCGAAACATGACGATCGTTCGGTCCGCCACTTCCGCAACGACACCCATGTCATGGGTGATGAAGAGGACAGACGTTCCTTCCTCTTCCTGCAAGGTCTTTATCAGGTCAAGAATCTGGCCCTGGATGGTCACATCCAGCGCTGTCGTCGGCTCGTCGGCGATCAGGAGTTTCGGCTTTGACGCGAGCGCCATGGCGATCATCACGCGCTGGCGCATGCCGCCGGAAAACTGATGCGGATATTCGTCGTACCGACCCTTGGCGTTCGGGATGCGGACTTTTTCGAGCAACCTGAGGACTTCGGCCCTGGCGTCGGCTTTGGAAATGTCCTTGTGAACCGTGAGTGCTTCGGCGATCTGCTTGCCGATCGGAATGATCGGGTTGAGTGAGGTCATGGGCTCCTGGAAGATCATCGAGATCTCGTTGCCGCGGATCTGACGCATGTCCTCTTCCGGAAGAGACAGGAGGTCTCTTCCGGACAGTAGCACGTTGCCTTCCACGCGGCTCGAGCGGGGCGCGAGCAGGCGCATGATCGACAGGGAGGTGACGGACTTGCCCGAACCGGACTCTCCAACGATCGCGACCGTCTCACGTGGCGCGATGTCGAATGAAATGTCACGGATGACGGTCTTCCAGCCGTCGTCGACCTTAAACGAGGTCGTGAGGTCGCGAACGGACAGGACGGGAGCCGCAGACACCGGAGCTCCGCTGACGACAGTTTCTTGAATAGGTAACGTCATTGCGCGCTCCTTGTCTTCGGATCGATCGCGTCGCGGAGCGCGTCTCCCAGTATGTTGAGGGCGAGTACGGTCAGAAGGATTGCCAGCGAGGGGAAGACAACCAGCCACCACGCACTCAGGATGTTCTCGAACCCTTCGCGGATCATGCCACCCCATGTTGCGGTCGGCGGCAGGACGCCGAGCCCGATGAACGCCAGGGACGCTTCCGTGCGAATGGCGGACGCCATCCACAGCGAAGCGACGACGACAATATCGGACAGGATGTTCGGCAGGATATGGACGCCCATGATCCGGGGCGGCGAGAACCCAAGCGAGCGGCCCGCCTCGACAAAGTCACGCCGCTTCATGGCGATCGTTGGGGCTCTTGCCACGCGGGCGAATGGAGCAGTCTCGGTGATGGCAATCGCGATGATCAGGTTTTCGAAGCTGGCGCCGAGCATTGCCGCGACCATCAGACCCAACAGCAGGGTTGGAAACGACAGCATGACATCGACGATACCCATAACGATTTGATCGAACACGCCGCCGATATAGCCTGCCAGGATTCCGAGCGCTGATCCGACCACCATGGCGATCAATACGGAGAGGAACCCGATCGACAGCGATATGCGGGCTCCATAGAGAAGACGCGAGAGGACGTCGCGACCGTAGCTGTCTGTGCCAAGCCAGAATTCAGCCGATGGCGGGCTCAGGCGATGAAGAATGTTCTGCTTCAAAGGATCGTAAGGCGCGACAAGCGGCGCGAATACCGCCAACAGAATGATCAGCGTCAGAAGGCCGATGCCGATCCACGAAAATCGATTGCGACGGAATGCCGTCAGGACGGGGTTTGGTTGTCGCAGGGGCGCGGCCTGAGAAACTGTCGCGTCGGTCATTGGGCAAGACTCACTCTGGGATCGACAAGGGCGTAGATGAGATCGGTCACCGTGTTCACGATGATGACGAAGGTCGCGAAGACCACCATCAACCCCTGGAGCATGGTGTAGTCGCGGGACTGCAGCGCGCCTAGAATGAGCTTCCCCAGGCCGGGTCGCGTGAAGACGATCTCGGTGAGAACGGAATTACCGATGAGGGTTCCGAAGTAGAGGCCAACGACCGTTACGATCGGGATGAGCGCGTTACCCAACGCATGCCGCATGATCAGACTGCGCGGACGAACGCCTTTCGCGCGCGCGGTACGGATATAGTCTTCGCCCAATACATCCAACATCGAGGAACGGGTGACGCGCGCGATGTAAGCCGTCATGATCAGGCCCAGGTTGAGCGCTGGCAGCAACAGGTTACGAAGATGATTGACCGGATCGCTTGTGGCCCGGCTCATCACAGGCAGCCATTGCAGCCAGACGGCGAAAGCCAGGAGCATCAGGATTGCCGAGACGAAGCCGGGGAAAGAGAGGCCGACAAGCGAGAGAATGCGGCTGAAATAGTCCGGCCATTGGTCGCGGCGGACGGCGGCGATGACGCCGAGCGGAACCCCGAGCAATGTTCCGATCAGCATTGCCGCGGCGGCAAGCTCCAGCGTATAGGGAAGAACGGTTGCCACCTCTTCCAGGACGGTGCGCCCGCTCACCATCGAGCGGCCGAAGTCGCCCATGAGCATATCTTTGATGAAGTTCAGGTACTGGACGCCGATCGGCTGGTCGAGACCGAGTTGGGTTCGCAGCGCTTGCAGCGTTGCGTCGCTTGCCCGATCGCCAAGCATGGCGACGGCGGCATCTCCCGGCACCAGACGCACCAGGACGAAAACCATCGTCAGCATGGCGATCAATGTCGGGATGGCGAGAAGGAGTCTTCGGATCGCATAACCTATCATGCGGCAACCCTTTCGATAGCGACGCGGCTCGCACGGAAGGCGTCGAGATTGTGATTTGTGTGACCCTCACAGATCAGATCGGCGACAACCCGTCCCACAGAGGGAACCAGCTGGAATCCGTGTCCGGAAAAACCGAAAACATGGATCAGTCCCTCGACCTGCTGCGAGAAACCGATCACGGGGACGTGGTCAGGCGTCATGGCCTCCATGCCGACCCATGTCCTGACCATCCGCACGCCCTGCAGCTCGGGGAAGACCCGGATCGCCGCCTGTACCGAGGGCGCGAGTGCGGCGATATCGACCGTGGCTGATTGCCGGTCAGCCGCCAGCTTTCCTTGAGAGCCGCCGCCGATGAGAAGCGTTCCTTGCGATGTCTGCTTGAGGGACAGTCTGCGGCCGAAGGAACCGACGACGGGCTTGATTCTGGGCGCGACGCGCTCAGTCACGACCATCATCGAAGTTCGGATCGCGTGCTGCAACGGGTCGCCCGCGAGCGCCGAGATATGGTCGGCCCACGCGCCTGCGGCATTGACGATCAGCGGCGCTTCAAAGGGGCCGTGCGTGGTCTCGGCTCGCCAATGGCCGGCGAATCGTGTCAGGCTGGTCACGAGGCATTCTTCGGTAATCTTTACCCCCGCTTTTTTCGCGGAATCGCGAAAAGCCCGAATGGTTCGGTGCGGGTCGGCCGAGCCGTCCCCGGCCACCCATGCCCCTCCCACGCAATGGGGCGATACGCCCGGCAAGAACCCTTGCACGTCGTCGGCATTGACAATTCGCTCATGGTAGAGCCCAATCGCCTCGAGACGGGCAATCCGCTCGGCGATCTTCGTCAGCGCCTGTTCATCCTCAGCGAGCTGCAATTGGCCACACGCGATAAAGCCGCAGTCGTCATCGACGAGCGCCTTCATGTTATGCCAGCTTTCCGCGGCCTCGATGCTGAGGGGTAACTCCACCACGTTCCGTCCGAGCGTGCGGACACCTGCGGCCGTCGCTCCTGACGCATGTCGGCCAACGAAGTGGCGCTCGACGAGTTGGACGGAGGCGCCTCGCCTTGCTGCCTGCAGGGCGGCGGAAAGCCCATGCAGACCGCCGCCGATAATCAGAACGTCGGTACTCATGCCGCGCCCTCCGTATTCTCCAGCGATGCAATTTCACCGAGAGTGATTGGCTTGAGCGGCGGGCGAATATGGAAGAAACTGACATTCCCGACCGGTAGGTTGTGCACCTCCGCGAGAAGCGCCTGAACCGTATATCCGCATTGACGCCCCTGGCATGGCCCCATCCCGCAGCGGGTCGCGGCCTTTACTGCGCTCGGGTCGGGGGGGCTGTTTCGGGCGGCCGACCGAATGGCGCCGGCGGTAACCTCCTCGCAGCGACATGCGATGACGTCGTCTGCAAGAGGAGTTCGAGGCGGAGGATAAACTGCATCGAGGAATGGTCTCAATGCAAGCGCCCGCTTTCGGCGCTTGTCGAGATGCGCGGTCCTGCGCAGGTGCTCGGGATCTGTCGCAATCCCGAGCTGCCCAGCAATTCCGAGTGCTGTGATCTCGCCAGAGACAGTCGCGGCCGTCCATCCACCGATTCCGCCTGCATCGCCGGCGACAAACAGACCTTCACGACTGGTTTGGCCCCAGCCGTCCAGCTTTGGCGCCAGATACCCCTGTTCCTCATTCCAGATATGGTCGCATTTCAGCGCAAGCGTTTCGTGAATGCGGGGGACGACACCCTCGTGAACCAGTAGCACATCGGCCTCTACCCGGTGGCGCTTTCCCGTCGCTTCCCAGGTGAGATGCTCAAGACGTTCTTCGCCTTCCGCTCGCAGATCCGAAAACCCCTTCACCATCATCCCGCTGCGTCTGACTTTACGGAGCCACCGCAATCCCTTGAAGAGGTTACCGAACTCACGCCACGCGCCGGGCAGCAGGACCAAGGCCGAGAGTTTCGGTGTCGTTGAGGTATCGAGGTATCCCGCTATGCGGCCGCCGAGGTTGAGAAGTTGTGTCGCGTAGAGAAGCGGCAGGGGGCCTGCACCGGCAATCCAGATCCGCCCCTCTGGCAACATGCCGCCTGACTTCAGCAGTATCTGCGCTGCGCCGACCGTCATAACGTTTGGCAAGGTCCAGCCGGGGAAGGGGACCGGCCGTTCCTGCGCGCCGTTGGCAAGCAACACAGAGCGAGCGGTGATGCGCCGTGCCGTGCCTCCCGTCGTCAAAAACAGGTTCCATCCGTCCTCGATCTGCCAGACCTGTGTCGACGGCAGGTATTCAGCGCCTGACGCCCTGAAAGCGGCGACAAGGGCGCCCCCTTTCGCGTAGTCTTCGCCAAGCGCCGGGAAAACCGGACTTGCGGCGTTGCGTTCGATACCCCTGAAGACCTGACCGCCAGGCGCGGGCTGCTCATCGATGACGATGACGCAAGCGCCGAGAGCACGTAGGCGCACCGCGGCGGACATGCCGGCCGGACCCGCGCCTACAATCGCGACATCGTAGCTCATGGGGAAATCTCCCGCGGCCCGCGCTGGCTTTCGATCTGCATTCCGGGCCGGACCGGAACCAGGCAACCTTGCGAGGATGCAACCCCGTCCACGATCGCCAGACACTCGAAACAGACACCCATCTGGCAATAGGGAAGCCGCGGTTTCCCGCTGACGGGAGAGCGTCTCCCGGCGTCGGGCACCCGCAGCAGCACGCTGGCCACGGTTTCTCCGTCCCAGGCCGGGGTCTCGACCCCATTCACGAGCACGGTCATGTCGGACGGTACACCCGGCCGCTCAAGCACACTTCTGAACATCGAATCTTCCATTTGAAAAAGCGGCGAGGTCACCAGACAACCTTCCCGAAATCATCGCGGGCGCCACGATCGCGGCATGGGCGGCGGCCAGCGTCACGCCGGAATGACAGGCCGCCGCAAAGAGACCGGGATAGCGCTCGGACTGTGCATAGATCGGCGAGCCGTCCGGGGGCATGACCCGAAAGCCGCTCCATTGACGCACGAGCCGCGCCGCGCTGAGAGCCGGAATAATCCTTGTCGCCCGCAGAGCGAGTTTCGTGGCGGATGCGACGGAGACACCCCGGTCTGTTGCATCTTCCTTCGTCGCACCGATCATGACCGTACCGTCGGCGGTCTGCCGCAACCCGCTTGCCGGATAGGGCAGGATCGGCGCCAACCGTTCCGTGACCAGCAACTGACCACGTTCCGATCTCAGCGGAATTGTAAAACCCAGTGGCTCCGTCAAAATCGGCGTTGCCAAACCTGCAGCAACGACGACCCGCGGTGCCCTGAAGCTGCCGGACATCGCGTTGACGACGAACCCGTGCCCCTCGGGGTTGATCGATCCCACCGTGCTGCGGAAAAGGATCCTGCTTCCCAGCGCAACGATTGCCTGTTGCAGCGCTGCAAGTAGTTGTAGCGGGTTTACATGACCGTCGGCCCGACAATAACTGGCGCCAACCACATCAGGGCCGAAGGTCACCGCCGGCATCATCCGCTCCAGCTCGCGGCGTTCGACCATTGTGGTATCTGCATAAGCAGCCTGATTGTGCATACGCCTGTTCAACGCATCACGCGCTTCGTATTCGCCGTCACTGAGACAGTAAAACAAGCCGCCCGGTCGCGTGTAATCGACGCGCGCCTCACTGGAGCCCGTCAATTCCTGCAGAAATGCCGGCCACAAATCAGCGCTTTGTCGGGTCAGACCATGGTAGGCAGGTGCCGTTGCGCCTTTTCCCTGTACCCAGACGAGCCCGAAATTGGCTCGGGCAGCACGCATGTCGCCGTCCTCGCCGTCGAGTACGAGAACACTTAGCCCCTTCTTTGCAAAGCCGTATGCCAGCGCCGCTCCTACGACACCGCCACCGACAACTATAATATCCGAGTTCACCCTCATTCTCCTTGGTTATTGCCGAGATTAGGAATCGAGGGTAGAAAGTCAAAGTCCTTTATTTCTATGGTGTATTCCCGGAGGTTATAGATGAGGGAGCCAAGCTTGCGTCAGCTTGAGGCGCTGATGGCCGTCGTGGAAGCAGGAACGGTTAGTCGAGCCGCCGAAGTGCTTCGCATCTCGCAGCCCGCCGCAAGTAAACTGATCCAGGACCTTGAGGCCGATACCGGCTTGCAACTGTTCGAGCGAGAAAGTGGGCGGCTGGTTCCGACTGGTCGAGGGATGCGTCTCTACGAAGAAGTGGAGCGCGTGTTTGGGGGTGTTCATCAGCTCGCCCGGGCCGTTGATGCCATCCGCCGGGAAGAACACGGCCACCTGCTGATCGGGACAATGCCGGCGTTATCCGGACCCTTCATCGCCCGGGTGATCACCAACTTCAAAAAGCGTCATCCGGACGTATTCGTGTCGATCGAGGCCCGCAGTTCCCAGTTCCTGACGGAAGCGGTCCTGCTTCGCCGTCTCGACCTGGCGCTTGTGATCAGCGGCCTTGAGCATCCATCAGCGATTGTTGACCCTTTGCGATGTCCTCCTGCGATCGTGGCTCTGCCGCCTGGCCACAGGCTATCTGAAAAACCGGAGCTTAATCCCGATGACTTGAAGGATGAGCCATTTGTGGCGTTTGCTCTCACAGGCACGATGCGCAGCAAGGTGGACGCCGCCTTTGAGCGGTTCGGGCACAGGCCGAAGATCGTCATCGAGGCCACAACCGCGCCGAATGTCGCGGCGCTGGTGGCTGCGGGGCTCGGAGTGACCGTTGCAGATCCAATCGCGCTAGAATCTGCCGGCGATCAAATCACGACAAGGCCTTTTCTGCCGGTCATCGATTTCAACTACGGCATCATTCGACCGGTCCGCGCCCGAAACAGCAAGCTTGTGGAGAATTTCGTTGAGGAAGTGCACGCGGCAGCGTTCTCGCCAAAGCTCAGACTATGAAAAAGCCCCGATCTCAAGCGCGTACACGCTATCGATTGAGGGTTGTCTGTTCCGTGATCGGCGGCGCAAGGTTCAGGGAGCCTTTGAGTTCGTAGCCGTAATTCAACGCCTTGTCGTGTACCCAGACCTGCATCAGGTTGAAAAGGGGAACACCGCAAACCTGATCGTAAATCTTCTTTTGCGCTGCCGACCAGAATTTGAACCTCTCTTCATCCGTCGCGGCTGTCCGCGCTGCGCTGATATCCGCATCCGCGGCGTCGCAATGCGCAAAATTCGTGACTGCGGTCGGTTTACCGATCGCGGCGTCAGATTGATAGAATTGGCTCAGGTAGCTGTCCGCGACCGGATAGCGGGCCGCACCATAGAAGACCAGATCACTGAGATCCTTGCGGATTTGCTCATGGTAGGTCGGATGATCGACGACCTTCATCTGCATGTTGATCCCCGCTTCCGCCAATTGCGCCTGAATGACCTCCATGATCGGCTGCTGGGCTGAACTGGACGAGACCACGGTTGACAAGGTAAGGCCGTTCTTGAATCCGGCTTCGGCCAAAAGTTTCTTGGAGGCCTCTGGATTGTATTTGTAGGTCCAGGTGCAATCCTCGCCGAGATAGTCGTTCGGTACGGACGAGCAGCCCTTGAGAGCGACGCCGGCGCCAACGAACTGGACGATCTGGTCGACATTGATCGCATGCGCGATGGCCTCTCGCACTTTGACATTGTCGAGCGGCTTGCGCGCCATGTTGATGAACACCGTGCGGTATTCACCCGGCGCGAAGATGTCGACTACGGCATTATCCCAGGCCTTGGCCTGATCGACCCAGCGTTGTTCACGCTTGCCGTAGATCAAGTCGAGTTCACCGGAGCGGAACGCCAGTTCCCGACTGGAGTCCGACGGAATGAGATCGACACGAATGTCGTCGATCTTCGGTGCTCCCCGGAAGTAGCGAGAAAAAGCCTTCAGATAAACCGACTGTTGCGTGACAGCCTTGTCGAACATGAATGGGCCTGTCCCGATCGGCGTCGTCTTGAACTTCGCCCCAAGAGCCTCCACCGCCTTCTTGCTCACGATGTTGCCACCATGATAATTGGCGACCAAGCCGAGGAACCCGGGGACGGGTTCGCTGAGCGTGATGCGGACAGTCAATGAATCGACGGCCTCGATCGATTTGAAGGCAGCATAGTCACTCGAAAAGGAAGAGGTGTCGGGGTTCTTGGCGCGCTGCAGCGAAAACACGACATCGTCCGCGGAGACCGTTCCATAATCTCCGTGAAACTTGACATCCTTGCGAAGCTTGAATGTCCAGACCAGGCCGTCAGGAGAGCTTACCCAGCTTTCGGCGATATCCGGTTCAATCTTCGTCGGAGCGGCGCTTCCCGGGGCAAATCGAACGAGACCGTTGAAAATCCACGAGACAATCGCGACGTCCTGCGTGTTGCTTGCCCTGGCAGGATCGAGCGTGGAAATATCGGCGGCGCCCACCGCAACCTTGAGTGTTGCAGCATCGGCAATCCCGGGCGCAATCCATCCCGTCAACATCGAGGCCGCAACCGCGGCGATAATACTCTTCCCGAATTTTTGTGACATGTTCCGCTCCTTAGTTTTATTTTCTGGACGGATTATTTGGTAATCTTCATAAGTGTCAAAGTCGCTATTTTGGGTGGCCTATTCGCAGCGGTTATACCGGCGTACTTTTTCAACCGAAGCGATCGTTTAAGGTACATGGAACCGCGACGAACTCGCGTTTGTACGGTTGAAGATAATGCGATAATGCCCACGTTGTCCGGTAATGCTGTTCGCGTTATCCACTGTGGTAATCCCGAACATCGCAGTTCTCCCGTTTAAGATCGCAGAGCAGTGCAGGTAGATCGAAATGGCCCAGCAAGTAAATCTTCGGCAAATTGAGGCATTCAAAGCAACGATCGAATGTGGTTCGGTAAGCCGGGCAGCCGAGTTGATGGGGATTTCCCAACCTGCGGCAAGCAAGTTACTCGCCCATCTGGAGACCGATATCGGTTTGCAATTGTTTGACAGACAGCGCGGTCGATTGTTGCCGAACAAGCAGGGAATGCGATTTTATGACGAAGTACAGAGGATTTTCGCCGGCGTCAGGCAATTGGAGCGGGCGGCAGAATCCATTCGTCGTGAAGAGCAAGGACGACTGACGATCGGCGTAATGCCAGGGCTTTCCGGCCAGTTCATTCAGCGCGTCATAGCCGACTTTCTCGCGGCACACCCTAAAACATACGTCATCGTAAAGGACGGCGCATCGAGATATATAGCCGACTGGCTGGCAACGAGGCAGATCGATATCGGAATCATCAGTGAGCGTTTCGATAACCCCAATCTGGCATCCAGCCCTTTGCATGACAGTCCCATGGTCTGTGTAATGCCCCCGGGTCATGGATTGTCGGAAAAGACCGAGATCAATCCATCGGACCTCAACCGCGAGAGGTTCGTTTCATTTGCCCCGGAAAGCCAGACGCGGCAACTGGTAGAGGCGGCACTGGAGGCTCACAATGTCAACGTGGACATCGTGATGGAGGCCGGGACCGCGCCGACGGTTTGTGAATTCGTCGCCGCCGGACACGGAATCTCGATCGTTCACCCCTTGCTTGCACATCCGGTCAGGGGTCGTGTCATCACCCGGCCATTCCGACCTGAGATCTCCTACGGGATGGTGCTCAGCCGGTCTCGGGAGACCCGGGATGCCAGACTTGTTGATGCGTTCATCGCACAGGCGCAGTTGGCGACAGCACAAGTGTTCGCGGAAATCGTTGATGGTTAAGCCAGATCTCGTTCACTCGGTCCAAAGTGAATAAAGTCGTCGCCAGGATAATAAGGAAAGGACCCCGGCCGCGGCAGTTGCGACCGGAGTGCGGGGGTATGCGCATCACGCCCCTAGTTTTTCATTGCCATTCTTCGTCCTGTTTCATGACGAAGTGGCCTGCCGACACTTCGCTGTACTGACGGATGGTTGGCACGTAGTCCGCAGGCCTTACGGGGCTCCTTAGCTCGGTATTGGAGATGGAGCGCTTTTGCAGGCGCTGCGCGGGATCTGCGATCGGTACTGCAGCCAGCAACCGCCTGGTGTACGGATGTTGCGGGTTCTGGAAGATCGCCTGGCGCGGTCCAATCTCGACGATCTCGCCGAGATACATGACGGCCACACGGTGGCTTACACGCTCGACCACGGCCATGTCGTGGCTGATAAAGAGATAGGAAAGGCCCATTTCCGCCTGCAGGTCGAGCATCAGGTTCACGACCTGCGCCTTGACGGACACGTCAAGCGCGGAGACCGCCTCGTCAGCGACGATCATGCGTGGCTCGAGAGCAAGCGCCCGGGCGATGCAGATGCGCTGCCGCTGGCCCCCCGAGAATTCGTGCGGGAAGCG
This sequence comes from Rhizobium sp. BK112, assembly GCF_014193215.1. Lineage (NCBI taxonomy): Bacteria > Pseudomonadati > Pseudomonadota > Alphaproteobacteria > Hyphomicrobiales > Rhizobiaceae > Rhizobium > Rhizobium sp. BK112. The sequence goes on from NZ_JACHYZ010000030.1 coordinate 13,771, forward strand.
GCTGGCCATGTCGGGCTGCAATCCGACGCGGGTCAGCAACTCTGCGACCTTATCCTTTGCCTGCGCGCGTGTTGCGAGCTTGTTGATGATCAAGGGGTCGGCGATGGCGGCGCCAACGTTCTGGCGTGGATTGAGGCTGCCAAAGGGATCCTGAAAGATCATCTGCATGCGCTTGCGCTGCTCAAGCAGTTCGGTCTCGTTGAGTTTGAGTATGTCAACGCCATCCAGCATGACCGATCCTGAGCGCGGCTCGACAAGGCGCAGGATCGACCGCCCGGTTGTTGACTTGCCGCAGCCGGACTCCCCGACAAGAGCGAGCGTCTCGCCGGCCTTGAGGTCGAATGAGACATTCTCGACGGCATGCACTCTACCTTTGACCGAAGAGAATACGCCACCGCGGATATCGAAGCGCGTCGTGAGCCCTTTGACTTCTAGGACAGGCCGCGCGGTTTCCTGAACGGTGTCGGGCACTTCTGCCGGCGCGTCGGATTGGCCGGTGACGCGATCGACGATCGGGAAGCGCATCGGGCGCTTGCGTCCTTCCATCGCGCCAAGTCTTGGCACGGCCGAGAGTAGTGCACGTGTATAGGGATGCTTCGGTTGGGCGAATATCTCGGAGGTAAGCCCCGCTTCCACCGCTTCGCCCTTGTACATTACCACGGTGCGGTCCGCGACCTCGGCAACCACGCCCATGTCATGGGTGATGAAGAGGATAGACATATCCTCTTCCTTCTGCAGCTCCTTGATGAGTTCGAGGATCTGCGCCTGGATTGTTACATCCAGCGCCGTTGTCGGCTCATCAGCAATCAGAAGTTTCGGTTTGCAGGCCAGCGCCATTGCGATCATCACACGCTGACGCATCCCGCCCGACAGTTCAAAGGGATACTGGTCGAGCCGCCGCTCAGGATCCGAGATATGGACCTTGCGCAACATCTCCAGTGCGATCTGCCGCGCTTCACGACGTGAACAGTCCTGGTGTGCCAAAACGGCCTCGGCAATCTGTTGCCCGATCCTGTAGACCGGGTTCAGGCTGGTCATGGGCTCTTGGAAGATCATCGCCATGTCGCCGCCCCGCAGCGAACGAGCCGACTCACCGGAGACACGAGCGAGGTCATGGACCTTGCCGGAGCTGCTGGCGAACCTGATCTTGCCATCAGCGATGCGTGCGACTTTATGTGGGAGCAGGCCCATGATCGACAGGCTGGTCACCGACTTGCCGGAACCCGACTCTCCGACCACGGCGAGCGTCTCACCCCGATTGAGATTGAACGACACGCCATTGACCGCGGCAAACGCACCGGACGGTGTCGCGAACTCGGTCCGAAGACCTTCCACCGAAAGCTGAACGTCCGAAGGCATGGGCGCGGCCGTGTCTTTGGAGACATTGCTCTCGCGCTTCTTATTGGGGAAAGGCTTGAGCTTGGTGGTGCGCGGGTCGAAGACGTCGCGGATCGTGTCGCACAATGCGTTGACGATGAAGATCGTAACGACGAGAGCGACACAGGGCCAGACGAGGCCCATCGGATTCAGTTCGAGATAACTCCGCGCTCCGCGGATCATCAGACCCCAGGACGGCGTGGGCGGCACGATGCCGAGGCCGAGGAAGCTCAGACCGGACTCCACCACGATGGCAGACGCCACGACCAGCGAGAACTGGACGAACAGGGGTGCGGCGATATTGGGAAGGATCGTCTTTCGCATGATGCGCAACGGTCCGGCGCCGAGCGAGCGCATCGCCTCGACATATTCCTTCTCCTTGACGGAACGCACCTCGCCATAGGCGATGCGCGCGAACTCCGGCGCATAGAATACGGAAAGCGTCGCGATGAGGGTGAGTGTACCCGGTCCTGTGAAGGCGATGACGAGGAGAGCCAGCAGGATCGGAGGGAATGACAGCATGAACTCGGCAACACGCACGGTCAGCACTTCGGCCAAGCCGCCGAAATAGCCCCCGGCCAGGCCGGCGGCAATCCCGATGGCAGCCGCTACGAGGCCTGTGGCGATCGCGACGCTGAGCGAGACGCGGGCGCCGTAAAGCAGGCGGCTAAGCACATCGCGGCCGAACTCGTCCTGTCCGAGCCAATGGCTTGCCGAAGGCGCCGCGAGACGCCCGCCTATATCCATGGCGAGCGGATCTGTGGGAGCAATGACCGGTGCTAGAACAGCGACGAGCACGAGCAGACAAAGAGCGGCCGACGGCAAGGCTAGATGACGGAATTTGGCACTGTGCCAGATCAAAGAAAGACGGCTCATGATTTACGCACCCGCGGGTCCAGAAGGGAATAGAGAACGTCCACGATCAGGTTGAGCAGGATAAACAGCGATGCTGTCACCAGAACGATACCTTGGACCTCCGGATAATCCCGGCTCTCGACGGCCCTTACGAGGAAGCCGCTCATTCCGGGCCAGTTGAAGATGTATTCGACAAGGACGGTGCCTCCGAGCATTGTGCCCATTTGCAGCCCGGTCACCGTCAGGACGGGGCCGAGTGCATTGCGCACCACGTGGCGGCGTAGCACCCGTCGCTCTTGCAGTCCCTTGGCACGCGCGGTGCGCACCCAGTCCTGCTGCAGGACATCGAGTACGGTCGATCGGGTCATGCGGATGATCACCGCGGAGAAGCCGACGGCGATGGCAGCCGAGGGCATCAACAACAGGATCAGATGTGTCCGTGGCGAGACGCTGAACGGGACGAACCCGCCAGCGGGCACGAGGCGCAGCATCAGGGCGAAGACCAGCACGAAGACGGTTCCGAGCACGAAGGTCGGGATCGACAGGGCAAAGCTGGTCGCCCCGCCCAGGATGCGGTCGATCCATGTTCCGCGCTTGCGGGCTGCCAGCACGCCCAACGGGATGCCGACGATCAGCGACAGAAGCGTTGCCATTCCGATCAACTCTAGCGTCCTTGGCAATCGTTGTGCGATATTGCCAAGGACGTCCTCGTCGTCCTGGAAGCTCCGGCCGAGATCTCCCCGGCTGAGCCTGGACAGATAGTTCACATATTGCTGGTGCAGTGGCTGGTCGAGACCGAGACGCGACCGCATCTCGGCGACTGCCTGGGGGTCAGGCTCCATACCGTCCGCGGACAGCATGACCTCGACCGGATCTCCCGGAACCACATGCAGGATCATGAAGACCGAAGTGGCGACCAGAAAAATCATTGCGGCCGCCACCGCGCTCCTTCTCACTATATAACTGAGCATCGCGCTCTACCCTTCTGAGCGCGCGCTCACCCGATATAGACTTCGTCGAACGCGATGCCCGACTGGTTGATCAGAAAATCCGGAAGGCTCTTGAAGTCCTTGACACCGTCATGCAGGGCATAGGCCTGCGTACGATAGTTGAGGAACGTAACCGGCGTGATTTCCTGAACGGCACGCTGCAGGTCGGCATAGATCTGAACCCGCTTTGCCTGATCGCTCTCGTAGCGGCCGTGCAGCAGAAGGTCATCCAGCTTCGGATCGGCAAGTCCGACCGAACGGCGATAGGACTCTCCGCCCGAGCCGAGGAGTGATGTCAATTCATCCGGATCGCCAAGTTCCGATGCCCCGCCATTGATCGCGAAATGATAACGGCCTTCATTGCCCTGGCTGACACGCACGCCCCATTCGGGAAGGCTGAGCTTGATGTTCATGCCGATGGACGAAAGCTGCGCCTGGATGATCTCGGCCGGGTCCTTGTGGAAGCTATAGGTGCTGGTGGCGAGAAGCGTTGCTTGAACGTTTTCTGCACCGGCCTCTTTCAGAAGAGCCTTGGCACGGTCGGGATCGTAAGGCCACAGATGTTCGAGTTCCGAGACCCTGTAGGGAGAGCCTTCTGGAAGCGGCACGCCGTCCAGAGCCTTGCCAAAACCTTGGAACGCTCCCTTCACCAGGTCCTCGCGATTGATCGCATGCGCTACGGCTCGGCGAACGAGGGGATTGGTGAACGGTCCCTGCTTCAGATTGAAGACCATGTACATGAAGAGACCGAGGGCCGACTGCATCTGTATGCCAGGCTTTTCGGAAAGGCTTTTCATGCTCTGAGCGGGTACGTACTCAATAATGTCGACGTCACCCGCTTCAAGAGCGGCCACTCGAAGGCTATCGTCGGCGTAGACGACGAACCGGAGGTTCTCTGTCTTCGGAAGGCCTGGTTTGTAAAAATCTGTTCGGGCCTTGAAAACGAGCGATACGCCTTTCTCAGACGACTCAAGCTTATAGGGTCCGGCGCCGATCATCGCCTCGGGCTTGTCCATCTGTTTGGAAAAAACGATAGGAGCGTGAGGGCTGGCAAGGACTGCAATAAACGACGGCGTCGCCCGCTTCAATGTGATACGAACCGTTTTTGGACCGACAGCCTCGATTTTCTCGATCTCCTGGAAATACTGGCGGAGATAAGCGGTCGATTTCTCGGCACGAATTGCGTCAAACGACGCCTTGACGTCATCCGCGGTGACCGGCTCCCCGTTCTGAAACTTTGCATTGGCGCGAAGCTTGAACAGATAGGTGCGCGGGTCGGTCAGTTCCCAGCTCTCGGCAAGTTCCGGCTGGATTTTCCCCTCACTGTTGAAGGTGACTAGCCCCCGAAACAGAAGCATTTTTATAGTTCGCGCCGCAGCGCCGGAATGCTCGAAGGGCCTGAGGTTTGGTGGATAGGCGGAAAGTGCATAGGTCACCGTCCCGGGCGTAGCCGCTCGTGCGGAACGAGCGAGTAGACCTGGAGCGAGCAGTCCCGCTCCAATCGCACCGCTTCCAAGGAGGAAGCTGCGACGGTTTGAAATAAATCTCCCGGTTAGATCAAATAGAGCATGCGACATCGTTCCACTCCTTGTTTTTTGTTTGATTTCTACTCGGCTTCGGCACATAGGCCGACGCTCGGTCAGGTGCACTGCAGGCTGTGCAGCGCTTCTTCTGTCTTCTCCTTGCCGTAGTCGCGCATGGCAGCACCTTCAGAAATCACCCCGTCGCGGAGGTCTTTCGCCAGCTCCGCAGTCGGGCGTTCGGCTGGAAGGCCGAACCCGCCGCCACCTGGCGTCTCGAGACGCATGCTGTCGCCCGCTTTCAGGATAATGTGGGCCACCTTGGAGGGCAGAACCTCCTGATCCTCGCGACCGGGGTTGCGCGTCAGCGTGCCGCGACCTCCCTCGAGACCTCCAAGCGCGCCTTCGGCCCCCTTCTTGTGACTATCGGAGCGCGCGGAAAATATCGTCCCGTCCTGAAAAACCCGGATCTGGCGGGCAATGCCCAATCCGCCCCGATGGCGTCCAGCACCGCCGGAATCGTTCACGAGCCCGTATTCCTCGACTAACAGCGGAAACTCGTTTTCAAGAGCTTCGGTCGGAAGATTAAGGCTGTTGGTGACGTGAACATGGACACCGTCCATTCCATCCCGATCGGCCTTTGCTCCGGCGCCGCCGCCGAGAGCCTCGCCACAGACGTAGAGGTTCTGGCTACCGGCCCGTGTCCCTGAGAAGTTGATGGAGGGGAGAACGTCGTTGCCGGAGGCGATGATCCTGTTCTCGGGGAGAAGGCCCCGGAAGGCGCCAAACACCGCGCCGGCGATCTTCTGGCAGGTGATCGATCTTGCGCCGCAGGCGGCCGGATGGATCGGATTGGCAATGGAGCCTTTCGGAGCCTCGATCGTGATGGCTTCGAACATGCCGCTGTTCGGCATCAGCTCAGGGTCGAGAAGGGCTTTGACGCTGTAATAGACCGTAGCGCGCAGCGCGCTGGTCGAGACGTTCAATGCCCCACGCGCCTGTGGTCCCGTTCCGTCGAGATCGAAGTGAAGCTGGTCGTCCGTGACGGTGACGGTCACCTTGATCGGAACCGGATCTCCGCCGTTTCCATCATCATCGAGTTGCGTCGAGAACGTGTAACGTCCGTGCTTGAGACCGGAAATTCGACGACGCAAGCGCCGATTGGTGTAATCGAGTACGTCGTCGATCGCGCGATCGACCTCATCCAGACCCATCTTGATGAACAGGTTTTTGGCCGCGGCCCCACCCTTCAGGTTGACGGCAACTTGTACGTTGAGATCGAGCTGTCGCTCTTCCGGCAGGCGCGAATTTGTTGCGATCAGGCGGATCAGTTCGTGATCGACCTTTCCGCCGCGCACGATCCTCATCGCCGGAATACGGATACCCTCGGCAAAGATCGTTGCTGATTTCGCCGATGTCGATCCGGGTACCGCGCCGCCGACATCCGAATGGTGCCCGATGTTGGCTGCAAACAGCCTGACCGCTCCGTCGATGAAGATCGGTGTAACCACCGAGATATCGGGAAGATGGGTGCCGCCTGCGAGATAGGGGTCATTGCAGATGAAGGCATCGCCTTCGACCATCTCGGAAACCGGGCAGGCCTCCAGCACGGCCTGCATGCTTCCCATCAGCGACCCCAGATGCAGCGGAATATGCGTGCCTTGGGCAAGAAGGCGGCCACGCGCGTCAAAGAGTCCAACAGAGAAGTCCCGCCGTTCCTTGATCTGCGTCGAGAACGAGGCGCGCATCATGTTGATCGCCATGTTCTCGGTGATCGAGAGCAGGCGGTTCGTGAAGATCTCCATGGCGATCGCATCGAACCTGCGCGCCGGACCGAAAGTGTTGAGAGCCGAAGTCATGGGCAGAGCCTTATGCTTGAACGATGATGTTGCCGGCGGCGTCGACCGCCGCCTGCTGGCCTGGAAGAACGATCGTCGTCGAACTCATCTCATCGATCACCGCGGGGCCGAATAGAGGCGAGTCGACCGGAAGAGCGGCGCGGTCATAAACCGGCGTGTCGAGCCAGCCTTCCTTCCCGAAAAACACGGGGCGATGTCCAATCTGCGCATCGGTGATGGATGTGCCCCCCTGATGCGGCGCGGGTTCGAACTTTGTCGTGACGCCGATCGCCTGAACGCGGCAGTTGACGATCTCGATGTCGCGGCCGGGAATGTCGTAGCCGTATTCGGCCTGATGGGCTTCGCCGAACTTCTTCTGGAAGATATCCAGACCGCTCTCGTTCATATCGTTGACCGGGACGGTGATCTCGAAGTTCTGCCCCCGATAATGGGCATCCACCGCTAGATTGAACCGGCGGTGCTCTTCCGGGACTTTTTCGCCGGCAAGCCAGACCGCGCCGTCTTTTTGCAACTCGCGCAGCAGCGCCCAGACCTGCGTCCAGCTTTTCGCATCGACCATGGCCAAGCATGTTCTTACGAAATCGAGACTGACATCCGAGAGCAAGGCGCCGCGTGCGCACATCGTGCCAGGTTCTTGCGGTATGAGAATGCGCTTGATGCCGCATTCGCGGGCCACTTCCGTCGCATGAAGCGGGCCGGCGCCGCCATAGGCGAACAGCGTCAGATCATCCAGATCGTAACCGCGCTCCGTCGTCACCGCACGGATGGCCCGGCTCATGTTCGCGATCGCCACCTGCAGGATGCCGTAAGCTGCGTCGTCAGTACTCAGCTCTAGCGGATCGGCGACGTTTTCCTTGATCGCCCTAATCGCCAGCTCACGGTTGATGGGCATCCGTCCGCGCAGCAAAGCGACGGGATCGAGCCGATTGAGCGCAATATTGACGTCGGTCAGCGTCGGCATCGTGCCGCCCTTGTCATAGGCGGCTGGACCCGGTGCGGCGCCAGCACTGCGCGGCCCGACCTTCAACGCCGAAGCATCGTCGACACTGGCGATACTCCCGCCGCCCGCACCGATCACGTGAATATCGACCATCGGCAGTTTTACTGGGTGATCGGCGACAAGACGGCCCGAAGTGAACAGCGCGCGACCGTCGAGGATCAGCGCCACGTCGGTGCTCGTCCCTCCGACATCGAAGGTGACGAGATTGGGCATTCCCGCGCGTGCACCGACCATGGCCGCACCAACCACACCCGCCGCTGGCCCCGACAAACAGGTCGCCACCGGCAGGCGGCGAACGCTTTCGAGCGACAACACGCCGCCGTTCGAGTGGATGGTCATCGGTGCGACTGGAATTCCGATGTCCGAGATACCGCCACTCAGGCGGCTGAGATATCGATCCATCTTCGGACCGACATAGGCATTGAGAACTGTTGTTGAGGTCCGCTCGTACTCCCGGAATTCAGGAAGGACCTTCGAAGATATGCTGACATACACATCGGGCATTACGCTCTGGACTACGGCAAGCGCCCGTTCTTCGTGTACGGGATTTCGATAGGAGTGGAGAAAGCAGATTGCTACTGCTTCCACGCCAGACTGCCTCAGGAGCTCTGCCTGACGTCGCAGCTGTTCCTCGTCAAGATGCAAGACGACGTCACCGGTCGCCGAAAGCCGCTCGTCTACCTCAAGCCGGCAATAGCGCTCGACAAGTGGCGATGCCTTGGGAACTGTCGTATCGTAGAGCGACGGGCGGTTCTGTCTTCCGATCGCAAGCACGTCCCTGAAGCCACGCGTCGTGAGGAGGCCAGTCGGAGCGCCTCTCTCCTCGATGATCATGTTGGTTGCGACAGTCGTGCCGTGGCCGATGTAGTCGACTTCACTTGCCGGAAAACCGAACTCTTCCACAATCCGACCGAGACCGTCAAGGATTGCCTGAGACGGGTCGGCGGGGGTTGAGGGCAGCTTGTAATACTGGACTGTCCCGTCGGCCGTATTCTGCACGACGAAATCAGTAAATGTGCCGCCTACGTCTATTCCAATTCTTCGCATTAAAGCCCCTCATTGACCACGACATGGCCATGTTTTTTCATTGCCCCATACTTTTCTCATTCTGGGCCATTAGTCCAAGTCGAAATTTAAGGGCATATATTCTGTGGGGTTATACCGCGTAGGCGGATGACGGCGGAGTTCAGACCGGTTGGACGCTTGCCGCGGGATTCTTAACCGAAAAATCATGATAGAAGACGTGGAGTGAGGGGGGTTCAACGCTTCACAACGACAAGCTACCTATCCCTTATAAAAACCCAGAAAGACAATATCCTGATCTACCAGGACATTGAATTTGTAGCCCGGTCGGATCTGCAACGTCGGCTGCACGTCCATATTCCGCTGGATCGTCCGGTCGGCCACTCGCCCAAAGGTCTCAGCAAAATTTCGCCTTGCTGCGTCGGATGCCGTATCCTGGGTGGCAAGCATCGAGCTCTGGGGAACCGCCATGTCGATGCCGGTCCCGATCAGCGCGATCATAACCGCCGAG
>NZ_JACHYZ010000031.1:0-18276 GCF_014193215.1 Rhizobium sp. BK112
CGCTGCCGTCAGAGACGTCTTGCCGTGGTCAACGTGGCCGATCGTGCCGATGTTGACGTGCGGCTTGTTGCGCTCAAACTTACTCTTTGCCATTTTCGGCTCTCCGTTTTGCTAGTCCCCGAGGGGATCTAATTCTTGTTATCGGTCAATTGGTATGCCGGTCACTTCTGACCGGAATACTTTGCCTGGATTTCTGTTGCGACGTTCGACGGGACCGGCGAATAGTGATCGAAGGTCATCGTGTACTGAGCGCGGCCCTGAGACATGGAGCGCAGGTTGTCGACGTACTTGAACATGTTCGCGAGCGGAACGTTCGCGTTGATGACGACGGCGATACCACGGCTTTCCTGGCCCTGGATCTGGCCGCGACGGGAGTTCAGGTCGCCGATGACGTCGCCGACGTAATCTTCCGGGGTCACGACTTCGACCTTCATCATCGGCTCGAGCAGCTGAGCGCCGGCCTTCTTGGCTGCTTCACGGAAGCAGGCACGCGATGCGATTTCGAAGGCGAGAACCGAGGAGTCGACGTCGTGGAAGGCGCCGTCGATGAGGGTCGCCTTGACGCCGAGCATCGGGAAGCCAGCCAGCGGACCCGAAGACAGGACGCTTTCGATGCCCTTCTGGACGCCGGGGATGTATTCCTTCGGAACGGAACCACCGACAATCTTCGATTCGAACTTGAAGTCGTCGCCGTCCGGGTTCGGTTCGAAGATGATCTTGACGCGCGCGAACTGGCCGGTACCACCGGACTGCTTCTTGTGCGTGTAGTCTTCTTCGTGCGTCCGGGTGATGGTTTCGCGGTAGGCAACCTGCGGCGCGCCGACGGTTGCTTCGACCTTGAATTCACGACGCATGCGGTCGACGATGATGTCGAGATGCAGTTCGCCCATGCCGGCAATGATGGTCTGGCCGGATTCCTGGTCGGTCTTGACGCGGAAGGAAGGATCTTCAGCAGCCAGGCGGTTGAGCGCGAGGCCCATCTTTTCCTGGTCGCCCTTGGTCTTCGGCTCGATGGCGATCTGGATGACCGGCTCGGGGAATTCCATGCGCTCGAGGATAACCGGCTTCAGCGGATCGCAAAGCGTGTCGCCCGTCGTGGTTTCCTTGAGGCCGGCGAGAGCGACGATGTCGCCTGCGAAGGCCTCTTCGATGTCTTCACGCGAGTTGGAGTGCATCTGCAGCATGCGGCCGACGCGCTCGCGCTTGTCCTTGACCGTGTTCATGACCGACGCGCCCTTTTCGAGCTTGCCGGAGTAGATGCGGGCGAAGGTCAGCGAACCGACGAAGGGGTCGTTCATGATCTTGAAGGCGAGCATGGAAAGCGGCTCGCTGTCGTCGGCGTGACGCTCGATTTCAGCTTCCGTCTTGAAGTCGATGCCCTTGATCGCCGGGATGTCCATCGGCGACGGCAGGTAGTCGACGACGGCGTCGAGCAGCGGCTGCACGCCCTTGTTCTTGAAGGCGGTGCCGCAGAACATCGGGTGGAACTTGACGTCGATCGTGCCGCGGCGAACCAGCGCGCGGATCTGATCGTTGTCGGGCAGAACGCCTTCGAGATAGGCTTCCATGGCGGCTTCGTCGATATCGACGACCGTCTCGATCAGCTTTTCGCGATATTCTTCGGCCTTGGCCTTCATATCCTCGGGGATCTCGACGACATCCCACTGGGCGCCGAGCGACTCGTCGCGCCAGATGAGAGCGTTCATCTCGATGAGGTCGATGACGCCCTTGAAGTCGCTTTCAGCGCCGATCGGCAGCTGCATGACGACAGCCGTTGCGCCGAGACGGGTCTTGATCATCTCGACGGAGCGGTAGAAGTCCGCGCCGGTCTTGTCCATCTTGTTGCAGAAGATCATCCGCGGGACGTTGTACTTCTCGGCCTGACGCCAGACGGTTTCCGTCTGCGGCTCAACACCGGCGTTGGCGTCGAGCAGCGCGATGGCGCCGTCGAGAACGCGCAGCGAACGCTCGACTTCGATGGTGAAGTCGACGTGGCCGGGGGTGTCAATGATGTTGAAGCGGCGCATCTTGCCGTCACGGCCCTTCCAGAAGGTCGTGGTGGCAGCAGAGGTGATCGTGATGCCACGCTCCTGCTCCTGCTCCATCCAGTCCATGGTGGCTGCGCCGTCGTGGACTTCGCCGATCTTGTGCGACTTGCCGGTGTAGTAAAGGATACGCTCGGTGGTCGTGGTCTTGCCGGCGTCGATATGCGCCATGATACCGAAATTGCGGTAATCTTCGATCTTATATTCGCGAGCCATTGTGGACTGCCTTTCGATACCGTTCGGAATTACCAGCGATAGTGCGAGAATGCGCGGTTGGCGTCAGCCATCTTGTGCGTGTCTTCGCGCTTCTTGACGGCGGAGCCACGGTTGTTGGACGCATCGAGCAGTTCGCCGGAAAGGCGGTCAACCATAGTCGTTTCATTGCGCTTGCGGGCAGCAGCGATCAGCCAGCGAATGGCGAGAGCCTGGCGGCGCTCAGGACGAACGTCGACCGGGACCTGATAGGTCGCACCACCGACACGGCGCGAGCGGACTTCAACGTGCGGGGCAATGTTGTCGAGCGCAGAATGGAAAACCGTGAGCGGCTCCTGCTTGGACTTGCCCTGGACGGCGTCGAACGCACCGTAGACGATGTTTTCAGCAACGGACTTCTTGCCGTCGAGCATGATGGCATTCATGAACTTGGTGACGACGAGATCGCCGAACTTCGGATCCGGATTGATCTCGCGCTTTTCTGCTTTATGGCGTCTGGACATAGTTTTCGTCTCTTCAATCGTTAAGGCGCTTCATCACGCGGAGGACCTCGCGCAGCGCCGAATTATTCAAAACCGAATTACTTCGGACGCTTCGCGCCGTACTTGGAGCGGCGCTGCTTGCGGTTCTTGACACCCTGGGTATCGAGAACGCCGCGGATGATGTGATAACGGACACCCGGAAGGTCCTTGACGCGGCCGCCACGGATCATGACGACAGAGTGTTCCTGAAGGTTATGACCTTCCCCGGGGATGTAACCAATGACTTCGAAGCCGTTGGTCAGGCGGATCTTTGCGACCTTACGCAGAGCCGAGTTCGGCTTCTTCGGCGTCGTCGTGTAGACGCGCGTGCAAACGCCGCGCTTCTGCGGGTTCTCCTGGAGTGCGGGAACCTTGTTACGCTTTACGTTCGCCTGGCGAGGCTTGCGGATCAGCTGGTTTACGGTAGGCATTCAACCATCCCTTACGTTTTATCTCAGTACCCTTGCGGGCTTGAACTCGCGCCGTCTCCGGCAGTGACGCACGCTTTCCGTCAATGCGCAAAATATGGCCCGATCCGCTTCCGCAGATGGACCACAAGGAGCAGAGGACGCATAGAATATGCGTCGTGCGTGCAGCATCATGACTTCAACGTGCGTTTAGAACCTTGTTTGAGGTGAACTTCAGGGCGCGTCGCCCCGAACAGCCAAGCCTCACATGGGATCTGATGGCCGGGGTACTACTGGTTTCCACCCATCTCGTCAAGGCCGGTTAAGAAATAAACTCGCCGCATCGCCTTGATATGCGGGCCTGACGCCCTGTTTTCACCCTCCTAGACGAATTCACAGCCGTGCGCCAAGATAAAAACTTGGGCATCGCAGCAAAAGCAGCTAAGGAATCAGCAATTGCAGCGCTCGGCCCTCACAGGGGATTCGAGCGAGCGAATCGTCAAAGAGCCGAAGGACAGGCGATGATCACGACACCTGATAACGACAATAATTTCGATGGTCCGATGATCTTCATCATCATCGGCAAGGGCTACGAGTCCGACGCCAGCGAAGGCATCGACCTGCATATCATGCTTAAGGCGCCCGACGACGACACCGCCGTCCGAGAGGCCCTGAACGCCCTTGCCGAGGAAGGCTTCATTGAGGCCGATCTCGACCAGATCGGCATGCTGACCGAGGTGCCTGCCGAGGAGCCTCACGCCTCCGCCTATCAGGGCGCCGTCGACGGCGAAGTCGCGATCATCCGCTTCAACTGAAGGGAGCCGCGCGGGGCGCGCTCCCTCCCCGCCCGACCAAACAGAGCAGACCAAAAACGAAAACCGCCCGGATCGCTCCGGGCGGTTTTTCAATTCAACGACTTCAGCCGGCGGATTATTCCGCAGCCGGAGCCTTTTCGGCCATGTCCTGCAGCATCGGCGTAGCAACGGCAGCCCCGGTGCCCTTGCGGCGCTCTTCGAGGATCATCTCGTCGCGCGACGTTGCGATGCGGCGGATCTGGGTCATGGTGCCGCCGGTGCCGGCCGGGATGAGGCGACCGACGATGACGTTTTCCTTCAGACCCTGCAGGCCGTCGGTCTTGCCGGCGATCGCAGCTTCCGTCAGCACCTTGGTCGTTTCCTGGAAGGACGCGGCCGAGATGAAGGACGGGGTCTGCAGCGACGCCTTGGTGATGCCGAGAAGAACCGGATCGCCGTAGGCGGGCTTCTTGCCCTGCTCGATCAGATGATCGTTGACGTCTTCGAGCTCGATCCGGTCGACATTGTCGCCGACGATATAGGTCGAGTCGCCTGCATCGGTGATTTCCACCTTCTGCAGCATCTGACGGACGATCACCTCGATGTGCTTGTCGTTGATGACAACGCCCTGCAGGCGGTAGACTTCCTGGATCTCGTTGACGAGGTAGGAGGCCAGAGCCTCCACGCCCTTGATCGCCAGGATGTCGTGCGGAGCCGGGTTACCGTCGAGGATGTAGTCACCCTTTTCGATATAGTCGCCTTCCTGAAGGTGGAAGGGCTTGCCCTTCGGGATCAGGTATTCGACAGGCTCGACACCGTCTTCCGCCGGCTCGATGATGACGCGGCGCTTGTTCTTGTAGTCGCGGCCGAGGCGGATCGTACCATCGATCTCTGCGATGATGGCGTGGTCCTTCGGACGACGGGCTTCGAACAGTTCGGCAACACGCGGCAGACCGCCGGTGATGTCCTTGGTCTTGGCGCTTTCCAGCGGCGAACGCGCGAGAACGTCACCCTGGGAGACCTTTGTGCCCGGCTCGACCGACAGGATCGCGTCGACCGAGAGCAGGAAGCGGGCGTCGCCGCCACGCGACAGCTTGGCGACATTGCCGCTGGCATCCTTGATGACGATCGCCGGCTTGAGGTCCGAACCGCGGGGGGTCGAACGCCAGTCGATGACCTGACGCTTGGTGATGCCGGTGGATTCGTCGGTCGCTTCCAGAACGGAGAGACCGTCGACCAGGTCTTCGAACTGAACGGTACCGGCTACTTCCGTCATCATCGGACGGGTGTAGGGGTCCCACTCCGCCAGACGCTGGCCGCGCTTGACCTTGTCGCCTTCGTCGACATGCAGCTTCGAACCGTAGGCCACACGCTGCGACGACCGCTCGACACCACGTTCGTCCAGGATCTGGACGGTCATGTTGCGGCCCATGGCAACGAGGTTGCCATCGGAGTTGCGCAGGATGTTGCGGTTCTTGATCTGCACCGTACCTTCATACGAGGCTTCGAGGAACGACTGGTCGACCACGGTTGCCGTACCGCCAAGGTGGAAGGTACGCATGGTGAGCTGGGTGCCCGGTTCACCGATCGACTGAGCCGCGATGACGCCGACGGCTTCGCCCATGTTGACAGGCGTACCACGCGCGAGGTCGCGGCCGTAGCAGACCGAGCAGACGCCCGTCTGGATTTCGCAGGTCAGTGCCGAGCGAATCCGGATCGACTGGATCCCGGCCTTCTCGATTTCGACGACATCGGGCTCGAGGATCATCTTGCCGGCATCGACGATGCGCTCACCTGTGATCGGATGATCGATATCGTCGAGCGCCGTACGGCCGAGGATGCGAGCACCGATCGAGGCAACGACCTGGCCGGCATCGACGATGGCGGTCATGGTGAGGCCCGTCTGCGTTCCGCAATCGACGTGCGTGACGATGCAATCCTGCGCGACGTCGACGAGACGGCGCGTGAGGTAACCGGAGTTGGCGGTCTTGAGCGCGGTGTCTGCCAGACCCTTGCGGGCGCCGTGCGTCGAGTTGAAGTACTCGTTGACGGTCAGGCCTTCCTTGAAGTTCGAGATGATCGGCGTCTCGATGATTTCGCCCGACGGCTTGGCCATCAGGCCGCGCATGCCGCCCAGCTGACGCATCTGGTTCGGAGAACCGCGGGCGCCGGAGTGGCTCATCATGTAGATCGAGTTCATCGGCTTCTGACGACCGGTCTTCTCGTCGAACTCGACCGCCTTAATGCGGGCCATCATCTCTTCGGCGACCTTTTCGGTCGCCTTGCCCCAGGCGTCGACAACCTTGTTGTACTTTTCGCCCTGGGTGATCAGGCCGTCATTGTACTGCTGCTCGTATTCCTTCACCAGGCTTTCGGTGTCGGCAACGATCTTGGCCTTGGCATCCGGAATGACCATGTCGTCCTTGCCGAACGAAATGCCGGCGCGGCAGGCATGGGAGAAGCCGAGCTGCATGATGCGGTCGCAGAAAATGACCGTGTCCTTCTGGCCGCAGTGGCGATAGACCGTGTCGATCATCTTGGAGATGTTCTTCTTGGTCATTTCCTGGTTGCAGATGTCGAAGGGCACCTTGCCGTTCTTCGGCAGCAGTTCGCCGATGAGCAGACGGCCAGGCGTCGTCTCATAGATCTTCGAGTAGGGCTTGCCATCCTCGTCGATCGACTTGAAGCGGCCGCGGATCTTGGTGTGCAGCGTCACGACCTTGCTTTCGAGGGCGTGATGCAGTTCGCCGAGGTCGGAGAAGGCCATGCCTTCGCCCGGCTCGTTCTGGTTCAGGATCGACAGGTAGTAGAGGCCGAGAACCATGTCCTGCGAGGGAACGATGATCGGCGCGCCGTTGGCCGGATGCAGGATGTTGTTGGTCGACATCATCAGCACGCGGGCTTCGAGCTGGGCTTCGAGCGACAGCGGCACGTGAACGGCCATCTGGTCACCGTCGAAGTCGGCGTTGAAGGCCGTGCAGACGAGCGGATGCAGCTGGATCGCCTTGCCTTCGACCAGGGTGGGTTCGAAGGCCTGGATGCCCAGGCGGTGCAGCGTCGGTGCGCGGTTCAGGAGAACCGGATGCTCGCGGATGACCTCATCGAGGATATCCCAGACTTCCGGCTTTTCCTTTTCGACCAGTTTCTTGGCCTGCTTGACGGTCGAGGAATAACCCTTGGCGTCGAGGCGGGCATAGATGAACGGCTTGAAGAGCTCGAGCGCCATCTTCTTCGGCAGGCCGCACTGGTGCAGCTTCAGTTCCGGGCCGGTGACGATGACCGAACGACCGGAATAGTCGACGCGCTTGCCGAGCAGGTTCTGGCGGAAGCGGCCCTGCTTGCCCTTCAGCATGTCGGAGAGCGACTTCAGCGGACGCTTGTTGGCGCCGGTGATGACGCGGCCGCGCCGGCCGTTGTCGAACAGCGCGTCAACGGATTCCTGCAGCATGC
Source organism: Rhizobium sp. BK112 (assembly GCF_014193215.1). Classification (NCBI taxonomy): domain Bacteria; kingdom Pseudomonadati; phylum Pseudomonadota; class Alphaproteobacteria; order Hyphomicrobiales; family Rhizobiaceae; genus Rhizobium; species Rhizobium sp. BK112. Next base: position 7,431 of record NZ_JACHYZ010000031.1, read on the forward strand.
GCTTTTCGTTGCGGATGATGATGCCCGGCGCGCGAAGCTCGATCAGGCGCTTCAGGCGGTTGTTGCGGTTGATGACGCGGCGGTAAAGATCGTTCAGATCCGACGTCGCGAAACGGCCGCCGTCGAGCGGAACCAGCGGACGCAGGTCCGGCGGAATTACCGGGACGACCTTCATGATCATCCATTCCGGACGGTTGCCCGACTCCATGAAGTTCTCGACGATCTTCAGGCGCTTCATCAGCTTCTTCTGCTTGAGATCCGACGTGGTGTCGGCAAGCTCGGAACGCAGGTCGCCAGCGATCTTTTCGAGGTTCATCGAGGCCAGCATCTCGTAGATCGCCTCAGCGCCGATCATCGCGGTGAACTGGTCTTCGCCGTATTCGTCGACGGCAAGCATGTACTCTTCTTCCGAGAGGAGCTGGTGCTCCTTCAGGGCGGTCAGGCCCGGCTCGGTGACGATGTAGTTTTCGAAGTAGAGGACGCGCTCGACATCCTTCAGCGTCATGTCGAGCAGCGTCGAGATGCGCGATGGCAGCGACTTCAGGAACCAGATGTGGGCGACGGGAGCGGCGAGCTCGATATGGCCCATGCGCTCACGGCGAACGCGCGACAGCGTGACTTCGACGCCGCACTTTTCGCAGATGATGCCCTTGTACTTCATGCGCTTGTACTTGCCGCACAGGCATTCGTAGTCCTTGATCGGCCCGAAGATGCGCGCGCAGAACAGACCGTCGCGTTCCGGCTTGAACGTACGGTAGTTGATGGTTTCCGGCTTCTTGATCTCACCGTAGGACCAGGAGAGGATCTTCTCCGGAGACGCGATCGAAATCCGAATGGAATCGAAATTCTGTGCAGGCACCTGCGGATTGAAAAGATTCATGACCTCTTGGTTCATGCCTGTCTCCTTCATGGGCTAAAGCGCCCTCAAAATGCGATGGTCGGCGGCAATTTCCCGGGAGCCGCCTCCCTCGCTTAAACGAGAATAACCGCAAGATGCGGCGAAACTTCCCTCCCGGGCCGACACGGATACGGCGCCCGGCGGGACCGGCGTGCGCCGCATTGGCAGCGCACGCCCTATCAAGTGCTTACTCGGCCGCGTCGGGCAGCTGGGCTGCCTGCGCCTCGTCAAGCTTGGTGTTCTCGAGCTCGACGCTGAGGCCCAGCGAGCGCATTTCCTTGACGAGAACGTTGAAGCTTTCCGGAATACCGGCTTCGAACGTGTCGTCTCCGCGGACGATGGCTTCGTAGACCTTGGTGCGGCCGGCGACGTCGTCCGACTTCACCGTCAGCATTTCCTGCAGCGTGTAGGCGGCACCATATGCTTCGAGCGCCCAGACTTCCATTTCGCCGAAGCGCTGACCGCCGAACTGCGCCTTGCCGCCCAGCGGCTGCTGGGTCACGAGCGAGTAAGGACCGATCGAACGGGCATGGATCTTGTCGTCGACCAGATGGTTGAGCTTCAGCATGTAGATGTAGCCCACGGTCACCTGGCGGTCGAACTGCTCGCCGGTACGGCCGTCATAAAGCGTCGACTGACCGGTATCCTTGAGACCTGCCAGACGCAGCATGTCGTTGACGTCGCCTTCATGCGCACCATCGAAAACAGGCGTCGCAATCGAAACGCCGCGCTTCCACTGGTCGGCGAGACGCAGGACCGACTCATCGTCGAACTCGTGGACCTGTTCGGCCTTCGGACCGTCACCGACGACATCGCCGATGGTCTTACGCAGCGGCTCAATGTTGCCATTGGCCTTGTAGGCTTCGATCAGTTCACCGATCTGGCGACCCATGCCGGCGCAAGCCCAGCCCAGATGCGTTTCCAGAATCTGGCCGACGTTCATGCGCGAGGGAACGCCGAGCGGGTTCAGAACGACGTCGACATGCGTGCCGTCTTCGAGGAACGGCATGTCCTCGACAGGCACAATGCGCGAGACCACGCCCTTGTTCCCGTGACGGCCGGCCATCTTGTCGCCCGGCTGGATCTTGCGCTTCACGGCGACGAAGACCTTGACCATCTTCATGACGCCAGGAGGCATTTCATCGCCGCGCTGGACCTTCTCGACCTTATCCATGAAGCGCTGTTCGAGGCGCGACTTGGATTCGTCGTACTGGCCGCGGAGTGCTTCGAGCTCGCCCTGGACCTTCTCGTCCTCGACCGCGAACATCCACCACTGCGAGCGGGGATATTCGGAGACGACGGCGTTCGAAAGCTCGGTGCCCTTCTTGAAGCCCTTCGGGCCGGCAATGGAGACCTGGCCGCGCAGCATGTCGATCAGACGGCCGTAGACGTTACGGTCGAGGATCGCCTGCTCGTCGTCGCGGTCCTTTGCCAGACGCTCGATCTCTTCGCGCTCGATCGCCATCGCGCGCTCGTCCTTCTCGACGCCATGGCGATTGAAGACGCGGACTTCGACGATCGTGCCGTAGGTGCCGGGCGGCATGCGCATGGAGGTATCGCGCACGTCGGAGGCCTTTTCGCCGAAGATGGCGCGCAGAAGCTTTTCTTCCGGCGTCATCGGGCTTTCGCCCTTCGGGGTGATCTTGCCGACGAGGATATCGCCCGGCTGAACTTCGGCGCCGATATAGACGATGCCGGCTTCGTCGAGGTTCTTCAACGCTTCTTCCGAAACGTTCGGAATATCGCGGGTGATTTCCTCGGGACCAAGCTTGGTGTCGCGCGCCATCACTTCGAATTCCTCGATGTGGATGGAGGTGAACACGTCGTCGGCAACGATACGTTCGGAGAGCAGGATCGAGTCTTCGTAGTTGTAGCCGTTCCAGGGCATGAACGCGACGAGCGCGTTGCGGCCGAGCGCCAGGTCGCCGAGATCGGTCGACGGACCGTCGGCGAGAATGTCGCCGCGGTTGACGACGTCACCGACAGTGACCAGCGGGCGCTGGTTGACGCAGGTGTTCTGGTTCGAACGCTGGAACTTCTGCAGACGGTAGATATCGACGCCGGATTTGCCGGCTTCGAGGTCTTCCGTGGCGCGGATAACGATACGCGTCGCGTCGACCTGGTCGACCACGCCGCCGCGACGGGCGCCGATGGCGGCACCGGAGTCACGGGCGACGACCGGCTCCATGCCGGTACCGACGAACGGGGCTTCGGCACGCAGCAGCGGCACGGCCTGACGCTGCATGTTCGAGCCCATGAGCGCGCGGTTGGCGTCGTCGTTTTCCAGGAACGGGATGAGCGCGGCTGCGACCGAAACGACCTGCTTCGGCGAAACGTCCATCAGGTTCATGCTGTCGCGCGGGGCGAGCATGACTTCGCCGGCATGACGGCAGACGACGAATTCGTCGACGAAGGAACCATCGGCGTTCATTTCGGCGTTGGCCTGGGCGACGTAATACTTCGCCTCTTCCATGGCGGAGAGGTAGAGCACGTCGTTCGTCACCTTGCCGTCGACGATACGGCGGTACGGGCTTTCGATGAAGCCGTACTTGTTGACGCGGGCAAAGGTCGCAAGCGAGTTGATGAGACCGATGTTCGGGCCTTCCGGCGTTTCGATCGGGCAAATGCGGCCATAGTGGGTCGGATGCACGTCGCGAACTTCGAAGCCGGCGCGCTCACGGGTCAGACCACCCGGGCCAAGAGCCGAAAGACGGCGCTTGTGGGTGATTTCCGAGAGCGGGTTGACCTGGTCCATGAACTGCGAGAGCTGCGAGGAACCGAAGAATTCGCGGACGGCAGCAGCTGCCGGCTTGGCGTTGATCAGATCCTGCGGCATGACCGTGTCGATCTCGATCGAGGACATGCGTTCCTTGATCGCGCGCTCCATGCGCAAGAGGCCGAGACGGTACTGATTTTCCATCAGCTCGCCGACCGAACGGACGCGGCGGTTGCCGAGGTTGTCGATGTCGTCGATTTCGCCCTTGCCGTCGCGCAGTTCGACCAGCATCCTGACCACGGCCAGGATGTCGTCCTTGCGCAGGATGCGGACGGTGTCTTCGACGGTCAGGTCGAGGCGCATGTTCATCTTGACGCGGCCGACGGCGGAGAGGTCGTAACGCTCCGCATCGAAGAACAGCGAGTTGAACATGGCTTCGGCCGATTCCATGGTCGGCGGCTCACCCGGACGCATGACGCGGTAGATGTCGAACAGAGCGTCCTGACGGTTCTCGTTCTTGTCGGCAGACAGCGTGTTGCGGATATAGGCGCCGACATTGATGTGGTCGATGCCGAGAACCGGGATCTCGTCGAAACCGTTCGACAGGATGACGCCAAGCGTCTTCTCGTCGATTTCGTCGCCGGCCTCGAGATAGATTTCACCCGTCGAGTAGTTGACGATGTCTTCGGCAAGGTAGTTGCCGTAAAGGTCGTCGTCGCCGGCCTTCAGCGCCTTCAGGCCCTTGTCGGAGAGCTGGCGCAGCAGGCGCGGGGTCAGCTTCTTGCCGGCTTCCACGACGACTTCGCCGGTATCGGCGTCGACCATCTCGGTGATCGCCTTGGCGCCCTTCAGCGTTTCCGGCTTGAAGGGAATGCGCCAGCCTTCGCCGTCGCGCTTGTAGAGCGACTTCGTATAGAAGGTGTCGAGGATTTCCTCGCCGTCCATGCCCAGCGCCATCAGCAGCGAGGTGACCGGAATCTTGCGGCGACGGTCGATACGGGCGTAGACGATGTCCTTGGCGTCGAATTCGATATCGAGCCAGGAACCGCGGTAAGGAATGACGCGTGCAGCAAAGAGCAGCTTGCCGGAAGAATGGCTCTTGCCCTTGTCGTGGTCGAAGAAGACGCCCGGCGAACGGTGCATCTGGGAGACGATCACGCGCTCGGTGCCGTTGACGATGAACGTGCCGTTATTGGTCATGAGCGGCATATCGCCCATGTAGACGGACTGTTCCTTGATGTCCTTGATCGACTTCGCGCCCGTATCCTCGTCGATATCGAACACGATGAGGCGCAGCGTCACCTTCAGCGGCGCGGCATAGGTGAGGTCGCGCTGACGGCATTCGTCAACGTCGAACTTTGGCGGTTCGAACTCGTAGGACACGAATTCCAGCATGGAAGCGCCGGAGAAATCGGTGATCGGGAAAACCGACTTGAAGACGGCCTGAAGGCCCTCGTCGGGGCGACCGCCCTTCGGCTCTTCAACCATCAAAAACTGGTCGTAGGACGCCTTCTGAACCTCGATGAGGTTCGGCATTTCTGCGACTTCGGGGATCTTACCAAAAAACTTGCGTACGCGCCTGCGACCGTTGAACGAAAGGGTCTGAGCCATCGTCGCTCCTTCAAAATCTTGCACCCGGGCCTGCAACGGACGGGAACCGATGGCCAGTCGATCCCGTCAATCAATGGGTAATCCAATCTCGTCCGACTCCCGAAAACGCTCAGCTCGGATTGCTGTGCTGCCTTCGGTGCGAGACTATCCTTTTGAAGAACCCATTACCCAAAAGCCGTTTTGACGCGGCTTTTGGGTAATTCGTTCAGAAAAACGGCAAATGGGAGGCAGTAGATGCTGCCTCCCAAAAGCAATTCAAGATTACTTGACGTCGGCCTTGGCGCCAGCGTCTTCAAGCTTCTTCTTGATGTCAGCGGCTTCAGCCTTGTTGACGCCTTCCTTGACAGCCTTCGGAGCAGCCTCGACGAGGTCCTTGGCTTCCTTGAGGCCGAGACCGGTGATGGCGCGGACTTCCTTGATGACGTTGATCTTGTTGGCACCAGCGTCGACGAGGATGACGTCGAATTCGGTCTTTTCTTCTTCAACGACAGCCGGGCCAGCACCACCGGCAGCGGCAGCAACAGCTACCGGAGCAGCAGCGGAAACGCCCCACTTTTCTTCGAGAAGCTTCGACAGTTCTGCAGCTTCCAGAACGGTCAGCGAGGAGAGGTCGTCTACGATCTTTGCGAGATCAGCCATTTTACTAGTTCCTTTTGTTCGGTTCGAACCGGTTGATTATAAACAGCGAAAAACCGCCTTACGCGGCTTCGTCCTTCTTGGCGTAGGCCGCAAACACGCGAGCAAGCTGACTTGCCGGTGCTGCAACAACCCCAGCGATGCGGGTAGCCGGTGTCTGGATCATGCCCAGCAGCTTCGCACGCAGCTCGTCGAGCGAAGGCAGGGTCGCAAGCGACTTGACTGCTTCGGCGTTGAGCGTGGTTGTTCCCATGGCGCCGCCCAGAACAATGATCTTGTCATTGGTCTTGGCGAAATCCATGACGACCTTCGGAGCGGTGATCGGGTCATTGCTGTATGCAATCAGCGTCTGACCTTTGAAGAGATTGGTAATCCCTTCCGCTTCCGTACCCTGAAGGGCAATTTTGGCCAGGCGGTTCTTCGCGACTTTGACGGTACCGCCAGCTGCACGCATCTTCGAACGAAAATCGTTCATCTGCGCGACTGTGGCACCAGCATAGTGGGCCACGACAACTGAGCCCGAAGCCTTGAAGACTTCGTTCAGTTCCGTGACGAATTCGCGTTTTTCCGCTCTTTCCACTGCCTATCTCCAGTTGGCAGGACCGAAATCGGACCTGCCGGGTTGCCTTTGCCTCCTGGGATCATGTGAGATCCCAAGCGACGCTTGAGGATCCTGTCCCCCCGCGCTCCCGCGCCAATCAAGGCTAAAGAGGCACAAGGCATCCAAGGCTCGAACCGAGTTACGAGAAGCGAACTTCATGCAATTCGGGTCTTACCCGTCTCATGCAGGCCAAGTGATTAAGGGAAAACCACCTGCAATCTCGGACAGGATTCCGGATTTCTCCGGAATATTCCGGCCCCTTGCGAGGCCGGAAATTCAGTCGCCGGGCTTAAAGCCCGGCCATTGCGCCCAAGTCCTTGGGCGCGAACTTATGCAGTCGGAGCTGCGGTGACCGAGCCGACTTCGATCTTGACGCCCGGGCCCATGGTCGAGGAAATCGCCACGCGCTTGACATAGTTGCCCTTGGCGCCAGCCGGCTTTGCCTTGATGACGGCGTCAGCGAAGGCGCGGATGTTTTCTTCCAGAGCCTTAGCGTCGAAAGAGGCCTTGCCGATACCGGCATGGACGATGCCAGCCTTCTCGACGCGGAACTCGACAGCGCCGCCCTTGGAAGCCTTGACGGCTCCGGCGACGTCCATGGTGACGGTGCCGACCTTCGGGTTCGGCATCATGCCGCGGGGGCCGAGAACCTTACCGAGACGGCCGACGAGCGGCATCATGTCGGGGGTGGCGATGCAGCGATCGAATTCGATCTTGCCGCCCTGGACGATTTCGACGAGCTCTTCAGCGCCGACGATATCAGCACCGGCAGCCTTGGCTTCATCAGCCTTGGCGCCACGCGCGAAGACTGCGACGCGAACCGTACGGCCTGTGCCGTTCGGCAGGTTGACGACGCCGCGAACCATCTGGTCCGCATGGCGCGGGTCGACGCCGAGGTTCATCGAGACTTCGATGGTTTCGTCGAACTTGGCGACAGCCCGTTCCTTGACCATGCCGATGGCCAGGCTCAGAGCGTAGAGCTTGGTGGGATCAACACCTTCGTTGATCTTCTGCGTGCGCTTACCAGCCATGATCTTAACCCACCACTTCCAGGCCCATGGCGCGGGCAGAGCCCTCGATCATCGCCATTGCACCTTCGATATCCGCTGCGTTCAGATCCTTCATCTTGGCTTCTGCGATCGTCTTGATCTGAGCCTTGGTGAGGGAGCCGGCCTTGGCGCCCTTGCCGGGCGTCTTGGAACCGGACGTGATCTTCGCTTCCTTCTTCAGCCAGTAGCTGACCGGAGGCTGCTTCATCGCGAAGGTGAAGGACTTGTCCTGGTAATAGGTGATGACGACCGGAATCGGCATACCCTTTTCCATTTCCTGCGTGGCGGCATTGAACGCCTTGCAGAATTCCATGATGTTAATGCCACGCTGACCAAGCGCCGGACCAATCGGCGGGGACGGGTTTGCCGATCCTGCCTTGACCTGAAGCTTGAGCTGGCCTGCAACTTTCTTAGCCATATCTCTCTGCCTTTCATGAACGGCCGGTCGCCCGGCCCGTGATGCCGGATCTCTCCGGCGGCTGCGGTTGCGTGGTGCGGATCGTTAGGGTCCGGCTAAGACCCCTCACCTTCCACGCGGATGCGGACAAATCCGCAGGAAACAGGCCGCAAGGGCCAGCCTCCAGTCTCTGCAATCAGACCTTCTCGACCTGAGCGTATTCCAGCTCGACCGGCGTTGCGCGGCCGAAGATCGACACTTCCACCTTCAGGCGCGAACGTTCTTCGTCCACATCCTGAACCGTGCCGTTGAACGACGCGAACGGGCCGTCGGAAACGCGGACCTGCTCGCCGATCTCGAAGGTAATGGAGGCCTTCGGCCGCTCGACGCCTTCCTGGACCTGACCGAGAATGCGCTCGGCTTCGTAATCCGGAATCGGAACGGGCTTATTGTCGGAGCCGAGGAAACCTGTGACCTTCGGCGTATTCTTGATCAGGTGATAGGCCTCATCCGTCAGATTGGCGCGAACCATGACGTAGCCCGGGAAAAACTTGCGCTCCGAATCGACCTTGCGGCCGCGACGCACTTCCACCACCTTTTCGGTCGGCACGAGGATCTTCTCGAACAGGTGCTCCAGCCCCTTCTGGCGAGCCTTGTTCTCGATGTCTTCAGCCACCTTCTTTTCAAAATTAGAATATGCGTGGACGATGTACCAACGTGCCGCCATTTTCATCTCCACCCGTATCAGTTGCCGGTATTCAGCACGAAGCTCAGGACCCAGCCGATCAGCTGGTCAGCGGCAAAGAAAAACAGCGCGGCGAAAACCACCATCACAAGCACCATAACCGTCGAGATCATCGTCTCGCGGCGCGACGGCCATGTAACTTTGGACGTCTCGGAGCGAACCTGCTGCAGAAACGCAAACGGATTGGATTTGGATGCCATCGACTGCCCACGCAATTACGGCGCGTAAAGCTGAAACTATCAGCCCCACGCACCGCGTGTCTGTTGAACCCTAAATAAACACCGATTTCCGAATACACAAGAGGGAAACCGAAGTTTAACGAAATTACTTACCACCCATCAATCCCCGGCCGGAATGCCGCGAGCATGTCCGCGCTGTCCCGCATCAAGGAGAATGGCAGGGGCAGTAGGGCTCGAACCTACGACCTGCGGTTTTGGAGACCGCCGCTCTACCAACTGAGCTATACCCCTTCATACCTGTCATTCAGCGCCAGAGCCAAGGCCCGCAAATCGCTGCTGAAAAGCATGGCGCTCCCTTTAAGACGACGGCACGGGATTGGCAAGCACGATTTTCGATTTTCAAAGCCATTCTCCTCATATGCGAGCAGTAGGCTTTTCCACCGGGCGACCAAGATCCGTTCAGAGGTTCACATATTTCCGCCAATCGTGCTCTTCTTTAAAGCCCAGCACCTCGCGAATCTTGCGGTTGGAGAGCAGACCCTCATATTCGCCGATCTCGCGGGTGAAGGGCACGTTCGGGAAGAATCGCTTTGCAAGCTCCTTCGACGGCGTGTTGGCCGAGACAGTGTCGTTGGCGGCGTTGAAGACCTGATAGCCGAGACCGTCCTTCTCGATGCACAGATGGCAGATCTGTCCGAGGTCGCGGGCGTCGATATAGCTCCAGGCGATGCGCTTGCGCATCTCGGGATTGGCGAAAAAGGTGGGGAATTTCTCGTATTCGTGCGGCTCGATGACGTTGCCGATGCGCAGCGCATAAATGTCGAAACCCGAGCGTTCGGCAAAGGCGCGCGCCGTCTTTTCGTTGACCACCTTGGAAAGGCCGTAAGAATCCATCGGATTGACGTCGTAGTCCTCCTCCAGCGGGAAATGGTGGAAATCGCGATGGCCTTCGGCGAAGCAGACGCCGTAGGTCGTCTCGCTCGATGCGACGATGATCTTCCTGATGCCGAGCTTCACCGCCGCCTCGATAACATTGTAGGTGCCCATCGTGTTGATGCGGAAGGTTTCGTTGTCGGGCTTGATCAGAATGCGCGGGATGGCGGCGAAATGCACGACAGCATCGAAGGGCTGCACGCCCCTGCCCGCATCGAGATCGGGAAAATCGCGATGCATCGAGAGCGCATTGAAGACCTGACCGCTGTCGGTGATGTCGGCGATGAGATTGGTGACGCCGGGGCTATCCAGCGGCACGAGATCGAGGTTGTGAACCTCGTAACCGGCATTGACGAGCCATGGCACAGTATGGCGACCTGCCTTGCCCGAACCGCCCGTGAACAGAATGCGTCTCTTCATGGAATATCCTCCGCGTCATGAAATCGGAGGCATAGTGAGACGCTTCCGCGCGAAGAGCAAGCGAGCGTCGTGCAAGGGTTCACCCCCGCGTCGCCAGGAGCATCCTATCCGGGAGCGCCTGGCCGATCATTTCCGATCATCGCAGAAGGCTGCGATGCTCTGCAAGGGTCGTCACTTGACGACACTTACCTCCAGCGTCGTCACTTGACGACGCTTAACTCCAACGTCGTCACTTGACGACGCTTATCTCGTTGACCTGCACTCCGGCTGCCTGAACAACCTCTTGCGGAATTGCAGCGATGAAAAACATCGTGAAAACATACATAGCGAATATCGTCGCAGCGAATGTGGCCTTTGGAATCATCCGGGCTCTCCTCTTTGCAAGAAGGAGTCTGGACTAAAATGGGCCATTCACAAACCGGTTTCTGAATGTGAGATGAACAAAATACTGTGACAGGCCAATTTAACGATATTTTTACAACACCTGTTAAACCTACCGGAAGCCATGAAAATGAAAAACCCCGCTGTTTCCAGCGGGGTCTTCATAATTGCGGATAACTCGAAAGTTACTCGACGATCGAAGCGACGATACCGGCGCCGACGGTGCGGCCGCCTTCGCGGATGGCGAAGCGCAGCTTTTCTTCCATCGCGATCGGAACGA
>NZ_JACHYZ010000032.1:0-14944 GCF_014193215.1 Rhizobium sp. BK112
TCCACCGATCAGTGTGTCGGCTCCGGCCTTTCCGTCCAGGATGTCGGCGCCTGCCGCACCCCTGATCGTGTTGGCGGATGCATTGCCGGTGCCGGCAAAGGCCGCCGTTCCGTTATAGGTGAGGTTCTCGACATTGGCGCCAAGTGTATAGCTTGCCAGGTTCGTGCGAACCGTGTCGGTCCCCTCGCTGGCGTTCTCGGTGACGCCGTCGCCGACATTGTCGACGGCATAGATGTCGTCCCCCGCTCCGCCGATCAGCGTATCGGCGCCGGCGCTGCCATTCAGCGTGTCATTGCCGGTGCCGCCGGAAAGCGTATCGCTGGCAGCGCCACCGATGATAAGGTTGTCCAGCGAGTTGCCCGTTCCGGCAAAGGCTGCCGTTCCGTTATAGGTGAGGTTCTCGACATTGGCGCCAAGCGTATAGCTTGCCAGGTTCGTGCGGACCGTGTCGGTCCCCTCGCTGGCGTTCTCGGCGACGCTGTCGCCGGCATTGTCGACGGCATAGATGTCGTCCCCCGCCCCGCCGATCAGCGTGTCGGCGCCGGCGCTGCCATTCAGCGTGTCATTGCCGGCGCCGCCGGAAAGCGTATCGCTGACAGCGCCACCGATGATAAGGTTGTCCAGCGAGTTGCCCGTTCCGGCAAAGGCCGCCGTTCCGTTATAGGTGAGGTTCTCGACATTGGCGCCAAGCGTATAGCTTGCCAAGTTCGTGCGAACCGTGTCGGTCCCCTCGCTGGCGTTCTCGGTGACGCTGTCGCCGGCATTGTCGACGATGTAGGTGTCGTCCCCCGCCCCGCCGAGCAGCGTGTCGGCGCCGGCGCCACCGTCCAGCGTATCGTTGCCGGCGCCGCCTAAGAGCGTATCGGTGGAGGCGCCCCCCGTGATCGTGTTGGCGAGCCCGTTTCCGATACCGCTGAAGGCCCCGGTGCCGATAAAGGTTAGGTTTTCGACATTGGCGCCAAGCGTGTAGCTTGCCGTGGCGCGAACCGTGTCGGTCCCCTCACTGGCGTTTTCGGTGACGACGTCGGCGGCATTGTCGACGAAATAGGTGTCGTTGCCAGTGCCGCCGATCAATGTGTCGACGCCAGTACCACCGGACAGCGAATCATTTCCGGCATTTCCCCAAAGCGTATTGTTCGCTTCGTTACCGACAATCGTATCGTCGCCGGAGCCGGCCTGAACATTCTCGATCAAGGAGGCAACGTTGTTGTGATAAAGAAGCGCGTTGAAAATGTTGCCGCGGGCGTAACCATTGTTCGGACCACCCCCCAGATCGGCCAACTGGCCCTGGGAAAAGACCGAGTACCCCCCTGCTCGCAAATCGATCGTGAGGTTGGTAGTATAAGCGCTCAAATCATAGGTATCGATTCCGCCGCCGTCCCAGATTGTCGCGAAGATGCGGTTGGCATCGGGCGTGATGGCCGCGACGCCGTTGACATAGGTGATGCCTTGGTTCGGATTCCACTTGTAAACGGTATTGCCACTGTTGGTCGTGTAGTCCGCACCATACATTTCCTGCAGGGCGGCGATGTCGAGCATCATGAAGCTTTGAGGCGCGCCGTCATGCTCGTATTTGTAGCCGCTTGTTGTATCGTCTCCAACAAACGTGCGGTAAGTCATGACCGTGTATTCGAGCGAATCGTAGGCACTCGGAACGACCGTTGAATTGTCGAAGTATATGGGCTCATGAGCATGTTTCAATCCCAGCGCGTGACCCAGTTCATGCACCAAGGTATGCCCTGCATAGTTGCCGAACTCCGGAAAGCGAAGATCTACCTCAGTGCCGGCATATGACGTTCCGAACCAGACGTCGCCGCCTGCCTCCGGAGTGTCTGGATAATAGGCCCATGCCGTCGGGGGCATCCATGACTGAGCGAACCGCACCGATGCGGTCTCCGCACTACCGGCCTGAAAGTTGGCGTTCGTAAATCCCTCAACGGAGAAACCGTCATTTGCAGTATTTCCGTAGGATTGCTCCATGAAGAACAAGGCAAAAGACTGCTGCTGAGAGGAAATCGCAGAGAAACCCCAATCTTTCTCGCCAGCATAGGAATACGATGTCGAGAAGGTGGGAAACGCATAGGTTATCGTTCCGTCCCAGGCTGTGCCGCTGAACAGCCCGTCAACTTTCTGATCCCCAGTCAAGCTGACGTTCTTCGTCGAAGTAATAAGGTTCGTCATAAAATCCCCGTTTGCCTAATCCACTCTGCCGTGCCAAATGCCGGTTCCCTCTGCTCCGCATGAGGGTGAAACTTCAACTACAAGTCTTATCTCGCTTCAGTAAGGTTTTGACCTAAGTAACTAACGCTCATGAAGGGCTTCCTCCGCGACCTCGATCAAAGGCGAGAAGACATATTCCAGGATCCTGCGCTCGCCTGTTCGAACCTCCGCAACTGCTGCCATGCCCGCGCTTAACTGGACGTTACTGCCATCTGCTAGAATTTGATCGGCCTCCAAACTCAATGTCACCGGAAAAACCAGGTTCTGCATCCTTTCGGCGCCGCCGAACGTTGTCTCCGACTGTCGTGCCGCAGGGTCGCCTTCACGACGCGCGGCATCGGGTTCCGGAATCGCATCGGCCGCAATCTTGATGACGCGGGCCGGGATCGTTCCGTAGCGTGTAAAGGGAAAGGCTTCGAGCTTGACGACAGCATCCTGGCCGACCTTGATGAAGCCGATGTCCTTGTTCAAAGCGTAAGCTTCGAGTTCCAGTGTGCTTCCCTCAGGCACGACACGCATCACGTCCTCGCCGACGGTCACCACTTGGCCCACACTGGTAATCGAGGATGCTTGCACCGTGCCGTCTATTGGACTGCGCAAAGTCATCTGCTCGCGAACATTTATGGCTTTCGCCAGTCGCTGCTCCAGCTCTTCGACCCGACGTTCCGCATTACCCAGCCGCTCGAGCTGATCGCCTAGGAATGCTCGTTTTAGCTTGTCCTTTTCCCGCGCAAGGACCTCGATACCAGCGGCGGCATCAGCGAGCTGACCTTCCTGCATAGCCAGTTGCGTCGCCTGCTCCTTCAATGTTTGCGTCGCATCGATCACGCTTGCCATGGTGCCGGCTTCCTTCGAAGCCAGCATATTGCGCATCGCCACACGCTCTTTCAGCGTTTCAACCAGCGAGTTCTGAGCCGCAACCGTCACCGTCAGACGATCGCGCTCCACTTCCTTCTGGTGCTTCTGAGCATCAAGCGACGCAACTGCGGCCTGGTATTGTTCGAGGTCGCCCCGCAGGATGCCTTCTTCACGACGACGCAATTCATCGGACGCGTCCGCATCCCATGAGATCGTTGGCGGCAGCCTGCCGCTCTCCTGAGAACGAACATAGTTTACCGCAGCTGTTCGGCGCCGGACCTCGGCGTTCACAGACGCCAGGCCTTTTGCCGCATCCGTCTCATCGGCAATAGCATCCGTCGGATCAAGCTCGAGGAGGATATCACCGGTCTTGACCTGTGTGCCATTTGATGGCGGAAGCGCCTTCACCTTACCCGTCAACAGCGGCTGAACAACCTTGACGCGGCCGGCCGGCTGAATCTTGCCCTGTGCGGCTGCGATGATGTCGATGTGGCCGATATAGGACCAGATCAATGCCGTTGTGACAAAGGCGCAAATGATCAAGATCAGCGCCAGGCGCACCGGCGAGGGTGGGGTCTCGAGGATTTCGATCGCCGGTGCCAGAAACTCATGATCGGATCGCTTGGCCGGGCGCGGCGCAGGACCGGCATATCGAACAGCTTGGACAGGTCCACTTTTCATGCGGCGCCTCTGTCATTCTGCAAGGCCCAAAGCCGCGCATAGAGCCCGTCCGGGCGCTTAAGCAGCTCGTCATGGCTGCCAATTTCCGCTATGCGCCCGTCTGCCATACCGATGATCCGATTGCAGGGCCGCACAGCTGCGAGCCGGTGCGCGATGATGATAACCGTTCGGCCGGCGGCGATCTGGCGCATATTGGTCTGTACGACCCGTTCGCTTTCATAGTCGAGGGCGCTGGTCGCCTCATCGAAAATCAAGATCGGCGGGGCTGTGGCAAGCGCACGGGCAATGGCGATCCTCTGACGCTGGCCGCCGGACAGGTTCGCGCCACGTTCTTCGATCATCGTGTCGTAGCCTTGCGGCAACCGCAAAATGAATTCATCCGCCCCGGCGAGCTTGGCAACCGCAATAACCTGAGCGCGGTGCATCGCCGGGTTTGAGAAAGCGATATTGTCGTGGATCGTGCGGTTGAACAGCAGATTCTCTTGGAGAACGACTCCTATGTGGCTTCGAAGCCAAGCGGGGTCGAGTTGTGATAGATCCATGCCATCCAGCAGGACCTGACCCTCTTCGGGGACGTAGAGACGCTGCACCAGTTTGGCAAGCGTGGACTTTCCGGAACCCGATGCGCCGACGATACCGATGATTTCTCCGGGTTTGATGTCCAGCGATACGTTTTTCAAGACTTCCGGAGAGCCGGGCCGATAACGGAAGGTGACATTTCGAAGTTCAATGTTCCCCCGTGGGGCAGGCAACGACAAACGGGAGCTTGGCTGACGCTCCATCGGCGTGTTCAGAATGTCGCCGAGCCGATCGACCGAGATCTGCACCTGCTGGAAATCTTGCCAGAGTTGGGACAACCTCAAAACCGGCTGGGTGACCTGCCCTGCGATCATGTTGAAGGCAACAAGCGAACCAACGGAAAGCTCCCCGTTCATCACGGCCCTCGCACCGAAAAGAAGAAGGACCGCCGTCGAAAGCTTGCTCACATATTGAATGGCATTTTGTCCGCCAGCGCTCAGCAGTGTCGTATCGAAGGCTGTTCGCACGTAAGCTGCGAGCTTTTCCTCCCACTGCGCCTGCATCACCGGCTCCACCGCGGCGGATTTAACCGTGTGGACACCGACGATCGCTTCGACCAGGAACTGCTGGCTTGCCGCTCCCCGATTGAACTTCTCTTTGACGAATTCGCGCAGCGGCGGTCGAACCACGATTCCGATCAGGAGGTAGATCGGGATCGCCGCAACGACAACCAGGGTCAAGCTCCAGGAATAGGCGAAAAGAACCGCGATGAAGACAAAAGTGAAAATGACGTCGAGCGCCGAAAACAACCCCTGCCCGGTCAGAAATGCGCGGATCGTTTCAAGTTCTCGAACGCGGGCGACGGTCTGGCCGGCTGATCGCGTCTCGAAGTACTCCAGCGGTAGCCGCAGGAGATGATGGAACAATCGTTGGCCGAGCTCGACATCGATCCGGTTCGTCGTGTGAGCCAGCGCATAGGCCCTCAGATATTGAAGCATGACATCGAAGAGACCAATGATCGCGATGCCTGCAACAAGCACGAACAACGTCGAATAGGCTTTGTGCGTCAGGACCTTGTCGACCACGACCTGGAAGAACAAAGGTGTGATGAGCGCGAAGATCTGCACAAACAGCGAGGCAAGCAATACATGGGCAAGCGGCTTTCGATAACGCCAGATCGATGGCAGAAACCACTTGAAGCCGAATTCTCGCGGGTCGGACCCTTCGCCTCTTATGCGCCGCCCCACAAGAATAACGCGCGCGTCGATTTCGGCTAGTATATCCGCAGAAGCGATTTCACGATCGACGCGTGTTATCGGATCGACGAGTCTGTACTTTCCCGATGGGTTCAAGCCGCCGAGCACCTGAAAGGAGCCGCTGCGCACCTGGACAATGGCGGGGACAGGCATGGCTCGAAGACGTTGCTCCGTGACCTTCTCCACGACACGCGCCTTAAGCCCGATGATCTTGGCTGCTCGCTGAATGTCGATGGCCTGGGACGTGCGCCCCTTCAACGCCAGATCGTGCTGCAGCTGAACCGGGTCGGCAGCAATGCGATAGAATGCAGCGATGCCGCAGAGCGCACGAAGACCGGAGTCCAGATGCTGCGAAAGGCTGCCATCCATGCGCGGAACTATTCCCCTGAAGCTACAGATTACCGCGCTCCACCGGCCCAACCGCCTGCTGCGGCCGCTTGCTGATGATGTAACTCACTCGGAAATACTGCGCCACGGGGGGATATTGGAGCTCGCCTGATTTCGAGCCGGTTGTGGCGAAGAAGCAACAACGCACCGACGGTAGCACAGTCTAGCTTCGCCGGGGGTGGCAACGGCTCGAGTCAGGGAGCAATCTTCGGCGCCTATGATGGGATCAAACCGCGCTCCGACACCCACTCAAACGTTGAGACAGCGCCCCGGTACTGGCCGACACCGCCTAACTCGGCGAGGCGTCAGGCCCACCGGCGGCTCTTTGAATTAAGCGGGCAACCACTTCAGTGCGGTTCTGCGCCTGCAACTTGCGCATAATGTGTTGCAAATGCATCTTGACCGTATGCCCCGACAAATTGAGTTTTCCTGCAATTACCTTATTTGAACAGCCGGATTGCAGCTCTGCGAGGACATCCGCTTCCCGGGGAGTGAAATCAGCAATCGCCAAGTACTGCGTCCTATCATCCAAGCATTTTTCGGCCTCATTTCTGGCCGGGCTATGCTCGCTCGAGCCGTTTGCAACAGCTCCCAATAGCTGCGGGAAAAATGTTCCTCCTGCCAGAACAAGGCGAAGACCGGCAAGGGCAATATCAACGGGAAGTGACGTCGAGAAAAAGCCGCGGATGCCTATCTCAAGCGCCTGACGGACTATGATGACGTCATCCGTACTTGAGAGCAACGTGATAGGAGCCTCAGGAAAACGTGCAGCAATTGCCGCGAGATCTTCCCGCAGGCTGGCGCTCTCGACATCTCTGCCAGCCAGATCCAATGCAATCAAACGCACCTCGGCTCCAAGAGCCCGATCGAGACTCTCGGTCGAGATCAAATCTATAAAGTTCCACCCGGCGAGTTCACGCTCAAGAAGCTTCACCACGGTGGTGCGCGCCAAAGTAGAATGCTCAATGATGATCACAGTTGGTGCATTGCGCCCCATACGGCGCTTGGTATTAGCAATGTCGGACACTTGCGCGCTCCCCAGATATTTGCAACGCAACAGCTGTTCATATTATTCCTGTTCTCATTACATGTCATGATAAAAAGTGAGTGTATTTCAGATATCAATAGTCTGATCTCTCACGATAATTCTTATAGTCTATAAGATTTGAGTGAGAGATGACTAGGCCTGCAGGGCGTATTTAAGAGATTGTTCATGAGGGTCTGCTGGTTCGACTTGTCGCTACAGACTTTCCATCCCTTCGCCGAATTCACGTACGGCAAGCGGGTCAACAAAGCTTTCAAAGGCACTGAAAAAGCAACCGATCTGCTACAGACCCATTTTGGAAGGAACCAGTGGAGATAACCAGCTGCCGATCGGCTCGGCTTTGTTTCCATATGTCAGTTCAAAACAGCCGCAGACCCAGACAGCAAAACGACAACCGAAAAAAGCGACAAAACCACAAGATCGCTGATTACCCATTATGATTAGTGAAACTACACCCTGATGAGGCATGAATACCCGTTGTTTCACGCAGGCAGCACTGCGCCGACGCTCCCAGATGCCGGGCGGCGGTCACGGCCTCTGGCGGCCGAAATCGGCGACAATACGGATGAGGTCGTGGAGAAATGTTCGGCATTGCGCGAGCCCGTCGGCACGAAAGCGGTTTCGTGCAGTCGAGCCTCCGCAATGCAAGCGCGGAGTCTATCCGCTAGCTATGCATGAAGCTCAGAATGTCGTCGACGAGAGCCGAATGGGCGTCCGTGAGATTACCCTCTCCGCCGTGGCCCGCGATGCCCGCCAACTGAAGCGCTTGCTGATCATAGAGAATATGATCGATCTGTTGGGCGTCCGCCGTCCCGCCGGCGGGAACGGCAATGTTGATGGGATGGAAATAGGCGAAATTGACGTCTACCATGCTGCCGGTTGACGATCCGGTCCCGCCACCGCCCCCCGCATGGTTGCCGGTGAAAATCGTATCCGACGACATGTTGAAGCCACCGCCATTGCCGCCGATGCCGGCGATCTGCACAGTGCCCTGATCGAAAATTGCATTGTTTGTCTGATGAGCGACCGCCGAGCCGCCCGCGGCGCCGACGGCGATGTTGATCGGTGAGAATATGGCCACGCTTACGTCGACCATGCTGCCGATAAAATATCCATCGCCGCCGTGGCCCGCATAATTGTCGCCGGTCAATGTGAGCGACGTTCCCGGGCTCAGCGACGCACCGTGGCCCGCGGCGTTGTGGTCTCCGCCCGAGCCGCCGATGCCGCCCATCTGGGTTGCGCCCTGCAGAAACAATGCATTGTTCGATTGCTCAGCGTGAGCCTCCGCGCCGGGGCCAGCAGCCACGGCCGTATTCACCGGCGCAAACACCGCGACTTCGGTGCTGACCAGTCCACCGTAGAAGAGGCCATTGCCGCCGGTGCCGGCATGATTGCCGCCGTCGCCGCTGCCGATGGCAACATTGCCGCTTCCGCCATTCCCGCCGATCCCGGCCATTTCGGTAGGATGCTGATTGATAAGCGCATCATTGCCCTGGAAACCGTCGGCGCCCGAATGAGGCCCGGCCATCGCGGCATTCGACGGCATGAAGACGGCCAAGGCGTTGCTGCTGATCACGCCTTCGCTTATCCCGTCACCACCGCTGCCGGCAGAATTATAGCTCGGATTGGAAGCGACCTCCAATGGAAGCCAGGTCGGCACCAGTGCCAGATGCCCCGCGGCCGCATTAGGGGCGAGGTTTTGATCGGTGCCCGCCTTGGGCAAGTCTTCCGATAAGGAACGAGTTTCCGCCATTACCGTCTCCATTTCCGGTCAACCGCACGGCCACCGAGCGTGCGACGCTATGCAGCCTGAATTGTTCAGGCATTGTGCATCTGAACGCAACAAAAGCAGAGCCTGCAATTCGTCTACATCCCGTCGGCTAGTTCTATAGCCATTTGGCTGTCAGGGCCGCAGTGCTCCTTGTGCGAGTCTGCGAGCACTCAACGCCCGTTTGGGTTAGAGGCCCCCATCTTGCGCCCCCGTTCTCGCGGCGGGTCATGACAGTTTTTCAGCTCCAAGCGGGGCCTCCGCCAGGCGCGGCCTGATCAGCCCCGGGGATGCAGCCGGTTCGCTTGGACGGCCGTTGCTTCGAAAAACGGCATCGCTTCGACGAGGCCGCAGAAATGATCCTGCCCATACCAGCCGGGGTCAAATCACTCAGTACTAATCCAAATAACTCTCCATCACCTTCAAGTATACATCCGAAGGAATGCCGCCGAATATCTGGGTAGTTCGTAGATTAAATCGCAGGCAATATTCGTCCGCGGTTGTATTGGCTAGCGGTGACATGCTGGATACCCACGCCGTAAAAGTAACATGGACGAAACGAAGTAGAAGGAGTGACATCAATGCCTATTCCACAAATATCCGACACGATTCAACTCAATAACCCGGATGCTGGTGACGCGAAAGCCGGCAACGGCGGTGATGGCCACAACGATGGGAACATCAACTACAACCCAGTTGCATATGTAGACCCCGTGCAAAAGGTCTACGGGGCAACGACCGATCTGCACAACGGCGATCACGTTTGGCAGAAGGCAAGTTGGGACGCCGGCCATGGCGGAGACGGTGGCTTTGCTCAGGCCAAGAACGGCTTCCTGGCGGCGGTCACGAACAGCGGCGACGGCGGCGCGGGGGGAGATTCCAACTCCAACGGCAGCCAAGGAAACTCGAGCGGCGGCGACACGGCTGCGGTGGCTGCAGCTACGACCGCGACACAATATACGCAGCTTGTGGCCGATCAGCATGCCACCATCCTCGCAGGCGTCGGCGGCAACGGCGGCAACGGAAACAACGCTCTGGGCGGCGATATCTCGTCAGCTCTGGTGCACACGGATCCCGAAACGACGACGGTGAACAATTCTCTCGATCACTTCATAAACGCCTTCGGCCATATCGACGTCGACCATCTCGGCTCATGAATTCAGACTCTGAGGGTCGCCGGTTTCGGCTGGCGACCCTCCTGAATTGCTGAACCAGCACGCAGTCTTTTCTCGTCAGTATCAAATGCAGCGAGATCTGGTAATGACAACGATTTCCATCAAGCCACCGCGCCCGCCGACACAGCTTGTTGTCGCGCTCAGGGCCTGTGCCGGAGCCTTCGGGTTGGTCTTCCTCTATAGCTGCGGCTACAATCTCTTTCTTCTGGCGCCGTCCATCTATCTCCTGCAGATCTATGACAGGGTCCTGTCGAGCCGAAGCGCTGACACGCTCCTGATGCTGACGATGATCATCGCCGTCGCTGTGCTGGTCGGGTCGACGCTCGATATCGTGCGCAGGGCTGCGCTTTCGCGCCTCGGCAGCTGGCTGGATCACAGGCTACGGCCCATGGTGTTGACCGCATCGTTCGAATATGCCGCTCGCGCCGATACGGGAGCTGCTACGGAATGCTACAGGGACCTGGCCGCCCTACGCCAGTTCCTCGATTCACCGGCCAGCTCGCTGCTTTTTGACGTTCCCTGGGCGCCGTTATTCCTGCTCCTGCTCTTTCTTGTTCATCCGCTGCTTGGGACCATCGGTCTTCTGAGCGCAGTTGCACTTCTGCTGTTTGCGTTCATGACGGAACTGGCAACGCGGGAGCCGCTTGCCCACGCCAATCTTGCCCTTTCGAGGAGTTATCTGCGATTTGCGACCGCCCTCAAAAACATCGAGGTGATCCGGGCAATGGGCATGCAGGATGGCGCGGCGCTGATCGTCTATCGCGATGCAGAAATGGCGAGACGGGCGCAGGACATCGCGATGCATCGCACCGAGATCATTCTTGGTTTCTCCAAATCGATCCGCACACTCGCGCAGATCCTGATGATGGGATCCGCGACATGGCTGGTGCTCGCAAACGACGGCAGTCCCGGGATCATCTTCGTTGCGAGCCTGCTGCTCGGGCGCGGGCTCGCACCAATCGAGGGCGCAATAGGTGCTTGGCGCTCCTTTACGTTTGCGCGCAATGCCTTCAATCGCTTGAACAGAATGCTGATAGCAGTTGCATCGGACCGCGATGCTCGAATGGTGCCGCGACCGGAACCCAATGGCCTCGTTCTCGATAATGTCAGCTATTTCAAGCCATTCGCCAATCGGCCGATACTGACGGATATCACATTGCGGCTGGCGCCAGGCGATTGCATAGCGCTCATCGGTCCGTCGGGATCGGGAAAATCGACACTTGGCCGCATCATGGCAGGCGTTGTGCAAGCAACGAGCGGATGTGCCCTTCTCGGCGGGGTCGATATCTCGGCTCTGCGCCTTTGCGGCGGGACCTGCCATGTTGGATACCTGCCGCAGGACATCGAACTCTTCGGCGGAGCAATCAAGGATGTGATCGGCCGGCTGGACGGAGGAGACCCCGGCAAAGCGATCGACGCCGCAAAGCTCGTTGGGTTGCACGAAGCGATCATGCGGCTGCCGCAGGGCTACGAGACCGATATCGGTGAAGGTGGAAACCTGCTCCTTCGGGCTCAGCGCCAACAGCTGGGACTGGCACGGGCTGCCTATGGAAATCCGTCTCTTATCGTTCTCGACGATCCGAATTCGAGCCTGGATTATGACGGCGAACGCATGCTCTTTGCGGCAATCGAGCGCATGAGATCCAGGGGGATGATCGTCGTTATCATAACGCACCGGATGGGGATCCTGCCGATCACCAACAAGATTGCCATCATGCGCAACGGGACGGTGGCTGCCTTCGGCGACAGTGAGCGGATTTACGAAACCTATCTTCAACCACCGTCTCGAACAGGAACATAGGGGAACGCTGCCATGGCCCTTGTTCAACTGGAGACAACGCCGGCGAGATTTTCAAATTCGTCGAGGACGGGTCGGGAGCTGGTCGAACGACCGACAGCGACAGCCAAGCAACAGTCGGCCTATTGGCCGGTGATCGAGTCGAAACAGCGCGGACCCGCCGCCCCTTCTCCCATGCCGCGGCTCAGAAGTGTTGTCTGGACGGGGAACCTGTTGATCCTGACCTTCATCGTCGGATTGGGAATCTGGTCGGTTCTGGCGCCGCTGAAAAGCGCTGCAATTGCTTCGGGCGTTGTCGAGCCGGAATCCAGCCGCAAGACCATTCAGCATCTGGAAGGTGGAATTGTCCGACGGATCCTCGTTAAAAACGGCGATGCGGTCACGGCCGGGCAGATCGTCATAGAACTCGACGATACGAAGTCTCGCTCGGAGCGCGACAGCGTTCAAGGGCAACTTTGGGACGCCGAAGGAAGCCGTGCCCGCCTGCTTGCGGAGCAGACAGGCGGCGACCATGTCGCCTATCCTGAGGATCTCAGGGCAGCAATGGACAAATATCCTTCGGTCAGCGCCATTCTGATCGGGCAACAGAAAATCTTCGACGCCCGTCGCCGGGTCATGCAGGCGGAAATTCAGATCACCAATGAAAAAATCGCGCAGGTGCGGCAGGAAATCGTCGGGCTTGGCGCGCAGAAGGCAGCACTGGCCGACAGAGCCGCAATCTCGAGCCAAGAACTGGATCAGGTTACGGTCCTCACCGCCAAAGGACTGGAAAGACGGAGCAGGCTTCTCAACCTCCAGCGGGAAAAAGCAGACCTTGATGGCCAGCACGGTGCAGTAGAGGCACAGATCTCTCGCGCCTATCAGGTGATCAGCGGCTCACAGGCCGATCTCGCAAAGCTTGAGAGCGACCGGCTGAACGAAGTCGCCCAGGGCATGCGCAATACGGAAAGCCAGATCATGCAGTTGCGCGAACGCTTGCGGGCGATCGACGACCAACTGTCGAGGACCGATATCCGTGCTCCCGAAGATGGAACAATCATGAACCTGCGCATCCACACATCAGGTGGCGTGATCGGCGCGGGTGAACCACTCGTTGATCTTCTGCCACGCACCGATCGTCTTGTCGTGTCTGCCCACGTCAGACCGGAAGACATCAATCTCGTCCATCCGGGGCTCGAGGCACAGGTCCACCTCCTTCCCTACAATCAGCGGCGTGTTCCACTCCTGAAAGGTCGGGTCGAATATGTATCAGCGGACCGTCTCACCGATCCGCAGAGTGGCCAGCCCTATTTTGCCGCGACAATCCGTGTAACGGACGAGCGGTTGGCAAAAATGAGTGATGTCGAACTGGTCGCGGGCATGCCCGCACAGACACTGATCGAAACGGGCGAAAGCAGCGTGGCGCTCTATGCCGTCAGACCACTCCTCGACAGTTTCAACAGAGCATTTCGCGAGGACTGAGACCGTGATGGGCAAGAGAAAATTCGACGACGACCAGATTACGGGTATCCTGAAGGAGCACCAAGCCGGGGTGACGGTGGCGGATGTTTGCCACAAGCACGGGATCAGCGAGCCGACCTTCTATCGGTGGCAATCCTTGCAGTACGGAAATGTCGGTCTCTATACCAAAAGGCTGAGAGCACTGGAGGAGGAAAACCAGAAGCTCAAGAAGCTTTTGGCCGAATCCATGCTCTCGGCGGCAACGCTGAGCGAGATGCTGGCGAAGACCTCGAAGGGGCGAAACTAAGGTCACGATGGACTTATGGATGTTCAGCCACAGTTCCAGATTGATCTTGAATTGTGGCCGCTACTCACTCCGTCATCGAGCGCAAGTGGCGGCTGTGGATGTGACGATGCCGTCGATGAGGATGAAGTTTGCGGAATGCGGAGTTTTGTCGTGGCCAGCCAGCTGTCTGCCGAAAAATACGCCTTGGTCCTTACCTGCGAACTTGACGTCGCCTTAAGGCCAAGAATGAAATTGAAGCTATTTTCGCTGCCGGCTTCGCGCGTAAAGCTGAGATAGGCGCCGAATTGTTCGTATTCGACATTGCGAAGGCTTTGGATCGACGCAAGCGCATCTTCGAAATCACGCCAGCAGGCCTGCTTCACAATGATCTCGAAAATGCGCAGGACAGCCGGAGCGAGACGCCCCTGGGCATCTGTCTGCGGCCCGACGATCTTGGCGCGGATCTCAACAATATCGCCCCTTTCATTTCCCCGAACCCTAACGAAGGTCGAACTGAGCGGTCGCACCTCGTCCCGTTCGTGGATGCGCTGAAAATAACATTCATAGCTGCGATTGCGCATCGATGCGGCTTTCCATTCGCTCATTTCGATGCCGGCCTCTCGAAGAGCGCCGCAGATATTTGGCCCCGCGAAGCGCCACGTCCGCAGAAACTGACTTGCCAGCTCCGGTTTCGGAACCTCGATCAGCTTCAGCGATATAGACGTCGGCGGAAGAGGAGAAGGAGCCGCCGTATCAGGGCGGACTGATATGCGTGATGATCGGGCGGCCTTATCGAGCGCTTGATACTCAAAGCGACCAGCCGGATCTTCGACGTGACGGATTTCATGGTAAAAAACAGCGATGCCGACAAGAAACAAAACGGGCATCAAAAGCGCCGACCAAAGCAGCCAGCGGCGGTTGCTCCGTAAGAGGAACCTCCAGTGCCGCGGCTGGCTGTCGCGAGGAGGACCAACTGCCGACGACACTTTATCCACGGCGATCCCCCGCAAGCTTACGACCAGCGGCGTCGGTCGGCGCGTGGCCAAACGGCCGCTGCGGCTAGTCTCTTCCGAGGCGAGCAACGATGTGAAAGCGGGCACGGTCGACTCACCTTCGACGCTGCGATTCTGATGCCGACTGTATAAATCGTCAAGCAGGAACCTCGGGGCCGCGATTTTCGGGGCGATGCGCTAGTAACGCGCGGACCCACATATGTCGAAAACAAGGTTCCGTCGAGCAACCTAGCTTAGCTATATTTGCCGACAATGGTGGCCTCTGTCGCGGCGCGCAAAGCGTCTTCGACAAAGGTTCACTCCTTGACGTTTCGCCCCTGCCTCTTCTTTACGGGCACGAGGTCGGGATGCCGGCCAGTCTCATCCTCAATCAGCCACGGGACTTTGCGCACTCAAAAAAAAAGATGCGGGCAAGGCCCGCATCCTGCTTGGCATTCGCCTCAGTTCTTGGTGACGAAGTCCTTGACGTTCTCAGGCGTGACGAGCTGGAAGGGAATA
>NZ_JACHYZ010000033.1:0-11465 GCF_014193215.1 Rhizobium sp. BK112
ACGCGCTCGCCGGCCTGAATGCGGGCGAGAATGGCAGGCTCCTCGTTCAGGCGATCGGGTGGAATGACGATCGTGATCGGGTTGCCGATAGCCTCTTCTGCCGTATAACCGAAAAGACGCTCAGCGCCCTTGTTCCAGGTGGTGATTATGCCGCTGAGGCTCTTGCTGACGATCGCATCGTCGGAGGATTCGACGATCGCCGCAAGAAAAGCTGCAGCATTATGTCCGTGCTGCGCAGCTTCTATGTCTGCCTCCAGCTGTCGTAAACGGAGCTGGGCCTGGTCCTCGTGCTGCTGGTTATCGGAAATCGACATTTACGCCCGTCAATCAATGCATTTTTCAACAAATCGAGACGGCCGAGGCCGCTAATGCACCGCCGACCATATTCGCTAAACACGACCAACAACAGTCAGAATGATATTATGGGTCGCAAATCCGTATGACGCCTTCCGAACGCGAGATCGCTGGCGAAAATGCCTTCGCCTTGAAAGGATTCGAACTTGCGGCCCCTTGGTGGACAATAGAGCCAGTTGAAAAGCCAAGCCCGTCGGGTGCAGCAATATCCCTTTCAAAAACCTTTTAAAAACAAACTCGGTTCATTCGATTACCGATATAAACGCCGGGATCTGTTGCTCGAAGAACTTCGAGAACGAGGCGATACGGGGCGGCAGCACCTGATACGGGGGGTAATACAGCGTCAACCATAAGTCTGGCGGCGCCCAGTCCCGCAGGACGTGGACGAGCCGACCGGTCCGCAGATGCTCGGCCACATGGAACTTGGGCAGCATGGCGACCCCGACGCCGTCGGCCGCCATCCTCGCCAACACCTCTCCGCTATTGGCGCTGAATGCCCGGCCCGCAGAAATCGTGGCGCTACCACTGCCGTCCGACAGCGTCCAGGTCTCCCGCTTGCTGTCACCGCTATAGGCCAGGCAATCGTCTGGAATGAGCTCGTTCGGATGCTTCATGTCGGAAAACCGGCTGCCTGGCGCTGCGACGAGGATACGGCGCACGACGCTGATCTTGCGCCAGATCGTGAACTTGTCCGAGGGTGCCGCGGAAATGCGGATTGCCAGATCATAGTCGTCATCGATGATGTCAACGAGTCCATCCGCAAGCGAGATCTCGAAGCTGATCTTCGGGTAGCGTTCCTTGAAGGCCGAGAGGATGGGCGGCAGGACCTGCTGGCCGAACCAGGTCGGCGCGCTGATTCGCAGGCGGCCATGATCCGCCTTGTGGGTATTCATCACGTCCTTGCGCGCGTTGTCCAACGCCTGCACCGCCGGCTGTATCTGGGCGGCGAAGATCGCGCCGTCGGTCGTCAGCGACACCTGGCGCGTGGTCCGCACGAAGAGTTGCACGCCCAGGTCTTCTTCCAGGGCCGCGATCGCCCGCGTGACGGCCGCCGGGGTCATGTCGAGCTCGCGTGCGACCTGCGCGAAGTTGCGTTTCTCGGCGGCCAGCAGAAAGGTTCGAAGCAGCTTGTAGTCGTTCATTGATTATTTCACCTGAGGCAATTCACTGACAATTATTATTGCAATTCCGACCGGTGATCAACGGGCGTAGGTTTTCAATCACACCAGACAAACCAACGCAGCCGCGGAAGGGCGAGCATTATGATCAAGGATATCAAGGGACTGCATCACATCACGTCGATGGCATCGGATGCCCGGCAGAACACCGCGTTCTTCACGGACACGCTTGGCCTGCGCCGCGTCAAGAAGACCGTGAATTTCGACGACCCCAACGTCTACCACCTCTATTACGGTGATGAGGCCGGCACCCCCGGCTCCGTCATGACCTACTTCCCTTTTCCCGACGTAATGCGCGGCCGCCCAGGCGTTGGCGAAGTCAGCGAAACACAGTTCGCAGTGCCTAGGGGCTCACTCTCCTTCTGGCAGGATCGCCTGTCGGCAAAAGGAGCCGTCAACCTGCTTACCGACACTGCCTTCGGCGCTGCCCGCCTCGTGTTCAAAGGGCCGGACGGCGAAGGGTTTGCCCTTGTCGAAACGGAAAATGATGGCCGCAAGGCCTGGACTGGTGCCGGCATCGACGAAAGCGTTGGCATCCGCGGCTTCACCGGTGCTAAGTTCCGCCTGCATGACACCGCTGCCACGTCCGAACTGCTTGGGTTCATGGGCTACCAGCGCGCCGAAACGGATGGTGCCGTCACCCGCTTCATCATCCCCGGCGGCAATGGTGCGGATACGATCGACCTCGAGGTCCTTCCGAAAACACCTTTCGCAAGGCAGGGCGCAGGTTCGGTGCACCACATCGCTTTCGCCGTCGAGAACCGCGCAAAGCAGCTCGAAGTCCGCAAGGCCCTGATGGACACGGGTTACCAGGTAACACCTGTCATCGACCGTGATTATTTCTGGGCCATCTACTTCCGGACACCCGGCGGCGTCCTGTTCGAAATCGCCACGAACGAACCCGGTTTCGACCGCGATGAAGATACGGCGCACCTCGGCGAGGTTTTGAAGCTGCCGGCACGGTACGAGCCTTATCGTGACCAGATCGAGGCCGGGCTGGCACCGCTCGCCGCCTGACGTCGCTTTCCAACAATACGGCGGCATAACTTTCAAGACGTGCCGCCTTCCCTGCCCCATTACCTACCTTCAACTCAGTCAAAGGAAGATACGAGATGTCCAGCAAGCTTCAGGTCCTCACCCCGCAGAATAGTCAGATCATCTTCATCGACCAGCAGCCGCAGATGGCTTTCGGCGTTCAGTCGATCGACCGCCAGGTCTTGAAGAACAATGTCGTCGGTCTTGCCAAGGCCGCCAGGATTTTCAACATCCCGACCACAATCACCACCGTCGAGACCGACAGCTTCTCGGGCAACACGTTTCCGGAACTGCTCGCCGTCGTTCCCGAAAACGACATCCTTGAGCGCACATCGATGAATTCATGGGACGACCAGAACGTCCGCGACGCACTTGCCAAGCAGGCTGCCGATGGCCGCAAGAAGATTGTCGTCGCCGGCCTCTGGACCGAGGTCTGCAACACCACCTTCGCGCTCTCCTGCATGAACGATACCGACTACGAAATCTACATGGTTGCGGATGCTTCCGGCGGCACCTCCGTCGATGCGCACAAATATGCGATGGACCGCATGGTGCAGGCTGGCGTCGTCCCGGTCACCTGGCAGCAGGTCCTGCTCGAATGGCAGCGCGACTGGGCCCGCAAGGAAACCTACGACGCGGTCACGTCGCTGGTGAAGGAGCATTCCGGCGCTTACGGCATGGGCATCGATTATGCTGTTACGCATGTCCACGGTGGTACCGAACGCGTCAAGCATGGCAAGCGGATCGGCC
This sequence comes from Rhizobium sp. BK112, assembly GCF_014193215.1. Taxonomy (NCBI): domain Bacteria; kingdom Pseudomonadati; phylum Pseudomonadota; class Alphaproteobacteria; order Hyphomicrobiales; family Rhizobiaceae; genus Rhizobium; species Rhizobium sp. BK112. The sequence continues at coordinate 3,318 of NZ_JACHYZ010000033.1, forward strand.
CGAACCCTGCCAAGTAAACCGTCAATCACTCCGGCCGGCTGCGTCCTGCCGGAGTGATTTTCTTTCACCACGCGAGGTTCCCCTATGAAACTCTATCTTCTTTCACTTGGTGCCGGCCTGCTGGTGGGCGTGATCTACAGCCTGCTCAATGTTCGCTCGCCTGCCCCGCCTGTCGTCGCGCTCATCGGGCTGCTCGGCATCCTTGTCGGCGAGCAGCTCGTGCCGCTGGCAAAGAGCATTTGGGCTCGCGAACCTGCCGCCGTCTCCTGGCTTCATCAGGTCAAGCCGCACATGTTCGGTCACCTTCCGAAGGGCGGGAAAAACGTGGTGGCGGTGAACCCACCCCATGTAGATTCAACATCGGGGAAAAGCTGATGACGACGCGCCGCACATTCCTGGGCGCAGCATCGAGCCTCGCCTTTTCAAACTTGTTTTCACCGGCCAATGCCGCCGATCCCAACAAGACCGGAGCCGCTTCCATGTACGCAGACATCGTTCTTCACAATGGATTGATCACGACGCTTGATCGCGCGAATCCGAACGCCACCGCAATCGCCGTCAAGGACGGCCTATTCATGGACGTGGGCACCGACCGTGACGTCATGGTGCTTGCCGGACCCGATACGAAGATCGTCGATCTCAAGGGCAAGCGTGTATTGCCTGGCCTGATCGACAACCACACGCACGTCGTGCGCGGTGGCCTGAACTTCAACATGGAGCTTCGCTGGGACGGCGTGCGGTCGCTCGCCGATGCGATGGACATGCTGAAACGACAGGTGGCGATCACGCCTGCTCCGCAATGGGTGCGTGTCGTCGGAGGCTTCAGCGAACACCAGTTCGCGGAAAAACGCCTGCCGACGATCGACGAGATCAATGCAATTGCACCGGATACGCCCGTCTTTCTGCTGCATCTCTATGACCGCGCACTGCTCAACGGTGCTGCCCTTCGTGCCGTCGGCTATGGCAGGGATACACCGAACCCTCCTGGCGGCGAGATCACCCGCGATGCCAACGGCAATCCGACCGGCCTTCTGCTCGCCAAGCCGAATGCGGGCATTCTCTATTCGACCCTGTCGAAGGGGCCGAAGCTTCCGTTCGAATACCAGGTCAATTCCACCCGCCACTTCATGAGGGAACTGAACCGGCTGGGCATCACCGGCGTTATCGATGCCGGCGGCGGTTTCCAGAATTACCCGGACGACTATGCGGTGATCCAGAAGCTCTCGGATGAGGACCAGCTTACAGTACGTCTGGCCTACAATCTCTTCACGCAGAAGCCGAAGGAAGAGAAGCAGGATTTCCTTAACTGGACGCAGTCGGTCAAATACAAGCAGGGCAACGATTATTTCCGTCACAACGGCGCCGGCGAGATGCTGGTGTTTTCCGCCGCGGACTTCGAAGATTTTCGCCAGCCCCGCCCGGACATGCCGCCGGAAATGGAAGGCGAACTGGAGGACGTCGTTCGAGTCCTGGCTGAAAACCGCTGGCCCTGGCGGCTTCACGCCACCTATGACGAAACGATCAGCCGCTCGCTCGATGTGTTCGAGAAGGTCAACAAGGACATCCCGCTCGAGGGCCTGAACTGGTTCTTCGACCATGCAGAGACGATTTCCGATCGCTCGATCGACCGTATCGCAGCGCTCGGTGGCGGCATCGCCACGCAGCATCGCATGGCCTATCAGGGCGAATATTTCGTCGAGCGATACGGCCACGGCGTTGCAGAAGCGACACCGCCGATCAGGCGCATGCTCGATAAGGGCATCAACGTCTCTGCCGGTACCGATGCGACGCGCGTCGCCTCCTATAACCCCTGGGTCTCGCTGTCCTGGATGGTGACCGGCAAGACCGTCGGCGGCATGCAGCTCTATCCCCGCGCCAATTGCCTCGACCGTGAAACGGCGCTGCGCATGTGGACCGAGAAGGTCACTTGGTTCTCTAACGAGGAAGGCAAGAAGGGCCGCATCGAGAAGGGCCAGTTCGCCGATCTCGTCGTGCCGGATAGGGACTTCTTCACCTGCCCAGAGGATGAGATCTCGTTTCTGTCCTCGCAGTTGACCATGGTCGGCGGCAAGATCGTCTTCGGTGCGGGCGACTTCAAGCCACTCGACGAGAACGACGTGCCTCCTGCGATGCCGGACTGGTCTCCCGTGCGCACGTTCGGCGGCTACGCGGCATGGGGCGAACCGCAGGGCGCAGGCATGAACTCCTTGCGCCGTACCGCAATCTCGACGTGTGGTTGCGCCAGTTCCTGCAATGTCCATGGTCACGACCACGCCGGCGCCTGGACATCGAAGCTGCCGATTGCCGATCTCAAGGGCTTCTTCGGCGCGCTTGGTTGTGCCTGCTGGGCCGTGTGACGCCGCGCGGTATCGCGCCCGAATTGAGTGGGCAGCGGCCTCCGCTGCCCAATTTGCTCTATCAGATCGTTTATTGCGATAATCGCAATTAAATCGAAATAATTGATGCAATTGTTGGCGGTAATCTTTCTGGCCAATATCGCTCCACCAGCGGCAAACAAAGCCGCTTGTTTTGATCGACAACACGACAGGAGCAGACATGATTGATCATTTTTCGTCCAGCCGTCACCGGGGCTCTCCTCTTGCGCGGATCATCACTGCACCAGCGACACGGTTCGTCGCGCTCCTCGCTCTCTGCGCGGCCTATATCCAGGGGCCGCTCACCAAGCTCTTCGATTTCCAGGGCGCAATCGCTGAAATGAACCATTTCGGTCTGTATCCGGCGGCATTCTTCGCGGTCGCCGTTATCACCTTCGAACTAGTGGCTTCGGCCATGGTGGTGTCGGGGATCCTTCGCTGGGCAGGTGCGTTAGCGCTCGCCGGGTTCACACTCTTTGCTTCCCTTATCGCCCTTCGTTTCTGGGAGCTGCCCCCGGGCATGGAGCGCATGATGGCAACCAATGCCTTCTTCGAACATCTCGGGCTCGCTGGCGCTTTCATCATTGTCGCGACAATTGATCTGAACAAGGGAGCTGGCAAATGAGCACTACCAAATCCTCCGGGAGCAGCTTTGCCCCCCTTGCCCAGCCCGCCTTTGCAGTTCTTTGGGCTGCAACCGTCCTCGGAAATACCGGCAGCTTTATGCGCGATGTCGCCAGTTCCTGGCTCATGACCGATCTATCGGCGTCGCCGGCGGCCGTCGCGCTGGTGCAGGCGGCCGGAACCCTGCCGATCTTCCTCCTGGCGATACCTGCAGGCGTGCTCACCGATATTCTCGATCGCCGCAAATTCCTGATCGCCGTGCAGATCTTGCTCGCGTCGGTCAGCGTAAGCCTCATGATCCTGGCAAATACCGGCATGCTTTCGGTCAGTGCGCTGATCGGCCTGACCTTCCTTGGCGGCATCGGCGCCGCTTTGATGGGGCCGACCTGGCAGGCGATCGTGCCCGAACTGGTGAAGAGAGAAGACGTCAAGAACGCCGTCGCGCTCAACTCGCTCGGCATCAATATCGCCCGGTCGATTGGGCCGGCTGCCGGCGGCCTGCTCCTTGCTGCCTTCGGCGCGGGCGTCACCTATGGCGCGGATGTTGCGAGCTATTTCGTCGTCATCGCGGCGCTCGTCTGGTGGCCGCGGGCAAAGAACGCGAATGATGCGTTGGCGGAAGGCTTCTTCGGCGCGTTCCGTGCAGGCCTGCGCTACACCCGCGCCAGCAAGCCCTTGCATGTCGTACTTTTGCGTGCGGCGATCTTCTTTGCCTTCGCCAGTGCCATCTGGGCACTCCTGCCGCTCGTCGCCCGAGAATTGCTCGGCGGTGACGCAGGCTTCTACGGCATCCTGCTTGGCGCCGTTGGCGCCGGCGCGATCGGCGGCGCATTGCTCATGCCTAAACTGCGCGAACGTTTTAATGCCGATGGCCTGCTGCTCGGTGCCGCTGTTATCACAGCACTCGTCATGGGCGCTTTGTCGCTCGCGCCGCCGAAGTGGGTCGCCATCATTGTTCTGCTCTTTCTCGGAGGCGCCTGGATCACCGCCCTGACCACGCTGAATGGCGCAGCGCAGGCCGTGCTCCCCAACTGGGTCCGCGGTCGCGGACTGGCGGTCTATCTCACCGTCTTCAATGGTGCGATGACGGCAGGTAGCCTTGGCTGGGGTGCCGTTGGTGAAGCTGCTGGGGTGCCGGGAGCGCTGCTGATCGGCGCGGTGGGACTGCTCGTTGCAGGCTTCGTCATGCATCGTTTAAAGCTGCCGGCCGGCGACGCGGATATGGTGCCGTCCAATCACTGGCCAGAACCCTTGGTCGCCGAGCCTGTCGCCCACGACCGCGGACCTGTTCTGATCCTCATCGAATACCATGTCGAAAAACATCATCGCACAGCCTTCCTGCATGCGCTGGATGAGATGTCCCACGAGCGACGCCGGGACGGCGCCTACGGATGGGGGGTGACGGAAGACTCCGCCGATCCGCAAAAGATCGTCGAATGGTTCATGGTCGAATCCTGGGCAGAGCATCTTCGCCAGCACAAGCGGGTTTCAAATGCCGATGCTGACCTACAGGGCCAGGTCCTCGCCTATCACTCAGGAACGGACAAGCCGGTCGTCCGGCATTTCCTCACAATCAACCAGCCGGGGGCCGCCTAGCAACGCGGGAGAGCGGCATCCCCCACTACCCTCGAATCATAGCCATCAAAGGATCACGGTACGCGACAATGACCGAGAATTTCCCTTCCATCACCCGCCGCAGCGCATTGCTTTCCGGCGCTGCCACCGCAGCCGCCATGGCACTCCCCACATCTTTCGGGTTTGCTGCCAACATTTCTTCCACCCCCACCTCAATCAAAGGAGACAATAGAATGGGCTACATCACCACCAAGGACGGCGTCGAAATCTTCTACAAGGATTGGGGTCCGAAGGATGCCCAGCCGATCGTCTTTCACCATGGCTGGCCGCTCTCGTCGGACGATTGGGACGCACAGATGTTGTTCTTTCTGTTGAAGGGTTACCGCGTTGTCGCCCACGACCGTCGTGGTCACGGTCGTTCGGCACAGGTTTCCGACGGACACGATATGGACCACTACGCTGCCGACGCCTTTGCTGTCGTCGAAGCGCTTGATCTGAAGAATGCCGTTCATATCGGCCATTCGACCGGCGGCGGAGAAGTTGCCCGCTACGTTGCAAAATATGGCGAGCCCGCTGGTCGCGTTGCCAAGGCCGTTCTGGTTTCCGCCGTCCCGCCGCTGATGCTCAAGACCGAGACAAATCCGGGCGGCTTGCCAATGGAAGTGTTCGATGGCATCCGCCAGGGCGTAGCTGAGAACCGCGCGCAGCTCTTCGTCGATTTTCCCACTGGTCCGTTCTATGGTTTCAACCGCCCTGACGCCAAGGTCTATCCGGGCGTTATCCAGAATTGGTGGCGGCAGGGCATGATGGGCAGTGCCAAGGCCCATTACGACGGGATCAAGGCCTTCTCCGAGACGGATCAGACGGAAGACCTGAAGGCAATCACTGTTCCGACGCTCGTCATGCACGGCGACGACGACCAGGTCGTGCCGATCGACAACGCCGGCAAGCTTTCCGTCAAGCTGGTGCAGAACGGCACCCTGAAGGTCTATCAGGGTTATCCGCATGGCATGCTGACAACCCATGCCGATGTCCTGAACGCCGACCTCTTGGCATTTGTCCAGGCTTAATTGGACCGTCCGGGTGAGGCCGTTTCGGCCGCACCCGGATCCGGCCACACAAGCTCGACCAATATGGCCATCGCCGTGAGTTTTCTGTTCTGAAGCTTAGCTCAAGAGCAGTGCTGCGCGATTGTGTATCCGTCAGTGTCGGTTGCGCAAGCGCCAAGCCGCAGGAGGCACTCCCTCGGCCCTCGTGAAGGTTGCGACGAATTCATTTTCGTCCGGAAAGCCGCACTCTGCAGCGATCCGGGCAATCGTTTCACCGGTTCTGCTCAGCCGCGACTGGGCTCTGCTCATTCGATATGACGCAATCCATTCCGAAACGGACTGCCCGGTCGTGCGCAAAAATCCGGAACAGAGCGCATCGACTGAAAACCCGCACGCTTCGGCGATCTTATCCACCGGCGTGCCGCCAGACAGGTTCGCGGCGATGTACGCCTTGATACGCTTTTCCTGAAGCGGAGACAGTTGACCGGTGCCCGAAAGGTGCTGGATGGGAGACCGTCCGTAACGATGCGCAAGATGGGCGCTGAGCGCTAATCCGATATGAGGAAGCAGTGTGTCCCTGACCTCGTCCGGCATGTCGAACATCGGCATCAGCGCACCGCCTATGTTGCGGACCACCTGATCGTCAATCCCGCGGCAGGTTGTAAGGTCATCGATACGCGGCTCGCCGGCTTCCTCGGCGAGCTCGATAAACAGCGCGCTTGGGATATGAAATGCGAGCGCTTCGAAGCGGCCACGAACCGAAATTGCCGCGCCGTTCCTCAGACTGATGAGACACATGGAACCTCTGGAATAGGTCTTCAGAGGCGTCCGTGCCCCGTCCGGCAGGATGTCACAATGATCGACGTCGACGAGATAGAGCACGACCAGAAAAGCATCATCGGCCGGCAGTAAGACTGTATGTTCGCTGTTGTCATAGGAGTGCTCGAGATGGACGACAGTAAGCGTTTCTTCGTAAAGAGGCCTGATCGCCAGCGCCCTTGCGGCATTGATCCCAAAACACGCCGCAATTTTCTCACTGACCGTCAACGCTTCACTCATATGTGTCTCGATCATCCTGACTGGGGACTATATAGCCCTACCGACGAGATGCCGCGCTTGATATTTTCCTACACGGGTTTCGACTGTCCATCTTGAATAAAAGGATCCTCGCGGGGCAGATTTTGCAAATTATTATGAGGTAGACATGGTTTAGAAAGCTGCCAAGGCTGGCAGGTCCGGTGTTCGCGTGTTTAAAAATGAAAGAAGTGCGTCTTGGTCCAAGTTCTCCCCCTCCGCCACCCATCTTCCACTGGAAACTCGACTGACGGGTTCGGGTGCTCGTTGAAGCAGTTGTCGGTCAACCAAAGCCTACCTGGTTCAGACATCGATATCTTTCGGAAGGCGACAGACAACACGAATCTCGATCAGGTCATGACGCCGGCGAGCGACCGAGGTTTCGTGGTCGGGGTTTCCTCGCTCGGTGGCCACACGCGGCGCATCTTCCACGAACATCATGCGACTTCCCACGAATTTGCCGACAACTCGATCTATATTCGCGATCTCTCGAACGCCTACAGGGCGGATCTCCGCGGTCCTTTCGATTTCGTGTTGTTCGAAATTTCGCCGGCGTCCCTCGCCAAAATCGCCGATGATGCTGAAATGCCCAGCGTGACGTCGCTATCGGCTGAAACTGCATCAAAAGATATCGTACTTGCCAATCTCGCTCGGGCGCTGATTCCGGCACTGGAAAAGCCAGACGAGGCGAACGCGCTGTTCGTCGACCAGATGGCGACTGCCATCGGCACCTACCTCGTGCAGCGCTACGGAGGCCGGCCCGCGAAAGCCTGCAACAGGACGGGTAGCCTTTCGCGTGCGCATGAGGATCTGGCAAAAAGCCTGTTTCTCGAAAATCTCGACGGCAACGTGTCGATTTCAGAGGTTGCCCAGGTCTGCAACCTGTCGCGCGGCTATTTCATTCGTGCCTTTCGCGAGACGACTGGCATGACGCCCTATCAATGGGTCCTACGGGAGCGAATAGACCGGGCCCGCAACCTCCTGCGGAACTTGGACACTCCACTCGCCGAAGTGGCCATCGCCTGCGGCTTCGCGGACCAAAGCCATTTCACGCGCGTCTTTGCAGCTATGGTCGGCACCACGCCTGGCAATTGGCGGCGTAACGCCTGATCCAGACCAGCCCTCTTGGAAGATTCGTCGAACCGGAAGCACTTGAAGCGAAGTGAACCAACCATAGGTGGATTCAGACTATCGTTATCGGGCCCAGGGATTAATCACTTTCAACCCGGCAGCCTCGAACGGGCTTGTACCTCCCAGAGACTCGCGACGTCTGATGGCTACATTGCAGCTACAGCAGCAGCGAACGGCCTCGCGGTCGCAACTCGCGAGCGATGAAGTTTCCCGAGCGGGTGACGACAATCATTTCCCAAAATGGCAATGCCTACGAGGAGGGGTTGAGCGACGTCTGGAATCCGATCAGGCGATACTGGTCCGATCCCACGACCGCCAAC
>NZ_JACHYZ010000034.1:0-9530 GCF_014193215.1 Rhizobium sp. BK112
GAGGCATATGGATCGAGCATCATCAGCAAAGCCGGCGATCCTGAACAACCAAGCTTGCTATAAAGGCGGAGGGGACGCGGCGTGAGTATCGAAGGACATTCAACGGCGCCGGGCGCAAACGTCATCGTCGAGCACTATTGCTGTGACGCTGAATGCGGAAAGTGGGGAGGATTTGGATTCTCTGCCGGGAAGGCGCAGGAGACGCGCTGGTGGTGCTGGGAGCACTACCCACACAAGGAACCGACCAGCGGTCCGGTGAAACCACAATGATCACTGCAATGCTGATGTGCGCCAGCCTGACAGCGGTCGACGGCCACACCGTGCACTGCGACGAGCAGCTTATGCGACTGCTGGGAGGGGGAGCGCCGTTTCGGATTTCTCTTCCGATCGCCTCATGGTCTCAAGGATCATATCGACCTTGGTCGTGAGCACCACGATTTCATCGAAACATCATCCGCTGGTGCCAAATCCTTGCCTTTTCGGGGCCATGCCTGCCTTATGATAAACCGCCGCGTGCGGTGGCACACCTTTTGCACGGTTACCGATACGTTAGTTTGTCGGGAACCAAATGTAATGAAATGGGACACCTCGGCTGCATTTGACCCTGTCATCCTTGTCTTCAAGGATGGGAGCAAACGTGTGATTGTCCGAACGGTCGGAGAAGCCGCCAACGCCCTGATGAGGGACTGGCCCTCCGACGACGGAGACGAGTTCCTTGCTGCTATGAAAGCCTGCATGGACGTGATGATTGGCAAAGCTGAACCCGAGCATTTACGTCAGGCGATTATCCGCGCCGCAGACGAAGCTGGCGTAACGGCCATCGCCGTTCTTCACTGAGCCAAGCGGAGCGTCTATTGATCCGACACGATTAGGCGCGTACTCGACCCGCCGCCACGCTCACCCTGACGAGTTGGCAATGGGAGAGGCCCGGTCAGCACGAGGGATCGGGCCTCTGTCAACCCTTGAAAATCACGCTCTGTTCCATATCTCCAGTGAGTTATTCGATGATCGGAGGAAGCAATGAGCGCACGTCAAATATGCGAGCGTGATCAGGCTCTGACGTCGGAGGACCTTGACGTCTGCCAACAGGTCTTGGACGCCGTAAAGGCGGAATTCCAACTTGCCGACGACGATGAAGAAACATCCCGATCCGCTGCGATCACGATCGAACTTTACCGCCAGGGAGTTCATGATTTTGACCGGCTGAAAGTTCTGGTCTTTGCGGCCAGAGGCAAGGTTTGACGGGAACCTTTAGGTATCGCTGAAGTTTGAGCAGCATGGGCCACGCGGCGGATCCACGTCCCCTTGACCCTTCAATCAACTCCGCGGTCGTGTCCCGGGGCGAGGTGTAATTCGACGGTAGCTACGCCGCTCGCGAGCGCGCCCACAACAGCGCTAAGCGATCGCCAAAAAGGCAGCCACTGCGTTCGCCGCCGCAGAGATTGCTTGTATATGATCCAACATCCGTTTCGCCATATGTATTTCGCGCCGATGCGATCGGCCGGTTGTCAGAATAACTCTGCGGAACTTTGTCGCGGTAGCTCCGCTCAACAAGCTTAATCTCGGCGATTGATCCGGCAGAGCCGACCTCGGGTGCATATACTTGATCAAGCATGCGACTATCCCCGGTAAGTTCAGACATCTTGAATCGCAACTGCTCAACTCGGGGCTAATCGGAATGCAATGTTACACTGACATCAGCCCCAACTTCTGCGCCGTTCCGGTAGTAGAAGTCATCCGCCATTGCTTTCGCGGCCAACCGTTCGACTTGTTCTGGCATTAGCGCTTCTCCTGCCCGTTCAAGCTCCGGTAAATTACCGGCTAGGGTAGTGGCAAATTTAGCGGATCCGTACTCATCCGGCCTCGAGACGTAAAGCTCCCCCGCTTCGCCCAATGCGATCGCACTGCCTGGCAGGGAGCTGGTGACGTTTACTTGGTTGATGCAACTCATCCCCACAGGACATGGCCTTCCCTTGATCAGCCGTGCCCATTTGGGACCCCCGATCATCACAGCGAAGTACATAGTCCCGGCCTCCGCTTTTGAGACCTGGCTGGCAATTAACGCATCATAAAATACTCTGTGTGTCTGCCTCCACGGACGTACGTGTCTGTCACAATAATGGTCATGGATCACAGCAGCTTTGATGAATGCCGCCTCGAAAGGCGCGCCGACGAGGGGTTGAGTCCAAGGCGGGATGGACGCCCCATCAGTCAGCAGACCTTTACTTGCCTGCCAACCCAGTCCACTCCCGTCCACGAAGCCAAAATCCTGGCCCAGCCGGCAATTCCCTGCACTCTCGCATCCGGGCGGCAGGAGTTCGAGGCTTCCGACAAAGTCTGCCTGCGAAGCAGGAACAAAGGCGAGTGTGGCCGCCAGGAAAACGGCAATTGCCGCTGGGAAACGCCGATTGATTCTTCGGTACAACATCACTCCCTCTCTCTCCTCAGTGCTGATACGCCTTGTACTTGATCACTCCCAGGGCATGATAATTTGGGTAACGTCGGCGAGCGGGAGCGTGATCTCGCCTTCCACAAGATCATTGATTCGCAGTGCTCCCGAGGGTTGGCAAAATTGCTCATTGACTAACTTTCTAAAGAACTGGGTATTCTGATCGATGAACCGCGTCCAAGCTGTAACACGGCGCCCCCCCTCTGCCGTTGTACGAAGTCGGACTGCTTGTACTTGGCTCTTATGCAAGGGAGTGCTGCAGATGGCCAACTGGCTAAGAGGCGTGACGAGATCGCCGACGTAGGTCTTGCGCACACGGCTGCCGTCTTCCGTCACGAACGCCTCCACGGAATAGTGGCGCACTGCGACCGCCTTGGTGATGTCGAGGACGCGTGCACCGCTGCTGTCCGGGTTGCCGCTGGCATCCAACAATGGCCAAGAGGCAAGAAGCAGCCTCGCCTTGAGCTTGCGACCGCTGGTGACGCCTAACCTCCTGAGGACGCCCGCTGCGAAAGCAGCCTGCGGCGCTGCCCACGATGTCGCAGCGGCAACACCGCTTGAGTCGCGGCCTAAAAGATCAATTGCGCCTGACGGCTCTCCGGGCGCATAGAGTTGGACCGTGGTTTCCCCAAAACCGGAGAAATCTGCTCTCCGCAGGTCCGGTGTTGCAGCGCCCACGACGAGGACACGCCGCGAGGTGCCTTGCCACCGTGCCGTGTTGGCCAGGCAAGGCGGGCATGGAAAAACTTCGTCGAGACCCTCCGGTCCATTGCCGGCGGGTACGATCAGAAGTTCGAAGTCGGGGCTGCTATCAATGTAGTCTTTTACAGACTGCGCGAAGCTCAAGCCACCATTTCCTACCGCGATAAAACTGAAATTTACAATACTCGCCTGTTCTGTGAGATGTTCCATGGCCTTGATGTAATTGTCTGACTCCAGACCTAGGCGATTGGCCCCGCAGGCGTTGGGAAGAACGCGGAAAAAGGCAATGCGCGGAAGAACTGCGCCAACAGCCGGAGCCGCTGCGAGCAGCCTCACGCCGGCGGCGAGTGATGCAACCATGGCACCATGACTCGCGACGAGTTGCGAATCGTTGTCCCAAAGCGAATAATCCGGCGGGGGTAGGTCTCCGCACAAAGCCACATCGCCGATTACCTCGCCACTATCATCCCGCCCCGCCCCGAACCCAATTGGGTTGTCGATGACACCATCCCCATTGTTGTCGATTCCGTCGGCACCGTTTTCCTCGATGGTCGCAAATATTCCAGGAGGCAAGGGAGCACCACTGCTATCGCGAAGACCTCCTTCTGCGATGCCAATGATTGTCTGCTGAAGCGGCTGGCCGGAAAGTGCCGCAAGAAGCATTTTCTGCACGCGCTCAACGTCGTATGGCCATTGTCCACCTGCAACCGCGGGACGAAGGGTCGCTTCAGCATCAAGCGTCGATGCGGCTAGCGCTGCGTCCACTGGAACGATGTCTGGGATGAGTGCCCCGGGGATTTCAGGAATAGAGGTCGGTCCGGGTAATATGGGGTTCAGCGATGAAGGGAGCTGCGACGGAACAGGCGCCCGAAGAATTTCAGGACCAAAAGTCGGTGCAGGTCGCACCGGGTTTGGCGATGAAGGGAGCCACACTGGAACGAGCGGCCCCGGCATAGGTGTCGGAAGCGTTCCTGCCCGGTCATCGCTCAACACGCGGCCCCCAGATGGAGGAAGGCAGTCCGCTCCTATACAGTCCTCAGCATCTCGAAAGGGTGCTACCAGGTAACTAAAATCGCTGTCGAGCAGGTAAACTCCCAATCGTAACAGACAATCCTCAGCGCTCTCGCCACCGCAGCCAAGTCGCTCGGCAAAGCGACTGACGAGTTCCTCGCGCCTCCCCCAAGGGGCACGGCTGGTGAAGCGAGTCCAGTCAGGAATCTTTGGGAACGTCACCTGATCTCCCGGAAGAATTTTTCCATCGCGACGATGCGGACTGAGCACCAAGTCTGGCACCGAGCTCGGGTGGAGGCCGTAGCGCTTCGCAAGCGCTTCCAGTGTGTGCCCTGGACGAACGGTTTTTGTCTGTGTCGGTCTCCACTTCAAACACGGCGAGTAGCTAACTAGCCAGCCATTGTCCTTCGCCTCCTTATCCAAGTGAACTGGCAACTTTCCATCACAGATCCGACGGAGGACGGCTTCGAAATCTTCGCCGTTAGCCACCACCACCTCGATTGGCTCGGCCACTTCGGCAAGCACTGACTCAACTAGGTCGGCGCGACTTGGATCGACACGGATAGCATAGTTGCGCCCTTCCGCGGAGACATCCGTTATCCCGCACCCTATGCCAACGAACACTCCTAGCGCAAGAATACGCGTACCCATGTCAAAACCGGCAGTTCGGGATACTGGTCGGGGTACGGAGCCCGCAGGCTTGTACATCGCCGTCGTCCAGCCACTTTCCCGCCCATTCTCCGAATTCCGGAGTTCCAGTCGAAGAGACGAGCGAGGTGCTGTAAGTCGTTCGACTTATGTCAGCGTAGAACACGCGTGAGTTGACGCCGATGATCATGCGGCCGAGAATGCTCGCGCCTTGAGTGTTTGTTCGCCGGAATGCCGGCCCCCCACTGTCGCCGGGGCAGAGATTCGCGCCAAGCAGGGCCGTAAACAGGTTATTGTTCTCGGCCGGCGTGTAGTACGCGGCCCCCATCGACTTATCTTCCGATGCCGAGGTCTCGACGACGGTGTTAAATCCATAGCGGTAGTTACCATCAGCATCGCCTTCAGCGACGACATCGCTGCGGCAGCCGTATCCTGTGAGCAAGATTGGCCGAGTGAGGAGGTCAAGCATTGGCGCCAAGTCGACCGTTTCATAGCGGAACCCTGCAGGCTCTGCGAAGGGAGAATTGAGCTTGCATAGCGCGTAATCAGCAGACGCATCATTGCCCGTTTCGTATTGTGGATGGCGGACACAATCCGTTGCATAGTGTTTCCCAGCATAGGAGAAGTTGACTTTACCGTTCGCCGGCACACAGTGCGCTGCAGTCAACAGCACCTGCGGGCCGATGAGCGCGGCAGTGCAGGAAGCAGTTCCCTGATCTGTTTCAAACGTCGCATAAAGCGATGCGGGCCAATCAGCGGGATTGGCAATATAACCACGGCGAAGTTGCGGGATTGCTTGGTCGCCCTGCTGCTTGAGATCCGCCACGGCGGCGAATTCCACACCATCGGCTGGCCTTTGCACAGGCGTCAGAATTGGACCGTCTGCTGCCAATGCATCCCCGGCAGCCCATTGGGCTGCCGGGGATGCGGCGCTACTTCCAGTACCTGTGCGTGATGTGGTAGGCATGCTTACTAGGGCTGTCGCCTGTCCTGCTTGAACTGTGCCAAGCTCTCTCTGCGCATCCGATGCCTGCTCCCACAGGATGCCCAGAGGGGCCATCAGCGATCCCGCCCAGACAACAAAGGTATTGATCTCCACCTCTTATCCCTCCTCCGTTACACGCCAGCGCTCTGACCGCTTGCCTGAGCTTCGCTCAATCACGACATCAGCGAATTCGCGTTTGCTGGACATGAACGATTCACCGTCAATTCATGGTAAAGCATAGACTTCCGACTAGGGATCAAGTACGAGCAGAGCACTTTCGAAGCGAACATTGGCTTGCGGGCTGGCCATTGCGTCAGACTCATTTGCGAGACCGGTAGTCGGCTCGAATACAAGGTTGGGCCGTGCGGTCGCGTCGGCCGCTAGGAGATGCAGAACATTCGTTACATCAAAGGTGAAGCTCCTGGTGCTTTCCGCGTGGGCCCGGTGAGTACCTGCGCTTGGGGCCGTGAGATTAAAGAAATTGATGACGCCGATCGGCTCACGGCGGCCGCTCCCGTCAGAAAGATAGACGTTGTAAAGAACGCCAGGACTGACATCCGCCTGCAGGCCTTCGACCACGATGACAGCGCGGCCTCCGGGGGTTGCCTCCGCGGAAGCGAGGCGCTCACGCTGGGCCGAGGGAACATTGACTTTTACCGTCGTGACGCCGCTCAGAAGCTGCGTCGGCCCCACGAGCTCAATGTTGGCCGCGTTACCTGCGCCGTTGGGTGCTGCCTGTGCCAACGTGATCCTTTCTGCGGGAGCTAGCGCGATGGTGGTCGGGCAACCGCCCCCGGTCACGTAGGAATAGCCTAGCTGCGAGAGGCTGAGCATGTCGCCGACCCGGCGCTTTACGGTGCTGCCGTCTGAGTCTACGAATGTGAACTCGGTGTCGAGATGGGCTTGGCCGCTGGGCGACCGTCCTTCCTCATCGACCTTAAGCCAACAATCATAGAGTCGATCGATGTTCGTGTGGTGCGCATAGAAGATCGGATCGAGCGCGGAGGACGGCACGGCACCCATCAGGCCATTCGGGCAGCTTCCCTCGATGAGTGAGCAGTGAACAGCCCCGTGCGGCGTCTGCTCAATTGAGCCGCTAAAGGAGTCATAGGTTGGGCTCGACATCGCAGCAGAAGCGGAGGAGACGTTGGGGGAAAGGGCCCCCGTACCGTCATTGAGTACGGTGCGACGTGCGTCAACGCGCAATGGATTGGGGACTGTGTTCCCGCCCTCGTCCGTGTAGGTTGCATCGCGATAAGCGGCCGGCAACGTCGGATCGCTTGCATAGTCCCAGTATGGCAGTCTCAGAGAGGGATCGCGGGACGCCGCTTGCAGTACGCGCTCGAAATACCACAGATACATGCGATGCCAGGTGAGAAAGTACTCGGTGCCATGCTCGCAACGGCACCAGGTTGCGGTTTCGGCCGGGTTCCCGGCCGTGAAGCTTTGAACGTCCGCCATGCCGGCGCCTCGGACAGGACCTCCGCATTGCGGCCCGAAGTGGGCATGCATGTTGGCCCAGTACACCCAACTGCGCCGGAACTCAGCACTGTCGCGAGGTGAATTGTTCCACGACATCATTTGCGCGACGCCGCGCCGAAGCGACATTAGCTCTTTAGCAGTAAGCGCATTAATGGACTTTCGTTGCGCCTCAAGGATCCCAGGCCGAGGAGAGCCCGCGACTGTCGCGCGTTGTTTCGCCTCGTTTACGGCGGCCTCGCCGTTCACAATCCCGCTTCCGCACAATGACGTGTCACACTGTCTCGTGGTCACGCTTGGGAATGGCATCGATGTCGACTGGAGTATCGTTAAGACCTCGTCAGGCTCTACGGTCGGATAGGCTTGATAGATCAAGGCCGCTACGGCCGCGACGTGAGGTGCGGCCATGCTTGTGCCCTGATAGGCCTCGTAGCTGTCGTTGCCAGGGCCTCGCACGCCGTCGTTAAGCGTGGAAAGTATGCCATTGCTCAAGCTGACGAAAGTTTCGCCTCCGGGGGCCGCGAGTTTCACTAGCCGTCCGAAATTCGAGCCGCGTCCAAAACCGCCGAAAGATGCTCTTGCGCCAAGGCGGTTGGTGGCGGCTACACTGATGACACCCTCGCAATTTGCCGGTCGGAACCCGGACGAATCGGAATCACTATTTCCCGCGGCGACGACGACGATGGCCCCTCGCCGGCGGGCTTCCAGGATCGCATCGGCATAGTCCGAATCGCACTCACCCGGCCCACCAAGACTAAGATTGATGATCTGGGCCGGTCGGGTGTTTTGCGGCACCCCCACGAGAGGCGCCCCGGCGGCCCATCTGATCGCGTCTGCGATGTCGAAACTCGATCCGCCGCACTGACCCAGGACACGCAACGGCATAATCTTTGTGTCCGGAGCAACTCCGGCGATACCCTCATGATTGTTGGTTACCGCCGCGATGGTTCCGGCGACATGCGTCCCATGCCAGCTACTCATCGGATTAGGATCGGTCGGACACCAATCGCCGGGGTCGGATGGATCCCCGTCACGACCGTCTGTATCGTTCGACCGGCTGGAATCGGTCACAAAGTCGTAACCGTCGATCAAGTTCGCAGAGAGATCCGCATGCCTACGAATTCCGGTGTCTAAGACCGCGACCACCACATCGTTCCCCGTCGAGTTAGCCCAGGCGGGAATGGCATGGATGCCTGCCGCGTTGTCGAGCAGATCCCATTGATCGCTGAATAGAGTGTCATCGGGCTCCTGCTGCGCCCTCTCGATCTTCTCAGGCACGGCGTATTCGACGTCCGGAGACTGGGCAATGCTTGATGCAATCCGACCCAATTCTTCCGCACTCACTGCTCTGTCGAGCACTACTGTAGCGATGCTTTGCGTTACTGGGACAGTTCTCTGAACCCTCGCGTCGCTGGTGCGAGCGACAGTGGCATTTAGAGCAGGAGCCGCCACCGTTGTCGCGCTCGCGCGATATTTCACACGAATGCGCGGAAGAACCGGCACCGCCTGCGCTTCAGCCGCCGCTCGTGTTTCTGGCTGTCCGGCGGCTTGGGCTGCTGTCCGCGCCCGAGGTGAGTTCAGGTTTGGCTCGAAGCCTTCGGCGCTGTTGGTCAGCAATAAGGGAGCGCAGCCGAGCGAGGCTGCTACGATGACATGCTTGCGTGTCATGGAGCGAAGAAGTGCACACATGGACGTCTCCCCAGCGACAGACCCAGTGCCTTTGTCGACCGAGTCTCCCCCAATAATTCTCACTGAACACTGCGACGCGTTGAAAAATACGCCAAACCTTCCTCTCGCCGCGAGGGCAGGAAGAACTCTCGAAACTACATTCTGCAAATTATCAGCCCCACCGATTTGAGGTGCCTCTGCAACGAGGCCGTCAAATCGTTGGAAACTTCACGAGCATTTTTTTCGCTGCTACGAAGTTCACACTAGTAATTTAGCATGACATAATTTACACGCAATTGCTAGTGGATTTCGAGGACTAATAAACGACGGGCTTGCACAAGCATGAGGCGAACGCCTTTCGCGGCCAATGCAAGTTCGCTCCGACAAGCGCGGAAACACATATCTGTCTTTATCGCAGCCTATGGAACTGAGCGCGCATTGATGTCCGGCGCCCGAAGCTGCCTTCCTCGCGTTCCATGTATCGACCAAGAATACGGCATCAAGGACGTAAAGCAGCCGCTTTTATTTGCCGCAACTAGAGCAGATCCTGTTTAATCTGGGTCATATCCTGCGGCCTTGAAGTAGTTG
>NZ_JACHYZ010000036.1:0-1647 GCF_014193215.1 Rhizobium sp. BK112
TCGGTTGCCGGCCTGCTGGTGACGACGGAGGCTATGATCGCTGAAAAGCCCAAGAAGGAAGCCGCTCCGGCGATCCCCGCCGGTGCCGGCATGGATTTCTAAGGCCGCCGGCCCGCCCTGCTCTTGAAGGGCGGGCCTCCAGCAATGGAGGAACAAATGGTTCAAACGATCATCAAGAAGTCGCAAGCGCCGCTTGATTCCCGTGACCTCGAAGTCTGCCGACACGTCTTCGATGACCTCAGAACTGTGGCGGACTTGCCTCGCAATTCTGAAGAAGCTGAACGCATCGCGGCAATCGTCGTGGAGCTTTATCGGCAGGGCGTTCGCAATCCCGAACACCTGAAGACCATGGTTCGGGCCGCGCGCGGACTGTTCGAAAAGCAACCTACCCAGGCCGTGTGACCATGGGAGAGTCGACAAAGTCCATTGGTCCTATATCCGTGGAGTCAGAACATGAGAAAGGAAACTGATAGCAATTCTGCAGCCAAGCATGCCGCAGCAACAATCAGCGCCGCGCATCTGTTGCACCCGGCCATGCATTTCGATCATCCCCGCGACGTGCTGATGGCGGACAATATCAGCAAGGACGAGAAGCGGGCCATTCTGGCCTCATGGGCGTCCGACGTATGTGCAATCGAATCCATGCCAGCCTGGCGACGCTATCCCGGGACAGAACGGATTGTCTCCTATGATGAGGTTCTTGCGACCTTGAAGGCTCTCGATGGTGACGATCAAAACACGTCAGCGCAAAAGCAGACGGCTTCCGTCAATGACAGCCAAAGCCGCCGCCGTAGATCGCTGTCGCACCGATCCGGCGGCTTCGGTCTGTGCAGCTACTGGAAACGAGGACTCAGACAACCATTCGAGATCTAACCGCTCCCCCTGACCGCCGCGTGCCTGTTTCGGACGCGGAGAAGATTTTTACCGACGACTCTTTGCTCAACTGAGGAGGTTTTGCCGATGAAGATCGCTCAGATCGCGCCGCTCGCCGAAAGCGTTCCGCCGAAGCTCTATGGGGGAACGGAGCGGATTGTATCCTATCTCACCGAAGAACTTGTCTCGCAGGGCCACGACGTCACGCTTTTTGCCAGCGGCGACTCCGTCACCGACGCCCGGCTCGTATCCTGCGCGGACGTTGCGCTGCGGCTTAACCCGGCGGTCAAGGACCAACTGCCGCATCAGATTGTGATGCTGGAGGAAATTCGGTGCCGCGCGCATGAGTTTGATGTCCTGCATTTCCATATCGATCTGTTGCATTTCCCGCTGATCCGAAATTTTGCCGACCGCACGCTGACAACCTTGCACGGCCGTCTGGATCTGCCGGATCTCAAGCCCTTCTACCAGACCTTCGCAGATGTTCCGGTCGTTTCGATCTCCAATGACCAACGTAGGCCTATGCCACCGGTCCATTGGGCGGGAACGGTTTACCACGGTCTGCCCACCGGTCTGCTGCCTTTCACGGAAAAGCCAAAGGGCGATTACCTTGCGTTTCTCGGCCGCATTTCGCCGGAAAAGCGACCCGACGTGCAATAGAGATCGCGGCAAAAGTCGGCATGCAGCTGAAGATCGCCGCCAAGATCGACAATGCCGACATGGCCTACTGGGAAACGGTCATCGAGCCGATGATGAAACGTCATTCCAATGTAG
>NZ_JACHYZ010000036.1:1744-4715 GCF_014193215.1 Rhizobium sp. BK112
AGAGTTCATCGGCGAGATCGATGAGCATCAGAAAGCAACCTTCCTTGGAAATGCAGGAGCCTTGCTTTTCCCGATCGATTGGCCGGAGCCGTTCGGACTGGTGATGATCGAGGCAATGGCCTGCGGCACTCCGGTCGTCGCCTTCGGCTGCGGCTCGGTGCCGGAGGTGATCGACAACGGCGTGTCCGGAATTCTGGTCGACAGCGTCACCGACGCGGCCGAGAACGTCGAATGGGCGCTTCGGATGGATCGCCACAAGGTGCGGGCCACGTTCGAGAAGCGCTTTACCGCGGAAAGGATGGCGTACGACTACCTCGACCTCTACCGTAGCCTACCCGGCGTCCGTTCCAAAGTCGCTCCAGTTCGCCGGTCGAACGGGCAGCCGCTCGACTTGCAGCTCGTCGTCTGAGATTTCAGGAGGAGCAATGTCTTCTATAGACAGCAGCCCAGTGCCAGCATCGTCCGGCCCGATGGCAACGGTCGAGAAATTTTTCATTCCGGCTACCTCATCACTGCAGGAGCGCCGGCCGCTCACTCTAAAGCACGGCGATACTTTCGCCGTCTTTGATCACAATGGCGATGCAGTTTCGGGACCAGACAGCCCGGAAGGCCTGTTTCATCGCGATACCCGATATCTCTCGCATCTCAGCCTGACGATCAACGGCAAGCCCCCAATGCTGCTGTCGTCGATACTGCGCGATGACAACGCGACGCTCACCTGCGACCTCACCAATCCCGACCTCTTCGACGACAAGGGTCGGCTTGTCCTCGGCCACGACGTCATCCACCTGCGCAGGTCTCGCTTCCTCTGGAATGCTCAGTGCTACGAGCGACTGTCGATAAGGAATTTGATGACCGCCCGCGGCCCATTCGTATCGAGATCACTTTCGGAGCGGATTTCGCCGATCTCTTCGAAGTTCGCGGAACCGTAAGGGCAAAAAGAGGGCGCCATCTTTCTCCTGTCGTTGAGCAGGATTGTGTCTTTCTCTCCTATATCGGCCTCGACAACCAAAATCGATCAACGCAACTTTCCTTCGATCCGAAGCCGACCGAACTCACCACCGGCCATGTCACTTATAATCTCCAGCTGGCGCCGCACGAGAGCCGGTCTCTGTTCATAGAAATCGGCTGTGACCAGAAGGAGACTCGAAAACCCGTCCATCGTTCGTTCTTCCTTGCGCTGCGGGATTCGCGCAGAGCCCTGCGCGCCTCTTCGTCGCGCGCCGCCTCGATCACAACGTCGAACGAAATCTTCAACGAAGTCGCCCAACGCAGCATCTCCGATCTCTACATGCTGATGACCGACAAGCCAGAAGGCCCCTATCCCTACGCCGGGATTCCCTGGTTCAGCACAGTCTTCGGGCGCGATGCTCTGATTACGGCGCTGGAGACGCTCTGGCTCGATCCGGAGATCGCACGCGGAGTTCTTGGCCACTTGGCAACCAACCAGGCAACGGAGATCGATCCAGTCGCAGATGCGGAACCCGGCAAGATCCTGCACGAGGTGCGCTGTGGCGAAATGGCCGAGCTCGGCGAGGTTCCTTTTCGCCGCTATTACGGCAGCATCGATTCGACGCCGTTGTTCGTGATGTTGGCCGGTGAATATCTCGGGCGAACCGGTGATTTTGCGACCATCGACCGTCTCCTGCCGCATATCGAAGCCGCACTGACATGGATTGATGACCATGGCGATCGCGACGGCGACGGCTTCGTCGAATATGGGCGACAGACGGAAGAAGGGTTGGTCAACCAGGCATGGAAGGACAGCCACGACTCCATTTTCCACGCGGACGGGACGCTCGCCAAGGGTCCGATCGCGATCGCCGAAGTTCAGGCCTACGTCTATGGCGCGTGGCAGGCGGCGGCCGAGATCTTTCAGCGCCTCGGCCGGCCGGAACGGGCCGCCGGCTTCTTAGCGCGTGCGGAGGGGCTGCGTCGCACCTTTGATACGAGCTTCTTCGACGAGGAACTTGGCACCTACGTGCTGGCGCTCGATGGCGACAAGCGACCCTGCAGGGTCCGCTCCTCCAATGCCGGCCATGCCCTGTTCACCGGCATCGCCTATCCCGAACGGGCCAGACAGCTCACCCTCACTTTGATGAGTGCCTCGTCCTTCTGTGGCTGGGGCATCCGCACCATTGCCTCCACAGAGGCGCTCTACAATCCCATGAGCTATCACAACGGCTCGATCTGGCCGCACGACAACGCCCTGATCGCCAGGGGGCTTGCTCGCTATGGCTATCGCGCGGAAGCCGCGCGGATCTTTGAGGGACTCTTTGCCGCTTCGACCTATATCGAATTGCGGCGGCTTCCCGAACTTTTCTGCGGCCTGCCGCGCAGGCGCGCGCAGGGACCGACCTTCTATCCGGTCGCCTGCTCGCCGCAGGCATGGGCGGCGGCAACGCCTTTGTCGTTATTGCAGTCGTGTCTCGGTCTTGAGTTCGATCCGAACGCCTTGCAGATCAGCTTGAACGAGCCGCGCCTTCCGAGCTTCCTCGATGAGGTCACGTTGCGACACCTGTTAATCGGCAATGGTTCGGCAGACATCGCCATTCGACGTTCCGGACTCAATGTCGTTGTGGACGTGATCGATCGCAAGGGCAACATCCGCGTGCTCGCGACGGCATGACCGGTTGCGTCGATCGCGCCCGGAGCAGCGGCCAGTGATGTCATCTATCCTGCTCTTCCTCCTCGGCGGAAAGCAGATCAACGAGCGCGGCAACCCTGCCTGTCGGCAGACGGCGACCTTCGCCCATCAAGGCTTCGTCGTTGTTGGCCCACGCAAATGCCTCGGCAAGTTCAGTCTTGGTCGCACCTGTCGCGATGACTTCAGCCACCAGCGTTTCGTCGGCAGGCCCAAGCACGGCGATGACGTCGTCTGCGGTCATTATCATAGCAACTTTCTCCTCTCTCCCGCTCGGCCCAGATATGGTGGCGCCTCGGAAAATTTTCAATTTTTTCCACCGAGAAA
>NZ_JACHYZ010000036.1:4810-6052 GCF_014193215.1 Rhizobium sp. BK112
GAAGTTCCACTCCCCTTGAAATTCTAAGACACTGAATTATATCGATATTAGTCGATTGCCCAATGGGGATTGACACAGGTCCAGGAGACGCCGTTGCTCTTGGCGTCTCCTTGTATCCATGTTGCTTATAAGGAGGATATGGCTATGAGGACAAACCTCGATTTCTCACCCCTGTTCCGATCGAGCATAGGCTTCGACCGGATGTTCAACGCGCTCGAGGCTGCAAGCCGCGCCGAGACGAGCGACAGTTGGCCGCCTTACGATATCGTCAAAGCTGGCGAGAATGATTACCGCATTGTCATGGCACTGGCGGGCTTCTCACAGGACGAGCTGGCGATGACTCAAGAGCAGAACATGCTCATCGTCTCGGGACAGAAGGCGAGCGACGATGACCTCCAATATCTGCACCGCGGCATCGCCAGCGGCTCGTTCCAGCGTCGCTTCGAACTAGCCGACCATGTCAGGGTCGTGAGTGCGGGTTTCGTCAACGGTCTGCTGACCGTCGATCTCAAGCGCGAAATCCCTGAAGAGATGAAGCCGCGCCAGATCGAGATCCGAACCGGCCAGATGCCGAAGGCCGAGACCAAGCAGATCGAGGGCAAGCAGCAGGCGGCTTAAGCCTTCCCCAGCAGACCGCAAGCAAGGCGCCGGGCCTGGTCCGGCGCCGGCAGCAAAGTTTCGCCAAGCGAACCAACAGAAAGGAGAAGAAACATGAGTGTTCGTGATCTGATTCCCTGGGGCCGCAACAATGGCAACCAGGTTTCAAGTCTCTTGCGCGATGACGACCGTGATCCCTTCCTGTCGCTTCATCGTGAGGTGAACCGTCTGTTCGATGATGTCTTCCGCGGCTTTGGCTCCGGCCTGCCGTCCTTCGGCAACGCCTCCGCCCTCGGGGGTGGATGGCCAAGCGTCGAGATCTCCGACACCGACAAGGAGATCAAGGTGACGGCCGAAGTCCCCGGTCTTGAGGAGAAGGACATCGAGGTCCTGCTCAATGATGGCGTGCTGACGCTGAAGGGCGAAAAGCACTCCGAGAGCGAGGATAAGGATCGCCGGTTTTCCGAGCGCTACTACGGCCGCTTCGAGCGCCGCATCCCGTTCGGTGTCAAGGTCAAGGAAGACCAGGTCGACGCCACCTTCAAGAACGGAATACTGACGATCACCTTGCCGAAGACCGAGGAGGCGCAGTCGCAGGTCAAGCGCATCGCCATCAAGAGTTGATCGAGACGAACGCGCGGCGGC
>NZ_JACHYZ010000037.1:0-5600 GCF_014193215.1 Rhizobium sp. BK112
TCCCAACGTTGGCATTGACCAGCACGTCGAGAGGCGAGACTGTCGCATCTCTAACTGGCCCAACTGTCGCATTACTAAATAGCCGCTACAACAATTTGCGGCATAAGCTGAATTATGGAACTTTCCTGAACTGGCTCCGGTTGGGAGCCGGACCGCTGTCCGGCTCTTTGCGATCTAAGCCGCCAGGACACCGCTCTTCTTTGCCGTCCACGTGGCGATGTAGTCCATCAGACCAGGTGAGAGGCAGTCATAAGGCGCAAGATCCAGCTCGGTGAGACGCTCACGGATTGCATCCATCTTCGAGGGGTCATAGCCAGCCTCGATGATTGAGGATACGAAAGCGGCAAATCCGGGTTCCGCCCATCCTTCTTCTTCGAAACGCTCAGGATGGACGAAGGATAAGCCCTTGAACGGATGATCCCGGTCCACCGGCCCATACATATGGATACCGCACTCCTTGCAGGCGTGTCGCTGGATGAGGGCTGTTGCGTCGACGACCGTGAGCTTATCGCCGTTCTCAACGACTTCCACGGCTTCCGTGGGTACCACTGCAACAATCGAGAAGTTTGCGCCTACCGGTTTCCAGCACTTGGTGCAGCCGCAGGCATGATTATGGGCGATATCGCCGTTGATCTTCACCTTTACAGGGTTCGTCGTGCACTCACATACGAGAGTGCCTCCAGCGAACGGGCCGCCGCCCTTTTTCAATCCCCCATCGACATAAGGGTGTATGGTTGCCATTGCTTCTTTCCTCCTATTTGGCCAGACAACTGCGCCCGGCTTTCAGATCGGCAGGTGGCCGATCAGCGATTAGGCCGCTCGATTGGAACTCCGCTACAGTTCGACAGCGTAGTAGGTGAAGCCGCCTTCGTCCTTTCCGACACCAGAAATGGCTTCATTGATCCTCTCCAGCGGCCAAACCATCGGTGACATGACCGACATGTCGATGATCCCTGCTGCGACCATCGCCGCAATCTCCACCCCTTCTGCGGCCGTGAACCAAACCGAGCCGATCAATTCCATCTGCTCGTCCATCCACCATTTGACGTCGACGGGCAAAGCCCCAGACGTGCCGCCGATATTGACGACGCGCCCTCCCCGTTTGACGCCACCCATGGCGTCCAGCATGGAGTCGAGCGGCGCCTTGGCGCCGAGCGTATCAAGCATCAAGTCCGCGCCGCTCCCGTTAGTCTGCTCCTTGACGAAAGCTCCCGAGGATCCCTTCACGTTCGAGAACGTGACGATCCGGTCCGGCGCGATCGCTTTCAGCCGCTTAAGCAATGTCTCGCCCCTGGCCACGGCGTAGATTTTGGCAACGCCCATCGCCAATGCGAACAGCGTTGCACCCAAGCCTAGCGTCCCAGTGGCGCCGTTGATGATCAGAGTCTTGCCCATGAGCGGACCGCATTTTTTGAGCGCGGCATAGGAGGTGCCGAGATAGCCCATACGGGAACCCTGGACGAACGTCATATTGTCGGGGATTTTGATGACCTGAGCCTGCGGTGCGAGCATGAATTCGCCGAACCCGCCGTAAGGATAACGGGCGAACATATCCATGCTTTTTTGGTTGTAGCCGAAGTAACCGCCAAGCGTCCAATATTCGCAGGCCTGCGGCTTGCCCGAAGAACAATGATGACATGCACCACAGAAGCGGCCGGGATTCACGTACACCCTGTCGCCCGGCTTAATGCTGACCACTTGGGGACCGACCTCGTGAACCACTCCACTTGGATCGAGGCCATGAATCGCGGGCCGTGGCGGCAATGGCATCTGCGGATACCAAGTCTCCCAGTTGGCCAGAACGTTCGCGAGATTCGGAACCATTCCGCAGGCTTTCACGCGGACGATCACGTCACTTCCGGTGGCCTTCGGACGCTCGACCTCATCAATGCTCATCGGCTGACCCACGGCATGAAGCCGGGCGGCACGCATCAGTTCCATTGGTATTCCTCCCAAACTCAAAGATTGCGTCGCATTGACATCCTATATGGATTGTGAATACCGTTTAGTATCTGAAAAGGCAAGCGGGGAATGGCAACTATCCTCGCCGACCCGGCGGAGGCCGGCGTCAAGGAGGAGAAATGGATTTCGTTTTGGTTGACTGGCTCCGCATTCTCTGCGGCGTCTGGTTCATTCCGCATCTCATCGGCAAGGGCCTGCACTATGAGAAAGCCGGGAGTACATTCGAAGCGGCGGGTTTCAAGCCCGGAAGACTTTTCGTGGGCCTTACCATGGTTGCTGAGGGATGTGCCGCAGTGGGCATGACTTTTACTGTCTACCCCAGGGTTGCAGCCGTCGTAGGTGCCTCGGTATTGCTCGGGGCCGGCTACGCGGTCGTGAAGATCAACGGCATGAACTGGCGCTGGCAGAAGATGGGGCCGGAGTATCCGATCTTCTGGGCACTCATTTGTCTGCTAACGGCTCTTGTATGATCACTGCATTTTGAGGTACGCCTCGGTGTCCGGATACGCGAGAACGGGAATTGCGAATGGCACGGCTGACACGTGAGCAAAGTCAGGCTCGAACGAAAGAGAAGCTTCTAGCGTCGGCGTATGAAGTCATGGCACGCTACGGTTACGCTGGGGCTTCGATTGAGCGGATCGCCGAGGAGGCCGGTTATTCGAAAGGAGCGTTCTATTCGAACTTTGCCAACAAGGAAGACATCTTCCTCCAACTCCTCGCCGGCAATGCCGGTGGCGACGTGGTCCAACTGACGGAACTTCTCGGGAAATGTGATGAGCCGATGGACCTCATCGACGTTCTCGCAACGTGGGCGAACAATCGCGGAGATGACCGCAAGTGGGGGATGTTGGCGATCGAGCTGCTGCGCATGGCACAGCATGATCACACGCTGGGAGATCGTCACATCAAGCTTTTCCGGGATCAATGGGAAGGCGTAGGTAAGATCCTCATCGACAAGTTGGATCTCGTTATGCAGCCTCCTGCGAGCCCATTCTATATCGGCGGTATCGTTCTCGAGCTCACCTATGGCGGTATTTCGAGCTTCCTCAAGGACGGAGCGCCTGGGGACATGGTCCGGGTCGTCTTGCGAGACATGTACCGCTCGTCGCGGGCAACCACGCCCGGTGTCCCTGCAAAAGCCTGACAGAGGCCATCTGCCGTCGACATGAGAAACGGGCGGCTCTGCCTTAGTCGTCCCGCACGCACTTGACCTGTCAACATTCTGTCGATCGTCGAAGCTGCGGCGCTGCGGGGGAAAGCACCCACATTGCGCCTATAGCAAGCTTGACATCTAAAAATTCAAAGACTAGGTTTCATTCAAAGTCTAATTGGTATGCGAAAACCATACGGTATTTAAACTACAGACTGCGTCGACCGCTGTTGAGGAGCATGCGGGCTATGGGGGGATTATGAGCAAAGGTAAGATGACAGTGAGCTGTCGAAGCACGCAAGCCGGAGGCTAAGGCACCGGTTTTGTCGGCGCCGGGTGCACGCGTCAGCGTGCTGGCGCTGCAGGATATACATCTCGCAATTCGGAAGACTTCGCATGTTTGGATTTGGCAACTCCCCGCAGGAGGCGCTGGCCGCGTCCCTGCTCGCCATGGTGCTCGTCGGCATTATCGCGTCGGGCCTGATGCGCTGGCGCCGCCTGATGCGCCCCACTGACCTCCTAATGCCTGCTGCATTGCTGGCAGCCTATTGGCTCGTCTACAACAAAGTGCCGGCTTTTCCGCCTGTCGGGGCGGTCAACAAGGTATTCTATGTGATTGTTATCGGGACGGCAGTCGGGTTCGCGGTCGAGATCGCCGCCCGACGCGCGGTTCGAGTTGTGTCCCTTTTTCAGCCGGTGGCGGCCGCATTCTATATTGGCCTGCCCCGCTTGGGAGTGGCGACGTGGGAAGTGGCGGCAGCTGCAACGGCTGGCGTGGCTATAGTGTGGCTCGTCTTGGGCGGGGCGTCGGTTCGCGCGGAGGATGACGTAAAGCGGGGCGGCGTCGTTGCCGTGCTCGCGCTCGGCTTCGCGCCGATTGCCCTTCTGGGTGCATCGTCCTCTTCGTTTCAGCTCTGTCTGATGCTCGTAGCAGGTTGCCTGGGAATTCTCCTGATACACATCATCAATCCCGTTTTCCGCTTTGGCGGCGCCTCGGCGACCGGCGCATTGGGTGGACTGATTTCCGTCGCTTACACCGTGGTATTGATCACGCGCAAAGCCGATCCCATCGCCATCGCGATCCTCGGCCTCTGCGTCGTGCTGCCAGTGTTCTCGGAGGGTATCTGCCGGCTGCTTGGCATATCTCGGCAGTTTCCGCGCCTTTTCGTCCATATCGCCCTGGCTGCGCTTCCGGCCGCGTTGGCGGTCGTTGTCGCGTTCCTGGACTATGGATCGAGTTTTCCAGTTTAACATGAGGAGGAGAATGAAAATGAAATACAGACTTGCAGCTTTGTTGCTTTCGATGACGTCGCTCGCCGGAACGATGTCGCCCGCCTGGGCCACTAAATTCGACATCGACCCGGTCCATTCAGGGATCGCGTTTTACATCGATCATCTCGGCTTCTCGAAAGTGATTGGCGTCGCGCAGGAATTCTCAGGCGTTTTCGAATTCGATGCCACGAAGCCCGAGGGAAGCAGCCTTGATGTCAAAGTCGCGGTCGGTTCGATCTCGACGAACAACAAGCAGCGCGACGGCGACATACAGGGCGCCGATTGGTTCAATGCGACCGAATTTCCGGAAATCACCTTCGTCGGCAAGGAATTCAAGAAAACCTCCGACACCACAGGACAAATTATTGGCGACCTAACCATTGCCGGGGTCACCAAGTCCGCTGCCCTGGATGTCAAGTTCAATAAGGAAGGCCAGAACCCGTGGGACAAAAGCCACGTGGTCGGCTTCAGCGCGACAACCAAGGTGAAGCGGAGCGATTTCGGCATGAAGGCAGCGCTCGGAATGATCGGTGATGAGGTCGAGCTCGTGATTCAGGTGGAAGGCCGCGAGCACCAAGGCTGATCAAACAATCCGGACCGTAGGGTCCCTTCCCGAAGGGATACCGTCGCCACAAAGCGGCGGTATTTTTCCGTATGGGCGCAACCCTTATGCCGTCCGGCCTGGGATAGGCAGCCGAGTTGGTTTTTCCGGCTTCTCAGATACTTTTGGGTATGCAAATACGAACTGGTATGTTAACGAGAGATAGCGCTGCTGGAAGGCAGGGATAAAGCCGTTAGCGCGCATCGGGAGGATCTTTACATGCGTTCGTTTGCAGTCCTCGTTTGTGGTGAGGCCGCGCCGCCAAGCTCGACCGTATCCGGAGTGACAACGGCCGATCAAAATCTCCCTCATTCATCTGCGACGTAACACTCGCACTCAGGCCGCGCCGCGGCAAATTTGGTAACAATCGAAAGGAAACCCATGGACGTTCGCGCTGCCGTTGCCGTTCAGGCCGGAAAACCGCTCGAAGTGATGACCGTGCAGCTGGAAGGGCCGAAGGCCGGCGAAGTGCTGGTCGAGGTCAAGGCGACAGGCATCTGCCACACCGATGATTTCACTTTGTCGGGCGCCGATCCGGAAGGCCTGTTTCCGGCCATCCTCGGCCATGAGGGCGCCGGCATCGTCGTCGATGTCGGCCCGGGCGTCACCTCGGTG
>NZ_JACHYZ010000038.1:0-3378 GCF_014193215.1 Rhizobium sp. BK112
GACTTGCCGCAGCCGGACGGGCCGACCAGCACGAGAAAGCCGCCCTTGTCGAGTTCGAGGTCGATGCCCTTGAGAATGTCGACGGCGCCGAAGCGCTTTTTAAGACCGGAGATTTCGAGGAAGGCCATGGATTACCCTTTGACAGCGCCCGCCATCAGACCGCGCACGAAGTAGCGGCCGGCGAGGATATAGACGATGAGCGTCGGCACGGCGGCGATCATCGCCGCCGCCATGTTGACATTGTATTCGACCACCCCGGTCGAGGTGTTGACGACATTGTTGAGCGCCACCGTCATCGGCATGGAATCGCCGGTGCCGGCATAGGCCGAGGCAAACAGGAAGTCGTTCCAGATATTGGTGAACTGGTAGATGACGGTGACGACGATGATCGGTAGCGAGTTCGGCAGCATGATGCGGCGGAAGATCTGGAAGAAGCTGGCGCCATCGACCTGGGCGGCCCTGACCAGTTCGGTCGGAAAGGCCTCGTAGAAATTGCGGAAGAACAGCGTCGTGAAGCCCAGGCCATAGACGACATGGACGAAGACCAGATTGACGGTCGGATTGCCGAAGCCGAAGGCAAAGCCGGTGGCGTTCTGCAGCGTCATGCCGAAGCGGCCGAGCGAACCGAGGATCGTCGCCATCGGCAACAGCACCGACTGGAACGGAATGAAGCAGGCAAACAGCATCAGCCCGAACACCAGCGTATGGCCGGGAAAGCGCCATTTGGTGAGCACATAACCGTTCAGCGCCCCCATGATGGTGGAGATGGCGACGGCCGGCACCACCATCTTGATCGAGTTCCAGAAGTAGCCCTTGATGCCGGCGCAGGTCAGCCCGACACAGGTCTCGCCCCAGGCCTTGATCCAGGGATCGAAGGTCGGCGCTTGCGGCAGCGCCAGCATGTTGCCGTTCTGGATCTCGTCCATGGTCTTGAACGAGGTGGTCAGCATGACGAAGAGCGGCATTAGGTAGAGGATGGCGAAGATCACGAGCAGGCCGTAGATGACGGTGCGGCCGATCCAGCGGCTGTTGCTGTTGCTGTTGTTGTTGTCGTTGCTGTTGTCGCTGGCCTGCGGGGTTGCGATTGCCGGAGAGGTCACGCTGCTCATCGCGCCTTCTCCTTCAGTTCGGAATAGAGATAGGGCACGATGATCGCCGAGATGGTCATCAGCATGATGATGGCGCTGGCCGAGCCGACGGCCATCTCGTTGCGCTTGAAGGTGTATTCATACATGAAGTTGGACGGCAGCCAGGCCGAGCCGCCCGGCCCGCCCGAGGTCAGCGCCACCACCAGGTCATAAGACTTGATCGCCATATGGGCGAGCACGATGAAGGCCGACAGAAAGATCGGCCGCAGCAATGGAATGACGATGCGGCGGTAGAGCTGGAAGGGCGAGGCGCCGTCGATCTGGGCGGCCTTCATGATCTCGCCGTCGATGCCGCGCAGGCCCGCCAGGAACATCGCCATGACGAAGCCCGACGCCTGCCAGACGCCGGCGATGACGACGGTGTAGATGACGAAGTCCTTGTTCTTGATCCAGTCGAAGTGGAAGCTCGTCCAGCCGAAGTGGTGCAGCGTCTGTTCCAGGCCGAGGCCGGGATCGAGGAACCATTTCCAGGCAACGCCGGTGACGATGAAGGAGAGTGCCATCGGATAGAGGAAGATCGGCCGGAGCAGCCCCTCGCCGCGGATCTTCTGGTCGAGCAGGATGGCGAGGAAGAGACCGAGCGCCAGGCAGATGCCGACATAGAGGAAGCCGAAGATCGCCATGTTGGTGATCGAGGTATACCAGGAGGACGGCGGATCGCTCTCGAAGGTCCAGCGCCACAGCCGCTGATAGGCGCGTGCGCCGGTCAGCGCATAGGACGGAAAGGTCTTGGAATTGGTGAAGGACAGATAGGCCGTCCAGATGATGAAGCCGTAGACGAAGATGATGGTGATGACGAAGCTCGGCGCCAGCACGATCTTCGGCAGCGCATCCTGCAGCCGGCCGCGCAACGAGATGCCCGTCGATTGCCGCGGCGTCAGAACCGGATCGGTGGTCGCAACTGTGCTCATGGAATGTCATCTCCTCCCCGCATGATGGCTCCTCGATATCGTCCGGGCATGATCATCCTGCATGATCGGCGCGGAGCCTGAAGCTTCCCCGCGGGTCACGCGGGGAAGCATTGTCATCACAAGTGATCTCAGCGGGCGTCGTCGATCGCCTGGACCAGCTGGGTCACGGCCTCGTCGGAGGTCTTGATCTGGCCGTGGACGAACTTCGAGACGACATCCTTATAGGCATTGGCGATCGCCGGCGGTGCGCCATAGCCTTGCGCCAGCGAGCCGAACAGCGTGCCGCCTTCATTGGCAGCCTTCAGGTCGGCGATACCCTTCTTGCCGCAGGCGTCGAAGTCGGTATCGGGAACGTCGGTACGAGCCGGCACCGAACCCTTGACGACGTTGAAGGCCGACTGGAAGCTCTTCGACAGCGTTGCGGTTGCCAGCGCCACCTGCGCCGCCTTGCGGTCGTCGGGGACGTTGAACATGCCGAACATGTCGGAGTTGTAGATCACGCTGCCGTCGGTGCCGGGGAAGCGGTAGCACAGGAAGTCGGTATCCGGCGTCTTCTTGGCGGCGACGAATTCGCCCTTGGCCCAGTCGCCCATCACCTGCACCAGCGCGTCACCCTTGATGACCATGGCGGTGGCGAGGTTCCAGTCGCGGCCGGAGAAGTTCGGATCGACATATTTGACGATCGTCGCCAGATTGTCGAAGGACTTCTTCATCGTCTCGGACTTCAGCGACTCTTCATCGAGGTCGTTGAAGGCCTTCTTGTAGAACTCCGGACCGCCGGTCGACAGCACGATGGAATCGAACATCGTCGCTTCCTGCCAGTTCTGGCCGCCAAGGGCGAGCGGGATGACGCCGGCGGCCTTGGCCTTGTCGAGCAGGGCGATCAGATCGTCGAAGGTCTTCGGCTGGGTGCCGCCGATCTTGTCCATCACCGCCTTGTTGATCCACAGCCAGTTGACCGAGTGGACGTTGACCGGGGCTGCGACCCACTTGCCGTCATAGACCGAGAACTTCTGCAGCGCCGCCGGCACCGACTTGTCCCAGCCTTCCTTCTTCGCCGTCTCCGTCAGGTCACCCATGACGCCGGCCTGGGCATAATCGAGCACGGTATACCCCAGCATCTGCGAGGCTGTCGGATAGGTGCCGGCCGCCACCATCGCCTTCAGCGCCGTCATCGCCGCGTCACCGCCACCGCCGGCCACCGGAACATCCTTCCAGGCAAAACCTTCCTTCGACAGATCCTGCTTCAGAACATTCAGCGCCGCTGCCTCGCCGCCCGACGTCCACCAGTGCAGCATCTGCACTTCCTTCACGTCGGC
>NZ_JACHYZ010000039.1:0-3085 GCF_014193215.1 Rhizobium sp. BK112
GGCTCGTCCGCTCTTACGCCGTATTGAACGATAGGGATCGTGCTGCCGGCGCGCTGAAGCGCGGGCTTGCGGCCTTTCCGCCGGCCGGCGAGCAGGGCCGGCAATTGCTGGCGCTTGCCCGGGAACTCGGCATAGCAACAGAAGGAATGGCGCAATGACGCGCAAGCAGAAGCGCCTGGGGGTGATCGCCGGCGGCATGGGCTTCATTGCCGCCGCCGTGCTGCTGGTGATGTTCGCCTTCAGCCAGTCGGTCGCCTATTTCTACATGCCGGCCGATCTGGCGAAGACGCCGGTGGCGCCGCAAACCCGCATCCGGCTCGGCGGCCTGGTCGGCGAGGGCAGCGTCGTGCGCGGCACCGGCTCGACGGTGGAATTTGCCGTCACCGACGCCAGCGCCAATGCCGTGAAGGTGAGATATACCGGCATCCTTCCCGATCTCTTCCGCGAGGGCCAGGGCGTCGTCACCGAAGGCATGTTTACGCCGGGAACGAATGTCTTCGTCGCCGATACCGTGCTGGCCAAGCATGACGAGACCTATATGCCGAAGGATGTGGCCGACCGGCTCAAATCCCAGGGGCTGTGGAAGGAAGGGCAAGGCGAGGACGTTCCGGGCAAGCAAGCTCAGGGCCAGGAAGTGAAGGCGACGCCATGATCATCGAGATCGGCCATTACGCGCTGGTGCTGGCGCTGGCCACGGCGCTCATCCTCTCCATCGTGCCGGTGATCGGCGCCCGTCGTCACGACCGGGCGATGATGGATGTGGCGACGATCGGCTCGCTGGCGATGTTCTCGCTGGTGGCCTTCGCCTTCGGCGTGCTGACCTATGCCCATGTCGTCTCGGATTTCTCGGTCGAGAACGTCTGGGAGAATTCGCATTCGCTGGTGCCGCTGATCTATAAATATTCCGGCGTCTGGGGCAATCACGAGGGATCGATGATGCTCTGGCTGCTGATCCTGACGCTGTTCAGCGCGCTGGTCGCCGTCTTCGGGCGCAATCTGCCGGAGACGCTGAAGGCCAATGTGCTTTCCGTGCAGGCCTGGATCTCGGTCGCCTTCACGCTGTTCATTCTTCTGACCTCCAATCCCTTCCTGCGGCTCGATCCGGCGCCGGCCGAGGGCCGCGATCTCAATCCGGTCCTGCAGGATATCGGTCTCGCCATCCACCCGCCGCTGCTTTATCTCGGTTATGTCGGCTTCTCCGTCTGTTTCTCCTTTGCCGTCGCGGCCCTTCTGGAAGGCCGCATCGACGCGGCCTGGGCGCGCTGGGTGCGGCCCTGGACGCTGGCCGCCTGGACCTTTCTGACGCTCGGCATCGCCATGGGCTCCTACTGGGCCTATTACGAACTCGGCTGGGGCGGCTGGTGGTTCTGGGACCCGGTGGAAAACGCCTCCTTCATGCCGTGGCTGGCCGGCACCGCCCTGCTGCATTCGGCGCTTGTCATGGAAAAGCGCGAGGCGCTGAAGATCTGGACGGTGCTGCTTGCCATCCTCACCTTCTCGCTGTCGCTGATGGGCACCTTCCTGGTGCGCTCCGGCGTGCTGACCTCGGTGCATGCCTTTGCCAGCGATCCCACCCGCGGCGTCTTCATTCTCTGCATCCTGCTGATCTTCATCGGCGGAGCGCTGTCGCTGTTTGCCTTCCGCGCGCCGCGGCTCGCTGCCGGCGGGCTGTTTGCGCCGATCTCGCGCGAGGGTGCGCTCGTCGTCAACAATCTGATCCTGACGGTCGCCTGCGGCACGGTGCTGACAGGCACGCTCTATCCGCTGCTGCTGGAAACGCTGACCGGCGACAAGATCTCCGTCGGACCGCCCTTCTTCAACCTGACCTTCGGCCTGCTGATGGCGCCGCTGATCGTCATCGTGCCCTTTGGGCCGATGCTTTCCTGGAAGCGCGGCGATCTGCTCGGCGCCCTGCAGCGGCTCTATGTCGTCGCGGCTATCGCCTTCCTGGCCGCGGTGGTCTTCTTCTATGTCCAACATGGCGGACCGGTGCTGTCAGTGCTCGGGCTGGCGGCCGGCCTGTTCCTCATCCTCGGCGCCATCGCCGATCTCTGGTATCGCGCCGGAATCGGCAAGGTTTCCGCCAGTGTCGCCTGGCGCCGGCTTTCCGGCCTGCCGCGTTCGGCCTTCGGCACCGCCCTTGCCCATGCCGGGCTCGGCGTCACCGTGCTCGGCATCGTCGCGGTCACGACCTTCCAGAGCGAATACGTCATCGAGATGAAGCCCGGCGCGATCACCGAGGCCGGCGGTTACAGCCTGCATTTCGACGGCATGCAGCCGGCGACCGGGCCGAACTATACCGAGGAGCGCGGCCACTTCACCATCCGGCGCGCCGGTGTCGCGGTGGCCGATACCTGGTCGGCCAAGCGTCTTTACACCGCCCGGCAGATGCCGACGACGGAGGCCGGCATCCTGACCTTCGGGCTCAGCCAGCTCTATGTCTCGCTCGGCGACGCCACCAAGGACGGCGGCATCGTCGTGCGCATCTGGTGGAAGCCGTTCATTCTCTGCATCTGGGGCGGAACGGTGATCATGGCCTTCGGCGGCCTCGTCTCGCTCACCGACCGCCGCCTGCGCGTCGGCGCCCCGCGTAGGAAGGCGAAAGCCGCGAAGCCTGCTGCTGCAATGGAGCCGGCGGAATGATGCGGCGTCTCTTGCTGGCTTTCGCTTTGCTGCTGATGGCGGCCCCCGCCTTTGCCGTCAATCCGGACGAGGTGCTGGCCGATCCGGCGCTCGAGGCGCGGGCCCGCGCCCTGTCGGCGGAACTGCGCTGCATGGTCTGCCAGAACCAGTCGATCGACGATTCCAATGCCGATCTGGCCAAGGATCTGCGCCTGCTGGTGCGCGAGCGCATCAGCGATGGCGACAGCGACGAGGCGGTGCTGAACTATATCGTCTCGCGCTATGGCGAGTTCGTGCTGCTGAAGCCGCGTATCGGCATGAAGACGGTGCTGCTCTGGGGCGCGCCGGTGCTGCTGGTGACCCTCGGCGGGCTGTCATTGCTGGTCTTTGCGCGCAACAGGGCCGGCAAGCCGACCGGCAGCAAGCTGACAGCCGACGAACAGGCGAAGCTGAGCGAGCTTCT
>NZ_JACHYZ010000040.1:0-2601 GCF_014193215.1 Rhizobium sp. BK112
TGCAAATTCCGAGGCAATCCGCCCCCTGATTCCGAAATGATCTCGCCCCCCAATTCCGAGAAATAGTCGCCCCCTGATTCCGAGATGATGCCGCCCCCATCGGAAAGCATCTGGCGTGGGTGTTCTGCTGGTGTGAAGTTTCTTCCTTCGACGTGACGAGGAAGGAACGGGATGCCTGCGGAGAGACTGGAGATGCGGCGTGTCCGCGAGATATTGAGATATCGCTTCGAACAAGGACTTGGCCACAAGTCGATCGCGGTTCGGGTTGGAGCTGCGCCATCGACGGTGCGCGAGACGCTTCGGCGTGCGGCCATTGCGGAGCTATCGTGGCCGTTGGGTGACGACATCAGCGATGCAGTCCTGGAAGCGGCGCTTTACAAGGCAGGCGGGACGAAGACGGGTCATCGTCGGAGCCCTGAGCCGGACTGGACGCAGGTCCACCGCGAGCTGAAGCGCAAGCATATGACGCTGCAGATCCTTTGGGACGAATACATCAGCCGTTATCCGGAGGGCTATCGTTACAGTCGCTTCTGTGACCTCTACCGCGGCTGGGCGATGAAGTTGCCTGTGACGATGCGGCAGGATCACGCGGCCGGCGACAAGCTGTTCGTCGACTACGCCGGCGACACGGTCACGGTTGTCGTTGATCGGCTGTCCGGCAAGACACGGCAGGCGCACCTGTTCGTGGCGGTTCTGGGAGCATCCAGCCTTTCATATGCGCAGGCACGTTGGAGCGAGACGCTTCCCGACTGGATTGAATGCCATATCCTGGCGCTGGAGTTCTTTGGCGGTGCGCCAGCCTTGCTGGTTCCCGACAATGCCAAGGTAGCGATCATCAAGGCCTGCCACTTCGATCCCCAGGTAAACCGGACGTATTGCGGGATGGCGGCCCATTATGGCAGCGCCGTCTTGCCGACGCGGCCGCGACGCCCGCGGGACAAGGCGAAAGTGGAAGCTGCGGTTCGTATCGTCGAACGTTGGCTGTTGGGCCGGCTGCGCCATCGCATCTTCTATAGTTTGGCCGAGGTCAATGCGGCGATTGGCCAATTGCTCCATGATCTCAATGATAAGCGCGTTCTGCGCCGTGTCGGCGCCACGCGCCGCCAATTGTTCGAGGAGCTTGATCGTCCGGCTTTGCGACCGCTGCCTGTCGAACGTTATGTCTTTGCCGAATGGCGTATCCGGCGCGCCGGGCTGGATTATCACGTCGAGATCGAGCGGCACTATTATTCCGTTCCCTATCGCTTTGCCCGCGAGCAGGTCGAGGCTCGTATCACCGCCAATACGATCGAGATCTTCCACAAGGGCGAGCGAATTGCCGCTCACCGGCGCTCCAGCGGCAACGGCAAGCACACGACGATCCCCGATCATATGCCCTCTGCGCATCGCCGCTTTGCCGACTGGACGATTGAACGGATTCAACGCGAAGCCTCTGCGATGGGGCCGGATGTTGCGCTGTTGTGCGAGCGCATTCTTGCCGACAGGCCTCATCCCGAGCAGGGCTTTCGAGCTTGCCTCGGCATCATCCGCCTCAACAAGAGCTTCGGCCGCGACAGGGTCAATGCCGCTTGCGGCCGTGCGTTGGAGATTGGCGCACGAACCTATGGCTCGGTGCGATCCATCCTCGACAATCACCTTGACCGGACGGCTGCCTCAAATGGAGCGGCGCCGCATGAACCGATCCATCACGCCAACATCCGCGGACCTCGCTATTACCACTAAGGAGAACGAAAGATGCTTGCCCATCCAACACTGGATAAATTGAATGCCATGGGCCTGGCCGGCATGGCAAAGGCCTTTTGCGAACTTGTTGCCAACGGCGAAGCCGAACATCTCTCGCACGCCGAATGGCTCGGACTGCTGCTCGAACGGGAATGGAGCTCCCGTTACGATCGGAAGCTTGCGGCACGCCTCAGGTTTGCCAAGCTTCGCCACCAGGCCACCCCAGAAGATGTCGACTATCGCGCCGACCGCGGCCTCGACCGTGCTCTCTTCATGAAGCTGCTCGGTGGCGACTGGATCAACGCCCATGACAATCTGGCCATTTGCGGCCCCTCGGGTGTCGGAAAGAGTTGGTTGGCTTGCGCTCTCGGCCACAAGGCTTGCCGAGACGATCGCTCAGTTCTCTATCAGCGTGTCCCAAGGCTGTTTGCCCAGCTTGCGCTCGCGCGCGGTGACGGCAGGTATGCCCGGCTGCAACGGACCTTAGGCCATGTTCAGCTCCTGATACTGGATGATTGGGGGCTCGAGCCGCTCAACGAACAGGCCCGCCACGACCTGCTGGAAATCCTCGAAGATCGCTATGGACGCAGATCAACGATCATTACCAGCCAACTTCCCGTGTCCGCATGGCACGGCGTCATTGGCGACCCAACCTACGCCGATGCCATACTCGACAGGTTGGTCCACAATGCCCACCGCATCGAATTGAGCGGTGATAGTCTGCGCCGAAATCTACCGCGCAAAGCTTGACACCTCGCCTGAATGAACTGACAACAATCATCGCCTGCAGACCCCACTAAACAGGGGGCGAGATCATCCCGGAAACCGGGGGCGCAATCATCTCGGAACAAAGGGGCGGCTTCATCGGAATCGGCAGAT
>NZ_JACHYZ010000041.1:0-2355 GCF_014193215.1 Rhizobium sp. BK112
ATGGAGCTCCATCGAAATCGCGACCGACCTCGAGCGCCAACAGGTGACCGCCGACCGCTTCGAAGGAAGCGCTGCCGGCGGTGGCGTGCAGATGCGGCAGCGGTTTTCCGTCCTTCCAGGCAAGCGAGCCCGTCAAGTTGGTCACCTCAAGGTTTTCGAAGCTCTTCGGCTTGTATTCGCGGGCTTCGAAATCGAAGAAGCCGAAGGTGATCTGGCCAGCGAACCCGAAGCCAGAAAGCATGGCCGAAGGTATGTCTTCATCGACCATCAGCGTTCTCAAACGGGCAAGCACGTCGTCTCCCTGTCTCACAGAAATCCGTCAGGTGTTGGGATGTAGCGTTTCTGCTCCGTCACGGGACCCGACCGATCAATGATGGGCGCTGTGCTCGGCATTCCGCTTCCGCGTCGCGGCCGCCTTCTTTGCCGAAGCCGAACGGTCTGCGGCCGATCGTGACGCTGCCGCCTTGCCGCCTTTCTCGCCGCCTTTGTGGGCGGCCGGATGACCGGTATGCTTGCCTTGCCCGGAACCGCCGGCCTTCTTGCCGCCGCCATCATCCTTATTGACGGTCGCCCAGGCTCGGCGCTCGGCTTCCTTCTCTGATACGCCACGGTCTTCGTAGCTTTCGGCGATGTGGTCTGCCTTGCGTTCCTGCTTGTCGGTGTACTTGGACTTGTCACCACGGGGCATGACATTTCCTCCTTCGTTGATAATCAGGACGAACGACAACGCAAAAAGTTTGTTCCGAGCCGACGGCTTCATAGGAACAAAGGGATGAAACGGACGTTCGCGGACATGCATTCGCCATGCAATTCCGAAAAACCTTAGGTGTCATTATGAGCGACAAGACCTCCTTGAACGATCCTCGCACGATTTATCCAGCACCGCCTTTCCCAAACCAACCGCAGCAGGCGCCTGGCCTCGCCCGCAAGATGGGTCCCACGCCGGATCACGGCGAGGAGAGCTATCGCGGGTCGGGGAAGCTCACTGGCCGGAAGGCACTCGTCACCGGCGGAGATTCGGGCATCGGCCGTGCCGCGGCAATCGCTTTCGCGCGCGAGGGCGCCGATGTCGCCATCGCCTATCTTCCGGATGAAGAGGTAGATGCTAAGGAAGTGATCGGACTTATCGAAGCCGAGGGCCGCAAAGCCGTCGCCCTACCCGGCGACATCAAGGAGGAGCCATGGTGCCGGCAACTGGTCGACAAGGCGGTCTCCGGTCTTGGCGGTCTCGATATCCTCGTCATCAATGCCGGTCGTCAGCAGTACCGCGAGAAGATCGAAGATCTGTCGACCGAAGATTTTGACAAGACGATGAAGACCAATCTCTATGCGCTCCACTGGATCGCACAAGCCGCCGTTCCTCATATGCCGCCGGGATCCGCGGTGATAACGACCGCTTCCATTCAGGCTTATCAGCCATCGCCGATCTTGCTCGACTATGCCACGACAAAGGCCGGCATCGTCGCCTATACGAAGGCCCTTGCCAAGCAGCTGATTGAGCGTGGCATTCGCGCGAATGTCGTCGCACCCGGACCGGTCTGGACGGTTCTCCAGCCGAGTGGCGGGCAGCCAGACGAGAAGGTGAAGAACTTCGGCAAGGATAGCGACTTCGGCCGGCCCGGCCAGCCGGTCGAGCTGGCTCCCGTATTCGTCCTGCTTGCATCGCCAGAAGCAAGCTTCATCAACGGCGAGGTCTATGGTGTCACCGGCGGCAAGGGCGTCGCTTGAGCGGACCGTCTTCACAGGTTGTCATCGTCCAGGCGACGCTGATTGCCGAGATCGAATTCCGGGGCTGGACCGACGACGGCTCTGCGTCACGCCTTCTACAAAGGCTTGCCCGTTCAGGGTAATGCGGCCGTTTATGAAATGGTTTGAGCGGGTGGCAGAAGCCGAAAACGAGCAATTTTTTTCTGCCGCAGCTCTTGAATCCGAAATTCTCAAAAACCAAATCGATTGCCGCCAGCCGCTCAATGAAGGGCTGGCCTTGCTGGGAGCGCCGTCTTCGGCGCTTCCGTACCCATGTTGCTTCAAGGAGGATATGGCTATGGCAACATCTTACGACTATGCACCTCTCTATCGTTCGAGCGTTGGCTTCGACCGGGTTTTCAATCTTCTGGAAAACGCCCAGCGCGCCCGGTCGATCAGCGACTGGCCGCCCTATGACATCGTCAAGACCGGTGACGACAGCTACCGGATTTCGATCGCGGTGGCGGGCTTCACCCTGGACGAACTCGACATTACCTTCCAATCCAATCTACTGACGGTCACCGGCAAGAAGCAGGAAGCGGCCACCGACGGCTACCTGCATCGCGGCATTGCCGGCCGGCCGTTCGAGCACCGGTTCGAACTCGCCGA
>NZ_JACHYZ010000042.1:0-1631 GCF_014193215.1 Rhizobium sp. BK112
GGAGTCGTCATGTCCTTTATGATCACCATGTCGCAGAAAGAATTGCATCGCCTCGAAGTTATTCAGAAGATCCGTGATCAGCGCCTGAGCATTATCCAGGCCGCCGAGCTGCTCGGCCTCAGCCGAAGTCAGGTGCACCGGCTGCTGCAGGCCTATGACCGTTTCGGTGAAGCCGGCCTGGTTTCGAAGAAGCGATCACGACCGAGCAATCGGCGCCACAGCGAGGAGTTTCGCAATGCGGCGCTGGATCTGATCCGCGAGCGCTATCTGGATTTCGGCCCGACGCTGGCCCGCGAGAAGCTGATCGAACTGCATCACATCTCGGTGGCCAAGGAGACGTTGCGCCAATGGATGACCGAGGCCGGCATCTGGATCTCGCGGCGCGAACGCAAGAAGCGGGTTTTTCAGCTGCGTGGCCGGCGGGATTGTCTCGGCGAACTCGTCCAGATCGACGGCTCGCATCACTGGTGGTTCGAGAACCGCGGTCCCAAATGCGCCTTGCTCGTCTACATCGATGACGCCACCGGCAAGCTCTTGCATCTGCGGTTTGCCGGATCGGAGAACACCTTCGACTACTTCCATGCGACGAAGGCCTATTTGCAGCAGTGGGGCAAGCCTCTGGCATTCTACAGCGACAAGCACGGTGTCTTCCGCCCAGTCCATGCTTCGGAGAAAGACCGGACGAGCGGCCTGACGCAGTTCGGCCGAGCCCTTTATGAGCTCAACATCGACATCATCTGCGCCAATACCCCACAGGCCAAGGGACGCGTCGAACGCGCCAACCAGACGCTGCAGGATCGATTGGTCAAGGAACTGCGGCTGCGCGGCATCGACACGATCGAAGCGGCAAACCTCTATGCACCAGCGTTCATTGCGGATTTCAATGCTCGTTTCGGCAAGCCGCCGCGCAATCCGAAGGACATGCATCGGCCGCTGGCCGATCATGAGAGCCTCGATGGTGCCATGTGCCGGAAGGAAGTCCGCACCCTGTCGCAGTCTCTGACGTTGCGCTACGACAAGGTCTTGTTCATCCTCGATCCAACAGAACAGGCCAAGGTATTGGCGGGAAAGAAGGTCGTCGTCTGCGACTATCCGGACGGTCGCCTCGAGATCATGCACGAGAGCTTCACCCTACCCTACAGAACCTTCGATAAGTTGCGATCGATACACAGACCCGAAGTCGTCGAGAACAAGCGTTTGGACGACATGCTTTCGATCGTCGCTGAGCTACAGGCTGGACGTGAACTGCAGCGCAGTAAGAGCGGCCCTCGCCGCACAGGTCAGACAGATCATATGTTTGGGATACCGGATGGTAGCCAGGGCAATGGTTATCAGAAGCGTGGCCGCAAGCCCGGCCGGCGGACGGACTTCATGAACGACCCGGAGGTCATTGCCAAAAGGCAGAAGGCGCTGGCGCGCATGGAGGCCGCGGAATGAGCCGCTGGCACTCATAGTCTCAAAGCTAAAGCCGAAGGGGTGTCCCTCACCCGCCCCCGCTCCTCCCTCGCAACCCGGCCCAGCCGGTCGGATCGGGGGCTGCCGTCAGCGCCAGCGGCAATGCTGAGTGTCGCATCTCTAAATGGCTGGCAACGTCGCGCCTCTAATCAGCTTTGACAATTGTTGTAGCCGGG
>NZ_JACHYZ010000043.1:0-1559 GCF_014193215.1 Rhizobium sp. BK112
GCGGTAATGGTGACGGGCGTCGTGAAGTTCACCGTCTGCCAGCCGCTCGCCGTGGTGTTGCTGAAGGTGGCGGTGGCAAGCCTGGTGCCGGTCGTGGTCCACAGGTCGACGACGTTCTGGCCGTTGTCATTGGCGCTGCGGTAGAACTTGATGCCGGTGACATCACCGGCGACGTTCGACTGGAACTTGACGCCGAGCTCGAGCTGCTGACCATCGTTGAGGTTCGTCTGGGTCGGCGTGCTGGAGGCGTTGAACAGGCTGTAGGTCGTTGGCGCCGCCGATGCGGCGATGTTGAAGGTCTCGTTGGTCGAGAGGCCGCCGAGATCGGTCGCCGTCACCCTGACGCCGTAGGTGCCTGCTGTCGTCGGCGTGCCGGAGAAGGTCCGCGTCGAGGCGTTGAAGGCCAACCAGGCAGGCAGCGCCGTGCCATCGGCAGCCGTTGCCGTATAGGCCAGCGTCTCGGTGCTGTCGACATCGGTGAAGGTGGTCGTCGGCAGCACGAAGGAGAAGGCCGAGCCGACGGTGGCGTTCTGGGCCACCGTCTGGACGGCCAGCACCGGCGCGTCGTTGGCGCCGTGGATGGTGACGGTCAGGTTGGCCGTGGCGGTGGCGCCGCCAGTGTCGCGCATCGTATAGCTGAAGACATCGCTCAGCGTGTTGGTCGACTGGCGCAATGCCTGGACGGCCGCATTGGTCTCGTTGACGGTATAGCTATAGACGCCCGATGCGTTGAGCACGAGACTGCCATAGGTGCCGTTCAGCGCCGAACCAAGCGTGCCTGATGTCGCGCCGAAAACGACGGCCGTGACCGTCTTGGTATCACCGGCATCCGGATCGGTGTCGTTGGTCAGCACGTTGCCGCTGGCAACCACACCACCCGAGCCATTGGCGACACCACCCTTCTCCGTCGCATCACCCGCATCGGCAACCGCCGTCGGCGCCCTGTTGCCAGCCGTCGATACGGCGATGCTGAAGGTCTCGTTGGCAGCAAGGCCGCCGAGGTCGGTTGCCGTCACCCTGACGCCGTAGGTGCCGGTTGCCGTCGGCGTGCCGGAGAAGGTCCGCGTCGAGGCGTTGAAGGCCAACCAGGCGGGCAGCGCCGTGCCATCGGCAGCCGTTGCCGTATAGGCCAGCGTCTCGGTGCTGTCGACATCGGTGAAGGTGGTCGTCGGCAGCACGAAGGAGAAGGCCGAGCCGACGGTGGCGTTCTGGGCCACCGTCTGGACGGCCAGCACCGGCGCGTCGTTGGCGCCATGGATGGTGACGGTGAGGTTGGCCGTGGCCGTGGCGCCGGCAGTGTCGCGCATCGTGTAGCTGAAGACATCGCTCAGCGTGTTGGTCGACTGGCGCAATGCCTGGACGGCCGCATTGGTCTCGTTGACGGTATAGCTATAGACGCCCGATGCGTTGAGCACGAGACTGCCATAGGTGCCGTTCAGCGCCGAACCAAGCGTGCCTGATGTCGCGCCGAAAACGACGGCCGTGACCGTCTTGGTATCACCGGCATCCGGATCGGTGTCGTTGGTCAGCACGTTGCCGCTGGCAACCACACCACCCGA
>NZ_JACHYZ010000044.1:0-1160 GCF_014193215.1 Rhizobium sp. BK112
CTGCAGACCCCACTAAACAGGGGGCGAGATCATCCCGGAAACCGGGGGCGCAATCATCTC
The DNA here is from genome assembly GCF_014193215.1 of Rhizobium sp. BK112. Lineage (NCBI taxonomy): Bacteria > Pseudomonadati > Pseudomonadota > Alphaproteobacteria > Hyphomicrobiales > Rhizobiaceae > Rhizobium > Rhizobium sp. BK112. The sequence continues at coordinate 61 of NZ_JACHYZ010000044.1, forward strand.
GGAACAAAGGGGCGGCTTCATCGGAATCGGCAGATTGACCTTAGGCTAAGTTGAACTTACGCTGAGAGGATGATGTCAGCGCTGATCCCTTCATTAAACTGGCTGCGCGTGTTCGAGGCAGCCGCACGACACCAGAGCTTTGCCCGCGCCGGGAAAGAACTGAACATGTCGGCTGCCGCGGTCAGTCAGCAAGTCCTTGCGTTGGAGACCCATCTGGGTCGCCCTCTGTTCGAACGTGCTGCAAACCGGATAAATTTGACGACGGAAGGAGGCGATTTCCTTCCCACGGTCCAGGTTTCGCTTGGGGCAATCGAGAGCAAGGCCGCATCTCTTTTCGCGCGGCAGCGCGTCGAACGGGTCACCCTGCTTGCCAGTCAATTGATGGCAATGAGTTGGCTCCCTCGCGTGCTGGCTGACTTTGAGCGCGAGAATCCGTTGATCCGTGTTGAACTTTTAATGGAGGGCACGCAGCGTAAGGCAGACCCCGACCTCGCAATCCGCTTCGGGGAGGAACCGCACCTTGTGCGCCATCCAAGCTGGCTAATGGGGATGTCGCATGTCGTTATGGGTCGGAAGGAAGATCTCGACAGAATGGAGGGCCTGGAAGATCTGTTGTCATTTCGATTGTTTGACGTAGCAGCGCATGTGATGGGATGGACCGCGCTTATGAATCATAACTTCGGGCCGATGCGAGGGCGGAATCTCAGACTTGAGACCGTCGATACTACTCCGCTGGCGCTGATCATGGTTAGCCAAGGACTAGGCCTTGCAATAGGCCATATCCCGGTATGCGGTCCGCTCGCTGCATCGCTGGGATTGGAAATCTGCCCGCTCGTCCCCAAAACTCCGGGGCCGGGGAACTACTATCTCGAGCAACCAGTAAACAGGCCGCAACGCTCTGCCGTACTCCAACTCGAACGCGCACTTCAAGCCGCCGCCCAGGCATCGTTGCGTGGCACATGACGTTCAACATGCGATCTCGCCCAAGGGTTCAGGTCTATAGATGGTACTGTAACGTTAACCGCGAAGCGAAGAAGATGTGGGATCTGTCGGCATTCTGCACGTGATCCTCTCTATCGTCGCCACCGGTTTCCAGCGGA